>NZ_SSBI01000035.1 GCF_004795015.1 Streptomyces sp. A1277 | reverse complement strand
TCATTGCGTTAGGGAAACGCCCGGTTACATTCCGAACCCGGAAGCTAAGCCTTTCAGCGCCGATGGTACTGCAGGGGGGACCCTGTGGGAGAGTAGGACGCCGCCGAACTCCTTTTAGGAAGAGCCCTGTGCCCTTGTGGCACGGGGCTTTTCTGCGTTCTGAACGTTTAAGGTCGTGCCATGCGCTACGAACTTGTCATCTTCGACAACGACGGTGTGCTCGTGGACAGCGAGCCGATCTCCAACACCATCCTGGCCGGCTACCTCACGGAGCTGGGCCACCCCACCTCGTACGAGGAATCCCTGCGGGACTACATGGGGTCCGCCGTGCACCGCGTGCACGACCTCGTGGAAGAGCGGACCGGGGCGAAGCTGCCGGACGACTTCGACGTCACACTCCACTCGCGGGTCTTCGCCGCGTTCGAGCAGGAGCTGGAACCCGTCCCGGGGGTGGACGACCTGCTGGGCAAGCTCGTCGCCGACGGCATCCCGTACTGCGTCGCGTCCTCCAGCAGCCACCAGCGCATCCGGGTCAGCCACCGCAAGACGGGGCTCGACCAGTGGTTCGAGGAGGAGTGGATCTTCAGCGCGGAGGACGTCGGCCGGGGGAAGCCCTCGCCCGACCTCTTCCTGCTGGCCGCCGAGCGCATGGGAGTCGCGCCCGAGCGGTGCGTCGTCATCGAGGACAGCCCGCTCGGGGTCGAGGCGGCACGCGCGGCCGGCATGGACGTGTACGGGTTCACGTCGATGATGCCCGCGGACCGGCTGACCGGTGTGACCGGGTACTTCTCCGACATGGGACAGCTGCCGGAATTGCTTGCCTGACGCGTCTACCCATGGGTAGAAACTGGCTCTACGCTCGCGGCCATGACAGATGCACGTTTGCGGCACGGCAGGGCGTCCCTCGCGTTGAGCTTCTTCGTGCAGGGGGTCACCTTCGCCCTTCTGGTGACGCGGATTCCCGCCATCCAAGGCCGGTACGGGATATCCGACGGCCTGCTGCCGGTGTTCCTCGCCGCCGTGCCGATCCTGGCCGGGGCGGGCAGCGTGGTCACCGAGAAGGTGGTCGCGCGGGTGCGGCCGCGGGTGGTCCTGCGGTGGGCGCAGCCCGTCGTCCTGCTCGCGCTCCTCGGTGTCGGGGCCGGCAGCGAGGTGTGGGAGGCCGCCCTGGCGCTCGGGCTGTTCGGGCTGGCCGTCGGCGCGCTGGACGCGTCCATGAACATGATGGGCGTCAGCCTCCAGCGGGCGTACGGGCGTTCCATCATGCTGGGCTTCCACGCCGCGTACAGCCTGGGCGGGATCGCCGGGGCCTCGATGGCGTGGGCCGGGGCGCACTGGGACCTGTCGTTGCTGGTCTCGTACCTGCCGGCGGTCGTGGTGCTGCTGCCCGTCGCCTTCATCGGGAGCCGGTGGTACGTCGAGGGCGGCAAGGACGAGGAGCTGGAGAAGGGCGCCGAGGGCGGGAAGACCGCGTCGGTGTCGTTCCGGCTGCTGCTGCCGCTCTGCCTGGTGATGTGTTTCGCGTACATAGGGGACTCGACGGTCTCCAACTGGAGCGCGAAGTACCTCCAGGACGTGCTGGGGAGCTCCGAGCAGCTGTCGACCGTGCCGTACAACGTCTACATGGTGACGACGCTGCTGGGGCGGGCCGTCGGGGACTTCGGGGTGCGGCGGTTCGGCGCGGTGGCCGTGGTGCGGGCCGGGACCGTGCTGGCGGCGGCCGGATTCGGCGTGGTGGCCGTCGCGGACGGGGCGTGGACGGGAATGCTCGGGTTCACCATGCTGGGGCTCGGGCTGTGCGTGATCGTGCCGCAGACGTTCGCCGCCGCCGGGCGGATGTTCCCCGCGGCGAGCGACACCGCGATCGCCCGGCTGAACATCTTCAACTACGTGGGCTTCCTGGTCGGCTCGCCGCTCGTCGGGGCGCTCGGGGACGCCTGGAGCTACCGGGGCGCGATGCTGGTGCCGATGGTGCTGGTGCTCGCGACGCTCGTGTACGCCAAGTCGTTCGCGGCGGAACCCGCCCGATACGGTGGCGGGCATGAGCGGCCGCGCACAGTTGATGTGGGATGACGCAGTAACGGGGTACGACTTCGGGGAAAGCCATCCGATGGACCCGGTCAGGCTTGCCCTGACGATGGGGCTGGTGCGCGCGTTCGGTCTGGACCGGGCGGTGGACGTGGTGGCGGCCAAGGCGGCCGGGGACTCCACGCTGCGGCTCGTGCACCGGCCGGACTACGTGGCGGCGGTGAAGGCCGCGTCGGCCGATCCCCGCTCGGCCGACCAGGCGTACGGGCTCGGGACCGTGGACGATCCGGCGTTCGCCGGGATGCACGAGGTGTCGGCGCTGATCGCCGGGCAGTCCGTGGCGGCCGCCGAGGCGGTATGGCGGGGGGAGACCCGGCACGCGGTGAACTTCACCGGCGGGCTGCACCACGCGATGCCCGGGGGCGCGGCCGGCTTCTGCATCTACAACGACCCGGCCCTCGCCATCGCGCGGCTGCTGGAGCTGGGCGCCGAGCGGGTCGCGTACGTCGATGTGGACGTGCACCACGGCGACGGGGTGCAGGCGGCCTTCTGGGAGGACCCGAGGGTCCTGACCGTGTCGTTGCACGAGCACCCCCGGACGCTGTTCCCGCAGACCGGATGGCCCGAGGAGACCGGGGCGGGGGCCGGTGAGGGCGGTGCGGTCAACGTGGCGCTGCCGGCCGGTACGGGGGACGCCGGGTGGCTGCGGGCGTTCCACGCGGTGGTGCCGGAGCTGCTGGCGGACTTCCGGCCGCAGGTGCTGGTGACGCAGCACGGGGCGGACACGCACTTCGAGGACCCGTTGGCGCATCTCGCGGTCTCGCTGGACGCGCAGCGGTCCGTGATGGCGGCCTGCCACGACCTGGCGCACGCGTACGCGGACGACGGGCGGTGGGTGGCGCTCGGCGGGGGCGGCTACGCGGTGGTGGACGTGGTGCCGCGGTCCTGGACGCATCTGGTGGGCATCGCCGCGCATGCCCCGGTGCACCCGGAGTCGGTGATTCCGTCGTCCTGGCGGGACGAGGTGTACGCGCGGACGCGGCAGCCGGGGCCGACGCGGATGACGGACGGGCGTACGCCGTCGTGGTCGTCGTGGGAGGACGGGTACGACCCGGCGGACCGGCTGGACCAGGCGGTGCTGGCGACGCGGCGGTCGGCGTTCCCGCTGCGGGGGCTGCTGGCCTGAGGACGTACGGGATGTGAGTACGGGTTACGCCGACTGTGGGGCGAAATCCGGCTTTTGGTCCCTGGATGGTGCGGGTGGGGCAGCATCGGTGGGGTGTTGAGCACCGGAGCGCTGCGTGCGCATCTGCTGGCGGCCCGGCTGGCCGGGCCCGTGGCGACCTCGCGTGAGGTGAGTCTGCGGAGTTATCGGCTGTTCGCGGCCAGGGACCCGCGGGTGACGCTCGGCCTCGACCCCGGGCGGGGCTGGGGGGAGCGGGAGCTGCTGCGGCTGATGGCGGACCGGTGCGGGGTCTCGGACGATCCCGCGCATGTGTCGGGGCCCGATGTGATCGATCCCGAGCGGACGGTGGCGGGTCTTGACGCGTTCGCCGCGCGGTTGGCCGAGGCGGCGGCGCGGCGGGCGCCGGTGCTCTTCGGGACGGGGCATCCGCATCGGCTGCTCGGTTTCTACGCGGCGCTGGCAGACGCTTTGTCGACGGTGGGGTGCCCTGTTCTCACCCCGGCGCAGGGGCGATGTATCGACATAACGACTCGGTTCGGCCTACGTACGTACAACCTCGACTACGTACGGGGAGTCGCGCTGGTGCGTGAACCCGGCGCGGGGGCTGCGGGCGGTGGCACCGGCGCACACTCCCATTCGCCGCTTCCGGTGAGGGTGGTGCTGGAGGCCGCTGCGGAGGGCCGGGGGCCGCTTCCGGAACTCGTCGTGGGGGACCACGGGTGGGTCTGCGGGGCAGGTCAGCTGGGCATCGAGGCGATCGGGCTCGCCGATACGGACGATCCGGCGCTGTTCGTAGGGGAGGCCGAGGGGCGGGTGGCGGTCGCCGTTCCGCTGGACGACGCCGTGCGCTCCGCGTACTACCTGCCGCTCACGCGCTATGTACTCAATCGGGCGTGTCTGTCACAGTAGCGGCCGATCGTCTCTCCTCTTCCCCACTCGCATCACCCGCCCCTAATCTGGGGAGTGAGCGCACAACGACGAAGAGTCACCGGAGGGGAAGCCGGTGCGCGTCTCGTGCGGAAGGTACAGGTGAGTCATGGCTGCTGACAGCGAGATGCCTCTGAACGAGGTCAAGTTTCTGACTGTGGCGGAAGTCGCCTCGGTCATGCGGGTGTCGAAGATGACCGTGTACCGCCTGGTGCACAGCGGGCATCTGCCGGCGATCCGGGTGGGCAGGTCCTTCCGGGTGCCGGAGCAAGCGGTTCACGAGTATCTCCGCGAGTCCTTCGTGGGGGTGGCATCGGCCTGACATTCCCCTCGGATTACGTCCCTCACGCGGTGGCGGGTAGGCTAGGCCGACGTAGGTCGTGTGGGCCCAGACGCCCCGCACCAGTGAAGAAGAAGTGAGCGAGGGTAGTCGTGGGCTCTGTTATCAAGAAGCGGCGTAAGCGGATGGCCAAGAAGAAGCACCGCAAGCTGCTCAAGCGCACGCGCGTTCAGCGTCGCAACAAGAAGTAGGCGAACGCAGTTCGTGAATCCGCAGCCCTCCCGCCGTCCCGGCGGGAGGGCTGCGGTGCTGTGTGCGGGGGGTGTCCACCCGCTACGGTGACGTCCTGCGGGACTTCTCACCTCTCGCACGGAAGACCGACCGAATACGGGAGACCGACGGAAGGCGCTGATCTTGGGGAAGGTCGTGCTCGTCACGGGAGCGGCCCGGCAGCTGAGCGGCCGTTTCGTGCGGCGTGTCCAGCGTGAGCCGGACGTGGAGCGGGTGATCGCCGTCGACGCGGTCGACCCGGGGCACGAACTGGGCGACGCCGTCTTCGTCCGCGCGGACATCCGCCAGCCCGCCATCGCCCGGGTACTCGCCGAGCACGCGGTGGACACCGTCGTGCACCTGGACGTCAGCGGCACGGCGCTCGGCACGCAGGGGCGTACGGCGGTCAAGGAGACCAACGTCATCGGCACCATGCAGCTGCTCGGCGCCTGCCAGAAGGCACCGGCCGTGCAGCGGCTCGTGGTGAAGTCCAGCACCAATGTGTACGGTTCCGCGCCCCGCGATCCGGCGGTCTTCCACGAGACGACCCCGCCCAAGTCGCTGCCGGCAGGCGGCTTCGCGAAGGACGCCGCGGAGGTCGAGGGATACGTACGGGGCTTCGCGCGCCGCCGGCCGGACGTGGCCGTGTGCGTGCTGAGGTTCGCGAACATCCTGGGGCCCGACGCGGACTCGCCGCTCGCGGACTACCTGTCGCTGCCGGTGCTGCCGACCGTGTTCGGGTACGACCCGAGGCTCCAGTTCGTCCACGAGGACGACGTCATCGACGTGCTGGGCATCGCGGCGAGCGAGCCGAGGCGCGGGACGCTGAACAGCGGCACGTTCAACATCGCCGGCGACGGGGTGCTGCTGCTCTCGCAGTGCTCGCGGCGGCTGGGGCGGCCGACTGTGCCGTTGCTGCTGCCCGCGGTCACCTGGGTCGGGCAGGCGCTGAGGGCGGTCGGCATGACGGACTTCTCGCCGGAGCAGATCCGGCTGCTCACCCATGGCAGGGTGGTCTCCACGGTCCAGATGCGCGAGACGCTGGGGTTCTCCCCGCGCTACTCCACGGCGGAGGCGTTCGCGGACTTCGCGCGCAGCCGGGCGCCGGGGCTGCTGCCGCCCGAGGCGGTCGGCCGGGCCGTGGACCGCGTGGCCGCGGCGGTGCCCCGGATCGCCGGGGCGGACGGCGACACACACCCGACTCCGAGCGCCAGGTAGAGGAGTGCAGCGACGATGGCGGATGCCAAGGTCATTCCGTTCGACGACGACCGTTCGCGGTCCGGGGGTCTGCCGCGCGCCGCGCGCCGGCGGCCTCCGGTAGGCGGCACCGGGTCGGTGAGCGCGCTCCCGGGGCAGCCGGACGCCTCGCCGCCGCCCGAGGAGCCCCAGGAGGGCCCGCGGGAGGCCGCGGGGCGGGGCGGCTGGGAGCGGAGGATCGCGGGAGGGCTCGCCTTCCTGCGGCGGCGGGTCACGGGCGAGTACGACGTGGACGAGTTCGGCTACGACGAGGAGCTGACCGACCAGGTCCTGATGTCGTTGCTGCGGCCGGTGTACGAGAAGTACTTCCGGGTCGAGGTGAAGGGCGTTGAGAACATCCCGGCCCAGGGCGGGGCGCTCATCGTGTCCAACCACTCCGGGGCGCTGCCGCTGGACGGGCTGATGCTCCAGGTCGCGGTGCACGACCACCATCCGGCGGGGCGGCATCTGCGGCTGCTCGGGGCGGACCTGGTCTTCATGCTGCCCGTGGTCAACGAGCTGGCCCGGAAGGCGGGGCACACCCTGGCGTGCGCGGAGGACGCGGAGCGGCTGCTGCGCAACGGCGAGGTGGTCGGGGTGATGCCGGAGGGCTTCAAGGGGCTCGGCAAGCCGTTCGGCGAGCGGTACAAGCTGCAGCGCTTCGGGCGGGGCGGTTTCGTGTCGACGGCGCTGAAGGCCGGGGTGCCGATCGTGCCGTGCTCGATCGTGGGCGCGGAGGAGATCTACCCGATGATCGGGAACTCCAGGACGCTGGCGCGGCTGCTGGGCTTCCCGTACTTCCCGATCACGCCGACGTTCCCGTGGCTGGGGCCGCTGGGGGCGGTGCCGCTGCCGACGAAGTGGACGATCCAGTTCGGGGAGCCGATCGAGACGGACGGCTATCCGCTGGAGGCGGCCGAGGACCCGATGCTGATGTTCAACCTGACGGATCAGGTGCGGGAGCAGATCCAGCACACGCTGTACAAGCTGCTGGTGCAGCGGCGGTCGGTGTTCTTCTGACGGCCGCCGCCGCACCGGCGGGGCGGGTCAGCCCTTGTCGTCCTCGGCGTGGATGCCGAGGCCGCCGATCAGGCCGGGGAGCAGCGGCGGCAGCGTGACGTCCGGGGCCGGGGGTGTGCTCGGGGTGTCCTTCGACGGGGTGGTGGCGTCGGGCGAGGGCGGGTCGAAGAGGCCGCCGCCGTCCGTGCCGCCGCCGATCAGGCCGTCTGCCGGGCTGCTGCCGGCGTCCGAGGGGCGGGGGGACGAGCTGGTGTCCGTACCGCCCTTGTCGTGGCGGGCGGACGAGGAGGGCGACGGGGTGCGGGCGCCGGTGGACGGGTCCGTGCTGGTGCCGGTGGAGCCGGAGCGCTGGGATCCGCCGCTCTTCTCCGGGGCGCGCGGGAGCAGGGACTGCAGCGGCGCGACTTCTTCGTCTATGGCGGCGAAGACGGAGCTGACCTGGTCGCCGACGTCGGTGAGCTGGACGGGGAGGCGGTCGCGGAGGTTGGTCCAGCTGTCGCGGTGGGAGCGGGAGAAGCTGTCCAGGGCCTGGATCGGGCCGAGGGCGCCGTCCCGCTCGTAGGCGGCGTGGAGGAGGCGGTGGCCCTCGGTGGCGTCGTGGGTCATGCCGTTGAGCGTGCGCCTGATCTCGCCGAGCTGCTCGTGGTCGAGGTGGCCGGAGCGGGCGCGCTCCATGAGGCGGCGGGCCTCGCTGAGGCGGGTGGACGCCTGGTCGAGGTAGATCTCGCCGCGGTCGGTGTCGTTGTTGGTGAGGCCGAGGTGGATGTCCTCCATGCCGCGCTTCAGGCCGTAGAGCGAGTCACCCGGGAGGGCGTCGGAGCTGGCAGCGGCCACTCCGCCGAAGGCTCCTGCGGCCACACCGACCGTGAGCCCGCCGGCGGCGAGCCCCCTCGACCAGCGGGTTCTCGGGCGCAGCTTGCGGAGCGGGGAGGCGCGGTGGCTGCCCCTGCTCCGTTGTCCGGGCACCGTAGGGTCCGCGGACGCGCCCCCCTCGGCGAACATGGCCTCCATGGCGGCGACGAGCTGGGCTCGCTGCACCACTTTGACCTCGGGGTCCAACTGAGGCTTCGGTAGCTCGCCGAGGCCGTTCGCCAGGGCCAACAGCGGTCCTCGGTCGGCCTGTTCGGCCGGGTCCTCGGGCTGTACGGCCGCCGCACCGCGGAGCGACTGCTCCTCCAGGGCCTGGGCGAAGGCGTTCGCCCGCCGGTGTGCCGAAACGTTTGCGATCACTGGCGGCACCTCCTCTCGTCATGACGGTCGACTCCCCTGGGCATCCGGAAGGTTGCACACCTTGAGCGCTTCCACACGATCGAGTGAGCGTCTGCGGACATGGTGTGACGACAGGGGGCCTGCATCCGGCACAACGAGTGGCGCGGCACTTGGGTTACGCACGAAAGATGATCGGACCAGTGCGTCATGAACACAACGCCGGGGCCGGTCCGGACGGGGGAGGTGGGGTCAGCGGGCATCGTCCGGGAGGAGCCGGGCGAGGGTGCGGACGGCGCGGTACTGGAGGGTCTTGATCGCGCCCTCGTTCTTCCCCATCACGCGGGCGGTCTCGGCGACCGAGAGGCCCTGGAGGAAGCGCAGGGTCACGCACTCCTGCTGCTGGGGGTTGAGCCGGCGCACCGCGTCGAGCAGGGCGGCGTTGGAGAGGGACTCCAGGACGGAGTCCTCGGGGCTGCGCTCGACCTCGTTGGCGTCGAGCATTTCGCCGGTGGTCACTTCCAGCCGGAAACGACTGGATTTGAAGTGGTCGGCGACCAGGTTGCGCGCGATCGTGACCAGCCAGGCGCCGAAGTCGCGGCCCTGCCAGGTGAAGGTGGAGATGCGGCGCAGGGCGCGCAGGAAGGTCTCGCTGGTGAGGTCCTCCGCCGTCGCCTTGCTGCCCACGCGGTAGTAGATGTAGCGGTAGACGGTGTCGCTGTACTGGTCGTAGAGGCGGCCGAAGGCGTCGGCCTCGCCGGCCTGGGCGCGCTCGACGAGCTCCATCATGCGCGCGCTGTCGCTGTCGGCGGTCGGCCGACGGACGGTGGTAGTGGACGTGGCGCCGCGGTTGCTGCGTCTTCCGACCGCCGCACTGCGTTCGGCCAGGGCGTAGCAGGGGCCGGCAGGTGCAGGGGCGGCAAAGGCGGGTACGGCGTACGCGGTGGGGACGAAGCCGCGCAGGCGGTCGGCGACCGATGCGCGCAGCGTAGCCAGGCCCGAGGCGTCAACCCCGACGTGTGGGTACACGGGACTCCCAGAGGCAGAGCTTCCATCACGAGCAGTGCGAATCCGTCACTCGTCGTAGTGAGTGGCGGGTCCGGAATGCGTCTGAGGAGAATAACGCTTCGTACAGGCTGTGCTACACCCAGTTGCTCAAATCACCGATTACGTCGCTTCCGTGCCAACTTTTCGACGCATCAGGCAGCACAACGTGATCGCTTGTTGATCGATTTACTTCCGGATCTGTCTGCGGGCGCGACGGGTTGTGGTCGGCGGCAGGGGTGCCCGGAGGGCGGCGGGGCGGGAGCGGCGGCGGGGGCGGCCGGGGTCAGCGGCGGCGGCGGTGCAGGGCGACGGCCGCCGCGGTGCCGCCCGCGAGGGCGCCGACGCCGGCCGCGGCCGGGATGCCGACCTTGGCCGCCTTGCGGCCGGTGCGGTAGTCGCGCAGCCGCCAGTCCAGGGCGCGGGCGTGCTTGCGGAGCTTGGCGTCCGGGTTGATCGCGTAGGGGTGGCCGACCAGCGACAGCATCGGGATGTCGTTGTGGGAGTCGCTGTACGCGGCGCAGCGCGCCAGGTCCAGGCCCTCCGCCGCCGCCAGGGCGCGTACCGCCTCGGCCTTGGCGGGCCCGTGCAGGGGTTCGCCGACCAGGCGTCCGGTGTACACGCCGTCGACCGACTCGGCGACCGTGCCGAGCGCGCCGGTCAGTCCGAGCCGGCGGGCGATGATCGTGGCGGTCTCCACCGGGGCGGCGGTGACGAGCCAGACCTTCTGGCCCGCGTCGAGGTGGGCCTGGGCGAGGGCGCGGGTACCGGGCCAGATGCGGTCCGCCATGTACTCGTCGTAGATCTCCTCGCCGATGGACATCAGCTCGGAGACGCGGTGGCCCTTGACGATGGACAGGGCGCTGTCGCGGGCGTCCTGCATGTGCTCGGGGTCCTCGACGCCGGCCAGCCGGAACCATGCCTGCTGCCAGGCGAACCGGGTGAGTTCGCGGCGCTCGAAGAACTTGCGCTTGTAGAGGCCGCGGCCGAAGTGGAAGATCGCGGCGCCCTGCATCACGGTGTTGTCGAGGTCGAAGAAGGCGGCGGCCCGTTCGTCGCCGACGACGGGGAACTCGGGCTCCTCCGGCTCGGCGCTCTCCTTCTCCTCGGCTGACTCGGCGGACCCGGCTTCGAGCGAGGACTTCCGCGCGGCCTCCGCCGCCGCTTCGCCTGCCAGCACGCTGCGTGCGGTCGCGGAACGCCTACGGGGGGTGAGCCATCCGGGAGCGGCCATGCGGTGAGCATAGCCAGTCGGCCCGGTCCGACAGGCCCCGCCGTGACGCCGTGGGGTGAACTCCTGGTGTCCGAGGGCTCCGGGACGGGGCCCCAGAATGAGAGGCATGAGTGCCCTGTTGCGTCGTAGGAAGAAGAACCCCGCCGAGCGTGTGGTGACCCTGGTGGGGAAGCCCGGCTGTCACCTCTGCGACGACGCGCGGGTGGTGGTGCGGGCGGTGTGCGAGGAGACCGGCGCGTCCTGGGAGGAGAAGGACATCACCCAGGACGAGGAGCTGTACCGGGAGTACTGGGAGCAGATCCCCGTGGTGCTCGTGGATAACGAACAGCACACGTTCTGGCGGGTCGACCCCGCAAGACTGCGCAGCGCGCTGCTTTCCTGAGTGAAACCCGGTTACCATCGTGGGCGTTTTGAGTGGTCTCGGGGGCGTAGCTGTGAGGAGTGTGTTCCGCTTTGCCCCCTTCGGGCCTGCAACGGGCTGATGCGATCCGTGGTTCCTGGATCGCGCGACGGATGTGCGTGACCCCGGTCACTTTGACCGGACAAACCGGACACAATCTTTGTGCACGCGTTCACAAAGACATAGCCTGCATTCGACGGGGCGGTCTTGGGACATACGGCCGCCTGCAGCCCCGCTCATCCCGCAGGAGCACCGTGGCAACTGGCCGAAATCACCGACCGGCGACCCGTAGCCGAGGAATTCCCGAGGCCACCGTCGCCCGACTTCCGCTGTATCTCCGCGCGCTGACCGCGCTCTCCGAGCGCTCGGTCCCCACGGTCTCCTCCGAGGAGCTGGCCGCGGCGGCGGGGGTCAACTCCGCGAAGCTGCGCAAGGACTTCAGCTACCTCGGCTCGTACGGGACGCGCGGCGTCGGCTACGACGTCGAGTACCTCGTCTACCAGATCTCGCGCGAGCTGGGCCTCACCCAGGACTGGCCGGTCGCCATCGTCGGCATCGGCAACCTCGGCGCGGCCCTCGCCAACTACGGCGGGTTCGCCTCGCGCGGGTTCCGCGTCGCCGCGCTGATCGACGCCGATCCGGCCATGGCGGGTACGCCCGTCGCCGGCATCCCCGTCCAGCACGCCGACGACCTGGACCGCATCATCAGCGAGAACGGTGTGTCGATCGGTGTGATCACCACCCCGCCCGGCGCCGCCCAGCAGGTCTGCGACCGGCTCGTCGCCGCCGGCGTCACCTCGATCCTGAACTTCGCCCCGACCGTCCTGTCGGTGCCCGAAGGCGTCGACGTGCGCAAGGTCGACCTCTCCATCGAGTTGCAGATCCTCGCCTTCCACGAGCAGCGCAAGGCCGGTGAGGACGGTGTCGACGCCGGTCCCGACCCGGCCGCGCCGCCCGTGCGCGCCACCACCACCCACACGAGCACCGGCCGGAAGGGACCCGACGGGGACATGCCCGCCGTGATGCCGGCATGAGCCTGCTCCTCGTGGGTCTGAGCCACCGCAGCGCCCCCGTCTCCGTGCTGGAGCGGGCCTCGCTGGCCGCCGACACCCAGGCCAAGCTGCTCCAGGACACCCTGGCCGCCGAGCCCGCGACCGAGGCCGCCGTCCTCGCGACCTGCAACCGCATCGAGCTCTACGCCGACGTGGACAAGTTCCACGCGGGCGTCGCCGAGCTGTCCACCCTGCTCGCCCAGCACAGCGGCGTCGGGCTGGACGAGCTGACTCCGTATCTCTACGTGCACTACGAGGACCGGGCCGTCCACCACCTCTTCTCGGTGGCCTGCGGGCTGGACTCGATGGTCGTGGGCGAGGGCCAGATCCTCGGCCAGATCAAGGACGCGCTGGCCCTCGGCCAGGAGCTGCACACCGCGGGCCGGCTGCTCAACGACCTGTTCCAGCAGGCCCTGCGGGTCGGCAAGCGCGCCCACAGCGAGACCGGGATCGACCGGGCCGGGCAGTCGCTCGTCACCTTCGGCCTGGAACAGCTCGCCGACGGGGGCGACACCGCAGCCTGGGCCAGGGGCAAGCGCGCCCTGGTCATCGGCGCCGGCTCGATGTCCTCGCTGGCCGCCGCGACCCTGGCCCGCACCGGCGTCGCCGAGATCGTCGTCGCCAACCGCACCCGGGCCCGCGCCGACCGGCTCGCCGAGATCCTGAACCAGCCCGGCTCCACGGGCACGCGCGCGCACGCGGTGGAGATGGCCGAGGTCTCCGGTGAACTGACACGTGCCGACATCGTCGTCTCCTGCACCGGCGCCACCGGGCTCGTCCTCGGCGCCGAGGCCGTCGCCGATGCGCTCGGCCTGGACCACGTGCCCGCGCGCGAGGGGTCCGGCCTGATCCCGGCGCAGTCCACCGGGCCGGTGCGCCTGGCCCTGCTCGACCTCGCCATGCCGCGCGACATCGACGCGGGCGCCGGCCGCCTCGACGGTGTGCGCCTCGTCGACATCGAGTCGCTCGCCGAGGCGTCGGCCGACGCCCCGATGGCCGCCGATGTGGACCGGGTGCGCACCATCGTCGCCGACGAGGTCGCCGCCTTCGGCGCCGCCCAGCGCGCCGCCCACATCACCCCGACCGTCGTCGCCCTGCGCACGATGGCCGCCGGCGTCGTCGCGGACGAGATCGCACGGCTGGACGGACGCCTCCCCGACCTGGACGAGAAACAGCGCGCCGAGATCACGCAGACCGTGCGCCGCGTGGTCGACAAGCTCCTGCACGCGCCCACCGTGCGGGTCAAGCAGCTCGCCAGCGAGCCCGGCGGCGCCGGGTACGCGGACGCGCTGCGCGAACTCTTCGACCTCGACCCGCAGACGGTCGCCGCCGTCTCCCGGGCAGACCTGAACGACCCGAATCGAGGGCGGTCATGACCGACAACTCACCCCTGAGGCTGGGGACTAGGCGCAGCAAGCTCGCCATGGCGCAGTCCGGCCACGTCGCCGACGCGGTCAGCGAGGTGACCGGGCGCGCCGTCGAACTCGTGGAGATCACCACGTACGGGGACACCTCCCGGGAGCACCTGGCGCAGATCGGCGGGACCGGCGTGTTCGTCGCCGCGCTGCGCGACGCGCTGCTGCGCGGCGAGGTGGACTTCGCCGTCCACTCGCTCAAGGACCTGCCGACCGCGCAGCCCGAGGGCCTGGTCCTGGCGGCCGTGCCGGTGCGCGAGGACCCGCGTGACGTGCTGGTGGCCCGGGACGGGCTGACGTTCGCGCAGCTGCCGTCCGGCTCCCGCATCGGCACCGGCTCGCCGCGCCGCATGGCGCAGCTCAACGCGTACGCCCGCAGCCACGGCCTCGGCATCGAGACCGTCCCGATCCGGGGCAACGTCGACACGCGCATCGGATTTGTACGCAGCGGTGAGCTGGACGCGGTGGTTCTCGCCGCCGCCGGGCTCAACCGTCTGGGCCGCAGCGGTGAGGTGACCGACTTCCTGTCGGTCGACACCGTGCTGCCCGCTCCCGGTCAGGGAGCACTGGCGATCGAGTGCGCTGCGAGCAGCGCCGACCTCGCCGCCGCGCTCGCCGAGCTCGACGACCCGTACACCCGGGCCGCCGTGACCGCCGAGCGTGCCCTGCTCGCCGCCCTGGAGGCCGGCTGCTCCGCACCCGTGGGTGCGCTGGCCGACCTCCTCGCCGACGGTCAGGCTGTCAACGAACTGCGCCTGCGCGGTGTCGTCGGTTCCACCGACGGTGCCTCGCTGGTGCAGATGTCCACCACCGGTCCCGTTCCCACGTCGCACGACGACGCGGCGGCGATCGGTCGCGAACTCGCGGCCGAGATGCTTGCCAAGGGTGCGGCCGGTCTTATGGGGGAGCGAGCACTTTGAGCCCCACCGGCCCCGCCGCATCCGATTTCCCTGTCCTGTCCGCAGGGCACGTCACCTTCCTCGGCGCCGGTCCCGGCGACCCGGGACTGCTGACTCTGCGCGCCGTCGAGGCGCTTGCGAGCGCGGACGTTCTTGTCGCCGAGCCGGACGTTCTCGGCGTCGTTCGCTGCCATGCGCGGGCAGGGGTAAGCACCCCTGAGCTGGCGGTTGTTGACGCGCAGTCAACGGCCGCCGGAGTACCCGTTCTCAGGGACGCGGCCAATCTTGTCATGGAGGCCGCGAAGGGCGGCAGGCGGGTCGTGCGCGCCGTGGCCGGTGACCCCGGCCTGGACGGGAACGCGGCCGGCGAGATGCTGGCCTGCGCCGCGGCCGGCATCCCCTTCGAGGTCGTGCCGGGCATCGCCAACGCCGTGGGGGTGCCCGCGTACGCCGGGGTGCCGCTGCGGGACGCCCAGGGCGCGGACGTACGGTTCGTCGACGCCCGTACGGCGAGCGACCGCTGCTGGAGCGAGGTCGGCGCGAGCGATGCCACGTGCGTCATCTCGACGTCGCTCGACGCGGTGGCCGCGGCCGCCGGTGAGCTGGTCTCGGCGGGCCGCAAGCCCGACACCCCGCTGACCGTGACGGCCGCCGGCACGACGACGCGCCAGCGCACCTGGACGGCGACCCTCGGGACGATCGCCCAGGTCTTCAAGCAGGGCAAGGTGCTGCCGTCGCCGGAGGGGCACCAGCCGGTCATAGCCGTGGTCGGGGAGCGCAGCTCCGCCGCCCAGCGCGACCAGCTCGCGTGGTTCGAGTCCAAGCCGATGTTCGGCTGGAAGGTCCTCGTGCCGCGTACGAAGGAGCAGGCGGCCTCGCTCTCCGACCAGCTTCGTTCCTACGGTGCGGTACCGCACGAGGTGCCGACGATCGCCGTCGAGCCGCCGCGTACGCCCCAGCAGATGGAGCGGGCGGTCAAGGGCCTGGTCACGGGCCGGTACGAGTGGATCGCCTTCACCAGCGTGAACGCCGTGAAGGCGGTGCGGGAGAAGTTCGAGGAGTACGGGCTCGACGCCCGTGCCTTCGCCGGGATCAAGGTCGCGGCCGTGGGCGAGCAGACCGCCGCCGCGCTCATCGACTTCGGTGTGAAGCCGGACCTGGTGCCCTCGGGCGAGCAGTCGGCCGCCGGGCTGCTGGAGGACTGGCCGCCCTACGACCCGGTCTTCGACCCGATCGACCGCGTCTTCCTGCCGCGCGCCGACATCGCCACCGAGACCCTGGTGGCCGGGCTGATCGAGCTGGGCTGGGAGGTGGACGACGTCACCGCGTACCGCACGGTCCGCGCCTCGCCGCCGCCCGCCGAAACGCGTGAGGCGATCAAGGGCGGCGGTTTCGACGCGGTGCTGTTCACCTCGTCCTCGACCGTGCGCAACCTGGTCGGCATCGCGGGCAAGCCGCACAACGTGACGGTCATCGCGTGTATCGGCCCCGCCACGGCGAAGACCGCCGAGGAGCACGGGCTGCGCGTGGACGTCCTGTCGCCGGAGCCCTCGGTGCACAAGCTGGCCGAGGCGCTGGCCGAGTTCGGCGCGCGGCGCCGGGACGCGGCGCGGGAGGCCGGTGACCCGGTGACCCGGCCGAGCGAGCGGCGTCCGGGTGCGCGCAGGCGTCGTACGACGACCTGATCCGGTCGTAGGCGGGGCCCGGTCGCTTCTCCTCGAAGCGGCCGGGCCCCGCCCCGTTTCCCGGCACCCGTGTCGGCAAGAGCGCGATGTGTACGGGTCTAGTCTCGAAGGATGACTGTGTACGGAAACTTCCCCGGCTCCCGCCCCCGGCGGCTGCGGACGACCCCCGCGATGCGGCGGATGGTCGCCGAGACACGGCTCGACCCGGCGAACCTGATCCTGCCCGCGTTCGTGCGCGAGGGCATCGACGCCCCGGTCGCCATCTCGGCCATGCCCGGCGTGCAGCAGCACACCCTGGACACCCTGCGGAAGGCCGCCGTGGACGCGGTCTCGGCCGGGGTCTCGGGGATCATGCTGTTCGGTGTGCCCCTGGACGAGAACAAGGACGCGCGCGGCACGGCCGGCACCGACCCGGACGGCATCCTCCAGGTCGCTCTGCGCGCGGTGCGCGAGGAGGTGGGTGACGATCTCATCGTCATGTCCGACCTCTGCCTGGACGAGTTCACCGACCACGGCCACTGCGGTGTGCTGACCGAGGACGGCCGTGTCGACAACGACGCCACGCTGGAGCGGTACGCGGAGATGGCCCAGGTCCAGGCCGACGCCGGCGCCCATGTGGTCGGCCCCAGCGGCATGATGGACGGCCAGGTCGGCGTCATCCGCGACGCGCTCGACCAGACGGGGCACGAGGACGTGTCGATCCTCGCGTACACCGCGAAGTACTCCTCGGCGTTCTACGGCCCGTTCCGCGAGGCGGTCGGCTCCTCGCTCAAGGGCGACCGCAAGACGTACCAGCAGGACCCGGCCAACATCCGCGAGTCGCTGCGCGAGCTGGCGCTCGACCTCGAAGAGGGCGCGGACATGGTCATGGTCAAGCCGGCCGGCCCGTACCTGGACATCCTGGCGAAGGTCGCCGAGGCGTCGGACGTGCCGGTCGCCGCGTACCAGATCAGCGGTGAGTACGCGATGATCGAGGCCGCCGCCGAGAAGGGCTGGATCGACCGGGACGCGGCGATCCTGGAGAGCCTGACCGGCATCCGCCGGGCGGGTGCGCAGCTGATCCTCACGTACTGGGCGACGGAGGTCGCGCAGCGGCTGCGGGGCTGAGCGGGCCGGCTACGGCCAGGCGAGGATGGTCATGAACACCGCCCACGTGAGGACCACGACGAAGGGGGCGGCCACGGCCAGGAAGATCGCCGCCGCCGGCCTGCGCCTGGTGAGCACCCAGCTCGCGACCACGGTGACCAGAGCCAGGAGCAGGCCGCAGCAGGACACCGTGAAGGCCGGACCGAAGGTGGCTTCCATGCGCTCGTCATCCGCGTCCGAGCAGGAGTCGCAGGCCATCGGCGCGAACATGCTGTACAGCAGGGCCACGTAGACGAGCGGCGGTGTCACGATCGTGGAGAGGAGCGAGGCGATCCATGCGTGCCGGGGGCGGTCGTCCGCGACGACGGGGTGCGACATGCGTGCGATTCCACCAGTCGGGGTGTCCCGGCACATGAGTTGTCGTACCTAGGCCCTCGACTGTCGTACCCGGAAACTACGATCGGGCACATGAGAGCCTCCGGAACGTTCACCGTCAACTCCTTCGTCCCGTCCGAGCTGAAGCCCGAGCCCGAGGTCTCCACCGCGCTTCCCGTCGGGGTGGCGACGATCGTGAAGACCTTCGAGGGCGAGGTGGCGGGGCGGTCGACCACGCTGTTCACCGCCGCCTTCGACCAGGACGCGGGCGTGGGTACGTACATCGCCATGGAGTCCTTCGAGGGCACGCTCGCCGGGCGCGAGGGCACGTTCAACTTCGTGCACTCGGCCGCGACCGGCGGCAGCGACCGTACGAATGAGTTCTTCACGATCGTGCCGTCGAGCGGGACCGCCGCCCTCGCCGGAATCAGCGGGGGCGGCGGGCTGGCCGTCGATGCGGACGGTACGCACCGGATCTGGTTCGACTTCGAGCCGGCCGGTCAGTAGGTGAGCGCGTCGGCCATCTCGCTCTGCCAGTAGGTGACGAAGCCGTTGTCGTCCCAGTACGTCGTGCCGGGCAGCGTCAGCTCGGCCGGCGAGGAGTTGACGGGCGAGTCGCCGCGGTCGGCGAAGATGACCCCGAGGTGCTTGCTCTCGTACGGCTTCCGGCCGTTGGGCTCACCGGTCAGGGCGATCCCGGCGTACGCCGACTGGCCCGGGTCGAGCGTCACCACGGCCTGCGGCCGGCTGCTCTGCAGGACCTGGAACACCGCCTGGGCGCCGTCGAAGCGGAGCATGGGCGCGTGGTACGCGTAGCAGGGGCGGTCGCCCGTGTTGGTCGCCGTGAGCAGCAGGTGGTTGACCGGGCGGCTCACCTTGGTGACGGTGACCTTCGTGTTGGAGCCGGTGCACGTGACGGGGGACTTCGGCTTGGGGGCGGCCGGGGCCTTGGTCTTCGTTACCGTGGCCGGGGTCTTCGGCTTGGCGTCGGCGGCCGGCTCGGTGTCGGTCGCCGACGTCGAGTCCTTGGCCGGGGTGGCCGAGGGCGACGGGGAGTTCCCGCCGTCCTTGTCCGCCGTCGGGCCGGCCGCGGCGGCCGCGCCGGGCTTGCTGGTGTCGGTGCCCTCGTCCCCGCTGCACGCCGTGAGCGAGAGCGCGGCGAGCAGGGCGGTGGCCGCGAGAACGGTGGTGCGGATGCGGTTGCTGCGCATGGTGGTACTCCCCGTAAGTGTGTTCTGTGTGGTGCGGTCTGTGGTGCGGTCTGGGTCGTTCTGTCGTCAGTGGCGGCAGATCAGGAGCAGGACGATCGCGGTCGTCACGATCACCACTCCGATGGCCAGGACATCGGTCAACTCGATGCGGAAGAGGGTTCGCACTGCGTCGGTCCCCGTGGTCGCTGTGGTGTGATCCGAGCTTGCGGCACGGCGGATTCCGGCCGCAACGCCCGCCACACCATTGGGGATGCTGGAATGCCTGCGCGTACTGTGACCTGGGCAGATTCCATGTCCCTGGAACGGTGATCCGGGACGGA
This sequence comes from Streptomyces sp. A1277, assembly GCF_004795015.1. GTDB lineage: Bacteria > Actinomycetota > Actinomycetes > Streptomycetales > Streptomycetaceae > Streptomyces. The sequence continues at coordinate 66,069 of NZ_SSBI01000035.1, read as the reverse complement.
CCAGGAGGGGGAACGCTGCAGTGGCGACGCCGGAGGCCGAGCAATTCGCAGGTCTGTTGAAGAAACTGAAGGACCGTTCGGGGCGCAGTTACGGGGTGCTGGCCGGCCGGCTGCACGTCAGTACGTCGACACTCCACCGGTATTGCAACGGGGACGCCGTCCCGGGCGAGTACGCCCCCGTGGAACGGTTCGCCCGCCTCTGCGGGGCCACGGCCGACGAGCTGGTGGAGCTGCACCGGCGGTGGATCATCGCCGATGCGGCACGGCGGCGGGGGAAGCCGGACGCCCCCGTCGCGGGGGCGGAGGCTCCGGATGCGGTGTCGGATGCGGAGCCGGAAGCCGATGCTCCGGTCGAGCCGGCTCCGGCTCCGGTCGAGCCCGCCCCGGCCCCCGAGCCTGTTCCGGAGGTCGAGCCCGCTGCCGTCCCCGGGTCCGAGCCCTCCTCCCGGTGGCGCCGCGCCTCGGCCCGTACGCGGGTGCTGCTCGCCGCCGCAGCGGTCGTCGCGCTCACCGTGCCCACCGCCGTGGTCATCGGCCAGCTCAAGGAGACCGGTGCGGGCTCCGCCGTGGGCGTGCCCGGAGCCCGGAGCACGCAGGAGGGCAAGGGGGCGGACGCGGTGTCCGAAAGCCCGGAGAGCCCGTCGGCGTCCGCTTCGGTGTCCGCGTCGGCGTCGGAGCGGGCCAGTGCCTCCGCGAGCCCCGGGTCCGCCAGTCCCTCCGTACGGTCATCCGTGTCCGCCTCGCGCACCCCCGAGAGTGCCGGGCGCCCGCCGACCGTCACCATCAGCTCGTACAACTGGGAGGAGCCCTGCGGGCAGTTCTATCTGCTCGGCCAGGACCCGGCGACCGTGCCGCCCCCGCCCTCTCCCACCAGCACCCGGGGCTGGGCCCGCTCGCTCGGCGGGGTGGACGGCGGCAGCATGAAGCTGGAACTCACCGTGCAGGGCACCTCGCAGCAGGCCGTCGTCCTGACCGGCCTGCACGTCCGCGTGCTGAGCCGGCGGGCGCCCCTGCAACGGCCCGCGTTCTCCATGGGCGAGGGCTGCGGCAGCGGCATCGAGCCGCAGTCCTTCGACATCGACCTCGACAACAGCCGCCCCGCGCTCACCCCGGTGGCCGGCAAGCAGGGCGACGAGACCGTCCCGGCGAAGGACTTCCCGTTCCAGGTCTCGTCCAGCGATGTGGAGGTCTTCGACCTGGACGCGCACGTCGAGGGCCACGACGTCAGCTGGTACCTGGAGCTGGAGTGGAGCAGCGGCGGCCGCAAGGGCACCCTGCGCATCGACGACGGCGGCACGCCGTTCCGTACGAGCAGCATCGCGGGGCGGCCCGAGTACTACTACCGCTACGACACGTCGGTCTGGGAGAAGCGCTGAGCGGATCGCGACCCCCAAGGGCCTGGTGAAGGCTCCCCGGGGGCCGCGATCCGGTGGGGTCAGGCGCGCTTGCGGCGGCGGGCCATGACGACCAGGCCCGCACCGGCGGCGACGACCACGGCGCCTGCGATGGTGATCGGGACCATGTTGCTGCTGCCGGTCGTCGCGAGGTCGCCCTCACCGGGCTGCGACGGACTGGCGGACGGGGCCGGTGCGCCCGGGGTCGCGGAGCCCGACGGGGTACCGGACGGCGTGGCGCTGCCGGACGGCGGGGTCACCGGGGCCGACGGGGTGCCCGTCGCCGGGGGCGTCGTGGTGGGCGTGCCGCTCGGGGTCGTGCCGGGCGACGGGGTCTCGGTGCCGGGGACCTCGGGCAGGCAGCCGGTGAACGGGAAGTGGTGCGTCTCCGCACCGCCCGAACCGTGCAGCGACGCCACCCACACCGAGCCGTTGACCGGCGCGGCCGTGCCCAGCTCCAGGTGGGCGTGGGGCGCGAGCACGCTGCCCGGCCAGGCGGCCTGGCTGTTCTTCACGACCTTCGTGGCGTCCGGGAAGTTCCACAGGAGCTTCGCCCGGACCGCGCCGTCCGACGCGCTCTGCAGCTTGTCGTCCAGCACGAAGTCCTGACCGCCCGACAGGAAGAAGCCGGTGGTGCGGGCCGTCGCCATGTCGTACTCCTGGCCGCTGACGTTGACGATCGTCGTCGCACCGGCCGGGACCTTGATGAAGACCTCCTTCGCCTTCTCCAGCTGCGCCGCCGGCACGGAGAAGACGTTGCGGCCGCTGTCGGTGCCGGTCAGCGTCAGCCGGTCCCCGTCGCGCCGCACCTCGGCGCCCGCCGTCGCGGACTCCCCGGCCAGCGCGGCCGAGTAGGAACGGAGTTCGGCGAACTCCCCGTCGAAGTCGATCAGGTCGGCCTTCTTGCTGAAGGTGCCGTTGTGCAGCTCGACGGCGCGGTCCTTGATCGCGCCCCCGACCACCGCGTTGCCCTTCATCACGACGGTGGCCGAGCCGCCGTTGAGCAGGTCACCGCGCACGACGAGCGAGGCGCGCCCGGGCAGCGCGTCGACCTCGGCGGCCGACAGCTCGTTGGCGACGCTGAACCCGCCCCGGAAGTCCGCGTCGCCGCCGACGGCCACCGCGCCTTCCGCGTCGGGCGAGTGGACGTCGTCCCCCAGGACGAACTCGCCGTACTTGCCGGCGATCCCGAAGGCGTCGGTCGTGCAGTCCGCCGGGGCGGGGGCGGCCTGGGCGGCCGGAGCGACGGTGAGCCCGAGGACGAGGGCACCGCCGAGCGCCGCGAGGGCGGCAGAGGTCGGTATGCGCATAGTGGGTGGTTCTCCTGCGGAGCAGTTATGAAGGTTCTGTGGCGACTCCGGTCATGATTCCCATACTTGCGAAAATTGGTCAAGACCAATGCGTCGATTCAGGCACACGAAGTTCAGTCCCACCAGAACGCCCAGCTCTCCTGCTTCAGCAGCGCCTCAGGCGCGTACGCCCGGAGCGTGTCGAGCGTCGACTGCCGGATGGTGTCCGGGCAGAACGCGAAGTGCTCCGCCGCCAGCGCCAGCGCCTCGGCCGTCGTCGTGGGCGGCCGGCCCCGTCAGTTGATCCGCGATCTCGGCCGCGAGGGCGTCCGGCTCGTCCGGGCCCGCCTCGGCCGGAGTCGGCGCCGGGCCCGGCCACACGCCGGCCGGTCGCGCGCAGCGCGGCCCACGCCCCTGGGCTCGCGGGCTGGTCCGCGTACCAGAGCAGGGGCTCGTGCCACGTCTCGTCGACCGTGGTGTCCACGAGGGTGCCGGGCGGGGCAGGGGGCACGCCTGCTCCGGCGCGTCCTGGGAAGGTGGTGTCTGCCCGTTCCCCGGAGAGGGGCCCCGGTGCCACCGACGACGACCTTCGAGGAGACACATGTCCAGCAGCACCGACGACAGACCGGAACTCCGGCAGGAACCGCCGGCCGCACCGGGCGAGGACGCGCTCCTCGGTGAACGCGCCGTCCGGCTCCGGCGGCGGCTGGAGAGGCTCATCGGGATCGCCGCGACCGAGGGGAACGCGCTGGTCCCCCTGCGCAACGGGGACGCCATCTTCGCCGCGATGCTGGACGGCATCCGGGGGGCCGAGCACACCGTGGACATGATGACCTTCGTCTACTGGCGCGGCGACATCGCGAGGGAGTTCGCGGCCACGCTTGCGGAGCGGGCGCGGTCCGGGGTCAGGGTGCGGCTGCTGCTCGACGGGTTCGGCAGCAGGCTCATAGAGAAGGACCAGCTCAGGGCCATGGAGGAGGCCGGGGTCCAGGTCGCGTGGTTCCGCAAGCCGCTCTATCTGTCACCGCTGAAGCAGAACCACCGTTGTCACCGCAAGGTCCTCGTGGTGGACGAGGAGACGGCGTTCACCGGGGGCGTGGGGATAGCCGAGGAGTGGTGCGGGGACGCCCGTAACGAGCACGAGTGGCGGGACACGCACGTCCAGGTGCGGGGACCGGCGGTGGACGGCCTCGCGGCGGCCTTCGCGCAGAACTGGGCCGAGTGCCACGACGAACTGTTCGACGCGCGCGACCGGTTCCTGAGCATCCCGCCGCAGGGTGAGGCCGTGGTGCAGGTGGTGCGGGGCTCGGCCAGCTTCGGCTGGCAGGACATGCAGACGCTGCTCCGTGTGGTCCTGGAATCCGCCGAGGAGCGTATCCGGATCGCCACGGCCTACTTCGCGCCGGACGCCTTCTTCATCGAGCTGCTGTGCGCGGCGGCGCGGCGCGGCGTGGAAGTGGAGATCCTGCTGCCGGGGCCGCACACGGACAAGCGGGTCTGCCAGCTCGCCGGGCAGCTGTACTACGAGGAGCTGACGGCCTGCGGCGTGAAGATCTTCCAGTACCGGCCGACGATGATGCACGCCAAGATCGTCACCGTCGACCGGGTTGCCGCGCTGATCGGGTCCACGAACATCAACCGCCGCTCCCTGGACCACGACGAGGAGGTCATGCTCGCGGTGATGGACCGGGCGTTCACGCAGACGCTGGACGGCCATTTCGAACAGGATCTGAAGGTGAGCGAGCGGATCGAGGGCCTGCGGTGGCGGCGGCGGTCGGTCGTGCAGCGGGTCCGTGAGGCATCGGTGGTGCCGTTCCGGCGCTTCCTCTAGGAATAAACAGAAAGCGCCCATCAATTCCACGGAAATGGCCGGATGCTCCGGCCCCGCGGAATGCCGCGGTCAGCGCGCCATGGAGACGAGAATGATCTTTCCCTGGTCGCCCCGGTCGCGGATGTCGGCCTTCCGGGCCAGCCGTAGGATCAGCGGCCAGCCGAACCCCCCGGCCCGTCCCCTCAGGTCCGGGGCGCGCGGCTGCGGGCGCACGGTACTGGGATCGGCGATCTGCACGTACAGCGTGTTCTCGTCGGCTCCGAACGCCAGTGCGGTGACGGCCCCCGCATGGCGCACCGCGTTCGTCACCAGTTCCGAAACGAGCAGCAGCAGGTCCTGGACCGCCGAGGACGAGGGCGGCGGGTCGAGCGCCGCGGCGAATGCGGCGGCCGCGTCCCGCGCCTCGGACGCCTTGGCGGGTGTCGGTACGGTGTCGGTAATGCCCTCCGGAGAAGAGGGGAGGGTCGCGTTGCGGTCGGTCATCTTTCGCCCCAAGAGAAATGATCGTCGAACGTTCTGAATTCTTCTTTTGCCCTCCAGACCCTTGCGTACCCGAAGTATTTCTGCGAGATGGCGGGAGGGTTGAGAGCCTTCGCGCGGGGAAAGCGAGTGAAGGAATCCCGGGCCGCTGGGACGTCCGCACAGGGGCCGCCGCCGAAGGGAACAGCCATGAATGACTCCGACGACCCCGCGCGGGACGCCCTCACGGTGGTCACCGAGCCCGTGCCCGATCTTCAGCTCCAGTTGCTGATCCGGCTCCTGAACCGCGAGATCCGGTCCGGGCTGCCGCTGACGCTGGCGGTTCCGGCCGGTGTCCTGCACGGAGACGTGATCGGCCACGAGGCGTGGAAGGCGGAGTGGTCCAGGAGCCTGCGCCAGGTCGAGGGCGAGGGGGCCAACCTCCTCGCGGAGTTCCCCGAGACGGTGGACCAGGGGATCAAGGAGATGCGGGGGGACGAGGACCCGGGGCAGCTGCCCAGGTGGATCCACCTGCGCGACGCGACCCTCGTCTGCGGCGGCGCGGGCCCGCTGCGGCTTCCGCTGTGGCGGGGCCGGCTGGCCGACGTCTCCGGGTGGGCGCTGGGACGGCCCGAATAGGGGACCGGGAACAGGAAGGGCGAGGCCCGCCGGGGCCCCGCCCTTCCGCGCCGCTCGTGCTCAGAGCCGCTCGGGTGTCCGGATGCCCAGCAGCGCCATGCCCTTGTGCAGGGTGCGGGCGGTGAGGTCGCAGAGGAACAGCCGGTTCTCGACCACCTCGGCCGGGTTGTCCTCGCTCAGGACGTGGCACTGGTCGTAGAACGTCGTGTAGTGCGACGCCAGCTGGTAGAGGTACGCGGCCAGCTTGTGCGGCTCGTAGTTCGCCGCGACCTCGGACAGCGTCTCGCCGAACTGGTCCAGGTGCAGACCGAGCGCCCGCTCGGCCGGGGCGAGCTCCAGCTCGGGGTGCGCGACCGGCTTCGCGTCCCCGGCCCTGCGCAGGATCGACCGGATGCGCGCGTACGCGTACTGGAGGTACACCGACGTGTCGCCGCTCAGCGACACCATCTGGTCCAGGTCGAACTTGTAGTCCCGTACGGCGGAGGTCGACAGGTCCGCGTACTTCACGGCGCCGATGCCGACGTACCGGCCGTTCTCCACGATCTCGTCCTCGGACAGGCCCACCTTCCCGGCCTTCTCCCGGACCACGGCCGTCGCCCGATCGACCGCCTCGTCCAGCAGGTCCTCCAGCCGGACCGTGACACCCTCACGGGTCTTGAACGGCTTGCCGTCCTTGCCGAGCACCGTGCCGAAGGCGAGCTGGTGCGCCTTGACGCCCTCGTTCAGCCAGCCGGCCCGCCGGGCCGTCTCGAAGACCATCTTGAAGTGCAGGGACTGCCGTACGTCCACGACGTACAGCAGGGTGTCCGCCTTGAGGTTCTGCACCCGGTCGCGGATCGCGGAGAGGTCGGTCGCCGCGTACCCGTAGCCGCCGTTGGTCTTCTTGACGATCAGCGGGACCTTGTTGCCGTCGGGGCCCAGCACGTCGTCGAAGAAGACGCAGAGCGCACCCTCGGAGCGGACGGCGACGCCCGTCTCCTCCAGGATGCGGCAGGTCTCCTCCAGCATGTCGTTGTACCCGGACTCGCCGACGATGTCGGGGTCGCTGATCTCCATGTCGAGCTTGTCGAAGACCGAGTAGAAGTAGATCTTCGACTCGTCCACGAACCGCTGCCACATGGCCAGCGTCTCCGCGTCCCCGGCCTGGAGCGCGACCACCCGGTCCCGGGAGCGGGCCTTGAACTCCTCGTCCGAGTCGAACAGGGCCCTGGACGCCTTGTAGAGCCGGTTGAGCGAGGACATGGCGGCCTCGCCGTCCTCCTTGCCGCCCTCGTGGTCCAGCTCGTCCGGGTGCTCGATGAGGTACTGGATGAGCATGCCGAACTGGGTGCCCCAGTCACCGATGTGGTGCCTGCGCACGACGGACTCGCCGGTGAACTCCAGGATCTGCACCATCGCGTCACCGATGACGGCGGACCGCAGGTGGCCCACGTGCATTTCCTTGGCCACGTTCGGCTGGGCGTAGTCGATGACGGTGGTGCCCGCCGCCTCGTTCACCGGGATGCCGAGCCGGTCGCCGTCGGCGGCCCGCGCGGCGAGGGTCTCGGTGATCGCCCGGTCGGTGAGCGTGACGTTCAGGAAGCCGGGGCCCGAGACCTCGATGTCCTTGATCAGGTCGGAGGCCGGGAGGGCGCCGGTGACCCGGTCGGCCAGCTCGCGCGGGTTGCCCTTGAGCTTCTTGGCGAGCGCCAGGATGCCGTTGGCCTGGAAGTCGGCCCGGTCGCTTCGGCGCAGCAGCGGGTCCGCGGCGCCGGCATCCGGCAGTGCTGCCGTCAGGGCGTCCGCCAGCTGCTGCTGGAGCGTGGAAGCGAGGGAATTGACCGAGCCGTGCTCAGGCATGGGACGGGCTGCCGTTTCCGTAGGGGTACAAGGGATGACCCCAAGTATCCCACGGCCTGTAAACGGGTTTCTTCGCCCGTGCCGCGGGGCCCCGTAAAGCCGTTTTCGTGCTGCGGGCCGCACCTGGGAGAATGGGCGGTGCCCCTACGAGTCCTACCCGAGAGAAGGACGTGCCGACCGTGGCTCAGAGTCAGAGCAGCACCGAGACCGACTGGGTCTCCCGCTTCGCGGACGAGGTCATCGCCGAATCGGAGCGTCGTGCGCCTGGCAAACCGGTCGTCGTCGCCTCCGGCCTCTCCCCGTCGGGCCCGATCCACCTGGGCAACCTCCGCGAGGTCATGACCCCGCACCTGGTCGCCGACGAGATCCGCCGCCGCGGCCGCACCGTCCGGCACCTGATCTCCTGGGACGACTACGACCGCTACCGCAAGGTGCCGAACGGCGTCGCGGGCGTGGACGAGAGCTGGGCCGAGCACATCGGCAAGCCGCTGACCTCGGTGCCCGCGCCCGCCGGGTCCTCGTATCCGAACTGGGCCGAGCACTTCAAGGCCGCGATGACCGCGTCCCTGGACGAGCTGGGCGTCGAGTACGACGGCATCAGCCAGACGGAGCAGTACCTCGCGGGCACCTACCGCGAGCAGATCCTGCACGCGATGCGCCACCGCGCCGACATCGACGCCGTCCTCGACCGCTACCGCACCAAGAAGGACCCGGCGGCCGGCGGTGCCAAGGGCGGCAAGAAGCCGCAGCAGCAGAAGAAGGTGGACGAAGCCGAACTGGAGGCCGAGGCCGGTTCCGGCGCGGCCGGCGAGGACGACGGCAGCGGCGGCTCCGCCGGCTACTTCCCGTACAAGCCCTACTGCGGCAACTGCGAGAAGGACCTCACCACCGTCACCTCGTACGACGACGACTCCACCGAGCTGAACTACACCTGCTCGGCCTGCGGCTTCGCCGAAACGGTACGGCTGAGCGAGTTCAACCGCGGCAAGCTGGTCTGGAAGGTCGACTGGCCGATGCGCTGGGCGTACGAGGGCGTGATCTTCGAGCCCTCCGGCGTCGACCACTCCTCGCCCGGCTCCTCCTTCGTCGTCGGCGGCCAGATCGTCCGCGAGGTCTTCGACAGCGTCCAGCCCATCGGCCCGATGTACGCCTTCGTCGGCATCTCCGGCATGGCCAAGATGTCCTCCAGCAAGGGCGGCGTGCCGACCCCGGCCGACGCGCTGGAGATCATGGAGGCGCCGCTGCTGCGCTGGCTCTACGCCCGCCGCAGGCCCAACCAGTCCTTCAAGATCGCCTTCGACCAGGAGATCCAGCGGCTCTACGACGAGTGGGACTCGCTGGCCCGCAAGGTCGCCGACGGCTCCGTGCTGCCGGCCGACGCCGCCGCGTACGCCCGCGCGATCGGCACCGCCGCCGGTGAGCTCCCGAGCACGCCGCGCCCGCTGCCGTACCGCACGCTCGCCTCGGTCGCGGACATCACCGCCGGCGCCGAGGACCAGACCCTGCGCATCCTCAGCGAGCTGGACCCCTCGAACCCGCTCACCTCGCTGGACGAGGCCCGGCCGCGCCTGGACCGCGCCGAGTCCTGGATCACCACCCAGGTCCCGGCCGAGGCCCGCACCGTCGTCCGCGACGAGCCGGACGAGGAGCTGCTCGGCTCGCTCGACGAGCAGGGCCGCGAGTCGCTGCGGCTGCTGACCGAGGGGCTGGACACGCACTGGTCCCTGGACGGGCTGACCACCCTCGTCTACGGCGTGCCGAAGGTCCTCGCAGGACTGGAGCCCGACGCCAAGCCGACGCCCGAGCTGAAGACCGCCCAGCGGTCCTTCTTCGCCCTGCTCTACCGGCTGCTCGTCAGCCGCGACACGGGCCCGCGCCTGCCCACGCTGCTGCTCGCGGTCGGGGCGGACCGGGTGCGCAGGCTCCTGGGCACGTGAGCGTGCGGATGCGCTGAAGGGCCGTCCCCCTGGTGGGGGCGGCCCTTCGCCGTACGTCAGGTGTCGCGCTCAGGCGATGTGGTCGGCCTCGAGCTCGGCCTGCTCCGCGTGGTAGCGCTCCTTGAACAGCGGCATCAGCTGCCGGATCAGCGCCTCGCTGCGCGGGTGACGCACGTTGTGGCCGTCCGACAGGTGTATGTCGAGCACCGCGACGCTCGGGTAGTCGTTGTGCTCGGTCACGAACGCGGCGAAGACCTCGTACGCGATCTCGCTGAACTCCGCGTCCTCCTGCGCCCATTCCTCGGCCCACTCCTCGGCGGCCTCGGCGACGGGCTGCTCCGGGAGCTGCTGTTGCGGGAGCTGTTGCGGGAAGGGGAGCTGCTGCTCGGTGCGGGCGTCGGGGGCGGAGCTGCCGACCGTACCCACGTTGCCCAGGGGGCGGGTGCGGCCGTTGGGGCCCGAGGGGACCTGGTGCGGAGTGGGCCCCGGCACCTCGAAGCCCGGGTCGTACCCGCCCTCGTAGACCTTGGCGGTCGCCTGGGACGGGAACCAGGGGTTCTCCTCGGTGGCGGGCTGCTGGGGGCCCTGGGGATGCTCCTGGGGCTGCTGGTGGTCCTGGGGGGCTGCGGGGGCCGTGGGACCTGCGGGGGCTTCCTGGTGTGCGGCCTGGGGGAGTTCGGGGTGCTGCTGGGCCGTTTCCACGGCGGGGGCGGCGGGTGCGGCGGGTGCGGCGGGTGCGGCGGGGGCCGGGGGCAGGAGGGCCGGTTCGATGCCTGCGGCGGCCAGGCCGGCCGGGCCGGTCTCGGCCAGCGGTACGCCGTACTTCGCGAGCCGGAGCGGCATCAGGGACTCGACGGGCGCCTTGCGGCGCCAGTTGCGGCCGTAGCGGGCCTGGAGGCGGGCCTGATAGATCAGCCGGTCCTGTTCGAGCTTGATGACCTGCTCGTAACTGCGCAGCTCCCACAGCTTCATGCGGCGCCAGAGGCGGAAGGTGGGGACGGGGGAGAGGAGCCAGCGGGTGAGGCGGACGCCTTCCATGTGCTTGTCGGCGGTGATGTCCGCGATCCGGCCCACCGCGTGCCGGGCGGCCTCGACGGAGACCACGAACAGCACCGGGATCACCGCGTGCATGCCGACGCCGAGCGGGTCGGGCCAGGCGGCCGCGCCGTTGAACGCGATGGTGGCGGCCGTCAGGAGCCAGGCCGTCTGCCGCAGCAGCGGGAAGGGGATGCGCAGCCAGGTCAGCAGCAGGTCGAGGGCCAGCAGGACGCAGATGCCCGCGTCGATGCCGATCGGGAAGACGAGCGAGAAGTCCCCGAACCCCTTCTGCAGGGCGAGCTCGCGCACCGCCGCGTAGGAACCGGCGAAGCCGATCGCGGCAATCAGGACCGCGCCGGCCACCACGAGCCCGATCAGCACCCGGTGCATGCGCGTCAGCTGCATCGCAGCCACCCCCCATCCCCTCCCTGTTCCCTCGTCCTCGTGCCCTTGGCTTGCTGCCGTGGCTTGTTTCCGGCGGGCACAGCCTGGCACATGTGTGCGAGGGGTGTCGCGGGGGGAGGGGGCGGGGGCGGTCCTCGGATCAGTCCGACGTCTTGGAACCTGCCGAAGAGGCGGGGGACTTGGAGGGCTTCCCGGAGGACTTCGGGGAGTTGCTCGGCTGAGCGCCCCCGTTGGCGTCGGCGACGGCGGCGACCGCGTCCTTGACGGCCATCGCGGCGCCCTTGACGACGGTCTCGGCGGTGGGGGTCTTGGAGCCCGCGAAGCCCGCGCCGTTGTAGTTGACGACGACCACGACGTTCCCCGTACGGGCGATGACCGTGGCGTACCTGAAGTCCTCGCCCGACTTGGCGAGGTCGTACGTGACCCTGGTCGCCTGGTCGCCGATGCCGGTGACGGGAGCGGACTTGACGTTCTTCGCGCCGTCCGCCGACTCGGCCTTGCCGACCTGCTTGGTGAAGTCGTCGCCGGCGCGCGAGGCCCCGCTGCCCAGGGTCCGGTCCGAGGCGAAGCGGGTGAAGCCGACGTCCAGCCAGCGGTACTGGGAGCCCTTGACGCCCTTGTCGGCCAGGCCGTTCCAGGAGCAGCTGCCCCGGGCGGCGGCGTCGCTGGTCTTGCCGCGGGTGCCCTTCTTGCTCTTGGCCGAAGGCACCAGGGACTTGACGGTCTTCGCCCGGACCGAGGAGCAGGGGTCCGGCAGCTCGGCGAACTTCGCCGCCTCGACGGCCGGTTCCGACTTCGTCGCCTCCGGCGAGGCGGAGGCGGACGAGGCCGCGTCCTTCTTGCCGTCGGAGTCCGACGAGCAGCCGGCGACGACGAGCATCACCGGGACGGCGGCGCAGGCGAGTATGCGGGTGAGTCGCGGGGCTGATCGGTGCATGGTTCCTTCAGTCGGATGGCGCGGCGGACGGGGGACGGTTGCGCGGCGGTAGCCGTGCGGAGGCAGTCGGCGGCGAGCGGCCGCCGGTGGCTCCGGAGGGCCACGGTACGACGGACGGCGACCGGATGCCGCCTCGGCCGGGCGGCCCGGGGAGCGGCCGGGGCCGGGGCCGGGCGGGCCCGCGGGCGGCGTCAGGCGTTGAACGATTCGACCAGCTGCCGGGCCAGTGCCTGGGCCTTCTCCTGGAGTTCCTTGCTGTCGGGGACCTGGGTGGAGAGGGCCGGCTGAGCCGTGTAATCGATGGTGACGATGACGTTCGATGTGCGGAACACCACGCTCACCGTGCGGTGCTGCGCGGTGGAACCCGCCCGGGTGAGCAGATCGTCCAGGAACGCGCTGTCGCCGAGCTTGTCGAGGAGCCGGGGCTGAAGGTTCTCGGCGGGGCTGCCGCCGGTGTCCCCGTCGGGCGTGCCGCCGTCGGCGGTCCCGTCGGGCGTGCTGCCGTCGGCGTCGGCGTCGGTGTCGGCGCTCGCGTCGTCGCTCGCGTCCGGGTCCGCCTTGCCGGAGCCGGACGGGGAGGCGTCGGGGGTGCCGCCGCTCCCGCCGCCGGACGGGAGGGTGGGGGCGGGGAGGTCGGCCGCCGCCTCCTTCTTCGCGTACACCTCGCGGGCGCGGTCGTCGTCGCTCACCGACGTGTCGTAGGAGACGACGCGCTCGAAGTCCAGGTGGATGCTGCGGGAGCCCTCGGGGGCGTCGGACTTCCAGCGGCAGCCGATCCGGCGGTCGGTGTCGTAGGTGACCGTGGGGGCACCCTCGAACACCTTCTCCTGCTGGGCCTCCGGCATTTCGGCGGTGCCGGGCAGGAGGTCCTTGAGGGTGGCGAGGGGGATGGCGCGGCAGGCGTCGGGGAGGGTGCGGTACTTGCCCGGCGGTGCGGACGACGCGGCCGGGGTCCCGGGCTTGCTGTCGGGGGCGGAACTGCCGCCTCCGGAGTCGCTGGAGCAGCCGGCGGCGAGCGCTGCGATGAGCACGGCGCCGGTCGCGTACGCCATTCGTCGCACGGTCCTGGGCTCCCTTCGTGCGAAAAACGGTTGCCGCCCGATGGCGGCCGGTGGACACAATGTGTATCGCACGCGCCGCTGTGAATGCCGGTCGGCCGACCTTATTGCCGATCTTGGCGCCGGTTTTGCGCTTTCAGACTTTTCGGGGGAATCGAGGGGCTATGTCGTATGTAGAGGTACCGGGGGCGAAGGTTCCCATCCGCATGTGGGCCGACCCGGCCTCGGTCGAGGACGTGGCGATGCAGCAGCTGCGCAACGTCGCCACGCTGCCCTGGATCAAGGGCCTGGCCGTCATGCCCGACGTCCACTTCGGCAAGGGCGCCACGGTCGGCTCGGTGATCGCGATGCACGGGGCGGTCTGCCCGGCCGCGGTCGGCGTGGACATCGGCTGCGGCATGTCCGCGGTGAAGACCTCGCTGACCGCCAACGATCTGCCCGGGGACCTGTCCGGGCTCCGCTCGAAGATCGAGCAGGCCATTCCGGTGGGCCGGGGGATGCACGACGAGCCGGTGGACCCGTCGGGCCTGTACGGGCTGGCCGCGCCGGGCTGGGACGACTTCTGGGGGCGGTTCGACGGGGTGGCCGAAGCGGTCAAGTTCCGTCAGGAACGGGCGACAAAGCAGATGGGAACGCTCGGCGGGGGCAACCACCACATCGAGGTCTCGTTGGACGAGTCCGGCGCGGTGTGGCTCACGCTGCACTCCGGCTCGCGTGCCATCGGAAAGGAACTGGCCGACTTCCACATCGGCCGGGCGCAGCAGCTGGCACACAACCAGGGACTGGTCGACCGCGACCTCGCGGTATTCCTCGCGGGCACCGAGCCGATGCGGGACTACCGCAACGACCTCTTCTGGGCGCAGGAGTACGCGAAGTACAACCGTGCGGCCATGATGGCGCTCCTGAAGAACGTGGTCCGCAAAGAGTTCAAGAAGGCGAAGGTGACCTTCGGCCAGGAGGTCAGCTGTCACCACAACTACGTCGCGGAAGAGCGCTACGAAGGCATGGACCTGCTGGTCACCCGCAAGGGCGCCATTCGGGCCGGCCAGGGGGAGCTGGGAATTATTCCGGGTTCCATGGGCACGGCCACGTACATCGTCAAGGGCCTCGGCAACGAGAAGGCGTTCAACTCGGCCTCGCACGGCGCCGGCCGCCGGATGAGCCGCAACGCGGCCAAGCGAAGGTTCTCGGCGCGTGACCTCGCGGCGCAGACGCAGGGCGTGGAGTGCCGCAAGGACTCCGGAGTCGTGGACGAGATCCCTGCGGCGTACAAGCCGATCGAGCAGGTCATGGAGCAGCAGAGGGACCTGGTGGAGGTCGTCGCCAAGGTGAAGCAGGTCATCTGTGTGAAGGGCTGAGCCCGGCCCTGCGGGGCTCAGCCGGTGCGGTGGACCTTCGAGTTGGACGCCTGGGCGCGGGGGCGGACCACCAGGAGGTCGATGTTGACGTGGCTGGGGCGGGTCACGGCCCAGGTGATCGTGTCGGCCACGTCGTCGGCGGTCAGGGGGGCGTCGACGCCCGCGTAGACCTTGGCCGCCTTCTCGGTGTCGCCGCGGAAGCGGGTGCTGGCGAACTCCTCGGTCTTGACCATGCCCGGGGCGACCTCGATGACGCGGACCGGGGTGCCGACGATCTCCAGGCGCAGGGTCTCGGCCAGGACGTGTTCGCCGTGCTTGGCGGCCACGTAGCCGGCGCCGCCCTCGTAGGTGGACAGGCCCGCGGTCGAGGAGAGGATGACCACCGTGCCGTCGCCGCTCGCGGTGAGGGCCGGAAGCAGGGCCTGGGTGACGTGGAGCGTGCCGATGACGTTGGTCTCGTACATCCGGCGCCAGTCCTCCGGGTCACCCGTGGCGACCGGGTCGGCTCCGAGCGCGCCGCCCGCGTTGTTGACGAGGACGGCGAGGCTGCGGAACGCGGTGGCGAACTCGTCGACCGCCGCGCGGTCCGTGACGTCCAGGGTGTAGGCCGCCGCCTGGTGGCCCGCCTCGGTGATCTCGGCGGCCAGCGCCTCGATGCGGTCCTTGCGGCGGGCGGTGAGCACGACGCGGTAGCCGGCGGCCGCCAGCTGCCGGGCGGTCGCGGCACCGATGCCGCTGCTCGCTCCGGTGATGACGGCGATGGGGGATGCGGCCATGACGGGCTCCTCGGACAGCTGATCGGTACCGGGCCAGGATAGGCAGGGCCGTCGCAGGTCAGTGGTTGCGGGGGGCGTACATGATCACGGCCATCCCGGCCAGGCAGATCAGCGCCCCCGTCACGTCCCAGCGGTCCGGGCGGTAGCCGTCGGCAGCCATGCCCCAGGCGATCGACCCCGCCACGAAGACCCCGCCGTACGCCGCGAGCACCCGCCCGAACTCGCCGTCCGGCTGGAGCGTCGCCACGAAGCCGTACGTGCCCAGCGCGATGACCCCCGCGCCGATCCAGGCCCAGCCGCGGTGTTCGCGCACGCCCTGCCAGACGAGCCAGGCACCGCCGATCTCGAAGAGCGCGGCGAGGACGAACAGGGCGGTGGAGCGGAGCACGGACATGGGAGCAGGGTGCCATGGAGCGCGTACCGCCGGACGCGTCGAACCGGTGGGCGAATACGCACAATTCGGGATGATTGGCATCTTCGAGCACGGGGTGCCGGCCCCCGACACCGGCGACCCGTACGTGTTCTGGGCTCGGGCGACGGGCCGGACCCCGCCTCCGCGCTTCGTACACTCTCCGCATGCCGCCCAAGCCGTCCCCCCGCCGCAGTGCGCTGCTGGCCGAGCTCTCCACCGCGTCGCGGCGCTACATGGCCGCGTACGCGCTGTTCAACCAGGCCGTCGCCGACCGGCTGGGGCTCCACCCCACCGATCTCCAGTGCCTCAACCTGCTCGGTCTGGAGGCGGCGCCCGTCACCACGGGGCGCGTCGCCGAGCTGACCGGGCTCACCACCGGCTCCGCGACCCGGCTGGTGGACCGCCTGGAGCGGGCCGGTTACGTGACGCGCGCACGGGACACGGCGGACCGGCGGCGGGTGCTCGTGGCGACCGTGCCCGAGCGGATGGCGGAGTTCGGCGCGGTCTGGGGGCGGCTGACCGGCGGCTGGGACGGCCTGTTCGACGCGTACGACGACGACGAGGTCGCCCTGCTCCTCACCCACATGCGGCGGACGGTGGAGCTGAGCGCGGCGCAGATCGCGCGGCTGCGCGCGGAGGGCGGGGCGGCGGCCGGCTCCTGACCTCGGCGGCCGGTCAGCGCGGCGCGGTGCCGAAGTCGCGGACCGCTTCCGTGACGATCGCCTCCAGGCGGGCGTGGTGCGCGCCCCGCCAGTACACCCGCCCGCACTCCGCGCACTGCGCGAAGACGTCGTACGAGCGGCGCGTCCCGTGCTCCAGGTGCGGGCCGACCGCGTCCTTGTCGGCCGCCTTCAGCCGCCCGTTGCAGGCGGTGCACCGGGTCCACGGGGCGAGGACCGGCGCGAACCGCCCCAGCACGTCCCGCAGCTGCTCGTCCGGGCGGTCGCTGTACACGTACGCTCCCGCCCAGATCTCCCGGCGGTGCAGCAGCCCCCGGTCCCGGGAGAGCAGGACGCGCCGTTCCTTCGCCGAGAGCGCGGCCAGGGCCGGATCGCCGATGTCCTCGCTCTCGTACGCGGCGTCGACGCCGAGCAGCCGCAGCCGGCGGGCGAGCGTGCCGAGGTGGACGTCGAGCAGGAAGCGCAGGGGCGCGCCCGGCACGTGCTGCGGGCGGGGTACCGGGCGCACCTCGACCAGTTCCCCCGCCGCCGGGATGTGCGCGCCGGTGACCGGGCGGCCGTCGACCAGCAACAGGCCCGCCTCGGTGAGCGGGATGCCGAGGGATTCCACGACGTGGCCGAGCGTGGACGCGCCGTCGGTGGTCACCGGCGTCCGCCCCTGCCGGCGCCCGTGGGCCACGAAGAGCCTGAGCTCGGGGGCGACTTCGAGTTGGATCTCCGGTCCGTTCACCAGATCAGGATGCCACCGGGGCCCGTGCACCGGCCACGCGATTGGGGTCGGGCGGGCCGCGCGGTTCAGGCGCGGAAGGCGGCGGCGTGCTCGGCGGCCCAGGAGGCGAACGTGCGGGCCGGGCGGCCGGTCAGCTTCCGGACGCCGTCGGCCACTTCGGCCGGGGAGCCGTCGGTGAGCGCCCAGTGGGCGAGGAGCCCGTCGGCGACCTGCTCCGGCATGAAGGGGGCCATGGCCTTCTTCCAGGCGGCCGGGCTCACCGCGTTGACGGTGGCGGGGGAGCCGGACGCCGAGGCCAGGATCGCCACCTGCTCGGCGGCGCTGAGGGATTCCGGTCCGGTGAGGTGGTACGCGGCGCCCTGGAGCGCCGGTTCGGTGAGTGCGGCGAGGGCCGCCTCGGCGATGTCGGTCTCGTGGATGGGGGCGCCCTCGCTGCGGGGGTGAGGCAGGTCGACGGGGTGCCCGGACCGGAAGGCGCCCGACCACTGGTACGCGTTGGTCGCGAAGGCGCCGGGGCGCAGGAGGGTCGTGGTGAGGGGCGAGGCGGTCAGGGCCTGTTCGACCGCGTGGTGCGAGGCGGCGACGGGGTTGGACTCCGGGTCGGGCGCGAGGACCGAGCTGGAGGAGAGCAGCACGATGTGCCGCACCCCGGCGGTCCGGGCCGCGGCGAGGAAGGCGTGAATGTGCGCGGGCTCGGCGTACAAGAAGACGGAGTCGACGCCGTCCAGGGCGGCGGGGAAGGTGGCGGGGTCGCCGAGATCGCAGGCCGCGGCCGGGACGCCGGGCGGCAGCGAGAGCCCCGCGGGGGTGCGCGAGGCGGCGCGGACGGCGTGGCCGCCCTGATGGAGGAGGGCGGTGAGCGCGGAGCCGACGCGGCCGCGGCATCCGGTGACGAGCGTGAGCATGGGGCTGGTCTCCTCGATAGTTCTTCTGCGTAACCCAGCATCTGCGTGGCGCAGGTAAATATGCGGGAGGGCGCCCGGTCCCGTCAAACGGATTCCGGCTCAGGCGGCCGTGCCGTCCGGGTGCAGGTCCAGGCGCCAGTCGTTCGCGCGGAGCGGGTGCCCCGGCGGGTACTCGATCTCGCACTCACCGAGCAGCGTGAATCCCGCCGCGCGGCACACCCCGTTCGACGGGCCGTTGGCCACGGACGGGTACGCGTGCACATAGCGGTGCTTGCGCGCGGCGCGCGCCCGGGCGGCCACCGCACGGGTCGCCGCCGACGCGATGCCCCGCCCCTGGAACTCCGGCAGGACGGTCCACCCCGTCTCGTAGACCTCCTGGTCCCGCCAGGTCCGCTCCCAGAAGCCGATGGTGCCCACGGCCTCCGCCTCGCCGGTCAGCGCGATGCGGAACATCCTGCCCCGGCCCGTGCGGTCCGCGCTCAGCGCGACATAGCGGGCGTGCCGCCCCAGGAGCTGGTCCTCCGACTCGGGGCCGCCGAGGTGGTCCATCAGCTCCGGTGCGTTGGCGCGGCGGAGGAGGTCCAGGTCGCCGTCCGACCAGGGCTCGATCCGTACGGAAGGTGCTGCGGTGCGCTCCATGACGGCACTGTAGGGCCGGGCACCGACAGTCGCGCCCTGACGGTCAGTGGGCGCCCAGTGCCGTGGGCGGTACGCCGATCGTCGCCGTGAAGTCCCGGACCAGGTGGGCCTGGTCGCTGTAGCCGAGGTCGGCGGCGAGGGCGGCCCAGTCCACGGCCGGGTCCGATCCGGCGCGCTCCAGCGCCTCATGGATGCGGTAGCGCAGGATGACCCACTTGGGGCCCACCCCCACGTACGCGGCGAACAGCCGTTGCAGCGAGCGAGCCGACACCCCCTCGGCGCGGGCGAGCGCGTCCACGCGCAGGACCGTGCGGTCGGTGCGCACCAGGTCCACCAGGGCCATCGCCCGCTCGGCCCGTGGGTCGGGCTCGGGGCCGAGCGTCAGCAGGTACGCGTCGAGGGCGGCGACCCGGTCGTCCTCGGCCTCCGGGTCCAGCACGGCCGACGGCGGGGCGGGCGGCGCGAACACCTCGGCCGCCGGGAGCCGGTGCCCGGTCCACCGCGACACGGGTGATCCGGGGGCGAACGGCCGGAAGCCGCCGGGCCGGAACTGCGCCCCGCAGACCCGCCCGCGCCCCTCCAGCTTCTGCGTGAACAGCTCCAGGCCGATGCCCGAGACCTCCGCGTACCCCGCGTCCTCGTCGCCGCAGCCCGCGTACCGCTCGAAGACGAGGTTGACGCTGGGGTGCGGGACGAGGTGGGAGGCGTACGGCTGGGAGAGGTCCCAGTCGATCAGCCAGTAGTGCTCCAGGTAGGGCCGCAGCGCGGGGGCCGGCTCGCGGCGCCGGAACCGCACGTGCGCGAACAGCTCGGGCGCGTCGACGATGCCGCGGGTGTCGCGCCGGGGACCTCGGTGACCGGCCATGACGGAAGATTTTAGGCCGAGTCCGCGAAGTCCCGCCGTAGCGGGGCCGAACCGCCCGGTCCGTCGTAGAGTCCGCCGAGCGTCCCGTACGCCTCGTCCACGATCCGCTCGGCGTCGGCCAGCATCGCCCGCTCGGCCAGCCGGGCGGCCTGATGGGTGTACGGGGAAGGCGGGGACGGGTGTCCGCGCCGCCACCAGGAATCGGCCGCCGCGTACAGACCACTGGCGAAGACCAGCGCGGGGACGGACAGGGCCAGCAGCGTGTCGCCCATGGCACCTCCTTCAGGCTCGATGCCTCCTGCATCGGCACGTCTGCCCGCTCCTCTGAAGACCAGTCTCCGGCCAATGAATGGCTGGATATGCGTGGCCGACATATGTCCTTCGCGCACGTGAGCGCAGGTGGGCGCCGGTTCGGGGCAGCCGCTCACCACGTCCCGGACCGCCGCGTAGAAGTCCTCCGCACGCGGGTGCCTGGGGTGAACGGGCCGCGCCAGGTGGACGGTGGCGGTGCGGAGCACGGCGACATCGGTGTCCCCGGTGGCCGGGCCCGCCGTGCCCCTTCCTCGCCGGCATCGAGGCGGTCCCGGCGGCCCGCGCGGCGACGGCGTACGTCCGCTCGACCGAGGGCGCGCAGACGGGACGGGTCTACCGGGTCCGGTAGAAGGACGGCAGCCCGGTCCGGGTGAGCGCCCACGACGCCCGGTTGCTGACCGGGAACAGCACGGGCGCGAGCAGCGCGGCCCGCACCGTGTCCGACGCCGGCACGCACAGCATCGAGGCCGGCGCCGCCCCTCTCGGCATGGTGCCTCCGCCCGCTCGCCGGACGCCTGGAGACCAGCTCCGTGCGCCGAGGGGCACCGGGCCCGGTGGATGCGGCCTTCCGGCGCAGCGGGCGCCGCCTACCGGTGGGGTGCGGCGGGGCCGCTCACGGCCACACCAGGCAGTACGCCTGATGCCCCGCGTCGTGCAGCCGGTGGGAGAAGTCCTGCCACTCGTGGAGCAGCTGGTAGACGTTGAACGCGTCACGCGGGCCGCCCCGGTCCGGGACCGTGGACCAGATGAAGGCGGCGGCGCCCACGGACTCCTCGCCCACGCCGCGCAGGGGGTCCACGACCGTCATCGGGAGCTTGACCACCGCGTAGTCGGGGTGCAGGACGACCAGTTCGAGCGGGGGGACCTTGTGCAGAGGTATGCCCTGTATGCCGGTGAGGACCATCGCGGCCACCGTCTCCGGCTTGATCTTGGTGAACATGCCGCCCATGCCGAGCTCGTCGCCGCCGAGCTCCTCGGGGCGCATGGAAATGGGCACGCGTGCGGCGGTGGCCCCGTCGGGAGCCCCGAAATACTTGTAGGTCACCCCCACCCGGCCACCACTCCTGCTCCCGGCTTCACCGCCCGTCTGCGCCTCACCGGCCTGTACGCCCTGCTTGCGGCCGGCCTCGCGCCGGTGCCGCCCCCGCCGGGCAGGCTCGGGCCCAGGGCCGTCGGTCCCTTCGCCCACTCCGCCACCGCGATGCATATCTCATCCACCCGACTACTCACTAGGAGGCACAGCCCCCGCCGTGCAACCCGATCATCGTGTCAGTGACCTCCCCCACGGGCGTGCGGTGAAACACCTGTCCGCAAAGACCGTCCGTGGCTCTGACACCATGGCATGTGTGAGCTTTCCCTATGACGCCCCAGTTTCGCAGACGCTTTTCGACCGCGCGTCCCTCGTGACGCCCGGCGGCGTGAACTCTCCCGTCCGTGCATTTAGGGCCGTGGGCGGTACGCCCCGGTTCATGGTGTCCGGTACCGGTCCGTACCTGACCGACGCCGACGGCCGTGAGTACGTCGACCTCGTGTGCTCGTGGGGGCCGATGATTCTCGGCCACTCCCACCCCGAGGTGATCGCCGCAGTCCAGGAGGCTGTCGCCCGCGGCACCTCGTTCGGTACGCCCGGCGAGGGCGAGGTCGCGCTCGCCGAGGAGATCGTCGCGCGCGTCGAGCCGGTCGAGCAGGTGCGGCTGGTGTCGTCCGGGACCGAGGCGACCATGTCCGCGATCCGCCTCGCGCGCGGCTTCACCGGCCGGGCGAAGGTCGTGAAGTTCGCCGGCTGCTACCACGGCCACGTCGACGCGCTGCTGGCCGCGGCCGGTTCCGGGGTGGCCACCTTCGGGCTGCCGGACACGCCCGGGGTCACCGGCGCCCAGGCGGGCGACACGATCGTGCTGCCGTACAACGACCTGGAGGCCGTGCGCGCCGCGTTCGCCGCGCAGCCCGGCGAGATCGCGTGCGTGATCACCGAGGCGTCGCCGGGCAACATGGGCGTCGTGCCGCCGCTGGACGGTTTCAACGCGGGGCTCAAGGAGATCTGCGCCGCCAACGGGGCCCTGTACATCTCCGACGAGGTGATGACCGGGTTCCGTACGTCGAAGGCCGGCTGGTTCGGCGTCGACGGGGTGCGGCCCGACCTCATGACGTTCGGCAAGGTCATGGGCGGCGGCTTCCCGGCCGCGGCGTTCGGCGGCCGCGCCGACGTGATGGCCCACCTGGCCCCGGCCGGGCCCGTCTACCAGGCGGGCACGCTGTCCGGGAACCCGGTCGCCACCGCCGCCGGTCTGGCCCAGCTGCGGCTGCTCGACGACGCCGCGTACGCCAAGGTCGACGCGGTCTCCGCCGAGATCCGGGGGCTGGTGAGCGCCGCCCTGGCCAAGGAGGGCGTCGCGCACACCGTGCAGGCGGCGAGCAACATGTTCTCCGTCTTCTTCACCGACGAGCCCGTCCGCGACTACGAGGACGCCAAGGCGCAGGAAGCCTTCCGCTTCACGCCGTTCTTCCACTCGATGCTGGCGCAGGGTGTCTACCTCCCGCCGTCCGCGTTCGAGTCGTGGTTCGTCTCCACCGCCCACGACACGCAGGCCGTCGAGCGCATCGCCGCCGCCCTGCCCGCCGCCGCCCGCGCCGCATCGGAGGCCACCGCATGAGCGAGAACGTCGAGAACGCCGGAACGACGAAGCGCAAGGACATCACCGTCGTCCACCTGATGCGCCACGGCGAGGTGCACAACCCGCAGGGCGTGCTCTACGGGCGCCGGGCCGGTTACCACCTCTCCGAGCTGGGCCGGAAGATGGCCGACCGGGTTGCCGAGCACCTGGAGAAGCGGGACGTCACGTACGTCGTGGCCTCCCCGCTGGAGCGCGCCCAGGAGACGGCGACGCCGGTCGCCAAGGCGCACGGCCTGGACCTCGCCACCGACGAACGGCTCATCGAGGCCGCCAACGTCTTCGAGGGCAAGACCTTCGGCGTCGGTGACGGGGCGCTGCGCAAGCCGGACAACTGGAAGCACCTGACCAACCCGTTCCGGCCGTCCTGGGGCGAGCCGTACATCGATCAGGTCGTGCGGATGATGGGCGCGCTGGACGCGGCGCGGGACGCGGCCCGGGGGCACGAGGCGGTCTGCGTCAGCCACCAGCTGCCGATCTGGATCGTGCGCAGCTTCGTGGAGCGGCGGCGGCTGTGGCACGACCCGCGCAAGCGGCAGTGCACCCTCGCCTCGCTGACCAGTTTCACGTACCAGGGCGACAAGATCGTGTCCGTCGGGTACTCGGAGCCGGCCCGGGACCTGGTGCCCGCACACCTGCTGGCCGGGGCGAAGCCGGTCAAGGGCGGGTCGAAGGGGTTCGGGGCGTAGTGGCCCTGGCGGGCCGGAAGCTAGGACTTATGTTCGGTCAACGTTTGGGGCTGGTTCCGTAAAGAATTGTGTGCTAATCGGGGGAACCCCCGTGTGGCTTCACTCATCTAAGCGTTTGCCAGTTTGTATGTACTTGAGGCAAAACGACCGCAGATGGGAAGCCGCATGCGAGAGATCAGCCGAAGGGGACTGCTAGGAGCCGGTCTCGGAGCCGCGGCCGCCGCCGGGCTGGCGGGCTGCAGTACCGCCGGCTCGTCCGATACCGGAAGCGGCGCCCCGGACAAGGGCGCCACCGGTGAGAAGGCGGCCGGCGGGACCTCCAAGGGGGCCGGGACCAAGAAGAAGGACGTCCGCGCCATCGGGGACGGTTCCACCGCCGACACCGGGAAGCAGCCGAAGCAGCCGCAGGCCCCCGTCCCGCTGGAACCGGGCCAGAAGCCGCCGCAGTTCGTGATCTTCTCCTGGGACGGGGCCGGCGAGGTCGGCAACGGACTCTTCCCGCGCTTTCTGGAACTGGCCCGGGAACACGACGCGTCGATGACGTTCTTCCTCTCCGGCCTCTATCTGCTGCCGGAATCGAAGAAAACGCTCTACCGCCCGCCGGGCAACCCCGTCGGCGCCTCCGACATCGGCTATCTCACCGACGGCCACCTCAAGGAGACGCTCAAGAACGTCCGGCAGGCATGGCTCGACGGACACGAGATCGGCACCCACTTCAACGGGCATTTCTGCGCCGGATCCGGATCGGTCGGCAACTGGACCCCGGCCCAATGGCAGAGCGAAATCGACCAGGCGATCTCCTTCGTCACCGAATGGCGCACCAATACCGGCTGGAACGACCTCGAACCGCTCCCCTTCGATTACCGCAAGGAACTCGTCGGAGGCCGCACCCCCTGTCTGCTCGGCCAGGACAACCTGCTGCCCACCGCGAAGAAGCTGGGCTGGCGCTACGACGCCAGCTCGCCCGGCGGCACCCAGGTCTGGCCCAGCAAGCGCCAGGGCGTCTGGGACCTGCCGCTCCAGGGCATCCCGTTCCCCGGGCACAGCTTCGAGGTCCTCTCCATGGACTACAACATCCTGGCCAACCAGTCGCAGAACTCCACCAAGGGAATGCCCTCGCGCTATCCCGGCTGGCGCGAGCAGGCCACGCAGTCGTATCTCAACGGATTCAAGCGCGCCTACGAGACGAACCGCGCGCCCTTCTACATCGGAAACCACTTCGAGGAGTGGAACGGCGGCATCTATATGGACGCCGTCGAGGACGCCCTCAAGCACATCGCCGGGAAACAGGATGTGCGCCTCGTCTCCTTCCGGCAGTTCGTCGACTGGCTCGATGTCCAGGACCCGGCGGTCCTCGCCAAGCTCCGTACGCTCCAGGTCGGAGAGGCGCCCGCGGGCGGCTGGAACACCTTCTTTAAACAAGCCTGACAACGGGCTTTACGGGCACCGAGGGGGGTGCCCAAGATCCCCGGAACCGCCATGCGAAACTTTTCACATGAGCCATGGCCGCGCACCCCGACGCCGCTTCACCCCGCTCGCCGTCCCCGTGGCGGCCGCCGCGCTCGCACTGACGCTGACCGCGTGCGACTCCGGCGACCAGACCGGTGGCGGCGGCGACACGCACTTCGTCACGGGCAACGGCGGAATCTCCACCGCGGCCAAGGGCGAGCGCGCCGACGCACCGAAGCTCGACGGCAAAACCGTGGACGGCAAGCAGCTCGACCTCGCCGACTACAAGGGCAAGATCATCGTCCTGAACGCCTGGGGCTCGTGGTGCGCCCCGTGCAGACTCGAAGCCAAGTACTTCAAGAAGGTCTCCGAGGCCACCAAGGACAAGGGCGTGCAGTTCATCGGGGTCAACACCCGCGACCCGGAGCCCGCCCAGGCCGTCAGCTTCGAAGAGAACTTCGAGGTCACCTACCCCAGCTTCTACGACCCGACCGGGAAGCTCCTGCTGCGCTTCCCCAAGGGCACCTTCAGGCTCCAGTCCATCCCGTCGACCGTCGTCATCGACCGGGACGGGAAGCTGGCCGCCCGCTACGTCGGCCCGCTCGACGACATCCAGCTGCACAAGATGCTCGACCCGCTGATCGCGGAGAAGTGATCAGGTGATCACCCTCGCCGCCGCCACGCACAACGAGACGGTGTTGAACGGAGCCCTCCTGGTCGCTCTGCCCATCGCCCTCCTCGGCGGGCTCGTCTCCTTCTTCTCGCCCTGCGTCCTGCCCCTCGTCCCCGGCTACCTCAGCTACGTCACCGGGGTCAGCGGCGCCGACCTCGCCGACGCCCGGCGCGGCCGCATGGTCGCCGGCGCCTCGCTCTTCGTCGTCGGCTTCACCGCCGTCTTCGTCTCCGGCGGCGCGCTCTTCGGCTACTTCGGCGACACGCTCCAGGAGTACAGCGGGCCCCTCACCAAGGTCCTCGGCGTGCTGATGGTCCTCATGGGCGTCTTCTTCATGGGCCTCATGCCGTGGATGACCCAGCGCGAATTCCGTATCCACAGGAAGCCGGTGACCGGCCTGGTGGGCGCCCCCCTGCTCGGCGCCCTCTTCGGCATCGGCTGGACCCCGTGCCTCGGGCCCACGCTCAGCTCGGTGTCCATGCTCGCCCTGGACCAGGGCACCGCCGGGCGCGGGGCCGTACTGACCGTCGCCTACTGCCTGGGCCTGGGCATCCCCTTCGTGCTCGCCGCCGTCGCCTTCCGCAAGGCGCTCGGCGCGTTCAGCTGGGTCAAGCGCCACTACGCCTGGGTCATGCGCATCGGCGGCGGCATGATGATCGTGACCGGGCTGCTCCTGCTGACCGGCGCGTGGGGCAGCATGATGCAGGAACTGCAGGGCTGGTCGACCGGCTTCCAGGTGGGGATCTGAGTACCAATGAGCAACACCACGTCCAACCCTTCCCAGCGGGACCGGGAGCAGGAAAGCACCTCTGAGCTCGGTGCCGCCGGCGCCCAGCTCTCCACCGCCCCGCGCGAGGAGCCCCTGGCCGACGCCCCCGCCATGGGCGTCATCGGCTGGCTCCGCTGGTTCTGGCGCCAGCTCACCTCCATGCGGGTCGCCCTGATCCTGCTCTTCCTGCTGTCGCTCGGCGCCATCCCCGGCTCGCTGATCCCACAGAACAGCGTGGACGAGCTCAAGGTGCAGACCTTCAAGGACGCGCACACCGTCGTCACGCCGATCTACGAGAAGCTCCAGTTCTTCGACGTCTACAGCTCGGTGTGGTTCTCCGCGATCTACATCCTGCTGTTCGTCTCGCTCATCGGCTGCATCGTGCCGCGCACCGCCACCTTCGTCGGCCAGCTGCGCAGCCGCCCGCCGGGCGCCCCCAAGCGCCTCACCCGGCTGCCCGCCCACACCACCTGGCGGACCGAGGCCGAGCCCGAGCAGGTCCACGAGGCCGCGCTCGCCATGATGCGCAGGCGCCGCTACCGGGCCCACCTCGCCGGGGACGCCGTCGCCGCCGAGAAGGGCTACCTGCGCGAGGCCGGCAACCTGATCTTCCACATCGCGCTCATCGTGATGCTGGTCGCCTTCGCCGTGGGGCAGCTGTTCAAGTCCGAGGGCGCCAAGCTGATCGTCGAGGGCGACGGGTTCTCCAACACCATCACCCAGTACGACGACTTCAAGTCCGGCTCGCTCTTCGACAACGACTCGCTGACCCCGTTCAGCTTCACCCTGGACGACTTCATCGGCACGTACGAGCGCAAGGGCCCCCAGATCGGCACCCCGCGTACGTACGAAGCGCACGTCACGTACTCCGACGGGGCCTACGGCAAGCCGAAGAAGACCGTCATCAAGGTCAACGAACCCCTCGTCGTCGACGGCACGAAGGTCTACCTCAACGCCCACGGCTACGCGCCCGTCGTCTCCGTCAAGGACGGCCGGGGCAAGGAGGTCTACAAGGCCGCCGTGCCGCTGCTGCCCCTCGACAACAACGTCACGTCGAGCGGTGCCATCAAGGTCATGGACGGCTACCGCGACAAGAACGGCAAGAAGGACCAGCTGGGCTTCCAGGCGTTCTTCGTGCCGACCTACGCCGGCGACGGCAAGGGCACGATGTTCTCGCAGTTCCCGGCCGCCGACATGCCGGTCCTCGCGCTCAACGGCTACCACGGCTCGCTCGGCGTCAACTCCGGCATCGCGCAGAACGTGTACCAGCTCGACAAGACCAAGATGACGGAGTTCAAGGACTCCGACGGCAAGCAGCTCAAGCAGCGCCTCCTCGTCGGCGAGACGATGAAGCTGCCCGACGGGGCCGGCTCCATCACCTTCGAGGGCCTCCAGGAGTGGGCCAGTTTCCAGATCTCCGAGCAGCCCGCCAGCGGCTGGGCGCTCACCGGCGCGATCGGCGCCATCGCCGGGCTCGCCGGCTCGCTGTTCATCCAGCGCCGCCGGGTCTGGGTCCGGGCCGTACGCGGCGCCGACGGCGTCACCGTCGTGGAGATGGCGGGGCTCGGCCGCAGCGAGTCCGCGAAACTTCCCGAGGAGCTGGCCGATCTCGCGGTCACGCTCAACGCCGAGGCGCCCACCGCGCCCGGTGCCGACCCCGAACCCGACCCCCAACCGGACCCCGACGCCGTCGGCGCCGCGTCCTCCGTAGAGCCTGCCGAAGGGGCTGAGAAGTGAATCTCGCCGCCGCAACCAACGAGAACCTGGCACACACCAGCAATGTGCTGATCTATTCGTCGATGGCCGTCTACACCCTGGCCTTCTTCGCGCACATCGCGGAGTGGGTGTTCGGCAGCCGCAGCAAGGTCGGCCGCACCGCCGCCGCGCTCACCACCGAGGAAGCCGCCGCCGGCGCGGTGAAGGTCCAGGTCGCCCGGAAGGGCGGGGCCACCGCCGTACTGGAACGGCCGAAGGTCGTCACCCGGTCCGCGGCCGGTACCCGTGACGTCCCGGACGGCCCCGGCGCCGCCGGCGGCACGTTCAAGGGCGACCTCTACGGGCGGATGGCGGTCTCGCTGACCGTGCTCGCGTTCCTCGTCCAGGCCGGCGGCGTCGTCGCCCGCGCCATGTCCGTACAGCGCGCCCCCTGGGGCAACATGTACGAGTTCTCCATCACCTTCTCCACGGTGGCGGTCGGCGCGTACCTCGTCCTGCTCGCGCTGAGGAAGAACGTCCGCTGGATGGGGCTGCTGCTGGTCACCACGGTCCTGCTGGACCTCGGCATCGCGACCACGGTGCTCTACACCTCCAGCGACCAGCTGGTGCCCGCGCTGCACTCGTACTGGCTGTGGATCCACGTCTCCACCGCCATCATCTGCGGGGCCGTCTTCTACATCGGCGCGGTCGCCACCCTGCTCTACCTCTTCCGCGACAGCTACGAGAACAAGATCGCCAACGGCGGGGAGCCGGGTTCGTTCGCGCAGTCCGTGCTCTCCCGGCTGCCCGCCGCCTCGACCCTCGACAAGTTCTCGTACCGGATCAACGCCGCCGTCTTCCCGCTGTGGACGTTCACGATCATCGCGGGCGCGATCTGGGCGGGCGACGCCTGGGGCCGCTACTGGGGCTGGGACCCCAAGGAGGTCTGGTCCTTCATCACCTGGGTCGCGTACGCCGCCTACCTGCACGCCCGCGCCACCGCCGGCTGGAAGGGCCGCAAGGCCGCCTACCTGGCGCTGATCGCCTTCGGCTGCTGGCTGTTCAACTACTACGGCGTCAACATCTTCGTCACCGGCAAGCACTCCTACGCCGGCGTCTGACGCACCCTCTTCAACGACGGCTGCCCGCCACCCGGAGGACCGGGGGCGGGCAGCCGTCGTACGTGATGCGTGCCTACGAGGCTTCGGGGCCGTTCTCCCGGCGCTTCAGCTCCTCCTCGCGGCGGCGCAGGTCCGCCTCCCAGTCCTTGAGAAGCGCCTCGTCCTTCTTGTCCTCTTCCTTCAGCGACTTCAGGAAGTCCGGGTTGTCGTCCGGCGCCACCCACTGCTGACGGTGGCCGCGGTGCCATTCGGACGGCGTACGGCCCCCGGCGGGCACCCCGCGCACCTTGCCCGCGGCCAGCCAGACGATCGGGCCGACGATCCAGAACAGCAGGATGATGAAGACCCAGGCGATCTTCGGCAGGTGCTTGGCCTCGTCCTCCGGGGTGTTCAGGCAGTCGATGAACGCGAAGATCGTCAGCGCCAGCGGCAGAAGGTAGATCAGGGCCCGGAGCATGGTGGAGAAGTCCCCCCGAAGAGAGTTGGCGGGGCAATGTCCCGCCCCGGTGACGGGCCCAGAGTAGCGGGTGGCCGATACTTGTCCCTATGGCTTACGACGATCTTCGATCCCTCCTCCGGGCTCTGGAGCGCGAGGGCGAGCTCAAGCGCATCAAGGCCGAGGTCGACCCCTACCTGGAGGTCGGTGAGATCGTCGACCGGGTGAACAAGGCCGGCGGGCCCGCGCTGCTCTTCGAGAACGTCAAGGGATCGTCGATGCCCCTGGCCATGAACGTCTTCGGCACCGACAAGCGGCTCCTCAAGGCACTCGGCCTGAAGTCCTACGGCGAGATCAGCGACAAGATCGGCGGGCTGCTCAAGCCCGAGCTGCCGCACGGCTTCGTCGGGGTCCGGGAGGCATTCGGGAAGCTCGGCACGATGGTGCACGTCCCGCCGAAGAAGGTGAAGAGCGAGAACGCGCCCGTCCAGGAGACCGTCCTGACCGGGGACGACGTCGACCTGGACCTGCTGCCCGCGCTGTTCACCTGGCCCAAGGACGGCGGCTCCTTCTTCAACCTGGGCCTCACCCACACCAAGCACCCGGAGACCGGCGTCCGCAACCTCGGGCTCTACCGGCTCCAGCGCCACGACCGGCGCACCATCGGGATGCACTGGCAGATCCACAAGGACAGCCGCAACCACTACCAGGTCGCCGCCCGGCGCGGGGAGCGGCTGCCGGTCGCCATCGCGTTCGGCGCCCCGCCGGCCGTCACGTACGCCTCCACCGCGCCGCTGCCCGGGGACATCGACGAGTACCTGTTCGCCGGCTTCATCCAGGGCAAGCGCATCGAGATGGTCGACTGCAAGACCGTGCCGCTCCAGGTCCCGGCCAACGCCGAGGTCGTCATCGAAGGGTGGCTGGAGCCCGGCAAGACGCTGCCCGAGGGGCCGTTCGGCGACCACACCGGCTTCTACACCCCGCAGGAACCGTTCCCCGCACTGACGATCGACTGCGTGACCATGCGCAAGCGGCCGCTGCTCCAGTCGATTGTGGTGGGCCGGCCGCCGACCGAGGACGGGCCGCTGGGGCGGGCCACCGAGCGGTTCTTCCTGCCGCTGCTGAAGATCATCGTGCCGGACATCGTGGACTACCACCTGCCGGAGTCCGGCGGTTTCCACAACTGCGCGATCGTCTCGATCGACAAGAAGTACCCGAAGCACGCCCAGAAGGTGATGAGCGCCATCTGGGGCGCGCACATGATGTCGCTGACCAAGCTGATCGTGGTCGTGGACTCCGACTGCGACGTCCACGATCTGCACGAGGTGTCCTGGCGGGCGCTCGGCAACACGGACTACGCGCGCGACCTGACGGTCTCCGAGGGCCCCGTCGACCACCTCGACCACGCCTCGTACCAGCAGTTCTGGGGTGGCAAGGCGGGCATCGACGCGACGGAGAAGTGGCCCGAGGAGGGGTACACGCGGGACGGGGGCTGGCCGGACATGGTCGAGTCGGACCCGGAGACGGCGGCGATGGTCGACCGCCGGTGGAAGGAATACGGACTGTGAGCGCCGCCGAAGCGACCCTGGGACCGGGGCCCGCGCAACCGAACAGCAGGGTGAAGGCTTTTTTGAGGCTCGTGATGATCGAGCACTCGGTCTTCGCGCTGCCCTTCGCCTACATCGCCGCCCTGACCGCGATGTTCCGGGTGGACGAGAGCGTCCACTGGGGCACGCTGCTGCTCGTCACGCTCGCCATGGTCGGGCTGCGGACCTTCGCGATGGCGGCGAACCGGATCATCGACCGCGAGATCGACGCCCGCAACCCGCGCACCGCGAGCCGCGAGCTGGTGACCGGTGCGGTGTCGGTGAAGTCGGCGTGGACGGGGGCGCTCGTCGCCGTCGTCGTGTTCCTCGGGGCCGCGGCCCTGCTCAACCCGCTGTGCCTGGCGCTGGCGCCGGTCGCCGTGATCCCGATGGTCGTCTACCCGTACGGCAAGCGGTTCACGAACTTCCCGCACGCGATCCTCGGGCTCGCGCAGGCCATCGGGCCCATCGGGGCCTGGCTGGCGGTGACGGGCAGCTGGTCGTGGGACGCGGTGATCCTGGGCCTCGCCGTCGGGATCTGGATCGGCGGCTTCGACCTGATCTTCGCCTGCCAGGACGTGCGGGCCGACCGGGCGCACGGGGTGCTCTCCTTCCCGGCGCGCTTCGGCATCCCGGCCGCGCTGTGGGGCGCGCGGGTCTGCCACGTGGCGACGACGGGCCTGCTGGTCTGGTTCGGCCTGGCGACGGACGCCGGGGCGTTCTACTGGGCGGGCATGGCGATCGTCGCGGTGGCCTTCGTGTACGAGCACCGGGTGGTGCGGCCGCACGACCTGTCCCGGCTGAACCGGGCGTTCTTCTCGGTCAACGGCTTCATCGGCATAGCGCTCTTCGTGTGCGCGCTGCTGGACCTGGTGGTGCGCGGCCTCACGGTGTGAGCGCGCGGGGGGTGGTGGGGCGGCGCAGCGCGAAGGCCGCCACCACCCCGCCTGTCAGCCCGAAGAGGTGGCCCTGCCAGCTGACGCCCGGGTCGGTGGGCAGGACGCCCTGGAGCAGCGAGCCGTACACCGCGGCGACGACCAGGCCGACGACCACGTCGAGCGGGCGGCGGTCCACGAAGCCGCGGACCAGCAGGTAGCCGAAGAGGCCGAAGACCACGCCCGACGCGCCGAGCGTGACGGTGCCCGCGGGGGCGGTGAGCCAGACGCCGAAGCCGCCGATCAGGATCACGGTGAGCACCACGCCGGCGAAGCGGCGCAGGCCGCCGAGTGCGGCTATGAAGCCCAGGACCAGCAGCGGGACGCTGTTCGACGCGACGTGGGCCCAGCCGTCGTGGAGGAACGCGGCGGGCACGAGGTCGAGCAGTTCGCCGGGCTCGCGGGGGCTGATGCCGTGGTCGTCGAGGCTGTGGCCGGTCGCGAGGTCGATGGCCTCCAGGACCCAGAGCAACCCGACCCAGCCCAGCATGGCCGCTCCGGCCATGAGGGCCCGGTCGCCGGTCCTCATCCGTACGTCGTCCATGGCAGGCTCCCCCCTTTCACCCGTCCTTCACCCGTCGGAACGTACCAGGCACCTCGGACAGTTCCGGATGTCGGGCGCCGGTAGGCTCGGGGGCGTGGATTCCCGGACTTCAGTGAGTCAGCAGCAGCGAATGCCTTGGATTGTCGGGGTTTCCGGCGCTTCGGGCACCCCTTTCGCCGCCGCGGTGCTGCGCGGGCTGCTGGCGGCGGGGGAGAGCGTCGATCTGGTCGTGAGCCGCGCCTCGCGGCTGACCCTGCTGGACGAGACCGGGATCGCCTTCCGCGACGCGCACTGGCGCGAGGACCTGGCCGGCTGGCTGGCCCGGGGGGCGGACGGGAAGCAGGACACCTTCGCTGTGGACGTGTCCGGCGTACGGCACTGGGCGGCCGGTGATCTGGCCGCGGGGCCGTCCTCGGGGTCGTACCCCGCCAAGGGGATGCTGATCGTCCCGGCCTCGACGGCGTGTGTGGCGGGGGTGGCGCTCGGGCTGTCGAAGGACCTGTTGCAGCGGGCGGCGAGCGTGACGCTCAAGGAGCGGCGGAAGCTGGTCGTCGCGGTCCGCGAGACGCCGTTGAACGGGCAGACGCTGAAGCAGCTGGTGGCCCTGGACGAGGCGGGCGCGGTCGTGCTGCCCGCCTCTCCGGGTTTCTACGCGGGGGCGACGCACATCCAGGACCTGGTGGACTTCGTCGCGGGGCGGGTGCTGGACGCGGCGGGGGTGCCGCATCAGCTGTACCGCCGCTGGGAGGGGGAGCTCGGTGGCGGCTCCGGGGGCTGATCCGGGCGGGGTCAGCGCTTCTTGGGGGTCCGCGGGCCGCGGGTCCGGTCGACCCGGAGGGCGGCGGCGGGCTGGTGGGCACGCGAGCGGTTGGCCAGGTCCTGCAGCTCGCGCATCCGGGCGTAGGCCATCTCGATCGTGTACACGGTGCTATCACTCCTGAAGATTCGAAAGCATTTTTTGATTACGCGGGAAGATTTGCAGGCTTCAATGCCTGCACGCCTTAGATTCTACACGTAGACTTGCGATACTGCTGAATAATGGAAGGTCTCAGTCACATGGACGCGGTGGACAGGCAGCTCATCCAGGCCCTCCGGGAGAACGGAAGGGCCTCGTACGCCGAGCTCGGACGGCTCGTCGGGCTCTCCGGGCCCAGCGTCACCGACCGCATCAACCGGCTGGAATCGGCAGGCGTCATCACCGGCTACCGCGCCACCGTGGACGCGGCCTCGCTCGGCCTCGGGGTGACCGCCCTGATCGGCATCTCGCTCTCCGACGCCGCCGACCACGAGGACGTGGCGCGCCGGCTGAAGGACCTCGCGGAGATCGAGGACGCCTGGTTCATCGCGGGCGACGACTCCTACATGCTCAAGGTTCGCGTTGGTGACGTGGACGGCCTGGAGAAGACCATCCGCCGGCTGAGCGGCACCAAGGGCGTCTCGCGCACCCGTACCACGATCGTGCTGTCCACCAAGTGGGAGAACCGGGTCGGAGAGCTCCCCGAGGAGGGCTAGGCGTACGGTGGGCCAGGTCCGGTACGGAGAGAAACATGGGAGGCGCCCTAGTGGACGCGGGACTCAAGCGCGAGCTGGAGCAGAAGGTCGGGGCCGGTGAGCGGCTGACCCGCGAGGACGGGATCGCGCTCTACGAGTCCGACGACCTGGCGTGGCTCGGCGGGCTGGCCCATGAGGTGCGTACGCGCAAGAACGGCGACGTCGTCCACTTCAACGTCAACCGGCACCTCAACATGACCAACGTGTGCACCGCCTCGTGCGCGTACTGCTCCTTCCAGCGCAAGCCGGGCGAGAAGGACGCGTACACGATGCGCATCGAGGAGGCGGTGAAGCTCGCCAAGGCGATGGAGGGCGAGAACCTCACCGAGCTGCACATCGTCAACGGGCTGCACCCCTCCCTGCCGTGGCGCTACTACCCGCGCTCGCTGAGCGCGCTGAAGGAAGCGCTGCCGCAGGTCTCCCTCAAGGCGTTCACCGCGACAGAGATCCACCACTTCGAGACCATCTCCAAGCTCTCCGCCTCGGAGATCCTTGACGAGCTGATCGAGGCCGGTCTGGAGTCGCTGACCGGCGGCGGCGCGGAGATCTTCGACTGGGAGGTCCGCCAGCACATCGTGGACCACCGCACGCACTGGGAGGACTGGTCGCGCATCCACCGGCTGGCCCACGAGAAGGGGCTCAAGACCCCGGCGACCATGCTGTACGGGCACATCGAGGAGCCCCGGCACCGCGTCGACCACGTGCTGCGGCTGCGTGAGCTCCAGGACGAGACCGGCGGCTTCCAGGTCTTCATCCCGCTGCGCTACCAGCACGACTTCGTGGACATGAAGGACGGCAAGATCCGCAACAAGCTCCAGGCGCGGACGACGATGGCGACCGGTGCCGAGGCGCTCAAGACCTTCGCGGTCTCCCGGCTGCTGTTCGACAACGTGCCGCACGTCAAGGTGTTCTGGGTGATGCACGGCGTGCAGACCGCCCAGCTCGCCCTCCAGCACGGCGCGGACGACATGGACGGCTCGGTCGTCGAGTACAAGATCACGCACGACGCGGACAACTACGGCACGCCGAACAAGCTCGGCCGCGAGGATCTGCTCGACCTGATCCGCGACGCCGGCTTCCGGCCCGTCGAGCGCAACACCCGGTACGAGATCATCCGCGAGTACCCGGGCCCGGACGCGGAGCGGCGCGAGTCGCCGCAGCCGATGCGGGTCTGACCCCGGCGCCGCCGCGCGCGCGGCGCTGCTCGTACGAAAGCTCCGGCCACCGTCCCCGGCCGGAGCTTTCTCGCGTTCCGGACGGCGGTTGAGTCGGCGGCAAGGTAATAGTTAATCTGCCGCTATGGCGCTTACATTCGAGGTGGATCCGAAGTTCGACCGGTCCGTGCGCGACGGCATCGCCGCGCTCTGGGCCGATGTGTCCAACGCGGGCGGTGCCGTGGGCTTCGTACCGCCCGTGACGGTGGAGGACGTCCGGCCCGAGCTGCTCAAGCACCTGGTCGCCATCGAGGAGGGCCGCACCCGGCTCCTCGTCGGCCACGACGAGGACGGCACCATCGCCGCCACCGCCTTCCTCGCCCGCAACACGCACCGGCTGATGACGCACTGGCTGTGGGCCTACACCGTGATGGTCCACCCCCGCCACCAGGGCCGCGGGTACGGCCGCGACCTGATGGCGGCCGCCGCCGACGCGGCCCGGGCGACCGAGGGCATCGAGGCCATCCGGCTCACCTGCCGGGGCGGCACGGGCGCCGACCGCTTCTACGCGGCCTGCGGATACAAGGAGGTCGGGCGGGTTCCGGGGGCGATCCGGGTGGCCGAGGGCGACGACCGCGACGACATCATCATGCTGCTGCCGCTGAGCTGATCGCCCCAGGGGCCGCCTCAGGGTGCAGCCCTGCGAATCGCTCGATTGCGGGGCATGCTTCACTGGTCGGGCAGGACTGTCGTACGTAGAGAGAGGGCCAGCTGTGTCCGCTGCCAAGCCGAGCGCAACGATCCGGTACACCGCGATGCGTCTCAGCATCTTCGTCGGCTGCTTCGTCGTCGCCGCCATCGCCGTCAACTTCGGGCTGGTGCCGTCCGGGGCCGGGGGGTCCAACGTCGTCTGGGTCATCCTGCTCGCCCTGGTGCTGTCCGCGCCGCTCAGTTACGTCCTGCTGCGCAAGCAGCGCGACGAGATGTCCGAGCAGATCGTCTCCTCGGTCGACCGTGCCAAGGCCCGCCTGGAGGCCAACCGCACGCGCGAGGACGGTGTGACCCAGTAAGAGGAACGTAAGCTTCCTCACACCCCTCGCTTTTTCTCGTCGAACCCCGGCACGGGAGCGCCCGCTCCTGTACTGGGGTTTTTCGCTGCTCCAGGCGGAGTTGAGGATTCCGGTCCGCCGCGAGGGGCTTTTGCGGCGCCGCTTCGTATCAAAGGAGACCTTTGAGGTTCTCAAAGTTCAAGTGTTAACGTGTTCGGCATGAAGACTGTTGTGCGCCTCCGACCTGCCACGAGCGTCCCGCTCGTGGCGCGCCTTCATGTCGACCTCTGCCGCTGTATGTCCGCGGTCTGTTGCCGCAACGTCTGAAACCGGCACCATGCAGCGGCGCCGCCCCTGACGCGGGCGCCGCACCCCCGTCCCCCTCCGCACACCGTCCCCGTGCGTCCCGATGCGTCACATCTGGAGTGTGTCCGTGTCCGCGAACCCCGCGTCCACCGCCGAGAAGCCCGCCGGCTCCGGCTTCCGCATACCGAAGGTCCCGTTCTGGGCCCAGATCGTCGCCGGTCTGGTCCTCGGCGTCCTGCTCGGCTGGCTCGCCCGCAGCCAGGACATCGACTGGCTCTACACCACGCTCGACAAGGTCGGCCACATCTTCGTCCAGCTGCTGAAGCTGGCCGTCGCGCCCCTCGTCTTCTTCGCGATCCTGGTGTCGATCACCAACCTGCGCAAGGTCAACAACGCCGCCCGGCTGGCCGGGCGCACCGTGCTCTGGTTCATGATCACCTCGCTGATCGCCGTCGCCATCGGCCTCGCGATCGGCCTGATCACCAACCCGGGCTCCGGCACCGGCCTCACCCCGAAGGACGGCAAGCTCCCCGAGCACGCCGGCTCCTGGCTCGACTTCCTGACCGGCATCGTTCCGAGCAACGTCATCACGCCGTTCGCCGAGCTGAACGTTTTGCAGATCGTCTTCATGGCCGCCGTCGCCGGCATCGCCGCCCTCAAGCTCGGCGAGAAGGCGCAGCCGATCCTCACCCTCAGCGAAGCCGTCCTGGAACTCCTCCAGAAGGCCCTGTGGTGGGTCATCCGCCTCGCCCCGCTCGGCACCGTCGGCCTCATCGGCTACGCCATCGCCGACTACGGCTGGGACCTGATCGGCAAGTACGCCACCTTCACCGCCGACGTCTACATCGGCTGCGCCCTGGTGCTGTTCGGCGTCTACCCGCTGCTGCTCGCCACCGTCGCCAAGGTCAGCCCGCTCCAGTTCTTCAAGGGCGCCTGGCCCGCGATCCAGCTGGCCTTCGTCTCGCGCTCCTCGGTCGGCACCATGCCGGTCACCCAGAAGGTCACCGAGCGCCTGGGCGTTCCGAAGGAGTACGCCTCCTTCTCCGTCCCGTTCGGTGCCACCACCAAGATGGACGGCTGCGCCGCGATCTACCCGGCGCTCGCCGCGATCTTCATCGCGCAGATCTTCGACGTGCAGCTGGGTGTCGGTGACTACATCCTGATCGCGTTCGTCTCGGTCATCGGTTCGGCGGCCACCGCCGGTCTGACCGGCGCCACGGTCATGCTGACGCTGACCCTGTCGACCCTGGGCCTCCCGCTGGAGGGCGTCGGCCTGCTGATGGCCATCGACCCGATCCTGGACATGATGCGGACCGCCACCAACGTGGCCGGCCAGGCCCTCGTCCCGGTGATCGTCGCGGCCCGCGAGAAGATCCTTGACCACGACGCGTACAACTCGGCCTCGGCCTCCCCGGTCGACGACGCAGAGGTGCACGACGCAGAGGTGCGCGACGCCGAGCCGGAGCGCGTCCCGGTCGCCGTCTGACCGCCCGTTCCACCACCTGAGGGCCCCTTCTCCCGCGCGGAGGAGGGGCCCTCGTGCGCTCCGTACGAGGGTCCTGGCCCCGCGGCCCCGTACCCTTACCGGGGAGTAGTGCTGCGGGGGGAGGGAGGAAGTCGACGTGGGTGCTGTGAGGAACAAGCGGATGCCGCGCGCGGTGCGTGAGCGGCAGATGATGGACGCCGCGGTGCAGACGTTCGGGCAGCGGGGGTACCGGGCCGCATCGATGGACGAGATCGCCGAGCTGGCCGGTGTGTCCAAGCCGCTGGTCTATCTCTACCTGAATTCCAAGGACGAACTCTTCACCGCGTGCATCCGGCGCGAGGCGCAGGCGCTGCTCGCCGCGGTCCAGGCGGGCGTCGAGCCGGGGCTGCCGGCCGACCGCCAACTCTGGGACGGGCTGCGGGCGTTCTTCACGCACACCGCGGAGAACCCGGACGGCTGGGCGGTGCTGTACCGGCAGGCGCGGACGCACGGGGAGCCGTTCGCCACCGAGGTCAACGTGATGCGCGAGGAGATCGTCGCGTTCGTGACGGGGCTGATCGGGGCCGCCGCCCGCGAGGCGCACCACGATCCGGCGCTCCCGGACCGGGACGTGGCGGGCCTCGCGCAGGCGCTGGTGGGCGCGGCGGAGTCGCTGGCCGGCTGGGCCAACGAGACCCCGGGCGTCTCGGCCCGGGAGGCGGCGGCCACCTTGATGAACTTCTCCTGGGCGGGCCTGGAGAACCTGATGAACGGCCGCCCGTGGCAGCTGCCGGCGGAGTCCTAGACGGTCCCCGTGAGGTGGACGCGCTCGCCGCCGCGCAGCTGGAACGCGGTGCCGTCGGTGGCGTAGGTGACGGTGCCGGGCAGCAGGACGGGTGCGCGGAAGTCGGCCCGTACGGTACGGATCCGGTCCGGTTCGGGGGCCTCGGCCAGGCAGCGGGCGACGGTCCACATGCCGTGGGCTATGGCCCGGGGGAAGCCGAACAGCCGGGCGGTCAGCGGGTAGAGGTGGATCGGGTTGCGGTCGCCCGAGGCCGCCGCGTACCGCCGCCCGAGGTCGGCGGGCAGCCGCCACTCGGCGACGGCGGGAAGATCGGGGGCTGCTTCCGGGGGCGCGGCGGAGTGCGCGGTCCCCGTGCGCGTTCCCGGGCCCGTTTCCGTGCGCGTTCCCGGGCCCGTTTCCGTTCCCGAACGCGGCGCGTGCCGGGAGAGGTAGCCGCTGCGGGACTCCCACACCAGCTCGCCCGCGAGACGGGCCTCGGTCACCACGGTGACCTCCGTGCCGCGCCGGTGCGGTGTCAACTCCTCGGCGTGCACCGTGAGTGCGAGCCGGTCCTCGGGGCGCAGGGCGCGGTGGGCGGATATCTCGATCCAGGTGTGGACGAGGCCGGTGACCGGGAGCGGGAAGCTGCGGCGGGTCATCAGCCGCATGGCGAGCGGGAACGCCAGGACGTGCGGGTACGTGACCGGCAGCGGGCCGGAGTCCGCGAAGCCGCATATGCGGCGGTACGCGGCCAGCGGGCCGGGGGCGGCGGGGGCGGCCGGCAGGCTCGGGCGGTCGGCGGGCAGGGTGGCGTCCGGCCGTCCCGCCCGCTTGAGGGGGGAGGTGAGGGCGCCCCGGGCCAGCGAGAGGGTCAGGCTCGGCACGGGGTCACGCTCCCAGCAGGCTCTGGCCGCAGACCCGGACGACCTGGCCGTTGACGGCCGTCGACGCGGGCTGGGCGAACCAGGCGGTGGTCTCGGCGACGTCGACCGGAAGCCCGCCCTGGGAGAGGGAGTTCATCCGGCGGCCCGCCTCGCGGATGAACAGCGGTACGGCCGCGGTCATCTTCGTCTCGATGAAGCCGGGGGCCACCGCGTTGACCGTGACGCCGTGGTCGGCGGCGGCGCGCGGGGCGAGCGAGCGGACGAGGCCGATGACGCCGGCCTTGCTGGCCGCGTAGTTGGTCTGGCCGTTGTTGCCGGCGATGCCCGCGATGGAGGCGGTGGCGACGATCCGGCCGCCCCGGTTGACCGTGCCGGCCTTCAGCAGGGCGTCGGTGGTGCGCAGGACGCTGTCCAGGTTGACGTCGATGACCGAGGCCCAGCGTTCGGCCGGCATGTTGGCGAGCCGCCGGTCGCGGGTGATGCCGGCGTTGTGGACGAGGATGTCGAGCCCGTCCGGGGCGGCGGCCGCGATGCGTTCGGCCGCGTCGTCCGCCGTGATGTCCAGCGGGAGGGCGGTCGCGCCGAGGCGGTCGGCGGTGCGCACCAGGTCCTCCTGGGCCTGCGGGATGTCCAGGCAGATGACGTGGGCGCCGTCGCGGGCCAGGACCGAGGCGACGGAGGCCCCGATGCCCCGGGCGGCGCCGGTGACCAGGGCGGTGCGGCCGGCGAGCGGGGCGGCCCAGTCGGCGACCGGGTCGGGGGCGGCGTCGGCCACCTCGATGACCTGGCCGCTGATGTAGGCGGACCGGGGCGAGAGCAGGAAGCGCAGCGTGGATTCGGCGGCGGCGACGGCTCCGGGGGCGATGCGCACCAGTTGCACGGTGGCGCCCTTGCCGATCTCCTTGCCGAGGGAGCGCACGAAGCCCTCCAGCGCCTGCTGGGCGGCGGCCTGGTGGTGGTCGTCCGGGGACGGCCGCACCCCGAGGACGACGACCCGGCCGCCGGGGGCGAGCGAGCGGACGACCGGGTGCAGGGCCGCGTGCACGGCGGCGAGCCCGGCGGCGGTGTCGACGGCCGTCGCGTCCAGCACGAGCGCGGCGGGCCGGTCGGCGCGCGCGACCACCTCCAGGCCGGTCGCGGCGAGGATCGCGGCCAGCTCCTCGGTGACGGCGGACTCCCCGGCGGTGAGGTGGAGGACCGGGCCGGTGAGCGCCGGTGTCTCCAGGGTCCAGCGCCGCAGCCGCGCGGGCTGCGGGAGGCCGAGCTTCCGGGTGAGGAACCTGCCGGGTGCCGTGCCGGTCAGGTGCAGATAGCGGTCGGCCATTGTCCAGACTCCCTGCTCGGTCGTAGATTTACTCCGGAGTAAGGTTACTCAAGAGTCAGGAGTTGGTCGAGATGAGTTGGTCGAGTTGATCCCCCTCGCACTCCCGCAGCCCCGCCGGGTCGCGGTCATCGGCGGCAGCCGCATCCCCTTCGCGCGCTCCGACGGGCCCTATGCACAGGCATCCAACCAGCAGATGCTGACCGCCGCGCTGAACGGGCTCGTCGAGCGTTTCGGACTCCAGGGGGAGCGGGTCGGCGAGTTCGCCGCGGGCGCGGTCCTCAAGCACAGCCGGGACTTCAACCTGGCCCGCGAGACCGTGCTCGGTTCGCTGCTCGACCCGCGCACCCCTGCCTACGACGTCCAACAGGCGTGCGGCACCGGCCTCCAGGCGGTCATAGCCGCCGCGAACAAGATCATGCTCGGGGCCATCGACTCGGCCGTCGCGGGCGGCACCGACACCACGAGCGACGCGCCGCTCGGCGTCAACGACGAGCTGCGCAGGCTGCTGCTGTCGGCCCGGCGCGCGAAGTCGGCGGGCGGCCGGGCGAAGGCCCTGACGGGCGTACGGCCCCGGCACCTCGTCCCCGACATCCCGCGCAACGCCGAACCGCGCACCGGCCTCTCGATGGGCGACCACGCGGCGGTCACCGCCCGGCAGTGGGACATCGCCCGCGCCGACCAGGACCTGCTGGCCGCCACCAGCCACCAGCGCCTCGCCGCCGCGTACGAGCGGGGCTTCCTGGACGACCTCGTCGTCCCGTACCTCGGCCTGGACCGGGACCAGAACCTGCGCCCCGGCTCCACGGTGGAGAAACTCGCCACGCTGAAGCCGGTGTTCGGCGCGGACCACCCGGACGCGACGATGACCGCGGGCAACTCGACCCCGCTCACGGACGGCGCCGCGACCGTGCTCCTGGCGAGCGAGGAGTGGGCCGAGCGGCACGGCCTGGAACCCCAGGCGTATCTGTCCCTGTACGAGACGGCCGCCGTCGACTACGTGGGCGGCGAGGACGGGCTGCTGATGGCGCCCGCGTACGCCGTGCCCCGGATGCTGGAGCGGGCCGGGCTCTCCATCGAGGACTTCGACCTCTTCGAGATCCACGAGGCGTTCGCCTCCCAGGTGCTGGCCACGCTGGCCGCCTGGGAGAAGCAGGGGCTCGCGCCCGTGGACCGGGACCGGCTCAACGTGGCGGGGTCCTCCCTGGCGACCGGGCACCCGTTCGCCGCGACGGGCGCCCGCATCGTCGCCACGCTCGCCAAGCTCCTCGCCGAACGGGACGCCCCCGGCCGGGGCCTGATCTCGGTCTGCGCGGCGGGCGGCCAGGGCGTCACGGCCATCCTCGAACGCGTGTGAGGCCGCCCGCCGTACGGGCGTGACGGGCGCGGCGGGACCCGCGCACCGCACGCCCGTACGGGGCGCGCACCAGCCGTACGAGCGCGAACCGGCTGCCCCGGCACCGGCGCCCGTCGTACGCGCCCGAACCCGGCCGCCGGCCGGGCCCGCGTACGTACCACCCCGGCCGCCGGCCGGGCCCGCACCACCCGGCGGCCACCCGCCGGCCCCAGTGAACCGCCCGACCCCGATGCCGAGGAGCCGCACGTGTCCACGCCACCCGCCCCGTCCCCCGCGCCCGCCGCCCCCGTCCTGGTCGAGCCGGCGAAGGTCCGGGCCGCCGACGGCACCGTCCGGCAGGTCTCCGTACCGGCGTTCGCCCCGCCCGTCCGGCGCGGCTCGCTCGCCGAGATCCCGTTCGACAACGCCCGCGAGGCCCCCGCCGACGCCGTCATCAGCCGCAAGCAGCCGGACGGCAGCTGGCGGGACGTGACGGCGGCCGACTTCGCCGCCGAGGTGCTCGCCGTCGCCAAGGGCCTGATCGCGGAGGGCCTGCGCGGCGGCGACCGGATCGCGATCATGGCCCGCACGACGTACGAGTGGACGCTGCTCGACTTCGCCGCCTGGGCCGCCGGTCTGGTCACCGTCCCCATCTACCCGACCTCCTCCGCCTTCCAGGCCCGCTGGATACTCCAGGACTCCGGGGCCGTCGCCTGCGCCGTCGAGACCGCCGACCAGGGCCGGATCATCAGCCAGGAACGCAAGCAGCTCGGCGGCCTCGCCCACCTCTGGCAGTTCGACACGGGTGCGCTCGGCCGGCTGAAGAAGCTCGGCAGGGACCTCCCGGACGACGCCGTCGCCGCCCGCCGCGCGACCCTGGAGCCGGAGACCCCGGCCACCCTCATCTACACCTCGGGCACCACGGGCCGCCCCAAGGGCTGCGTGCTGACCCACGGCAACTTCTTCGCCGAGGTGGACAACGCCATCGAGCTGCTGCACCCGGTCTTCAAGTCGGTCAGCAAGTACCCGGCGTCCACCCTGCTGTTCCTGCCGCTCTCGCACGTCTTCGGCCGGATGGTGGCGATCGGCTGCCTGCGCGCCCGCGTCCGCCTCGGCCACGCCCCGTCCATCCGGACCGAGGACCTGCTCGCCGACCTGGCCGGTTTCAAACCGTCGTTCCTGCTGGCCATCCCGTACGTCCTGGAGAAGGTCTACAACACCGGCCGGGCCACCGCCGAGAAGATGGGCCGCGCCTCCTCCTTCGACCGGGCGGCCCGGATCGCCCAGCGCTACGGCCAGGCCGTCGAGGCCGCCGAACACGGCACAGGGCCGGGCCCCGGCCTCGGGCTGCGCGCCGCCCGCGCCCTGTACGACCCGCTGGTCTACCGCCGCATCCGGGCCGCGCTCGGCGGCCACGTCCGGTACGCGATCTGCGGCGGCTCGCCGCTGGGCCGCCGGCTCGCCGCCTTCTACGCGGGCGCCGGCATCGAGATCTTCGAGGGCTACGGGCTGACCGAGACCACCGCCGCCGCCACCGTCACCCCGCCGCTCAAGCCCCGCCTGGGCACGGTCGGCTGGCCGATGCCCGGCACCGCCGTCCGCATAGCCGACGACGGCGAGGTGCTGCTCAGCGGCGGGCAGGTGTTCCGTGGCTACTGGGACACCGAGCGCGGCGAGGCCGTGCCCGTGCTCGACGGCGGCTGGTTCGCCACCGGTGACCTGGGCGCGCTGGACCAGGACGGCTACCTCACGATCACCGGCCGCAAGAAGGACATCATCATCACCTCGGGCGGCAAGAACGTCACCCCGGCCCCGCTGGAGGACTGGCTGCGCGCCCACCCGCTGGTCAGCCAGTGCATGGTGGTCGGCGACAACCGCTCGTTCATCACCGCCCTGATCACCCTGGAGCCGGACGGGCTCGCGCACTGGCGGCAGATGCGCAAGAAGAGGGACGTGCCCCTGCGCGAACTCGTCCACGACGAGGAGCTGCGCTCGGCGCTCCAGCGCGCGGTGGACGAGGCCAACCGGCTCGTCTCCCGGGC
Organism: Streptomyces sp. A1277; assembly: GCF_004795015.1. GTDB lineage: Bacteria > Actinomycetota > Actinomycetes > Streptomycetales > Streptomycetaceae > Streptomyces. The sequence goes on along the minus strand of NZ_SSBI01000035.1, from coordinate 22,105 downwards.
CGAGTCGATCCGCAAGTTCACGGTCCTGCCGGTGGACTTCACCGAGGAGGGCGGCCACCTCACACCGTCCCTGAAGCTGAAGCGGGACGCCATCGCGCGGGACTTCGCGGACGAGATCGAGGCGCTGTACCGGAAGTGAGGGGGCGGCGTCCCGACCGCGCCCCGTGCCGCCGGGGCGCGGTCAGGCGGGGGTGTCGGGGGGCGGCGTCCCCGGTTTCGTGTGGAGGAGGTCACGGGCCTCCTCCGCCGCGCGGGCCACGGCTTCGGAGACGTAGTTCAGGAACCGGGCCATGTTCTCCAGGCGGGTGCCCGCCGGGGTGTCGTGGCCGAGGACGGGGACGCCCTGGCGCGCGGTCAGCGCGAGCTGGGCGGTCGAGTGGGCGCTCGCCATCATGGACTCGTACATGATGTCGTCGTCCACGGTGTAGCGCTCGCGGCGGCCCCCATCACGCTTCCTGCGGACCATGCCCTGGCCCTCCAGGTACGTGATCGCCTTGGAGACGGACGCCGGGCTGACCCCGAGGCGTTCGGCGAGACCGGCGGCGGTGAGGCTCCCGCTGTCGGTGAGGGACAGGCAGGCCAGCACTCGGGACACCATCGGCGGCGCGCCCGACGCCATGATCATCGCGGTGAACACCTCCTCGTACGCGCGCACCGCGTCGGCGTCGCGTCCGTACGGCTGCGGGGCCGGGCGCGCCTCGCGGGGCTCGGCCTCCCTGCGGCGGTGGGCGCGGTGCTCGGTGGCGCGGTGGGCGGCCTCGGCGCGGTAGCCGGAGGGGCCGCCGTTACGGGTCACCTCGCGGGTGACCGTGGAGGTGGGGCGGTCCAGGTTCCGGGCGATCTCGGCGTAGGCCAGGCCGTCGGCCAGGCCCCGGGCGATCTGCCGGCGTTCCTGCTGGGTGAGCCTGCCTCCCGGCATCGCGGTCTCCTTCGTGGCCTGGGCGCGGCCCTGGGGCGGCCGATGGGCCGACTATAGCGTTCGCGCCCATTCCATTGCAACGAATGGTGTGGCCGATCGTTGCGTTAGGTGCGGGTCATTGCATCAACTTATCTGCTCCCGCGTGCAGTTATGCGAATCTGGTGCACGCAGGTCGTTGCCAGCTCAGTGAACGCAACGTAGCGTTTCCGTCATCGGAAAGTACGGGCCGGTGGGGCCCGCACGACCGGAGAAGGACCCCGAAGGAGCTTCTGTCATGACGAACCCGGCCATCGCGGCGAGCGGGCTGCGCAAGTCGTACGGCGAGAAGACCGTGCTCGACGGGATCGACCTGACCATCCCGGCCGGGACCGTGTTCGCGCTGCTCGGCCCGAACGGCGCCGGCAAGACCACCGTCGTCAAGATCCTCTCCACGCTGATCCGGCCCGGCGCCGGCTCCGGCGGGATCAGCGTCGGCGGCCACGACCTGGCCGCCGACCCGCAGGCGGTGCGCGCGGCGATCGGCGTCACCGGGCAGTTCTCCGCTGTGGACGGGCTGATCACCGGCGAGGAGAACATGCTCCTGATGGCGGACCTGCACCACCTGTCCAAGGCCGAGGGGCGGCGGACCGCCGCGGAACTCCTGGCCCGATTCGACCTCACCGAGGCGGCGAAGAAGCCCGCCTCCACCTACTCCGGCGGCATGAAGCGCCGCCTCGACATCGCGATGACCCTCGTCGGGAACCCGCGCATCATCTTCCTGGACGAGCCGACCACCGGCCTCGACCCGCGCAGCCGCCACACCATGTGGGGCATCATCCGCGGCCTGGTCGGCGACGGCGTGACCGTCTTCCTCACCACCCAGTACCTGGAGGAGGCCGACGAACTCGCCGACCGCATCGCCGTCCTGCACCGCGGGCGGATCGCGGCGGAGGGCAGCGCCGACGAGCTGAAGCGGATCGTGCCCGGCGGGCACGTACGGCTGCGCTTCACCGACCCGGACGCCTACCGCTCCGCCGTCCTCGCCCTGGCCGACGCCGCCCCGGACGACGAGGCCCTTTCCCTGCAACTCCCCAGCGACGGCACCCAGCGCGCCCTGCGCGCCGTCCTGGACCGGCTGGACGCCGCCGGCGTCGAGGCCGACGAACTCACCGTGCACACCCCCGACCTCGACGACGTCTTCTTCGCCCTCACCGACGCCGGCGTGCCCGCCCCGACCAAGGAGACCGTCCGATGACCAGCCTCTCCCTCGCCGTGCGCGACTCGTCCACCATGCTGCGCCGCAACCTGCTGCACGCCCGGCGCTACCCCTCGCTCACCCTGAACCTGCTGCTCACGCCGGTGATGCTGCTCCTGCTGTTCGTCTACGTCTTCGGCGACACGATGAGCGGCGGCGCGGGCCGCTCCGCGTACATCGCGTACATCGTTCCCGGCGTCCTGCTCATGACCATCGGCTCGACCACCGTCGGCACCGCCGTCTCGGTCTCCATGGACATGAGCGAAGGCGTCATCGCCCGGTTCCGCACCATGGCCATCCACCGGGGCTCGGTCCTGTTCGGCCACGTCGTGGGCAGCGTTCTGAAGACGCTCATGAGCGTGGTGTTCGTCGGGGCGGTCGGGGTGGCCATGGGCTTCCGCTCCACCGGCGCCACCGTCCTGGAGTGGTTCGCCGCCCTCGGCCTGCTCACCCTCTTCGCCCTGGCCTTCACCTGGATCGCCGTGGGCATGGGCCTGGGCAGCCCTAACGCGGAGGCGGCCGGCAACAACGCCACGCCGCTGATCCTGCTGCCGCTCATCTCCAGCGCCTTCGTCCCGCTGGACTCGATGCCCGGCTGGTTCCGGCCGATTGCCGAGTACCAGCCGTTCACCCCCGCCATCGAGTCCCTGCGCGGCCTGCTGCTCGGTACGGAGATCGGCCACAACGGCTGGCTCGCGGTGGCCTGGTGTATCGGTCTGGCCGTCCTCGGCTGCTTCTGGTCCAGGGCGCAGTTCGCCCGCGACCCCGAGTAGGCGGTCCGCCGGTTCGCCCCTCCCCCTTGCCTGATGGGCCGTCAGATACGACGATGGCCCCGCGCGGACGTCGACTGACGGCCCGTCAGGTCAAGGGGAAGGGGTCGTTCGGTGCCGATACCGCTCACCGGGCCGCTGTCGTACGGGATGCAGCTGCCCATCCAGTCGCAGAGCGCCCTCTTCGCCGAGCCGTGGGAGGCCGGGGCGACCCCGGCCGACCTCGCCGAGATCGCCAGGACCGCCGACCGGACCGGATTCGCCTACATCGCGAGCTGCGACCACGTCGCCGTCCCCCGGCGGCTCGCGGCAGGCATGGGAACCGTCTGGTACGACCCGGTGGCCACCCTCGCCTATCTCGCCGGGATCACCGAGCGGGTCCTGCTGATGAGCCATGTCGCCGTCGTCGGGCTGCGCCACCCGCTGGTCACCGCCAAGCAGTACGCCACCCTCGACCACCTCAGCGGCGGCCGGCTGATCCTCGGGGTCGGGGCCGGCCATGTGCGCGAGGAGTTCGACGCGCTCGGGGTCGGCTTCGAGGGGCGCGGGGCCCTGCTGGACGAGACGATCGACGCGCTGAAGGCCGCGCTCGGGCCGGAGGAGTACCCGCGGTTCGCGGGGGAGCGGTTCTCCTTCGCCGGGCTCGGCCAGCTGCCGCGCCCGGCCCAGGAACGGGTGCCGGTCTGGGTGGGCGGCTCCTCGCCCGCCGCGCTGCGCCGGGCCGCCGTGCGGGGGGACGGGTGGCTGCCCCAGGGCGACCCCCGGGACCGGCTGCCCGCGCAGATCGCCCGGCTGCACGCCCTGCGCGAGGAGGCCGGGAACGCCGAGCCGGTCGTCGTCGGCGCCCTCACCGAGCCGCTGTACGTGGGGGAGCCCGGCTGGTCCGTGGGGCGGCGCACGCTCAGCGGGAAGCCTCAGGCGCTGGCGGAGTCGCTGCGCGCGTACGCGGCGATGGGGGTGCACCAGATCCAGGTGCGCTTCCGCAGCCGGGGCGTGAGCGAACTGACCGATCAGATGGCGGCGTTCGCCGCCGAAGTCGCACCTCACCTCGACAGGTAGGAGTCAGGCCATGGGCAAGCTGGACGGGCGGACCGTGCTGATCAGCGGCGCCGCGCGCGGGCAGGGCGAACAGGAGGCGCGGCTCTTCGCCGCCGAGGGCGCCCAGGTGGTGATCGCCGACGTGCTGGACGAGCAGGGCGCGGCGCTCGCGAAGGAGCTGGGGGAGGAGTCCGCGCTCTACGTCCACCTGGACGTGTGCCGGGAGGAGGACTGGCAGGCCGCCGTCGCCACCGCGAAGGGCGCCTTCGGGAAGATCGACGGGCTGGTCAACAACGCGGGCATCCTGCGCTTCAACGAGCTGGTCTCCACACCGCTGGAGGAGTTCCAGCAGGTGGTGCAGGTCAACCAGGTGGGGGCGTTCCTCGGGATCAGGACCGTCGCGCCGCTGATCGCGGAGGCCGGGGGCGGCACGATCGTCAACACCTCCTCGTACACCGGGCTGACCGGCATGGCGTTCGTCGGCGCGTACGCGGCGAGCAAGCACGCCGTGCTGGGCCTGACCCGGGTGGCGGCGGTGGAGCTGGCGGCCAAGTCGGTACGGGTCAACGCGCTGTGCCCGGGTGCGGTGGACACCGCGATGACCAATCCGGCGGCGCTGGACCCGGACGCGGACCCGGAGGAGACCAAGGAGGCGGTGGACGCGCTCTACCGCAAGCTCGTGCCGCTGGGCCGGATCGGCCGGCCCGAGGAGGTGGCGGCGCTCGCCCTCTTCCTGACCTCGGACGACTCCTCGTACGTCACCGGCCAGCCGTTCGTCATCGACGGCGGCTGGCTGGCGGGCGTCAGCCTTTTCTGACGCCGCGTCAGCTATTGACTGACCCGGGAGCCGGTGGAACAGTCGGACGCACATCGCGAGCTGACGGAGCGTCAGAAACGGCGTCGATATCGATTGAGGACGGTGAACCCCCTTGGAATTCGGGCTCTTTGTACAGGGGTACGTGCCCGCCGCACGGGCCCAGGCGGACCCCGGGGCAGAGCACAAGGCGCTGATCGAGGAGACCGAGTACGTCATCCAGGCGGACAAGTCCGGCTTCAAGTACGCCTGGGCCTCCGAGCACCACTTCCTGGAGGAGTACTCGCACCTCTCCGCCAACGACGTCTACCTGGGCTACCTCGCCCACGCCACCGACCGCATCCACCTCGGCTCCGGCATCTTCAACCCGCTCGCCCCGGTCAACCACCCGGTCAAGGTGGCGGAGAAGGTCGCCATGCTCGACCACCTCTCCGAGGGCCGCTTCGAATTCGGCTCCGGGCGCGGGGCGGGCAGCCACGAGATCCTCGGGTTCATGCCGGGCATCACTGACATGAACCACACCAAGGAGCTGTGGGAGGAGACCATCGCCGAGTTCCCCAAGATGTGGCTCCAGGACGAGTACGTCGGCTTCCAGGGCAAGCACTGGTCGCTCCCGCCCCGCAAGATCCTGCCCAAGCCGTACGGGAAGTCCCACCCGGCGATGTGGTACGCGGCCGGCTCGCCGTCCTCGTACGCCATGGCCGGGAAGAAGGGGCTCGGCGTGCTCGGCTTCAGCGTGCAGAAGGTCTCCGACATGGAGTGGGTCGTCGACTCCTACAAGACCGCAGTCAAGGACGCCGAGCCGGTCGGTGACTTCGTCAACGACAACGTGATGGTCACCTCCACCGCGATCTGCGCCGAGACCCACGCGAAGGCGGTCGAGATCGCGGTCGGCGGCGGGCTCAACTACCTCCAGTCGCTGCTGTTCCGCTACCACGACACGTTCCCCCGCCCCGAGGGCATCCCCGAGTGGCCCGAGCTGCTGCCCGAGTACACCGAGGAGATCATCGAGCTGCTGATCGCCGAGGAGCTGATGATCTGCGGCGACCCGGACGAGGTACTGACCCAGTGCCGGAGGTGGGAGCGGGCGGGGGCGGACCAGCTGAGCTTCGGCCTGCCGATCGGGATCGGGCGCGAGGACACGCTTGAGTCGATCCGGCTGATCGGGGAGCACGTGATCCCGAAGATCGACACGGACCCGGTCCACCGGACGTCCCGGTTCCGGGACGCGGCGTAGACCCGGGGGCGCCGCCCCCTGACCCCCGCGCCTCAAGCGCCGGCGGGGCTGGTTTTTCAAGCCCCTCCGGCGCTTGAGGAGCGGGGTCCGGGGCGGAGCCCCGGTTACGGGAAGGGGCGGGTAGGGGAACGGGCCCGCCGCAGGCGCCCCGCCCCATCGCACCCGGCTCACCCCCCACACGGGCGGCGGCATCCCGGCCCGCCGCTCCCCGCCGGGGTGCGTACCGCGGCCGTACGCACCCCGGCGCACCACCCACCACCCACAGGAAGGGACCCCGCCATGCTCGACCACCTCATCCGCGGAGCGACCGTCGTGGACGGCACCGGCGGACCCTCCTACGCCGCGGACGTCGGCGTCCGCGGCGGCCGCATCGCCGTCATCGCGGAACCCGGCACCGTCGCCGAGGAGGCCGTGACCAGCGAGGACGCCACCGGGCTCGTCCTCGCACCCGGCTTCGTGGACCCGCACACGCACTACGACGCCCAGCTGTTCTGGGACCCGTACGCCACGCCCTCGATGAACCACGGCGTCACCACCGTCGCCGGCGGCAACTGCGGGTTCACGCTCGCCCCGCTCCACCCGGACCGGCCCGAGGACGCCGACTACACGCGGCGCATGATGGCCCGGGTCGAGGGCATGGCCCTCAAGGCGCTGGAGGAGGGCGTCGACTGGACCTGGTCCGGCTTCCGGGAGTACCTGGACGCGCTCGAAGGCCGCATCGCCGTCAACGCCGGCTTCATGGTCGGGCACTGCGCCCTGCGCCGCCACGTCATGGGCGCGGACGCGGTCGGCGGGCAGCCGACGCCCGAGCAGATGGACGCCATGCTGGCGCTGTTCCACGACGCGATGGACGCCGGGGCGTGGGGTCTGTCGACCACGCAGTCCTCCACCCACTCCGACGGCGACGGGCAGCCCGTCGCCTCGCGGCACGCGCTGCCGGAGGAGCTGCTGGCGCTCTGCCGGGCGGTCGGCGAGCACGAGGGCACGCAGATCGAGGCGATCGTGGCGGGCTGCCTGGACCAGTTCGCGGACGAGGAGATCGACCTGCTCGTGGACATGACGGCCGCCGCCGGGCGCCCGCTGAACTGGAACGTGCTGACCATCGACGCCGCCGTCCCCGCACGCGTGCCGCGCCAGCTGATCCCCAGCGAGCGCGCCCGCCGGGCGGGCGGCCGGGTCGTCGCGCTGACCATGCCGATCCTGACCCCGATGAACATGTCGCTCGGCACGTTCTGCGCGCTCAACCTGATCCCCGGCTGGGGCGACATCCTCGCCCTGCCCGTACCCGAACGCATCGAGCGGCTGCGCGACGCGGAGACCCGCGCCGAGATGCTGCGCCGCGCCGACAGCAAGGAGGCCGGGGTCTTCCGGCGCCTCGCGGACTTCGGCCGGTACGTCGTCGGGGACACCTACAGCACGGCCAACGAGGGCCTGACCGGCCGGGTCGTGAAGGACATCGCGGCCGAGCGCGGCCAGGACCCCTTCCACTGCCTGGTCGAGATCTGCGCCGCCGACGACCTGCGTACGGTCCTGTGGCCGATGCCCACCGACAACGACCCGGCCTCCTGGGCGCTGCGCAAGGAGACCTGGGAGCACGAGGACGTCCTGCTCGGCGGCTCGGACGCGGGCGCGCACCTGGACCGGATGTGCGGAGCCCCGTACACGACCCGCTTCCTCGGGGACTGCCTGCGCGGCCGGAAGCTCGTACCGCTGGAGCGGGCGGTGAAGATGCTGACCGACGACCCCGCACGCCTCTTCGGCCTGCGCGAGCGCGGCCGGGTCGAGGAGGGCTTCCACGCCGACCTCGTCCTGTTCGACCCCGAGCGCATCGACGCGGGCCCGGCGACCCTCGTCCACGACCTGCCGGGCGACAGCCCCCGGCTCGACTCCAAGGCGCTCGGCATCGTGTCGGTGCGGGTCAACGGGGTGGAGACCCTGCGCGACGACAAGGTGACCGGGGCGGTCCCGGGCACGGTCCTGCGCTCGGGCCGCGACACCAGGACGGTGAGCACCCGGTGACGAACGCGCCCCAGCGCCTGTTCATCGGCGGCGAGTGGACCGAACCGGCCGGCGGCCACTACGAGGTGACCGACCCGGCCACCGAGGAGACCGTCGGCCTCGCCCCCGAGGCGAGCCGTGCGCAGGTGTACGAGGCGGCGAGCGCCGCCCGCGCCGCTTTCGGCCCCTGGTCCCGCACCCGCCCCGAGGAACGCGCCGCGATCCTCGACCGCGCCGCCACCCTGATCCAGCGGGACGCCGCCGCCCACGCGGACCTCGCGCGGGCGGAGAGCGGCGCCACCACCGCGACGGCCCGGGGCATGCAGGTCGCCGTGGGCGCGGCCCGGTTCCGGCGCTACGCGAAGGGGGCGCTCGAACCGGTCGAGGAGGCGGTCGCGCCGCAGATCAACGAGGCCGGGCCGATGGGCCGGGCCGGGGTTTTCGGCGCGCTCGCCGTACGTCAGCCGGTCGGCGTCGTCACGTGCATCACCTCGTACAACAACCCGTGGGCCAACCCGGCGGGCAAGATCGCCCCCGCGCTCGCCATGGGCAACACCGTCGTCGTGAAGCCGGCCCCGCAGGACCCGCTCTCCGTCTACCGGATGGCCGAGGCGCTGGCCGAGGCGGGCGTCCCGCCGGGTGTCGTCAACGTGGTCAGCGGCTCGGCCCCGGCGGTGGGCGAGGCGGCCGTCGACGCGCCGGACGTGGACATGGTGAGCTTCACCGGCTCCACGGCGGTCGGGCAGCGGATCGCGGAGGTCTGCGGCCGTTCCATGAAACGGCAGTTGATGGAGCTGGGCGGCAAGGGGGCCGCCCTCGTCTTCGAGGACGCCGACCTGGACGCGGCGGTGGCGGGGATCGGTACGACGTTCTCGTTCTACAGCGGACAGATCTGTACGGCTCCGACCCGCGTCCTGGTCCAGCGGGGCGTCCAGGACGCGCTGATCGCCAAACTGGCCGCGTACGCCGGTTGTCTGAAGGTCGGCGACCCGGCGGTGAAGGGCACGGTCGTCGGCCCGGTCATCTCCGCCGCCCACCGCGACCGCGTCGAGTCGTACGTGGAGCTCGGCCGCGAGGAGGGGGCGCGGATCGTCACGGGCGGCGAGCGCCCGGACCCGACCGGCCGGGGCTTCTACGTCGCGCCGACCCTGCTGGCGGACTGCACCCCGGACATGCGGGTGGTGCGGGAGGAGATCTTCGGCCCGGTCGTGGTGGTGGTCCCCTTCGGCGACGAGGAGGAGGGCATCGCGCTGGCCGACGACAGCGACTACGGGCTGATCGACTATGTCTGGTCCGGCGATGTGGCCCGCGCCTTCCGCGTCGCCCGCAGGTTGCGGGCTGGCGGGGTGGGCGTCAACACGATCGGCCGGAACATGGAGGCGCCGTTCGGCGGGTTCAAGCGGAGCGGGGTCGGCCGGGACGTGGGCTCGTACGCGCTGCACGCGTACAGCGAGCTCCAGGCGATCGTCTGGCCGGGGTGAGCGAATGGCCGGGCCGGAGCGAACGGCCGGGCCGAGCGAACACTATTGTCTCGCCTTCAAGTATCTTGACATCGAGAGATCGACCCGGCAGGCTTCCCCAGGTCTGTTGGTCTCTTGGTGTCGAGATACCTGGGGGTGGGCGGCGGTGCGACGCGCAGGGGCGGGCACACGCGGGGCTGCGAGAACGGCGAGGGCGCCGAAGCGAGGCCCTGGCCTGCTGGCCCAACTGCGCAATCCGCCCGGCGGCCGGAACGCCCGGATCATGCTGCTCGCCCTGGCCGTCGACCGCACCGGCTCCGGCCTGTGGGCCGCCTCCTCGGTCCTCTACCTGGCCTTCGTCACCCACCTCAGCGCCCAGCAGATCGGCGTCCTGCTGGGCACGGCCGGCGTCGCGGGCATCGCGGGCTCCCCCCTCGCGGGCCGCCTGGCCGGCCGCTTCCCGGTGCGCCCGCTGCTCATCGGCTGCCACCTGCTGCGCCTGGTGACGCTCACGCTGGTGCTGCTCTGCACACGCTTCGACGCGCTGCTCGTGGTGGTCGCGGTGACCTACCTGGGGGACCGGGCGGCCAAGACCCTGGAGATGCTGTTCGCCACCCGCGCGGCGGGCGAACGCCGGGCCGCCTACCAGGCGCTGTCCCGCAGCGCGGCCAACGCCGGGTACGGGGTCGGCGCCGGAATCGCCGCCATCGGCCTCGCCGTCGGCACCACCGACGCCTACCGCGCCCTGATCCTCGGCAACGTCCTCTCCTTCGTCGTCGCCGCCGCGCTGGTGTGGCGCACGGGCGAGCCGGGGGGCCGCACGGCGGAGGTGGCGCGGGCGGTGCCCGTACCCGGCGCCGCGGCCCCCGTCCGCCCCAAGGGCCCCTGGCAGGACCGGGGTTACCTCCGCTTCGCCCTGCTGGACATCCCCATGAACCTGGACGACTCGGTCCTCGGAGTCGGACTCCCCCTGTGGCTCGTCAACCGCACCTTTGCCCCGCACGCCCTCGTGCCGGCCTTCCTGGGCATCAACACCGTGCTCGTCGTGGTGCTCCAACTGCCCGTATCCCGAAGGGCGGAGGGCCCGCGCAAGGCGGTACGGGCGGTCCTGCTGTACGGGGCCCTGATGTTCGTCTGCTGCGCCCTGCTGGCGGGCGCCACCGGCTGCGGGACCTGTGCGGCGGCGGCCGTCCTGCTCGCGGCGGCGGTCCTGGTCACGATGGCGGAGCTGATGCGCTCGGTCAGCTCCTGGGAACTGGCCGTGCTCCTTGCCCCGCCCGACGAGCGCGCCGCCTACCTGGGCGTGGCCGGCATGTCCCAGTCCATCCAGAAGTCGGCGGGCCCGCCGCTGCTGACGGGCGTGGTGATGGCCGCGGGTCCGGCGGGCCGGCTGGCGCTGGGGGTGGTGGTCGCGGGACTCGCGGTGGCGCAACAGCGTTGCTGTGCGGTGCGGTTGCGGACCATGCAGCCTCCGGTCCGGGCCGCCGCCCCCGCCGGGAGGGCGACCTGACACCCGCGTTCGTGAACACCGGCCCTCCGTAAGGCCGTTGCGGTCCGGCCTCTACGCTGTGCCGACGCGTCCGCACCGGCAGCGGCCGGGGGCGGAGCGCGCGGAGGAGGGGACATGCGAAGACCTGTGCTCTGGGGCACGGTGGCCACCGCGGTGGCCATGACCATGCTGGGGACGGCGACGGCGCACGCCGAGGGGCGGGGCGACATCCGGGTTACCAAGGCCGTGACCAACAACGGCAAGAACGTCATCGTCGGCACCAGTAAGACGGTGACCTTCCCGGTCAAACTGACGATCAAGGACAACTCGGGCGTCAGGAGCCTGAGTGAGATCCGAGCGGGCCAGGGGAGCGCCATGGGGGGTGCGCCGGTCGAGACGGTCGGCACGACGTGCAGGAAGCTGAGCGCCACCACATCGGAGTGCACAGCGACGATGCGCCTCAAACCGGTGTACTTCCCCTCGTACAACAGCGAGGAGAACGCCAACACCGCGGCCGGCGGCTGGTGCTCGTACGGCATCACGAATGCTGTCGACGACGACTACTGGATCTTCGACTGCGTCGCCCCGTTCAAGCTCAAGCGCGCCGCGACCCTGACGGCCGCCGCGACCGGGCCGAGCCCGCTCTCCGGCGGCAAGAAGGTCAAGGTCACGGGCACGCTGACCCGGGCCGACTGGGAGGCGCTGAAGTACCGCGGCTACGGCGGCCAGAGCGTCAAGCTCCAGTTCCGCAAGGCCGGGGGGAGCGCGTACACGACGGTGAAGACGGTCAAGACGAACAGCGCGGGCCGAGTCTCCGCGACGGTGACCGCGAGCGGCCCCGGCAGCTGGCGGTGGTTCTACCCGGGCACCTCCACCACCGCGCAGGTCGCCTCGCCGGGCTCCACCGTGACGCTGGCACCGGCCACGATGCGCGCCAACGTGCCGCGCGTCATGCACGCCGCCACGGCAGGCTGACGGGGCGCGCCACCGGGTCCCCGATCCGCCGGCGCCTCGGCCTGGCGCCCCGGACCGCATACGTTGGAGCGGCCACGCGACAACGACGGAGGTGCCTTCGTATGCGGATCGCCACCACGATCTTCCTCACCGACGAGACCATCACCCCGGTGCGGCTCGCGCACCAGCTCGAACAGCGCGGGTTCGCCGGGCTCTACCTGCCCGAGCACACCCACATCCCGGTGAGCAGGGAGACCCCCTACCCGGCGGGCGGCGAACTGCCCCGCGAGTACGGCCGCACCCTGGACCCCTTCGTCGCCCTCGCCCAGGCCGCGGCGGTCACCGAGCGGCTGGCCCTGGGGACCGGCATCACGCTGATCGCCCAGCACGACCCGATCGACCTGGCCAAGCAGATCGCCACCCTCGACCACCTCTCCGCAGGCCGCTTCACCCTGGGCATCGGCTACGGCTGGAACGTCGAGGAGGCCGCGGACCACGGGGTGGCCTGGTCGACGCGCCGGAGCCTGGGCCGCGAGCGGCTGGCGCTGATGCGGGCGCTGTGGGCGGAGGAACCCACGGCCTACGAGGGCGAGTTCGCCTCGGTGCGGGCCAGCCACGCGCACCCCAAGCCCTTCCAGCAGCCGCGCGGCCCGCTGACCGGCCCGCGCACCCTGATCGGCGGCGCCGCGGGCCCCAGGCTCTTCGCGCACATCGCGCAGTCCGCGGACGGCTGGCTCCCGATCGGCGGCCGGGGCCTCACGGAGTCCGTCCCCCGGCTCCGTACCGCCTGGCAGGAGGCGGGCCGCGACCCGAAGGACCTCCAGGTCGTCCCGTACGCGGTCGTCCCGGACCCCGGCAAGCTGGCCCACTACGCGGACCTGGGCATCGAGGAGATCGTCCTCCAACTTCCCCCGGCCGCCGCGCCGGAGGTGCTGCGGACGCTGGACGCGTACGCGGCGTACCTCTAACCCGCCTCGGCGGCCAGCGCGTTCATGGTGGCCACCGGCAGGACCGGGTTGGCGGCGGCCCGTGGAGCGAGTTCGGCGTCGTCGAGCAGCGCCGCGATCCGGGCCCGGGGGAGCCGGGGGTGACGGGCCGCGTCGGCGCGGACCAGCGGGTCCGGGTCGCGGGTGAGCCGGTCCGCGGTCTCCGGCGCCAGCCGGGGACCGAGCAGGGCGAGGCGGCGGACGGCCGGGTCCTCGTCGTCCGCGAACCGGGAGAGCCCGTCCCGCGGGAAACCGGGGCGGCGCGTCAGGTGCCACCGGTGGCGGCCGGTGTACTCCAGGAAGCTGCGGAGCAGCAGCGCGGCCGGGGCGTCCGGATGGTTCTGGCACAGCAGTACGCGGACGCCGGGGTCCGGGTCGTCCGCGAGCGCCGCCACCAGGTCGCCCGGGAGTCCGGGGTCCCGGGCCGCCCGCCGCCGTAGCAGCGGGTGCGTGGACAGCGCGTCCCGGCGCAGCTGGTCCGGGTCCGGGACCGCATCCGGGTACCAGCAGTGTCCGTACGCGTCGTCCTCGGGCACCACGTAGTGGATCGCGGCCCGTTCCGCCTCGGTGAGGTCCGGGTGGACGGAGAGGGCGAGGCGCACCCCCGGGTCGGGGTCCACCGCCAGCGCGCGCCGCTGGGCCGGTGGGAGGCCGGGGCGCCCGGCGACCCGGATGCGTACCTCCGGATCGGCGTGCCCGGCGAGGACGGCGACGGTCCCGGCCGGCGTGCTGGTGTTGCCCGCCACCGTCCACGCGTCATCCGGCAGGGCGGCGGCCAGGACGTCGGGGGCCAGGGCGCCGTACATCAGTAGACCGGTGCGCGCGTGGCAGTGGTGGCCGGGCAGGTCCTCCCGCACCGCGTCCGGGTCCCGGCGCCGCTCGTGCAGCTGATGGCTGCGGGCCGCCGACTCCCTGACGCCCGGGTCCGGGTCGGCCAGCAGCGCGGTCCTGACCCCGGGCGTCAGCCACTCCCAGAACCCGCCGCACGCCATTCGCCGTACCCGGGCCACGGGATGGGTCGCCATGGTGCGCCGCAGCCCGGTGGACATCTGCCGCAGCACCCCGGTACCGACCAGGTCGTCGTCGTACGTCTCGATGATCCGCACGACGGTCCGGTCCGGCAACGGCCGCACCGGGCAGCCGTCGTCGTCGGGGCGCGGGCCCTCGGCCAGATGCGCCCGCACGAACCACGCGGGGTCGTCCACCAGCCGGGCCCGCTGCTCCGGTCCGGCGTGCGGATTGCGGGCGAGGAAGCTGCGCGTGTACGGGTCCGGGTGGTCCACCACCGCGTCCGCGACGGAGTCGGGCAGCGCCCGGTCCCGGCACAGCGCCATCCGCACGGCGGCCGACCCGCCCGCGAGCAGCCGCAGCAACACGTCGTCGGGGGCCGCCGGATTGAGCGCGAGACCGGCGAGCCGCCGCTCGGCGGGGGTGGCGGCCTGTTCGATCTCCTCGGGAGTCACGGCGGGGATGATGTCATGCCCGGGCCCTGAGCGGTGGGTTCATATCCGCCGGGCCACGAAGACGAACTCCCGGCCCGGACGGTCGGGCGCGTCGCGCACGTCCTCCACCACGTATCCGTGTGCGCGCAGGTCCCGTTCGACCTCCTCCCGCTCGCGGAAGCGCAGCGTCGAGTCCGAGACCAGCACCTCACCGTCCGCCGCGAACCGGTAGGTCCAGCGGAAGGTGACCAGGGGCCCGGCGGCCTCGGTCAGCTCGACCCAGCTCTCGACCGGGCCGACGCCGGGCACCTCGTCCACACTGTGGGAGTTCTCGCGGGTCCACTCCTCCCAGGCGCGCCGGGCCGGATCACGCGTCTCGAAGACCAGACGCCCGCCGGGCCGCAGCGCTTCGCGGGCCCCCCGCAGGGTGGCGTGCCAGGTCTCGGGGCCGGCGATGGCCTGGGCGACGTTCGCGGTCATCGTCGCGAGGTCGACGCGCAACGGCGGCAGGTCCGTCGCGTCACCGTGGATCCAGCGCACGCGCTCGCCGCCCGGCTTGGCCCGGGCCACGTCGATGGATGCGAGGGCGGGATCGACGCCGACGACCTCCCTCCCGCGATCGGCCAGGAGCAGGGCGAACACTCCTGTGCCGCAGCCGATGTCCAGGACGCGGCACGCCTCGAACTCCTCCGCCATCAGCGCGTAGGCGTCGAGGTCGCTGCGGTCGGGGTCGAGCGGATCGTAGAGCCGGGCCAGTCGTGGATGCGCGAAGGAGTCGTCAGCCATGCCGTTGAACGTAGGCGGGGTGCGTACTGGTCCGCGAGCGCGTTTCGGGGGTGTACGCGGGCGTGACGCCCGTACGCCGCATGCCCGTTGGTCACAATAGGATCACTCCTCCTCCCCGATTTCCACACATCTCGTTCGAGGTAATACCGTCACTCCACTCGAAGAGACATCGGAAGAGACATGGGGGGCGGCATGCCCAATGCGTTGAGCCGGCGCAAGCGGATCTGGATAGGCGGCATCGCCCTGTTCGCCTTCGGGGCGGTGGGCTGCACGCAGTCCGGGCAGGACGACGCGGCGTCCACGGCGGCGACGAGCGCCGCGCCGGCCCCCACGGTCACGGTGACCGTCACGGCCACGGCGACCGAGACCGCCACGCCCGCCCCGGCGCCCACGGTGACCAAGACGAAGACCGTGAAGGTGCCCGGTCCGACCGTCACGGCGACCGTCACCAGGGCGACCTCCTCCGGGTCCGGTTCCGGGGGCAGTGGGTCCGGTGGCGGGGGGACCACGGCGACCAGCACGTGTTCGATCCGCTCCAACGCGGGCAACTGCTACCGGGCCGGCCAGTTCTGCCGGAACAGCGACCACGGCGCCCTGACGACCACGGCCACCGGTGCGCGTATCAAGTGCGGCTACAGCGGGAGCGCCTGGCGGTGGTCGTACGCGTGAGGGCGGGGAGGCGGCGGAGCGATCCGCCACCCCGGGGCTGACCGCTCCGGCTTCGATCGTCCGTTCGGAGCCCGGTGATAGCTTGGCCGGTCAGTTCTGACATGAACACTTTGCCAAGGGGGAGCGCGTGCGGCGGTCGGTGCGGAGTCGGATGGTGGCCGGAGCGGCGGCCGGGACGTTGGCCCTGCTCTTCGCCTCGGGCTGTTCGTTCAGCGTGGGCGGTGGCAAGGTCGTCAAGAAGGACGAGGTCGCCAAGCAGGCATCGGCGGGCCTGGGCAAGGAGGTCGGCCGCGAGCCCGAGGACGTGACCTGCAAGGACGACCTCAAGGCCAAGGTCGGCGAGACCGTACGCTGCACGCTGAGCGATGGCGGCAAGAAGCTGGGCATGACGGTCACCGTGAAGTCGGTCGACGGCGACAACGTCAAGATGGACTACAAGGTGGACGGCGGATCGGACACCGGCGCCTCCGCCGACCCCCAGCCCAGCGACTCCGCCCAGCCCACCGACACGACGACCGGCGGCACGGGCGGGGCCCAGTCCGTGGGCAAGGCGGAGGTGGCCCGCCAGGGCAAGGCCGCCCTGGCGGCCCAGGTCGGCAAGGATCCCGACGCCTTCTCCTGCCCGGAGAACCTCCCGGCCCGGGTCGGCGCCACGATCCGCTGCCGGCTGACCGATGGCGGCACGCAGTACGGAGTGACGGTCACCGCGAAGTCGACCGAGGGCGGCACGGTGAACATGGACTTCAAGGTGGACCAGGCGCCGGGCGGCTGAGCGGGGCCGGACGGACGGCGAGCGTCTGGCCCGTGCTCGCCGTCCGGCTGGTCAGCCCTGACGCGCGTACGTGACGAACGCGGCCCAGGCCGTGGGCGCCACGTCGAAGTGGGGACCCGGGATGTTCTTCGAGTCGCGGACGTGGACGGCGGAGGCGCAGGAGGCGACCTCGATGCAGTTGCCGCCCTCGCCGCTGCTGTAGCTGGACTTGCGCCAGTCGTAGGCGACCTCGATGCAGTTGCCGCCCTCGCCGTCGCTGTAGCTGCTCTTGAACCAGCGCAGTTGCTCGGTTTTCATTGGTCTCCCAACATCTTCTCGATGAGCGTCAGGGTCTCCCTGGGGGAGAGTGCCTGCGCCCGCATGATGCCAAAGCGTTCGGTGAAGACTCGCACCTCGGCCGGGTCCGTGATCAGCCTTCCATATCCATAAGTCTCGGTGTACGCGGCCTCTGGGCGCCCTCTCGGAGTGACCAGAGTGAATGACGCGTTCAGGCTGGGGTGTTCGGTCCGATCTGTTGTCATTACCTGGAGTTCGACCGTGCGCATCCGTCCTACTGTCAGCAGCCGCTGCAGCTGGGCACGGTGGACGGCCCGCCCGCCGATCGGGCGCTGTAGGACGGCCTCCTCCACGATGAAGCTCAGCGTCGGAGCGGGCCAGCGCTCAAAGATCTGCTGCCGGGCCATGCGGTCGGCCACACGCTTTTCGATCGTCTGCTCGTCCAGCAGCGGCCGCCGTTGGGTGAAGACCGCCCGCGCGTACTCCTCGGTCTGGAGGAGGCCCGGGATCACCTGGTTGTTGTAGTCATGCAACGCAACCGCCTCCGCCTCCGTCCGGGCGAAGTCCCGGAACCACCCCGGATGCCGCGTACGCGACCGCGCCAGCGCTTCCCGTACCTCGTCCGCCGCCGCCTCCAGCAGACCGCCCGTGTTCAGGGCGCGGTCGGCGAGGATCAGGAACTCCGGCTGCGGGGTGCGGACGCCCCGTTCCATCGCGGAGATCAGGTCCTCGCCGCAATGGGTCGCCGTGGCCAGTTCCTTCTGGCTCATGCCCGCGCGTTCGCGCAGGAACTTCAGCTGTCTGCCCAGCGCCCTGAACAGGTGGGCGGTCCCGTCCGATTCGGCCGGACGCTCCGGCCGCTCTTCACGTTGCGTGTTCGTCATCTTCCCCGTACCGCCTCTGTCCGTCCGGTCACGGCCGACGTCCCGTACAGCCGGTCGGGCGGGCCCGTACAGCGTTACGGAGTCGTGGTGTCACTCCTGGTCAGCGTACGAGCACACGGCCACGCTGAGTCACATGAACGCCGAAATCACCCTTGTGGGTACCGAATTCGTCCAGCGCTTCAGCGCATGCCGTCGAGGCGCCCGTCTCGCCCGCCGTCTCGCCGTGCACCAGCTGGACGCGTGGGGCGTGCCGTACGGGAGCGAGCTGTCCGACGACGTGGCGGTGGTCGTGGCAGAGCTGGCCGCGAACGCGGTGCTGCACGGCCATGTGACGGGGCGGGACTTCGAGCTGCGCGTGCTCCCCGTGGCGGACGGGTTCCGCGTCGAGGTGTCGGACGCGCGCGGCGAGCGGCGGCCGGAGGTGTGCGCGGGTGGTCCCGATGCCGCCGAGAACGGGCACGGGCTCCGCCTGGTCGAAGCGTTGGCGGCGGAGTGGGGCGTGGCCGAGCGGGTGGTCGGCAAGACGGTGTGGGCGCGGGTGGCTCGGGGGGATGACCGCCGGCCGGCGGTCAGCCGACGCGGCCCACGTGAATGACGATGATCGTGACGTGGGCGTCCTTGATCTCGTACAGCACTCGGTAGCGCCCGACGTGCATGCGGCGCAGTGGCCCGGTTCCTCAAGGACGACCCGGACGGACTGCGCCTGCTCATGGATGCCGTCGATCTGCTCGCCGAGAATCCGCTCCCCGAACGAGCGGCGCCCTACGGCTCGCCCGGTTGCGGTTCTGTTCAGTGGGTCGCGCGTCCCGTACCCGAGAGGGGCGAGCGCCCCCTACAACGCCCGCAGCGCCCGCACTCGCGTCCGTCCCGGCGCCTCCTCCGTCGGCTCCGCCGACCCCGCGCCCTCCACCAGCCCCGGCAGTTCCGTCAGCGCGGACACGTGGAAGTCCGCCGTCTCGACCACGTCCGGGTGGTCCGCCCACCAGTAGCCGGCCGCCCCGCGCCGGATGTGGGCCGCGCGCAGGCCCGAGGACTTCGCCGGGAACAGGCCGCGCGCCGGGTGGGCGCCCACGTAGAGCGTGGCGCGGGGGTCCGCGCCGGAGGCATCGAGGACGCGGGCGAAGAACTCCGGGTCCGGGGGCGCAACTCCCCACTCCCCGGAGGTGGCCACCAGGTCGGCCGGGAGGTCGAGGGCGCGCAGCAGCTCGCCGGCCCGGGCCGTGCCGGTGCCCGCGACCACCACCCGTACGCCCAGCTCCCGCAGCCGGGCCAGGGCCGGGCGCACGTCCGGGTAGAGGTCTGACTCGTCGAGGTGTTCGCCACGCCCGGCGGCGGCGCGGGCGTGGGCCGCCTCGGTGACGTCCATGCCGGGGCGCAGCAGGGTCAGTGCGTCGGCGCTGTCGCGGCCCTGGGCGACCGCCGCCCCGACCAGGGCGCTCAGCGTGTGCGGCGGGACGCCGAGCCAGTCGGCCCAGGACGCCCAGTACCGGTCGTCGCGGATGAGTGTTTCGCCGATGTCGAGGACGATCGTTTCCATCACCGGGCCGAGCCTACGGGGCCCGGCCCCGCGTACGGCCGAGGCGCAAGGGGCGCGTGTGACCTGCGGGAGAACCGCACGGTCGGCGGTCACCCGCCCGCTCGTATGCTCGTTGGCATGACCGATCCTCAGCGCGGACGCCCCACCACCAATTCGATGCGGCGTGCGCTCAAGCGTGCCCGTGACGGTGTCGCCCTCGACAGCGCGGAGGCCGCGGTCCTGCTCCAGGCGCGCGGCGACGATCTGACGGATCTCGCCGCGTCCGCCGCCCGGGTGCGGGACGCGGGCCTGGAAGCGGCGGGGCGGCCGGGAGTGATCACGTACTCCCGCAAGGTCTTCATCCCGCTGACCCGGCTCTGCCGCGACAAGTGCCACTACTGCACCTTCGTCACCGTGCCCGGCAAGCTGCGGCGGGCCGGGCACGGCATGTTCCTGTCGCCGGACGAGGTGCTGGCCATCGCACGCGAAGGTGCCGCGATGGGCTGCAAGGAGGCGCTGTTCACGCTCGGGGACCGGCCGGAGGACCGCTGGCCCGAGGCGCGGGAGTGGCTGGAGGCCGAGGGGTACGACGACACCCTCGCGTACGTACGCGCCATGGCGATCCGGGTCCTTGAGGAGACCGGGCTGCTCCCCCACCTCAACCCCGGGGTGCTCACCTGGACCGACCTCCAGCGCCTCAAGCCGGTCGCGCCCTCGATGGGGATGATGCTGGAGACGACGGCGACCCGGCTCTGGTCCGAGCCCGGCGGCCCGCACCACGGCTCACCCGACAAGGAACCCGCCGTACGGCTGCGCGTACTCGAAGACGCCGGCCGGTCCAACGTGCCCTTCACCACCGGGGTCCTCATCGGGATCGGGGAGACGTACGAGGAGCGCGCCGACGCGCTGTTCGAGCTGCGCCGCACCGCCCGCGCCTACCACGGCATCCAGGAAGTCATCGTCCAGAACTTCCGCGCCAAGCCGGACACCGCGATGCGCGGCATGCCGGACGCGGAGCTGGAGGAGCTGGCCGCCGCCATCGCCGTCGCCCGGCACATCCTCGGCCCCTCCGCCCGCATCCAGGCCCCGCCGAACCTGGTCGACGCGGAGTACGCCCTGCTCATCGGCGCCGGCATCGACGACTGGGGCGGGGTCTCGCCCCTCACCCCGGACCACGTCAACCCCGAGCGCCCCTGGCCGCACATCGACGAACTCGCCGCCCGCACCGCCGAGTCCGGCTTCGCGCTGCGGGAACGGCTGACCATCTACCCGGAGTTCATCCAGCGCGGCGAGCCCTGGCTCGATCCCCGGCTCCTCCCGCACGTGCGCGCGCTCGCCGACCCGGAGACGGGCCTTGCCCGCGAGGGGGCGATCCCCGCCGGGCTGCCCTGGCAGGAGCCCGACGAGGGCTTCAACGCCTCCGGCCGCACCGACCTGCACCGCACCATCGACACCGAGGGCCGCACCGGCGACCGCCGCGACGACTTCGACGTGGTGTACGGGGACTGGGAGGCGCTGCGCGAGGCGGCGGCCCCCGGGATGGTGCCCTCGCGGATCGACGGCGATGTGAAGACCGCGCTCAGCCAGGCCGCCGACGACCCGACGCGGCTCACCGACGACCAGGCGCTCACCCTGCTCCACGCGGACGGGCCCGCCCTGGACGAGCTGTGCCGGATCGCGGACACCCTGCGCCGGGACGTGGTCGGGGACGACGTCACGTACATCGTCACGCGCAACATCAACTTCACCAACGTCTGCTACACCGGCTGCCGATTCTGCGCCTTCGCCCAGCGCCGCACCGACGCCGACGCGTACACCCTCTCCCTGGACCAGGTCGCCGACCGGGCCGCCCAGGCGTGGGACGTCGGCGCGGTCGAGGTCTGCATGCAGGGCGGCATCCACCCGGACCTGCCCGGCACCGCGTACTTCGACATCGCGCGGGCGGTGAAGGAGCGCGTTCCCGGCATGCACGTCCACGCGTTCTCGCCGATGGAGGTCGTCAACGGGGCGACCCGTACGGGGATGTCCATCCGGGACTGGCTCGTCGCCGCGAAGGAGGCCGGGCTCGGCTCGATCCCCGGCACGGCCGCCGAGATCCTGGACGACGAGGTCCGCTGGGTCCTCACCAAGGGCAAGCTCCCCACCGCGACCTGGCTGGAGGTCATCAGGACCGCCCACGAGGTCGGCCTGCGCTCGTCCTCGACCATGATGTACGGGCATGTCGACCAGCCCCGCCACTGGCTGGGCCATCTGCGCACCCTGGCCGCGCTCCAGCAGGAGACCGGCGGCTTCACGGAGTTCGTGACGCTGCCGTTCATCCACACCAACGCGCCCGTCTACCTCGCCGGCATCGCCCGCCCCGGCCCGACCGACCGCGACAACCGGGCCGTCACCGCGATGGCCCGCCTGCTGCTCCACCCGCACATCACCAACATCCAGACCAGCTGGGTCAAGCTGGGGACGGAGGGCGCCGCCGAGATGCTGCGCTCCGGTGCGAACGACCTGGGCGGGACGCTGATGGAGGAGACCATCTCCCGCATGGCCGGGTCGAGTTATGGCTCGTACCGCTCGGTCCAGGACCTGGTCGCCATCGCCGACCTCGCCGGGCGCCCGGCGAAGCCGCGTACCACGCTGTACGAGGAGGTGCCCGAGGAACGGGTCGCGGCGGCCACCGGGTCGGACGGGCACCTGCCGGAGCTGCTGCCGGTGCTGCCCGACTGACGGCGGGGCTGCCGGTGCTGCCCGACTGTCGGCGGGCTGCCGGTGCTGCCCGACCGACGGGCGGGGGCTGCGCGCCGCCCCCGGGCGGGGCGGGATCGGTCCCCGGGCGATGCGGGCCGCCCGGGCCGGCCGGACCGCCC
>NZ_SSBI01000034.1 GCF_004795015.1 Streptomyces sp. A1277 | reverse complement strand
CAGCCCGCAGGAGGGGCAGTCCGCGCCCTTCGTGCTCCCGGCGCAGGACGGACAGCCGGTGGCCGGGCGCGCACCCGATGCCGGGTGCCCCCGCCGCCCCGAACGCGCCCCTCGCGCCGCCGGCCGCACAGGCACCCGTACAGGCACCCGTACAGGCGCCCGCACAGGCGGCCCAGTCCGCCCCCACCCCCAGCACCGAGCCGTTCGCGCCCCCCGCACCCCCCGCCCCGTCGGGTGCCTGGGGCCACGACGACGCGTCCGGCCAGGGGCCCATCGCGCCTCCCCCGCCGGCCGCACCAGCCGCACTCCCCACCCCCGGGCCGCAGCTCCCGGGTGCCGCCCCCGTCGCCCCCACGGGCCACACCACCGGCACCGCGGCCGCCCCCGGTGAAGCCCCTGCCGACGACTCGGGTGACGGGCTCGTCGGCCCCCCGGCGCGCCCCCGCACCCTGGCGCCCGCGCCCGACATGCGGCGGCAGCCGTTGCCCGCCGAGGCGCCCATGCCGGGGTCGCCGGACTCGACGCAGGGGCGTGCGTTCAGCGTGCGCACCCTCGGGCAGGGCGTGCCGTTCGCCCAGCACATCGCCCACCAGCAGAACCAGACCCTGGGCGGCGGCACCAGCAGCGTCGGGCGGCGCCGCAAGCTCGCCGCGCCGCCCGAGCCCGAACCCGAGCCGACCCAGGAGCCCCAGGAGCCCCAGGAGCCCCAGGAGCCCCAGGAAGAGAGCGCCGCGCTCCCCGCACCGCAGCCGACCGCACCGCAGCCCACCGCCCCCCAGCCCGCTCCCGGCACCACGGTCCAGGGCCAGGGGTCGGGGCAGCTGCTCGCCTCGCCGGCGGCCGAAGGGCGCGCGTACGCCATAGGGGCGCCCGACGAGGGCGCGGCCGAGGGCCCTGAGCCGTTGGACGGCCCCGGTGGCGCGGTCGAGGTCGCCAACCGGCCGTCCCCGCAGCCCGTGGACGACGAGCTGCCGCCCGAGCCGCTGGACAACCCGCGCCGGCTGCTCGTGTGGCCCGCGCCCGACGTCTCCACCCAGCAGGCGCTGAGCGACCGCGGTTACCGGCCGGTGATCGTGCACTCGCGCGAGGAGGTGGACGCGCAGATCGCCGCGTTCCCCGCCGCGCTCTTCGTAGACCCGTTGACCGGGCCGATCACCCGAAAGGCGTTGCAGTCGCTGCGCCAGGCGGCGGTGGCCGCCGAGGTGCCCGTCCTGGTGACGGCCGGTCTGGGGCAGGCGTCGCGGGAGGCGGCGTACGGCGCCGACCCCGCCGTACTGCTGAAGGCGCTCGCGCCGCGCGACAGCGAGCAGCACCCGCCGCGCGTCCTGCTGATCGAGGAGCACGAGGACATCGCGGTCGCGCTCACGCAGACGCTGGAGCGGCGGGGCATGCAGGTGGCGTGCGCGGCGACCGACAGCGAGGCCGTGTCGCTGGCGACCCGGATGCGGCCGAACCTGGTGGTGATGGACCTGATGCAGGTACGCCGTCGCCGGGCCGGCATCGTCGACTGGCTGCGCGCCAACGGGCAGCTGAACCGCACCCCGCTGGTCGTCTACACCTCGGCCGGCATCGACCAGTCGGAGCTGCCGAAGCTCAGTTCCGGGGAGACCGTGCTGTTCCTGGCGGAGCGCTCGACCAGCGAAGAGGTGCAGTCCCGCATCGTCGACCTCCTCGCGAAGATCGGCACGAACTGACCGCCGTACAGGCGCGCATAAACCGCCGTACAGGCGCGCATAAACCGCTGTACAGACGCATACGACGAGGGCGGTACGGGAACACCCCGTACCGCCCTCGTCGTCCGTGCGGCTCGGCTCAGAGCTGCGTGATGTCCAGCTCGCCCTGCGCGTACTGCTTGCGGATGACCTTCTTGTCGAACTTGCCGACGCTCGTCTTCGGCACGGACGGGATGACCGACCACCGCTCCGGCAGCTGCCACTTCGCGATGCCCGAATCGGCGAGGAACGCCTTCAGCGCCTCGTAGTCGGCGGTGGCGCCCTCCTTGAGGACGACCGTGGCGAGCGGGCGCTCGCCCCACTTGTCGTCCGGGACGGCCACGACGGCGGCCTCCGCGACGTCCGGGTGCGCCATCAGCGCGTTCTCCAGCTCGACGCTGGAGATCCATTCGCCGCCGGACTTGATGACGTCCTTGGCGCGGTCGGTGAGCGTGAGGAAGCCGTCCTCGCTGATCACACCGACGTCGCCGGTCTTCAGCCAGCCGTCCTCGCTGAACTTGTCCTCCGGCCGCAGCGCCTCGCCGTCCGCGCCGCCGTAGTAGGCGCCCGCGATCCAGGAGCCGCGCACCTCCAGCTCACCGGCCGACTCGCCGTCCCACGGCAGGTGCTCGCCGCCCGGGCCGACCAGCCGCGCCTCGACGCCGGCCGGGAAGCGGCCCTGGGTGACGCGGTAGGGCCACTCCTGCTCCTCGGTCAGCCCGGCGGGCGGGTTGGCCATGGTGCCGAGCGGGGAGGTCTCCGTCATGCCCCAGGCGTGACAGAGGCGGACGCCGAGCTTGTCGTACGCCTCCATGAGGGAGGGCGGGCAGGCGGCGCCGCCGATCGTGACGTTGGCCATCGAGGTGAGGTCGCGCGGGTTGGCGGTGACCTCGGCGAGCAGGCCCTGCCAGATGGTGGGGACGGCCGCGGCGTGCGTCGGGCGCTCGCGCTCGATCATGTCGGCGAGCGGGGCGGGCTGGAGGAAACGATCCGGCATCAGCATGTTGACACCGGACATGAACGTCGCGTGCGGCAGCCCCCACGCGTTGACGTGGAACTGGGGCACGACGACGAGGGTGGTGTCCTTGTCGGTCAGGCCCATCGACTCGCACATGTTGACCTGCATGGAGTGCAGGTAGATCGAACGGTGCGAGTAGACGACGCCCTTCGGGTCCCCCGTCGTGCCGGAGGTGTAGCACATGGCGGCGGCCTGGCGCTCGTCCAGCTCGGGCCAGTCGTAGCTGGTGGGGCGCCCGGCGATCAGTTCCTCGTAGTCGTGCACGCGCACCGCCGCGCCGTCCAGCACGGAGCGGTCGCCGGGACCGGAAACGACCACGTGTTCGAGCGACGTCAGCTGAGGGAGGAGCGGCGCGAGGAGCGGCAGCACTGAACCGTTGACGATGACGACCTTGTCGTCGGCGTGCTTGACGACCCAGACCAGCTGCTCGGCGGGCAGGCGCAGGTTCAGCGTGTGGAGCACGGCGCCCATGGACGGGATGGCGAGGTACGCCTCCACGTGCTCGGCGTTGTTCCACATGAGGGTCGCGACGCGCTGATCAGCGTCGATGCCGAGTTCGTCACGCAGGGCGTGGGCGAGCTGCGTGGCCCGCCGGCCGATCTCGGCGAAGCTGCGCCGGTGCGGCTCGGGCTCTCCGGTCCAGGTCGTGACCTGCGACTTCCCGTGAATGGTCATCCCGTGGTTCAGGATGCGGGTGACAGTCAGCGGTACGTCCTGCATGGTGCTGAGCACGGCGTCCTCCCGGTGGGCGCTACGCGGCAGTAGGGTTCCGCTGATTCTGCGCACATACCGAGCGGTATGTCACTACTCCCGAGGGTACGAATCGGTGTCGTCCGGCATTTCACACCGACCGGGAGGCGGTGGTGGACGACTCTGCTCCGCTTGTCCGCTCGTCCGTACGCATCAGCGGACCGGGGTCAGCTCCGGGTCCTGGCGCAGTTTGCCGAGCGCCCGGGAGACCGCGCTCTTGACCGTGCCGACGGATACGCCGAGCACCTCGGCGGTCTGCGCCTCGCTCAGGTCCTCGTAGTAGCGCAGGACGACCATGGCCCGCTGGCGGGTCGGCAGCTTCAGCACCGCCCGCCACATCGCGTCGTGCAGCGACTGCTGCTCGGCGGGGTCGGGACCGGGGACCGTCTCCTGCTCGGGCAGCTCGTCGCAGGCGAACTCATCGACCTTGCGCTTGCGCCACTGCGAGGTCCGGGTGTTCAGCAGGGCCCGGCGGACATAGCCGTCGAGCGCGCGGTGGTCCTCGATCCGGTCCCAGGCGACGTACGTCTTGGTGAGCGCGGTCTGCAGCAGGTCCTCGGCGTCGCTCGGATTCGCGGTGAGCGAGCGGGCGGCCCGCAGCAGCACCGGCCCGCGCGCCTTCACGAACGACGTGAACGAGGGGTACGGGACGTACGGCGCCGCCGGCGCGCGCACACCGTACGAGGTGCGCGCCGGTGCGGACGGACGCACCGGTGCGGACGTGCGGACCGGCGCGGACGTGCGCGCCGGTGTGGCCGTGCGCACCGGTGTGGCCGTGCGCACCGGTGTGGCCGTGCGCACCGGTGTGGCCGTGCGCACCGGTGTGGCCGTGCGCACCGCCGGTGCGAAAGTACGTGCCGCTGCCGACGTGCATGCCGGTGCGGCTCCCCTGGAGGTGCCCGTGCGGACTGGCGTGGTCATGGCTCCACGCTAGGAGCGGGGCCCGCCCCGGGGATCGCCCCCAGGTCCCGAAACCGCGTCCGCCTCAGGGTGTAGGTCCGAACGCCCCTCCACCTCCTGTAGGTGGAGGGGCCGAACTGCGGGACTCCGGGTCACCCCCGATACGTACGCCCACGAGCGCACCCTCCGTCAGCCCGCCCGTCAGCCCGCCCGTCAGCCCGCCATGCCCAGCAGCAGACCCGAGGTCGGGACGCCCGTGCCGGCGGTGACCAGGGAGGTGGCGGCGCCCGGCACCTGGTTCACCGAAGTGCCCCGGATCTGCCGGACCGCCTCCGCGATGCCGTTCATCCCGTGCAGGTACGCCTCTCCGAGCTGGCCCCCATGGGTGTTCAGGGGCAGCGCGTCCGCCGCCACGAAGTCCGCGGCTTCCCCGGGAGCGCAGAAGCCGAACTCCTCCAACTGCATCAAAACGAACGGGGTGAAGTGGTCGTACAGAATCGCCACGTCGATGTCGGCGGGCGCCAGGCCCGAGGTGCGCCACAGCTGGCGGGCGACGACCCCCATCTCCGGCAGACCCGTCAGGTCGTCGCGGTAGAAGCTCGTCATCTGCTCCTGCGCCCGGCCCGCGCCCTGAGCCGCCGCGACGATCAGCGCGGGTGGCTGCCGCAGGTCGCGGGCCCGTTCGGCGCTGGTGACGACGATCGCCTGGCCGCCGTCCGTCTCCTGGCAGCAGTCCAGCAGCCGCAGCGGCTCGACGATCCAGCGGGAGGCGGCGTGGTCGGCGAGCGTGATCGGCTTGCCGTGGAAGTACGCTGCCGGATTGCGGGCCGCGTGCCGCCGGTCAACCACCGCGACCTGGCCGAACGCCTCCGGCGTCAGCCCGTACGTGTGCAGGTAGCGCTGGGCCGCCATGGCCACCCAGGAGGCGGGCGTGAGCAGCCCGAAGGGCAGGTTCCAGCCGAGCGCCGCGCCCTCGGCGGTGGGCTCGCGCCGCTGCACGCCGGAGCCGAAGCGGCGCCCCGACCGCTCGTTGAACGCGCGGTAGCAGACGACGACGTCGGCCACCCCGCAGGCGACGGCGAGCGCCGCCTGCTGGACCGTCGCGCAGGCCGCGCCGCCGCCGTAGTGGACGCGCGAGAAGAAGGACAGCTCACCGATGCCGGCGGCCTGGGCGACGGTGATCTCGGGGCTGGTGTCCATCGTGAAGGTGACCAGGCCGTCGACGTCGGCGGGGGTGAGGCCCGCGTCGTCCAGCGCCGCGCGCACCGCCTCGACGGCGAGCCTGAGTTCGCTGCGCCCGGAGTCCTTGGAGAACTCGGTGGCCCCGATCCCGGCCACTGCCGCTTTCCCGCCGAGCGAGTCGGCCATGCGCAAGCTCATGCGGAACCCTCCGGGAGGGTGACGTCTACGGGGATGCTGACGGTCACCGTGCCGGTGACGTGCCGGCCGAGCCCGTTGGCTCCGACGACGGACACCTCCACCGTCCCGTCCTCGCCGAGCGCGGTGACCGTGCCGCTCAGGACCATGGTGTCGCCGGGGTAGTTCGGCGCGCCGAGCCTGATGGCGACGCGCCTGAGCACCGCCGAGGGCCCGAAGCGGTCGGTGACGTACCGACCGACCAGGCCGTTGGTGGTCAGGATGTTCATGAAGACGTCCGGGGAGCCCTTCTCCCGCGCGGACTCCGCGTCGTGGTGCACGTCCTGGTAGTCACGGGAGGCGAGAGCACCCGCCACGATCAGGGTGCGCGTCACCGGGATCTCCAGCGACACCAGCTCGTCGCCGAGCTTCGGCCCGTGGAGCTTCGGAGCGCCGAGTTCCGGTCGGTCGAGCTTCGGTCCGTCGATCTTGGGGCCGCCGAGTTCCGGTCCATCGAACTTCGGAGCGCCGAGTTCCGGTCGGTCGGGCTTCGGAGCGCCGGCTTCCGGTCCGCCGAGCTTCGGAGCGCCGAGTTCCGGCCCGCCGAACTTCGGCCCGCTGACTTCCGTCCCGTCGAGCTTCGGAGCGCCGGCTTCCAGTCGGCCGAGCTTCGGAGCGCCGGCTTCCGGTCGTCCGCCGGTCTCGCGTCCCGTCATTCCTCCGGCTCCTTCTCCGTCAGCAGCGTGCCGAGTTCCTGGAGTACGCCACCGCCGCTGCCGAGGTAGGCGTCGAGTTGGCGTCCCCAGAGGAAGTGCCGGTGGACGGGGTGGTCGAGGTCGGCCCCCGTGCCGCCGTGCAGATGTTGGCCGGTGTGGACGACGCGCTTTCCCGCCTCGGACGCCCACCATGCGGCGGTCAGCGCCTGCGCCTCGTACGGCAGCCCCTCGTCGCGGCGCCACGCCGCCTCGTACGCCGTGACACGGATCGCCTCGGTGTCCATGTGCGCGTCGGCGGCCCGCAGCAGCACCGCCTGCTTGGTGGACAGGGGGCGCCCGAACTGTTCGCGCGCGCTGGTGTGTTCCACCGCGCGCGCCACCGAACCGGCGCACACGCCCGCCTGCACTCCGGCGAACGCCGTGCGCGCGGCGGCGAGCACGTCCGCGTACGCCCCCGCGCCCCCCAGCCGTTCAGCGGGTGCCCCGCTCAGCACGAGCCGGCCGGCCGACCACGGGGCCGTGGTCTCTACGGGCTCGACCCGCACCCCGCGCTCCCCGGCCCGTACGAGCCACAGGGTCCGGTCCGCGGCGGCGACCAGGACATGGGTGGCGTCCCTCAGCCACGGCACCAGCGGCACACCGCCACTCAGACGCGCCCCGGCCTCCACGTGTACGGCGTCGCAGGCGGGGAACGCACCCGTCGCCACCGCCGTACCGTCACGCAACGGCGGCAGCAACCGCCCGCGCTGCTCGTCCGTGCCATGACCGGCGACGGCCAGCAGCCCGTACACACAGCTCGCGGCGAACGGCACCTGCGCGGTCGTCCGGCCCTGCTCCTCCAGCATCAGGACCAGCCCGAGCAGCCCGGTCTCCTCGACGGCCCCGGGCAGACCGGCCGCGCACAACTCCTTCCACAGCTCCGCGTCCGAGCCGGTGCCGGCCGCGGCCAGGCGGTCGTGCGTCGACAGGTCCGCGAATATCCGGGCGGCCAGCCCCCGCGCCGCGCGCTGCTCCTCGCCAGGCGTGAAATCCATGTCAGCCCTCACCCACCGCGGCGGAACGGAAGACCGGAAGCTGCGCTTCGGGCCCGGTACGCAGGAACTCCAGCCGCACCGGCATGCCCACCCGCACCTCGTCGTACGGCACTCCGACCACGTTGCTGACCATCCGCACGCCCTCCGCGAGCTCGATGAGTGCCACCGCGTACGGTCCGCCCTCGCCGGACTCGCTGAAGGCGGGGAACGGTGGGTGGTGCATGACGACATAGCTGAAGACCGTGCCCTCACCCGACGCCTCGACCGTGTCCCATTCGGGCGATCCGCAGGTGTTGCAGCCGGGCAACCAGGGAAAGCGCAGGTCGGCGCAAGCCCCGCAGCGCTGGATCAGCAATCGGCCGGCCGCCACGCCCTCCCAGAAACCCGCGTTGTCCCGGTTGACGACGGGATCGGGCCGTGCGGCGCGGGCCGGCCCCTTCGCGTTCCCCTTCGCCTTCGCCGGCCGGTACTTGAGGATGCGGAAACGGTGCGTTCCGGCGGTTTCGCCCTGGGCGCGGACGTCCATGCGCGTGGTGACGAAGTAACCGGTGCCGAGTTTCGTCGTCTTGCGTGCGGAAACGGCCTCGATCACCGCGTCGAAGGTGATCCGGTCCCCGAGCCGCAGGGGCCCCAGGTACTCCTGCTCGCAGTCGGTCGCGACGACGGCCGTGTACCCGGCCCCGTCGAGCAGGGCGAACAGTTCGTCGTAGGGGCCGCTGCGATCCGTGTGGCCGGACAGACCGCCCATCGTCCACGCCTGGAGCATCGTCGGCGGAGCGATGGCGTCCGGCCCCGAGTAGGCGGGGTTGGTATCACCCATCGCCTCGCACCAGTGCCTGATCATCGGCGCGTTGACGAGGTCCTTGCCGGTCCCGGCGGTGGCGGCGGGCCGACCCTCGTACGCCCGGAGCCGTCCGTACAGCTCGTCGGTGTCCCGGGCCGGGTCCTCGTGCACGTCCGCGCGCCCGGCCGTCACCGCTTGGCGCCCTTCATCCCGAGCCGCATCATGGCGACGATCTCCCGCTGCACCTCGCTCACCCCGCCCCCGAACGTGTTGATCTGGGCCGCCCGGTTCATGCGCTCCAGCTCGCCGTCCCCGAATGCGCCGGGGGAACCGCCCCGGATCAGTCCGGCGTCGCCGGCGACCTCCTGGCACATCCGGTAGACCTCCACGGCGCTCTCCGTCCCGGCGAACTTCACGCCGCTCGCGTCGCCGGGCGCCAGTGCGCCCGCGCCCACGTCGCCGACGAGGCGCCAGTTGAGCAGGCGCGTCGCCGCCAGCCGCGCGTACGCCTCGGCCAGCCGGGCACGGACCCACGGCTCGTCGGCCGGGCGCCGGCCCGTCACCGGGTCGGGGGTGCGGGCGAAGGCGAGCGCCGCCTCGTAGAAGTCCTCGGCCTGCATGCCGATCGCCGCGAGCGCCACCCGTTCGTGGTTGAGCTGGTTGGTGATGAGGCCCCAGCCGGCGTTTTCCGCCCCGACGAGCGCGGTGGCGGGCACGCGCACGCCGTCGTAGTACGTGGCGGTGGTGGTCAGGCCGCCCACCGTTTCGATGGGCGTCCAGGAGAAGCCGGGCGCGTCCGTCGGTACGAGCAGGATCGAGATGCCGCGGTGCTTGGGCGCGTCCGGGTCGGTGCGGCAGGCGAGCCAGATCCAGTCCGCCTGCTGCGCGTTGCTGGTGAAGACCTTCTGCCCGTCGACGACCCACGCGTCGCCGTCCCGGATCGCCCGGGTGCGCAGGGCGGCGAGATCCGTACCGGCCTCCGGCTCGCTGTAACCGATGGCGAAGACGATCTCGCCGGTGAGGATCCGGGGCAGGAAGTACGCCTTCTGCGCCTCGGTCCCGTACTTCATCAGCGTGGGGCCGACGGTGTTGAGCGTGACCATGGAGACGGGGGCACCGGCCCGGTATGCCTCGTCGAAGAACACGAACTGCTCGTCCGCGCCGCGCCCCTGCCCCCCGTACGCGACGGGCCAGCCGAGGCCGAGCATCCCGTCGGCTCCGATCCGTCGCAGCAGCCGCCGCTGCGCGTCCGGATCACGGACCGTGTGGCCAGGCTCCGGCATCACCTCGCGGAAGTAGGCGCGGAGTTCGGCGCGCAGGCGGCGCTGACGGTCGGTCGGGGCCAGATGCACGTCAACGCCTCCCGGAAACGGCACGAGAACCGGCGGGCCGGGCACTCCGAGCGCGCCGCTGAACGTTTCTGACTGTCCGTCAGTTCCGCTCCGGCTGTCAAGACACGCGACGCCGCCGCCCGCACGCGTACGTCACACATGCGCCCTCGCACATCCGCCCTCGCACATCCGCCCTCGCAGACGGAACGGCCCGCACGGGCGCCGAAGCGGCGTACGTGCGGGCCGTAGGCGTCCTTCCGTCACGATCCGACCCCCCGACCGGATCGCGACGGGCTCCGCGCTCACCAGAGGTTGGTGAAGTTCACCGCCAGGTTGTGCGTGGACTGGTCGATGCCGGTGAACCCGGACCCGTTCACTTGCGCGGAGTTGCTCTGGTTCGACGCCCCCGACCCGGTGGCCTGCTGTTGCGAGGTGGACGAATTGCCCGCGTTGTCCCTCCCCACCCCACTGCCTCCGATCGTGGCCACGCCAGCGGTCGATCCGCTGCTCGCGATCGCCCCGTTGTCCGCCTGGGCCACCCCGCCGAGGAGAACGGCGGCAAGAGGCAGCGCGGCAACAACGGCGAGGACACGAGCGGTACGGATGCTTGCCATGTCTGTTCCTCCAGGAACCGAAAGTAGGGCTGAGGCTGAACCCGGGCCGACGACCGACCGCCCGGTGATGATCACGACGTCGCGGATCAAAGCTGCCCATCGCCGAACCGGCGAACCACCCACGTCCCCCGATTCCCCCGCAAGCGTGAGGAAGGGAAATCAAACCTCCCGGAGGCGTGCGAACCCTCCACTCGGCCTCGCGGGACCAGAAGGCGGCGCACAGAGGGGTACAGGGGCGGAACCGGCCGGATTCGAACCGGCGTCCTCGCAGTTGCGGAGACCGCGCGCGACGACCCCTGCGCTACGGCTCCGCCCCCGCCCGCCATCCTAGGAGCCCGCGCACACAGACGAACGACCCCCGCCCGATGCACCTGGTGCACCCGGTCGGGGGTCGTTCCTACGCGGTGGGTGTGGGATTTGAACCCACGGTGACTCGCGCCACGACGGTTTTCAAGACCGTTCCCTTAGGCCGCTCGGGCAACCCACCCCGCGCCGGCCGCGGTCCGTGCGGACGTGTCCGGCGCGGGGAACAGCCTAGCCGGTCAGCTGTCGCCCTTGCGCTCGCCCAGGGTCACTTCGGCGGTTGCCGTCTTGCCGTCGCGCTTATAGGTGAGGGTGACGTGGTCGCCCGGCTTGTGGGTCCAGATCTCGCCGATCAGGGTGGGGCCGCTGTCGACCACGGTGTCGTTGAACTTCGTGATGACGTCGCCGGCACGGAGGCCCGCCTTGGCCGCCGGGCCGTCCTTGGTGACCGCTTCCGTGCCGCTGGCGCCCTGGTCCGAGATGACCGCGCCGTCGCTCCGGTCGTCCATCGTCACCGTGGCTCCGATGACCGGGTAGACGGGCTGGCCCGTCTTGATCAGCTGCTCGGCGACGGTCTTCGCCTGGTTGATCGGGATCGCGAAGCCGAGGCCGATGGAGCCGGCCTGGCTCTGGCCGGAGCTGCCGGTCGACTGGATCGCCGAGTTGATCCCGATGACCGCTCCGCCCGCGCTCAGCAGCGGGCCGCCGGAGTTGCCCGGGTTGATCGAGGCGTCGGTCTGCAGGGCGCTCATGTACGAATTGCTGCCGCCGTTGCCGTCACCGGAGGCGACCGGGCGGTTCTTCGCGCTGATGATGCCCGTGGTGACCGTGTTGGACAGGCCGAACGGGGCGCCGATCGCGATGGTCGAGTCGCCGACCGCGACCTGGTCGGAGTTGCCCACGGGGAGCGGGGTCAGAGAGTTCGGCGGGTTCTTCAGCTTCAGGACGGCCACGTCGTAGCCCTGGGCGCGGCCGACCACCTCGGCGTTGTACTTCTTGCCGTTGGAGAACGTCGCCGTGAGCTGGCCGCTGTCCGCCGCGGAGGCCACCACGTGGTTGTTCGTGAGGATGTGGCCTTCCTTGTCGTACACGAAGCCGGTGCCCGTGCCGCCCTCGCCGTCGCCGCCCTGCGCGTCGATCGTGACCACGCTGGGGAGCGCCTTGGCGGCGACGCCGGCGACCGTGCCCGGGTCGCGCTTCAGGTCCTGGGGGTTGGCCGAGGCCGAGACGGTCGTCGAACCGGAACCGTCGTTGCTGTCCGCCGCCCAGTAGCCGAGGGCGCCGCCGATGCCGCCCGCGACGAGCGCCGCCACGACCACCGCGGCCACCAGCCCGCCCGCGCCACGCTTGCGCGGCGCCTCGGGCGTGTGCGGGGCGCCTGGCGGGCCCCACACAGGTCCGCCGCCGCTTCCCTGCGTGCCATGGGCGTACGCGGGAACGGCTGGCGGCGGCGGGGGCCAGCCGGCGTCGGCCGCGGACTGCGGCGGGGCCGGGGGCGCGTACTGCGGCGTCGCCGGGACCGCAGCCAGCCGGGCGGTCTCCGGGTCCTGCGCGGGGGAGGCCGGCTGCTGCTGCGTGGCCGTCGCGTCGAGGTGGGGCGCGGCGGGGCGTGTGCCCTCGGAGTGCGCCTGGGGAGCGTCGGCCGGCACGGGAGGTGCGGACGGAACGGACGGGGCGGCCTCAGCCGCAGTGCCCTCGTTGCCCTCGTTCTCTGTGCTCACAGCTCTATACTCCTCGGTTCTGCATCATCATTCGGCAAGAGATCCGCTGTGTACGTGTCCGGGACAGCCTTTCCCACAACACGTCAGGCCACTGTAAGCAGGACCTGTGCATCTGCGCACGGGTCCTTACAACAGACAAAACGGTCCCGCGTCGCAAGGTGCGCACACCCGTGGTCTCCCGGTGACACCATGACCCGGGTGACCCAAGCACGGCAGCAGCGCCCCAAGCAGCATCCCATCCAGGTCATCGCACACCGGGGCGCGTCCGACGACGCCCCCGAGCACACCCTCGCCGCGTACCGGAAAGCGATCGAGGACGGTGCCGATGCCCTGGAGTGCGACGTACGGCTCACGGCCGACGGCCACCTCGTATGCGTACACGACCGCCGGGTGAACCGTACGTCCAACGGGCGCGGCGCGGTCTCCGCCCTGGAGCTGAACGCACTCGCCGCCCTCGACTTCGGCTCCTGGAAGGACCGCGACGAGACCGAGTCGCCGGACTGGGACCCGGTGCCGGGCGAGCTCACCTCCGTACTCACCCTGGAACGGCTCCTCGAACTCCTCGTCGAGACGCGGGCCTCCGGGCGGGAGCTCCAGCTGGCCATCGAGACCAAGCACCCGACGCGCTGGGCGGGCCAGGTCGAGGAACGGCTCCTGCACCTGCTGAAACGCTTCGAACTCGACGCACCCCCGCCCGCGGGCAGCCCCTCACCGGTACGCGTCATGAGCTTCTCGGCCCGCTCGCTGCACCGCGTCCGGGATGCCGTCCCCCATCTGCCCACCGTCTACCTCATGCAGTTCGTCTCCCCCCGGCTGCGCGACGGACGGCTGCCGGCCGGGGCCCGGATCGCCGGCCCCGGCATGCGGATCGTGCGCAGCCACCCCGGTTACATCGAACGGCTCCACCGGGCCGGGCACCGGGCCCACGTCTGGACGGTCAATGAGCCGGAAGACGTCGACCTGTGCGTCCGGCTCGGCGTCGAGGCCATCATCACCAACCGGCCCAAGCAGGTCCTGGCTCAGCTGGGACGCGCATGACCTCGGCGCAGGAGCAGTCCGCATCAGCAGTCTGGGTCATCAGTCGGCATCAGCAGTCCGCGTCAGTAGTCCGGGTCAGTAGTCCGGGTCAGCAGTCCGCGTCAGTAGTCCGGGTCAGTAGTCCGGGCCAGTCGATGTCAGTAGTCCGAGTCAGTCGATCGCATCAGTGCATCAGTGCATCAGTGCATCAGTAGATCAACTACAGGGAGTACACCGGCGCACTCGGACTGTGCCCATTCTTGTCGAGTGCGTCACTGACAGACCATGGGCCGGTTTCCGGCACAGCCCTGGAGGGCATCCACTCCGTGGCGTGGGGGCAAAGGAGGTCTCGGGGGTGGCGTTGGTGGTGGCACAGGAGGTGCCCACGTCGTCGAGCATGGCCGTGCCCCATGGCCCTGCGGGCGTGGGACAGGCGCGGCACCGGATGCGTGAGCAGTTGCGCAGCCACGGGGTGTCGGATGCGGTCGTCGACGATGCGGTGCTGATTCTTTCCGAGCTGCTCAGCAACGCCTGCCGGCACGGCAGGCCGCTGGGCCGGCACACCGAGAGGGGGGACGGTGACGTACGCGCCGCGTGGCGCGTCGACCGGACGGGCGGGCTGACCGTCGAGGTGACGGACGGCGGCGGCCCTACGCGGCCGGTTCCGGCCACTCCCTCGGTGACCGCTCGCGGCGGCCGCGGGCTGAACATCATCAGCGCGCTGGCCCAGGAATGGGGCGTACGGGACGACGCCCCCGGCGAGGTCACCGTCTGGGTGCTCGTCAACGGGGGGCCTGGGGCCCACGGTTCCCATGGGCGCCCCGGCGAACGGCCGAGCGGTCGGGGACACGGGCGCACGGCCGGTGTGACCGGACTGCCGAGCGCGTCGAAGGCCGCCGTCGTCCCGGGGTTCGAGGGGCTGGACTTCTCCAGCGCGTTCGACGATGCGTTCGATGACGTGGGCTGAAGACGTGGGCTGAAGACGTGGGCTGAAGACGTGAGCTGAAGGCATGAGCTGAATGTCTGAGCTGAAGACGTGAGCTGAGGGCGTCGGCGAAAACATGAACTGAGGGCATGGGCTGAGGCGCGGGCGGGAAGGGGCGAGGCCGGCTGTGCCCCGGACGGTGGCGGGGCGGCTAGGCTCGCGGGCCAGACCGCACTGTCGCAATCGGGAGAAAGCCCACCATGCCGAAGAAGCGCCCTCAGACCAAGGCCGGGAAGCAGCAGCTCAAGGACGCCGAGATCCCGGTGGTCGGGGCTCGTGAGCCCTGCCCGTGCGGTTCGGGCCGCCGCTACAAGGCATGTCACGGCCGCGCCGCGGCCCAGGCCGTGACCGAGCTGGTCCAGCGCCCGTTCGAGGGGCTGGCCGGGGAGTGCGACTGGGTCGCGCTGCGCGAGCTGGTCCCGGCCGCCACCGCCGAGCTGACGCTCAAGGGCGGCCTGCCCGAGGGTGTGCCCTCGGTGACGCTGGCGACGGTCCTCCCGATGGCCTGGCCCGCGCTGCGCCGCGAGGACGGTTCCGTCCTGCTCGCCCTGCAGAACGACACCTCGTCCGGCGACCTGAGCCGGGACCTCGCGGACACCCTGCAGCGTGCGCTGGAGGCGGAGCCGGGTTCGCCGGTGGCCGCCCGCCGCGTACCGGCCGACGGGCCCCGGCTGCAGGACCTGCTGGACGCCGGCGCGCCCTTCGCGCCGGTGGTCCACTCCGGTTTCGAGTTCTGGGTGCCGGACGCGGAGAACGCCACGGCGGAGGTGACCGCATCGCTGGAGCGTGCCAACGACGCGGCGATCCCGACCGTCCTGCTCTCCGGGGTGGACGCCGCCTACTGGTGCGAGACGCCGGAGAAGAACCACCTGCGCTGGGTCATGCCGTACGCCGAGGAGCAGCTGCTCGACGCGCTCGCCCGGCTGCACGCCGCGGGCGACTCGTCGCTCGGCGAGGGCACCCGGCTGGTCGGCTCGTTCCGGGCGCACGGGCTGATGGTTCCGGTCTGGGACCTGCCGAGCGCGATGGGTGCCGAGGAGTGCGAGAAGCCGGCCGCCGCGTTCGCGGAGCGGCTCACGACGGCGCTCGCGTCGGACGCGCCGCTCACCGCCGAGGAGCGGCGGGCGCGCGGCGGGCTCACCAACCGCCAGGTGACGCTCAGCTGACAGTGACCATCACTCGGGCCGCGCGGTGACCCGCGTCACAACTCCCCGTACTGACAGGTAAATCGCCGTCCGAATACGCGAGATCGAATTTGCGAACGGCAGATCTCTTGTTACGGTTCTAGAAGCCCGGTCGCTGGTGCATCCCCCGTCGCCAGCGATCGGGCATCCTCATTTCCGGGTACGGCGCGCAGGCCGCGCCCCACGGCGCACAGGCCGCGTACGAGCCCCCGCACAGGCCGCGCACAGACCCGCCGCCCCGCTCCCCGCTCCCCGCCCTCCGCTCCCCCCTCCCGATGGCCCGGCATCAGTCCAACGGCCAGGGAAGCGCGTTGGAGCCGTAGCCGCCCCGGACCAGCGCCCGAAAGACCATCAGGAACCCCGCCTCCGCCCGGCTTTGCACGGGCCGCTTCGCCGTACGGCACGCCGCGGCAGCACAATCGCACCGGCACAAGCGCACCGGCACAAGCGCACCGGCGCGAACGGACCGACGCGAACGGACCGACGCGAACGGACCGACGCGAACGAGACAGTGCAAACGGACCGGCGGAAACAGATCGGCGCATCGGCTCAATCGCCACATGGCCCATGGCACACGACACATGGCACATCGGTTCAAGCGGTCGCCGGTTTACGCGGAGAATGTGAAACGTGAAGCAATCGGAAGAGACGGGGAGGGCGTGGGGAAGAACGGAAGGGATTCACCGGAGAACGGACGGAGAACCGACAGAACTCCGTAATGAACGCGTTCCGAAAGAACACACGCGCAACCGAAACGGGCCAACCCGGCCACCGAACGCTCAGTGAGCGAGTCTGCTTCCGCCGTCCGGGGCGCTCGTGCTCGCCGCGACCAGCGCGTCCAGCACCTCCCCCACATCCGGCAGCCACGGCGACGCGGCCCCCGCGACCGCCCCCCGCACACGGGCCCCGGAAACCCGCTCCGGCGCACGCTCCCAGCGCACCTGCCCCGTACCGATCTCCGAGGGCGGCAGCACGACGTACCCGCCCTCGCCGTGGAACCGCAGCGAGCTGGGCACCCAGTCCTGGGCGTACAGCAGCTCGCCGAGTCGTTCGAGCGTGTACGGGGCGACCAGCAGCACCCACCGGGTCGGCGCCGCCACGACGGGGCCCAGCCGCACGCCCGCCCGGTCCAGTTCGGCCAGGGCGCGGGCACCGGCCGCGGCGGGCAGGCTCAGGGCGCACGGCGCGTGCCCGCCCGTGGCGAGCAGCACCGGCGCGGCGGGCCGGTTCGTCCACCACCAGCGCACCATCCGGGCGTCGGTGGTCGCCGCGAGCAGTCCGGGATCGAAGGGGTGCGCGCCGGGTACGGCGCACTCGGGATCGGGGCAGGCGCATCCGCGCCCACGGTCACCGCCACTGCCGGCCTTCCGCAGCCCCGCCCCGGGGAGCACGGGCCACTGCCAGGCCGTGGCGCAGGTCAGGGCCGCGTCGAGCCGGGCGGAGCCGTCCCTGCGTCCGAGCCTGAGCCTGCGTCGCCTTCCGAGGATCTCGCGCATGAGCGCTCGTTCCTTTCCGTTCCGTTGAACGCCGAGGGTCCGCGTCACACCGTGTGCGGTCACACCATGCCTGCGGATCTTCACTGGGTGTACGTGCTCGTCGAGCCTGCGGTACGGGTCGTTCGTCGGTACCGAGCGTGAGCTGTGCTGGATCGAGCTGCTTGCAGTCGACATCGTGGCGAGGTGCAGGGCGCGTGGCGCGCCTGCCGTCCGTACGGCCTCACCACTCGGGGGTGGGGCGCGGCCGTCACAAGGGAGGACGTCCGGGCCTGCTGCCAGGTTCCGGGGGCGGGTGGGACCGTCCCCGGCCATCCAAAGATTTACGTACCCAGCATCCCCGGAATGACGCTCCCCCGGGACTCCACCCGGAGGTACGCCCTCGCCGGGCAGACCCAGTCGACCCCTAATAGGCACTGCTGGGTGCGTTTTTTGGCCAAGTTGATTAACGCGGGAACACCACGTTCCTCGGGGGGACAATGCTGGACATCGCCTTACTTGTGCGTGTAGATGTGGATGTACTGGTAGCGGCGCAGAATGACATGGGGGTTTGCGATGCTATTCGACGGAACACACCGCTCGGAAAGCCGACGACCATGAGCGCTCCGCATCTGCCAAAAGTGGCTGGAATCGATCCAGAAGTTCCGGTTTCGGCGCACACTGCCGGGCCGATCAACGAGGTCTCCGCACCACCCGGCGCCTTCATCCAGGACCGCCTGGCCGGCTGGGTCTCCGACCTCACCACCCTCCACGAACTCACCGAAAGGCTGGCCGGAACCAGCACCCTCGACGACGCACTGCACGAGTTCCTCGAAGCCGGAGCCGCCCTGGTCGGCGCCCGCCGGGGACTGATCGCCTTCGAACCGTCCGACCGCCGCGGCCCCTTCAGCACCATCGGGCTCGGGCTGGCCCACGCAGAACTCGGCCAGATCGAGACCGTGCCGCGCAGCGCCACCTCCTACGGCCGCATCCTGGAAGGTCTGCCGAACCCCGAAGGCCCGCTGACCACCCCCGACCTGCTCGGCGACCCCGGCGTGGACCCTCAAAGGCGCGAGGTCGCCGCCCGGCTCGGTTACGCCGCCAGTTACGCGCTGCCCCTGGCCGCCGGGACGACCGGACGGCTCGGTGCCGCCGTCTGGCTCTACGACGAACCCGCCGAACCGCTGGAGCGCCAGCGCCACCTCATCGGCCTGTACGCCGGGTACGCCTGCGAGCACCTGGCCCGCCTGCTGGAACTGGAACGGGCCAGGACGGATGTGGCCACCGTGACCGAGGAGCTCCTGCCCACCCGGCTCCCCCGGATTCCCGGCGTCCAGCTGGCCGTACGCCACCAGGTGGCCCCGCAGGGCGGCAACGACTGGTACGACGCGCTGGCGCTGCCGGAGGGGGCTCTCGGTCTCGCCGTCGGCTCGGTGGACGGCTCCGGGCCCAGCGCGCTGGCCGCCACGGGACGGCTGCGCGCCGGCCTGCGCGCCTACGCGGTGATGGAGGGCGAGGACCCCGTCGCCGTACTCTCCGACCTCGAACTGCTGCTGCGGCTGACCGAGCCCGCCCGTTCGGCGACCGCGCTCTTCGCCTACTGCGAACCCGCCCGCGGCAAGGTCCTGCTCGCCGGGGCCGGGCACACGCCGCCGCTGATCACCGGCGAGCGCCGCACCTCGTACGTCGAGACCACCCTGTCCGCCCCGCTGGGCATGCTGTCCTGCTGGGAGGCGCCCAGTGTGGACGTCGCCCCCGCGCCCGGCGAGACGGTCCTGCTCTACACCGACGGGCTGCTGCGCCGGGCCGGCGACTCGATGGACCGGGCGTACGCGCGGCTCCACTCGGCGGCGGCGAGCGTTCCGAGGGCGCTGCGCCGGGACGCCGGAGCCGTCGCCGACCATGTGGTGCGCACCGTGCTGCCCGAGGGTGCCGGGCAGGCGGACGGCGCTGAGGACGTGGTCGTTCTGGCGGCCCGCTTCGACTGAACCGCCCCCGTTCCGCGCCTTCCGAAGCCTTCCTGTGTAAGAGGTCTTCCGGCCCTGGGCCCCCTCCCGTACGCCCGTACGATGGAGAGGGCCCAGTGTCGTACCTAGGAGAGACAAGTCGTGTCTGAGGAGTTCATTCCGGAGACCCCGGAGACCGAAGAGACAGAGACGGTCAAGCAGCGGAAGAACAGCCTGTACCCGGGCGTCTCCGATGAGCTCGCCGCGAGCATGAAGTCCGGTTGGGCCGACACCGAGCTGCACGGTCTGGAGCCGATCGCCCAGGCCGCGCACACCGCCGACCGCCGCGCCGCGCTGTCCGCGCGCTTCCCCGGCGAGCGCCTGGTCATTCCCGCCGGCCGGCTGAAGACCCGTTCGAACGACACCGATTACGCCTTCCGCGCCTCCACCGAATACGCGTACCTCACCGGCGACCAGACCCAGGACGGCGTCCTCGTCCTGGAGCCGACGGACGACGGCCACGAGGCGACCGTCTACCTGCTGCCCCGCTCGAACCGGGAGAACGGCGAGTTCTGGCTCGACGGCCAGGGCGAGCTGTGGGTCGGCCGCCGCCACTCCCTCGCCGAGGCCGAGCAGCTGCTGGGGATCCCGGCGAAGGACGTGCGCGAGCTGCCCGCCGCCTTGGCCGAGGCCACCGGCCCCGTGCGCAACGTCCGCGGCCACGACGCCGAAGTCGAGGCCGCGCTGACCGACAAGGTCACCGCCGAGCGCGACGAGGAGCTGCGGGTTTACCTCTCCGAGGCCCGGCTGGTCAAGGACGCCTTCGAGATCGCCGAGCTGACGAAGGCATGCGACATCACCGCCCGCGGCTTCGAGGACGTCGTGAAGGTCCTCGACAAGGCCGAGGCCACGAGCGAGCGCTACATCGAGGGCACGTTCTTCCTGCGCGCCCGCATCGAGGGCAACGACATCGGGTACGGCTCGATCTGCGCCGCCGGGCCGCACGCGACCACCCTGCACTGGGTGCGCAACGACGGCGCGGTCCGATCGGGCGAGCTGCTGCTGCTCGACGCCGGCGTGGAGACCAACGACCTCTACACGGCCGACGTGACCCGCACGCTTCCCATCAGCGGCACGTTCACACCGCTCCAGCGCAAGATCTACGACGCGGTGTACGAGGCGCAGGAGGCGGGTATCGCCGCGGTGAAGCCCGGCGCCGTCTTCCGCGACTTCCACGACGCGGCGCAGCGGGTGCTCACCGAGAAGCTCGTCGAGTGGGGCCTGCTGGGCGACCTGTCGGTGGAGAGGGTCTTGGAGCTGGGCCTCCAGCGCCGCTGGACCCTGCACGGCACCGGCCACATGCTCGGCATGGACGTCCACGACTGCGCCGCCGCGCGGACCGAGACGTACGTCGACGGGACGCTGGAGCCGGGCGTCTGCCTCACCGTCGAGCCCGGTCTCTACTTCCAGGCCGACGACCTGACCGTGCCGGAGGAGTACCGCGGCATCGGCGTCCGGATCGAGGACGACATCCTGGTCACCGAGGACGGCAACCGGAACCTCTCGGACAAGCTGCCGCGGCAGGCCGACGAGGTCGAGGCATGGATGGCCCGGCTGAAGGGCTGATCGCCTGCCGGCCCGCACCGGGCCGGACCCGTGCGCCGGAGGGCGCCCCGCTCACACCGCGAGCAGGGCGCCCTCCCGCCACTTCAGGACCTTGTCGAAGCTCACCACCGCGCCGGCGCACCCCGGGCGGTTCCCGAAGTGCACGTGGTCGGCGAGCTGTTCGATCAGGCACAGACCCCGTCCCTCCTCGGCGGTGACGGGCGGGTGCGACGCGTACTGCGGTTCCGGCAGCCGGCTTCCGAGCTGCCGCTCCGACGTGGGCGGCCCGCCCCGGCTGGGGAAACCGGGTCCCGAATCGGCGACTTCGATACGGCACTTCTCGCCGTCCAGATACGCGGTGACCCGGTACTGCCCACTGGCCGTGGCGGACGGCTCCTCCCAGGCGTCCCGGTTCTTTCCGGTGCCGCCGGGGGCGTCGTCGTGCTCCCCTCCGTGCTCGACCGCGTTCGCACAGGCTTCGCTGAGCGCGAGAGACAGGTCGAAGGAGATGTCCGGGTCCACGCCCGCGGATTCCATCGTGCCGAGCAGGAACCGACGGGCGAGCGGAACGCTCGCAGCTTCGCGCCGCAAATGGAGTGACCACCAGATGCTCATGCTCCGGCCTCCTGGCTGCGGCTAGACATACCGATACGTATGCCACGCGGGGGCGGTCGTAAGCACGCGCGCGCTGTGATAGCGCTCATTCGGTGGATAGCCGGATGCGCCACACCGGTGTATCCCCGCCCCACAGGACCGTTCCGTAACGCCCCGGACCGGTGCGGAACCGGCCCGAACAGCCCCGCTCGCCCCCAATCCGCCCGGAAGACGACCTTCCGGACCTGCCGTACGGAGGGAGGGGGCCGGGTGCGATGATGGCCCGGCCATGTCTAGGTCTGTGGGGCGCGCCGGAGCCGGTCTGCGGCTACTGAGGGCCGCGGTGTTCACCGCGGTCTGCGTCGCGTTGTCCGCGGCGGGGCACGCGCTGGCCGCCTGCGCGACCGTCCCCTGGTGGACGCTGCTCGCCGCCTTCCTCGGCGTATTCGCGGTGGCCGTCCCCCTCGCCGGGCGCGAACGCTCGCTGCCCGCCATCGCGGCGGCCCTGGCCGGCGGACAGCTCGCCCTGCACACCCTCTTCGGGGTGGGCACGCACACCGCGGCACCCCGGGCCACGGGTGGTGACGACGCGCTCGTCCGGTTCGCGGCGAGCCTCGTCTGCGGCGCCGGACCCGGTCAGCTGGACGCCGCCGACGCGCACCACATCGTCACCACCGCGGGCGTCGACCCGGCGACGGTGACCGCACAGGCCCACCAGCACCTGGCCGCGGCCCCTTCCGACGGCCTCTGGGCCGTCGGCACAACCGGCCTCGCCGGAACGCTGCCC
This sequence comes from Streptomyces sp. A1277, assembly GCF_004795015.1. Classification (GTDB taxonomy): domain Bacteria; phylum Actinomycetota; class Actinomycetes; order Streptomycetales; family Streptomycetaceae; genus Streptomyces. The sequence continues at coordinate 63,841 of NZ_SSBI01000034.1, read as the reverse complement.
AGCCTTCCCATGCTGCTCGGACACCTGCTGGCCGCGCTGGCCACCGGCTGGTTGCTGCGGCGGGGCGAGGTCGCCCTGTTCCGCTTGGCCCGGCTGTCGGCGCACGGCGCCCAGCAGATCGCGGCCGGGGCGCGACTCAGGGCGCTGCGAGCCGCGTTCCGCCTGGTCGCCGCCCTGCGCGCGGGGTTGGACGGCGAACTCACGACCGGGCCGCGCACCCCCCGTACCGCCGTGGACGCACCGCGCCCGGCCACCGGGGATCCGTTGCAGCACATGGTGATCAGGCGCGGGCCGCCTCCCGCACTCGCCCTCGCAGCCTGACGCGACGCCCTCCACGGCGATGCGGCCCCGGCCCACGCCGCGCACCTCCCGGTGCGCGTACGGGCCGTCCACGCATGCCGCTCGTACGGAAGAGGCGTCGCGATGCCGGTGCGCACCCGCGCGCCGGAGCCCCTTTCCTTCGTGCCTCTGTGGAGTGATCCCTGTCATGAACGTTTCCCGCATCGCCCTCGCCGGCGGTGTCGCCGCGTCCACCGTGCTGCTGCTCGCCGGTACGGCCTCCGCCCACGTCAGCGTCCAGCCGCAGGGCGAGGCCGCCAAGGGCGGGTACGCCGTCATCAACTTCAAGGTGCCCAACGAACGCGACAACGCCTCGACGACCAAGCTCGAGGTCAGCTTCCCCACCGACCACCCGCTGGCGTCCGTCATGCCGCAGCCGGTGCCCGGCTGGAACATCGAGGTGACGACCAGCAAGCTCGCCAAGCCGCTGGAGATGCACGGCAAGACGATCAACGAGGCCGTCTCCAAGGTCACCTGGACCGGCGGCAAGATCGAACCCGGCCGCTTCCAGCAGTTCCCCCTGTCCGTCGGCCAGCTCCCCGAGGACGCCGACCAGCTGGTGTTCAAGGCCGTCCAGACGTACTCCAACAAGGAGGTCGTCCGCTGGATCGAGGAGCAGAAGGAAGGCGCCGACGAGCCCGACACCCCCGCTCCCGTCCTCAAGCTGACGGCCGCGGCCGGTGACGCGCACGGGGCCGCCGCGGCGGCCGGCTCGGACTCCTCCGACTCCGCGGACGCCTCCGGCCAGAGCGAGAAGACCACCACCGCGTCGTCGGCCTCCTCCCAGGACAACGCCGCCCGGGTGCTCGGCGTCATCGGCATCGTCATCGGTGTCGCCGGCGTCGCCTTCGGCGTCCTGGCCGGCCGCCGCCGCACCACCACCTGACCCGACCAGGCCCAACCCGCTCCACCGACCCACCAGGAAAAGTGCTCCATGGTTAAGAAGATCGTGCCGGCCGCGGCGCTCGTCGTCGCGGCGGCGCTCACCCTGTCCGCCTGCGGCGGCAGCGACAACGACAGCAAGAAGCCCATCGCCGACGTGTCGGTGGAGGCGAAGACCAAGGCCGCGACGGTGCTCGACCAGCCGTTCACCAAGCCGAACCTCGTCCTGACCGACACGCACGGCAAGAAGTACGACCTGCGCGAGAAGACCAAGGGCAAGCCGACGCTCATCTACTTCGGCTACACCAACTGCCCCGACGTCTGCCCGCTCATCATGAGCAACATCGCGATCGCCAAGAAGTCCCTCCCCGCAGCCGACCAGGACAAGCTCCAGGTCATCTTCGTCACCACCGACCCGGAGCGGGACACCCCCGCCTCGCTGGGCAGCTGGCTCAAGGCCCAGGACCCCTCCTTCATCGGTCTCACCGGCGACTTCCCGACCATCCAGGCGGGCGCCCGGCAGATCGGCATCGGCATGGACGCGCCGAAGAAGGAGAAGGACGGCACGGTCGTCTCGATGCACGGCTCGCAGGTCATCGCGTTCTCCTCGAAGACCGACCAGGGGTACGTGCTGTACAGCGAGGACACCACGCCCGACGACTACACCAAGGACCTCCCCAAGATCGTCAAGGGGGAGAACCCGTGAACCGCCGTACGGCCCTCGCCGGCGTCCTGACCCTCACCACGGGTCTGACGCTGGCGGGGTGCTCGTCCTCCTCCGACTCCTCGCAGCAGCCGGAGCTGAAGGTCATCGGCGCGTTCATGCCGCAGCCCGTCAACGACATGGCGGCCGGCTTCCTCGTCGTGCAGAACCACGGCACCGGAGGCGACCGCCTCACCTCGGTCACCAGCTCGCTCTCGGACGACGTCACGATCCACGAGACGAAGAACCAGGTCATGCGCGAGGTGACGTCCTTCGACGTGCCCGCGGGCGGTGAGCTGGACCTCGAACGCGGTGGCAGCCACATCATGTTCGCGAAGCTCAAGCAGCAGCCCAAGCAGGGCCAGAAGGTGTCCGTGGAGCTGCACTTCGAGAAGGCCGGCTCGGTCAAGGTCGACCTTCCCGTGAAGGAGACCACCCACAACCCGAAGAAGCAGTGAGGGACTGACAGACCATGACAGCCACCGCCCCGCACTTCGGGCCGCCCCCGTCCGCCGCACGACGGCCGCTCGCCGCGGCCGGACTCCTCGCCGCACTCGTCGGCGCGGTGTTCGGTCTGCTGCTGGCCGTCGCGGGCCCCGCGTCGGCCCATGCCGCACTCACCGGGAGCGATCCGCAGGACGGGGCGGTGGTCGCCACCGCACCCAAGGAGGTCACCCTCACCTTCTCCGAACAGGTCGCCCTCAGCGCGGACTCCATCCGCATCCTCGACCCCTCGGGCAAGCGCGCCGACACCCAGGCCGCCCCGCGCGACCTGCACAGCGGCTCCACCGTGAAATACGGCGTCGCCCTGCGCACCGGCCTGCCCGACGGTACGTACACCGTCGCCTGGCAGGCGGTCTCCGCCGACAGCCACCCGGTCTCCGGCGCCTTCACCTTCTCCATCGGCGCGCCCTCCGCAACCACCGTCGCCCTCCCCGACAACGAGGCCGGGGGCGGTCTCGTCGGTACGCTCTACGGCATCGCGCGCTACGCCGCGTACGCCGGGTTCATCGTGCTCGCGGGCGGCGCCGCCTTCGTCCTGGCCTGCTGGCAGCGCGGCGCGGGCGCACGTCCGCTGCAGCGCCTGGTGGTGGGCGGCTGGATGACGCTCACCGCGGCCACGATCGCGATGCTGCTCCTGCGCAACCCGTACACCGGGTCCGGGAAGCTCGGGGACGTGCTCGACCTCGACGGTCTGAAGGCCGTCCTCGACACCAAGCCCGGCGCCGCGCTCGTCTCGCGGCTCCTGCTGCTCGGTGCCGGCGCGCTGTTCGTCGCGGTGCTGTTCGGCGCGTACGCCAAGCGCGAGGACCCGCGCGAGAAGAAGGACCTCACCTTCGGCCTCGCCATCGGCGGCGCGGTCATCGCCGCCGGCATCGCCGGGACCTGGGCACTGGCCGAGCACGCGTCGACCGGCATCCAGCCCGGCATCGCGATGCCCGTGGACGTGCTGCACCTGCTGGCCGTCGCGGCGTGGCTGGGCGGGCTCACGGCTCTGCTGACCGCGCTGTACCGCACCCCGGACCTCCCCGAGGCCGCGGTACGGCGCTTCTCCGCGATCGCGTTCACCAGTGTGGTCCTCCTCGTCGCGACCGGGATCTACCAGTCGTGGCGGCAGCTCGGCACCTGGTCGGCGCTGACCGGCACCGGATACGGACAGCTGCTGCTCGCCAAGGTGGCGCTCGTCGCCGTGCTGGTCGGGGTCGCGTCGGTGTCCCGCCGGTGGACGGGGCGGCTTGCGGGGGTCGGCGCCACGGAGCAGGCAGCCGCCGCTGCCGGTGGTCCGGGCGCGGGAGAAGAGGCCACCGCTGCTGGTTCTCCGGGCGCGGAGGAAGAGGCCGCCGCTTCCGGTGCTCCGGGCGCGGAGGAAGAGGAAGGCGTTACGGAGACCACCCGGCCCGGGGAGACGGCCGAGGCGCAGAACCCCTCGGACCCCGGCCGGGCCGCCCAGCTCGCCCGGCAGCGGGCCGCCGTGGCCGCGGCCGAGAAGAAGCGGATACGTGACGCCGACCCCGGGCGCGCGGCGCTGCGCCGCTCCGTGCTGGCCGAGGTCGGCGTCGCCGTGGCCCTGCTGGCCGTGACCACCGTCCTGACCTCGACCGAGCCGGGGCGCACGGAGGAGGAGGCGCGCTCGTCGACGGCGGCCGCCGCACCCGTGGCGGACGGGCCCGTCAACCTCTCGCTGCCGTTCGACACGGGCGGCGAGAACGGCAAGGGCACCGTACGGATGGACATCGACCCGGGCCGTACCGGAGCCAACGTGCTCCACCTGTGGATCGAGGACAGCGGCGGAAAGGCCATGGACGTCCCCGAGGTGAAGCTCGCCTTCACCCTGAAGTCCAAGGACATCGGCCCCCTCCCGGCCGTCCCCGTCCGGCTGACCGAGGGGCACTGGACCGCTACCGGCCTCCAGCTCCCGATCGCGGGGAACTGGAACGTCGCGGTCACCGTGCGGACCTCGGACATCGACCAGACGACGGTCGACAAGAACGTGAAGATCGGCTGAGCAGGACCGTGAGCGGAAACAGCACAAGCAGCAAGAGCGGCAAGAGCAGTGGGAACAGCGAGGACAGCGGGTCCGGGGCCATTTCCCGGCGGCGGCTGCTCGGCACGGCGGGTGCGGCCGGGGCGACCGGGCTGGTGCTCGGAGCCGCCGGCGGTGCCACCGGCTATGCCGCCACGCGCGACGAGACACCGACAGCGCTGACTTCGGTCGGCTCCACCGAGGTGATGTTTCACGGGAAACATCAACCGGGGATCACCACTCCGCTTCAGGCGTGCGGTCACCTCATCGCCTTCGACCTGGCCGCCGGCGCCGGGCGCAAGGAAGCCGCCGCACTGATGCGCCGCTGGTCCGCCGCGGCCCAGCGGCTGATGGCCGGCGCACCCGTCACCGGCGGCGCGGCGGACGGCAGCGGGCACGACACCGGTGTCGCGCTGGACGCGGGGCCGTCCTCGCTGACCGTCACCTTCGGCTTCGGCGCCACCTTCTTCGAACGCACGGGCCTGGCCGCCCGTCGCCCCCCGGGCCTCGACCCCCTGCCGCCGTTCTCGTCCGACCACCTCGACGCCGGGCGGTCCAACGGTGATCTCTGGGTGCAGATCGGCGCCGACGACGCACTCGTCGCCTTCCACGCCCTGCGGGCCGTACAGAAGGAGGCCGGCTCGACGGCCACCGTGCGCTGGCAGATGAACGGCTTCAACCGCACCCCCGGCGCCACCGCCAAGCCGATGACGACCCGCAACCTGATGGGCCAGATCGACGGCACCGGCAACCCGAAGCCGGCCGACAGCGACTTCGGCAAGCGGGTCTTCGTCCCCGGCGGCCAGGACGCGGCGTACGACTGGCTCGCGGGCGGCTCGTACGCGGTGGTCCGGCGGATCAGGATGCTGCTCGACGACTGGGAGAAGCTCCCGGTGGAGCGCCAGGAGCGGGTCATCGGCCGGCGCAAGGCGGACGGCGCCCCGCTCAGCGGCGGCACCGAGACCACCGCGATGGACCTCGACAAGGCGGGGCCCGACGGCGAGCTCCTGATCCCGGCCAACGCGCACGCCCGGATCTCCTCCCCCGAGCGCAACAGCGGCGCGGCGATGCTGCGCCGGCCGTTCTCGTACCACGACGGCATCGCCGACGACGGCACCCCGGACGCCGGGCTGCTGTTCATCTGCTGGCAGGCCGATCCGCTGCGCGGCTTCGTGCCCGTACAGCGCAAGCTCGACCGGGGGGACGCGCTCTCCCCCTTCCTGCGCCACGAGGCGAGCGGGCTGTTCGCGGTGCCGGGCGGGGCGGCGGCCGGGGAGTACGTGGGGCAGCGGCTTCTGGAGTCCTGAGCCGAAACGGCTCAACAGTCCGGGGCTTTCGAGCCGTCACGGCGCATTAGGGTGACGGTATGTCCGCCACGCGCTACGCCTATCTCGGCCCCGAGGGCACCTTCACCGAGGTCGCCCTCCGTACGCTCCCGGAAGCCGCCACCCGCGAACTGGTCCCGATGGTCTCCGTGCCGGCGGCTCTGGACGCGGTGCGCAACGGTACGGCCGCCGCGGCGCTCGTACCGATCGAGAACTCCGTCGAGGGCGGCATCACCACCACCCTCGACCAGCTCACCAGCGGCGAACCGCTGATGATCTACCGCGAGGTGCTGCTCTCCATCACCTTCGCGCTGCTCGTGCGGCCCGGCACCAAGCTGTCCGACATCAAGACGGTCACCGCCCACCCGGCCGCGCAGCCGCAGGTGCGCAACTGGATGGCCGCCCATCTCCCGCAGGCCGTATGGGAGTCGGCGGCGTCCAACGCGGACGGGGCGCGGCTCGTGCAGGAGGGCCGGTACGATGCCGCGTTCGCGGGGGAGTTCGCGGCGGCGACGTACGGGCTCGAACCGCTGGTCACCGAGATCCATGACGCGGAGAACGCACAGACCCGCTTCGTGCTGGTGGGCCGGCCGGCCCGGCCCGCGGCGCCGACCGGCGCGGACAAGACCTCCGTCGTCATCTGGCTGGGGGACGACCACCCCGGCGCCCTGCTCGAACTGCTCCAGGAGTTCGCGGTGCGCGGGGTGAACCTGATGCTCATCCAGTCCCGCCCGACCGGGGCGGGCATCGGCAACTACTGCTTCGCGGTGGACGCCGAGGGCCACATCTCCGACCGCCGGGTCGGCGAGGCGCTGATGGGGCTGAAGCGGATCTGCCCGAACGTGCGGTTCCTCGGTTCGTACCCGCGGGCCGGTGTGACGCCGGCGGAGGTACGTCCGCTACGCCCGGGGACATCCGACGCCGAGTTCACCGAGGCTTCGGACTGGCTGGCCCGCAATCAGGACGGACGCGCCTGAGGGAGCCCGGCGGGGCGGGCAGCGGCTCGTCGCGCGCCCGCGCGGCCGGTTGGATCAGCTGATTGCCTTACAGCGAAAAGTTATCCACAGGGGCGCACCTCGGCCTGGGGACAAGTCGACACCGCAATGCGACATGGTCGACAAATCCACGCAGTCCGCCCACACCCGCCCATGGAGCTCCAGGACCACTGGTGTCAGCTCAATTCCGTTGATCAACCCTTTAGGGCGAGCAATTCCCACCCGAACGAGCGTGTGAAGCGGGTTTGAACTGTGAATCCATGCGCTTTCACAGGACTGCCGGAATGACCCCCTCCACGTCCACAGACTTCCCCCACAGCCTGTGGATAACTTTGACGGGCCACCCATTCCTGTGGACAAGCCGCAACCAACTGCCGCGCCCGACAAGGCTGATGCGTCAAGAAACCCCGCCCCTTCTGCCCCATTTAGGGGAATAGGGAATCTTTCTCGACGCACGGACCGAATCCCTGCTCTTGATCCATTCCAGAATGCCAAATACCGGCAATTCGGGCAAAGCGCCACGCTCATCCCTATCGGCGCCAGCGAGGGAGGCCGACACCGGTAGCCTGGAGGAGTGATTGACCTTCGCCTGATTCGTGAGGACCCCGACCGTGTTCGCGCCTCCCAGCGCAACCGGGGAGAGGACGTCGCGCTCGTCGACGCCCTGCTCTCCGCCGACGAACGGCGCAGGTCGTCCGGGGTCGCCTTCGACGAGCTCCGCTCCGAGCAGAAAGCGCTCGGCAAACTCATCCCCAAGGCGTCCCCCGAAGAGCGCGCCGCGCTGCTGAAGCGGGCCGAGCAGCTCAAGGCCGACGTCAAGGCGGCCGACGCGGCACAGGACGAGGCCGACGCGGAGACCAGGAACCTGCTGCTCCGGCTCGGCAACATCGTCCACCCGGACGTGCCGGTCGGCGGCGAGGAGGACTTCGTCGTCCTGGAGACGCACGGAACGATCCGCGACTTCGGCGCAGAGGGATTCGAGCCCAAGGACCACCTGGAGCTCGGCGAGGCACTGGGCGCGATCGACATGGAGCGCGGCGCCAAGGTCTCCGGCTCCCGCTTCTACTACCTGACCGGCGTGGGCGCGCTGCTGGAGCTCGCCCTCGTCAACGCGGCGATCGCCCAGGCCACCGAGGCCGGGTTCACCCCGATGCTCACCCCGGCGCTGGTCCGCCCGCGCGCCATGGAGGGCACCGGATTCCTCGGCCAGGCCGCCGAGGACGTCTACCACCTGGAGAAGGACGACCAGTACCTGGTCGGCACCTCCGAGGTGCCGCTCGCCGCCTACCACATGGACGAGATCATCGACGCGGACAAGCTGCCGCTGCGCTACGCCGGCTTCTCGCCCTGCTTCCGTCGCGAGGCGGGTACGTACGGCAAGGACACCCGCGGGATCTTCCGGGTCCACCAGTTCGACAAGGTCGAGATGTTCACGTACGTCGACCCGGCCGACGCGGAGGCCGAGCACCTGCGCCTGCTGGAGTGGGAGAAGCAGTGGCTCACCGGTCTTGAGCTGCCCTTCCAGGTGATCGACGTCGCCAGCGGCGACCTGGGGGCCTCGGCCACCAGGAAGTACGACTGCGAGGCGTGGATTCCGACCCAGGGCAAGTACCGCGAGCTCACGTCCGCCTCCAACTGCGGCGAGTTCCAGGCGCGCAGGCTCTCCGTCCGGATGCGCGACAACCGCGACGGCAAGAAGGTCGTGCAGCCGCCGGCCACGCTGAACGGCACGCTCTGCGCCGTGCCGCGCACCATCGTGGCGATCCTGGAGAACCACCAGCTGGCCGATGGTTCGGTCCGGGTGCCCGAGGTGCTGCGCCCCTATCTGGGCGGGCGCGAGCTGCTGGAACCGGTCGCCAAGTGACCTTTCCCTACAAGCTCGTCGCGACCGACCTCGACGGCACCCTGCTGCGTGACGACGAGACCGTCTCCGCACGGACGCGCGAGGCGCTGGCCGCCGCCGCAGCGGCCGGTGCCGCGCACATCGTCGTCACCGGCCGCGCCGCCCCGTGGACCCGGCACATCCTGGACGACCTCGGCTACGACGGCCTGGCCGTCTGCGCACAGGGCGCGCAGGTCTACCACGCCGGCGAGCACAAGCTGCTGACCTCGCTCACGCTGGACCGGCAGCTCGCCGGGCTCGCCCTGTCCAAGGTCGAGGCCGAGATCGGGCCCCTGGCGCTGGCCGCGAGCCGCGACGGGCTCGACGGCGAGGTGCTGGTCGGGCCCGGCTACCGCGTACAGGAGGGTCCGCGTCCGGCCGTCTTCATCCAGGACCCGGCCGAGCTGTGGGCCGCCCCGCTGAACAAGGTCTACATACAGCACCCCGATCTGGACGACGACGCGCTGGCCAAGGCCGCGCGGGCGGCGGTCGGCAATCTGGTGGACGTGGTCATGGCGGGCCCCGGGGTCGTGGAGATCCTTCCGCTGGGCCTCAGCAAGGCCACCGGGCTCTCGCTGGCCGCGCGCCGGCTGGGCGTGAAGGCCGCGGACACGATCGCCTTCGGCGACATGCCCAACGACATCCCCATGTTCGCCTGGGCCGGCCACGGTGTGGCCATGGCCAACGCGCACGGGGACCTGAAGACCGTCGCCCAGGAGATCACCGCGTCGAACGAGGACGACGGCATCGCGGTCGTGCTGGAGCGGCTGCTCCAGGAGTCCTAGGAGACAATCACCTTGCCGTGCGGCTCGGGGACCAGAGCACCGCCCGGTCCCCGAGCCTTTTCCTACGCCTGCTGCTGGACCTGCGGCGGCCGGATCAGCGCTTGTTGCGGCGGTTCAGCTCCTTCAGATTGCGGGCGAGCGCGTCCATGCGGCCGTCGAGCCGGACGACGTCCTCGGAGACCCCGCCCAGCCGCACACTCATGGCGCCGACGACCTGATGGGTGGCCTCCAGCCTCCGGTCGAGGCTGTCGAGCCGGTGCGACATCCGGCTGAGGACCGGCCCCAATTCCTGGAGCGCGGTGCCCACACCCGCCAGGTGATTCTCGACCCGGGTGACGCGGTGTTCGAGCGACGCGTACCCCGCGCGCAGGTCCTGCTCGGCGTCGAGCAGATACGTACGCACGCACCGGGCTACGTCACTGTCGCGAAGAAGCATCGCGACGTTGAGGACGGTCCGGCGGGTGTAGAGCGTCAGCTGGGCATGGGCCTGTGGATAACTTTTCCCTTGTCCAGCATCCAATAGGGACAACATGTCCCTATTGAAAGCGACCAGTTCAGAGCCTCGGATCAGCCGGAGGCCGTTCTCTCCCAGCTCGGCCCGATGGCGCTGGGTCACCTTTTTGACGGCCTCTGTGGATACTTCGAAGTAACGAGCCACGTCCTCTGTGCGAACGTGAATTCCATCCGGGAGCATGACAAGGCACTTCACCTTGTCCAGGACGTCGACGCGCCCCATCTGTTCGACGCGCAGCGCGCGGGATTCGAGTAGGGCTACTTCCGTTGACATGAACATGCCTTCCGTTCGTGAAAGCTACGGGGGAATGGACAGCCCTCTCCCCGGGCTTCAGGGGCGGAGGACGCTCACGGTTGCCACTCACTCAAAGAACCGACCGGCGGATGATTCCTCGCCGCATCGGCCATCCCATATTTCACGAACGCTACGACGCCACGGATTCCAGTTGCCTCCACGCACCGTGAACAACGCACCGATAACCGTACAGTTACGCGTAAGACTGTCCGACATGCGGCAGCCCCCGGCCGAGGGCCGGGGGCTGCCGCATGTCGGAAGGGTTCGGGCTCACTCCTCGCCGGCGAGCTTCAGGGTGCGCAGCTTCTGCCCGGCGTACCAGGTCGCCACCACGGTGACCACCACGAGCAGGATGGTGGCGAGCGGCAGTCCCACGTCCGAAGTGATCGTGCCGTTGCCGCCGATCTTCTCGGCCAGCGCGAGCGACCACTGCTGCACGCTGAGCGTGCGCGCGCCGGGCACCAGGCTGCCGAAGAATGCCTCCCACACCAGCGCGTAGACGAGACCCAGGACCACCGCGTGCCGGCTCACCGTGCCCAGCAGCAGGAACAGCGCGCTGTAGGCGATGGAGGCGACCAGGGCGGCGACGGTGAACGCCACCGCGATCTGCTGGCCGTTGCCGTTGAGGATCAGGCCGGCGAGCAGGGTGGGCACCGCCGAGAAGACCATGGTCACCGCGATGGCCACGATCAGCTTGGTGAAGATGATCGTCGGGCGGCTCACCGGCTTGGCCAGCAGGTACACGATCGAGCCGTCGTCGATCTCCGGCCCGATGGCGCCCGTACCGGCGATGACGCCGATCAGCGGCACCATGGTGGCGATGGCGAATCCGCTCAGCACGTCCGAGGTCATCTGGTCGTCGGCCCCGGCGAACCCCCGTACCGCCACCGCGATGACGATCAGGAGTGCGGGCAGGACGAAGAGGATGGCGGCCCGGCGCCGGCCGAGCAGCGCCCGGTAGGTGAGCCGGGCGACTGTGGGGTCGTACATGACGTCACAGCTCCTTGTCGGCCTCAGGCCGCTACGAGATAGGAAAAGACCGATTCGAGGGACTCGTCGGAGGGTGAAACGGTCAGCAGGCGGATGCCCTGCTCGCGCGCGACCCTGGGCAACAGTGTGGTGAAGCGGCCAAAATCGATCGCCTGGATACGCAAAGCGTTCTCGCTCAGGTCCACTTCGATCCCGGCCGTCGACGGGTCGGCGATGAGCGCGGCGGCCAGGGCCCGGTCGTCGCTGGACCGTACGAGGTAGCGGTGCGGACGGTCCGTCATCAGCCGGCGGATCCTGCGGAAGTCACCCGACGCCGCGTGCCGTCCGGCGACGATCACCTCGATGTGCGAGGCGAGCTGTTCGACCTCTTCGAGGATGTGCGAGGAGAAGAGGACCGTCCGGCCCTCCGCGCCCATCCGCCGCAGCAGTTCCATCAGCTGCATCCGCTGACGCGGATCCATCCCGTTGAACGGCTCGTCGAGCAGCAGCACGGACGGGTTGTGGACCAGCGCGGACGCCATCTTCACGCGCTGGCGCATGCCCTTGCTGTACGTCGAGATCTTGCGGTCCTGCGCGTACTCCATCTGGACCGTGGCCAGGGCGGCGGCCGCCTCGGCGTCGCCCAGCCCGTGCAGTTCGGCGTTGGCCACCACGAACTCGCGGCCGGTGAGGAAGTCGTACATGCCTTCCCGCTCCGGCACGATGCCGATCTGCCGGTACACCGCCTCGTTGCGCCAGATCGCCTTGCCGTCCAGCGTGACCGCACCCGTCGAGGGGGCGAGGAATCCCGCCATCATGTTGATCAGCGTCGACTTGCCTGCGCCGTTGGGACCGAGCAGACCGGTGACGCCCGGGCCCACGGTCATGCTCACGTCGTTGACGGCGACCACGTTGCCGAACCAGCGGGAGGTGTGGTCGATCTCGATGGTGGTCACAGGCCGACCTTCCGGTAGCGGCGCATCAGTACGGCGTACGAGCCGGCGACGAGCGCGAGGACAACGAGCAGATAGACGACGCCGGCACCGGCACTCGGGCCGTTCCCGCCCGGGAAGGCCGAGGATGCCCCGAGGAACGCGGTCTGCACCCCGTCGATCAGCGTGATCGGGGAGAACAGCCCCAGCCACTTCACCGCGCCTTCGGAGCCGGTCGACCAGGCGATGCCCTGGACGGTGGAGACCGCGCCGTACGTGATGGTCAGCAGCGCGATGACGGCGGCGACGCCGAAGCCGCGGCGCGGGGTGAGCGCGGCCATCACCAGGCCGAGACCGGCGAAGAGCACGGACAGCAGCGCCACCGAGACCATCCCCTGGGCGAACCACTCGGTCTGGTCCGCGAAGTCGAACTTCCCCAGCAGCGCGCCGATGTAGAGGATCACGACCGGCACCCCGGTCAGTACGAAGAGCGCGGAGGCCATGGCGGCGAACTTGGCGAGGACGTAGTCGCCGTGCTCGATCGGCCGCGAGAAGTACAGCGGCACGGTCTTGAACCGGAGGTCCCGGGAGACCGCCTGCGGCGCCTGCGCGGCGATGAAGAGGCCGATGACGGCCTGCAGGTAGATCGCGAACGACGTGTACTTGATGGGCAGCTTCGTCGTGTCGGGGGTGGCGAGGGCGACCGCCACGATGATCGCCGCCACCAGACACATCACGCCGAACAGCAGCGTGGGCAGCACCTTGGACTTGGCCGAGCGGCCGAGTCCGAAGGAGCCGCGCAGGGTCTGCGAGTACAGCGAGCGGCGGGCGTAGGCACGGCCCAGGCGCGCGCCGTCGTAAGTGCGGTAGCCGATGTTGTGGATCCGGGAGGCGTCGCTCCCGGTCGCGGCGCCGGTCTCAGTGCTCATCGCGACCGCTCCCCTTCTGCTGGACGGTTCCGCTGTGCTGTAGGGGGCCGCTCTGCGGCACGACCGAGGCCGGCACCGCCGCGGTCCGCGCCGCGGCTGCCTCGTCGTCGTGGAACACCTCGGCGATGTGGTGGCGGCGCTGTTCCATCCGCACGAGGCCGAGTCCGAGCCCGGCGACGCTGTCGCGGACCAGGTCGTAGGTCTCCTCGCCGGTGGCCTCGATCAGCAGGATGTGGCCGGCGCCGGGCAGCCCCTGCGTGTCCAGCCCGTCCAGGCCGACGAGTTTGACGCCTGCCTCGGTGAGGGTACGGCGCAGGGCGTCGGTGCCGTGGGGATGGGCGTCGCTGTCGGTGACCTCGACCGCGAGGGTCGTGGTGGTCTGCGTGAAGTCGCTGGTGGAGCTGGAGCGCAGCAGCGTTCCGCCGTCGATGACGACGACGTGGTCGCAGGTGCGTTCCAGCTCGCCGAGCAGGTGCGAGGTGACCAGTACCGAGATGCCGAAGTCGGTGTGGATCCGGCGGATCAGGCCGAGCATCTCGTCGCGCCCGACCGGGTCGAGGCCGTTGGTCGGCTCGTCCAGGAGGACCAGCTGAGGGTCGTGCACCAGGGCCTGGGCCAGCTTCACGCGCTGCTTCATGCCGGTCGAGTAGCCGCCGATGGGGCGGTAGCGCTCCTCGTACAGGCCGACGTGGCGCAGTGTGTCGGCGGTGCGCTCGCGGGCGGCGGTCGGCGGCAGCCCGGACATGCGCGCCATGTGGACGACGAACTCGGTGGCCGAGACGTCGGGTGGCAGGCAGTCGTGCTCCGGCATGTAGCCGACCCGTTCCCGGATGGCGGCCCCGCTGGTCGACACGTCGAGCCCGAGCACCGCGGCCCGGCCCTCGGTCGCGGGGGACAGACCCAGCAGGATCTTGATCAACGTGGACTTGCCGGCTCCGTTGGCACCCACCAGACCGGTCACACCCGGTCCGATGTCCAAGGAGAGCCGGTCAAGCGCGGTCACCCGGGGGAACCGCTTACTCAGACCTTCGGCAGCGATGACATTCACAGGATCGACGTTAGTGGCGCGGACCACAGCGGTCGTCAGACCTGACGGTTGGTTCGACGTCAGACTCGAGTTGTAGGGAACCCGTAAGGGGACCTCACGAAGGACTACAGCACGGCCCCGGGCAGTGGCCGGGACTCACGCCCACAGAGGGTTGTCCACAGGGTGTGCACACCCCTTGACGCAGTCGCCGTTCATTGTCACATTCATCAGTGTCACGTTACGGGCACGTACCGCACACGGCAGGGAACGGACGGTGGCATGGCCTCGCGAGTGAAGTACGAACGGCCTGCGGGCACGGGGGAGTCCGGAAAGAGGGTGGCGTCGTGAATCTGCGCGATGTGCCGGGGGCGCGCGAGCGCCGGGTGGCCACGGGCGGTATCGAGCTGTGCGTGGTCGAGCTGGGGGACGCGGCGCGACCGACGGTCCTGCTCGTGCACGGATATCCGGACAGCAAGGAGGTTTGGACGGAGGTCGCCGTCCGGCTCGCCGAGGACTGGCACGTCGTGCTGTACGACGTACGCGGCCACGGCGGATCGACGGCGCCCAAACCGCTGCGCGGCGGTTTCACGCTGGAGAAGCTGACCGACGACTTCCTGGCCGTGGCCGATGCGGTGAGCCCCGACCGGCCGGTGCACCTCGTCGGGCACGACTGGGGTTCGGTGCAGTCCTGGGAGTTCGCGACGGTCAGCCGTACGGAGGGCCGGATCGCCTCCTTCACCTCGGTGTCCGGCCCCTCCCTGGACCACTTCGGCCACTGGATCAAGCAGCGGATGGCCCGGCCCACCCCGCGCCGGGCCGGTCAGCTCCTCGGGCAGGGCGCCAAGTCCTGGTACGTGTATCTGCTGCACACCCCGGTCCTGCCGGAGCTGGCCTGGCGCGGGCCGCTCGGCAAGCGGTGGCCCGGCATTCTGGAGCGGCTGGAGAAGGTGCCGCCGGGCGACTACCCGACGCCCTCGCTGCCCCATGACGCGGCGCACGGGGCCTGGCTCTACCGCGACAACGTCCGCGCCCGGCTGCGCCGGCCGCGCACCGACGCGTACGCGCATGTGCCGGTCCAGCTGATCACGCCGACCGGGGACGCGTTCCTCTCCGAGCAGCTCTACGACGATCTCGACGCCTGGGTGCCGCAGTTGATCCGCCGCTCGCTCCCGGCCAAGCACTGGGTCCCGCGCACCAGGCCGGACCGGATCGCCTCTTGGGTCGGGGAGTTCGTCACGGCGACCGAGTCGGCCCGGGAGGCCGGGGTCCCGGTGGAAGCCGGTGCGAAGGGACCGCACGCGGAGCGGTTCGGCGGCCGGCTCGTGCTGGTGACAGGGGCAGCGGGCGGGATCGGTCGGGCCACAGCACTGGCCTTCGCCGAGGCGGGCGCCCGGGTGGTGGCCGTCGACCGGGACGCGGAGGGCGCCGAGCGGACCGCCGAGTCGGCGCGGCAGGCCGGTGCCCCGGCCGCCTGGGCCGAAGCGGTCGACGTGAGCGACGAGCAGGCCATGGAGAAGCTCGCCGCGCGGGTCGCCGCCGAGTACGGCGTGGTGGACGTCCTGGTCAACAACGCGGGCATAGGGCTCTCCGGGCCGTTCCTGGACACGACCACCGAGGACTGGAAGAACGTCCTCGACGTGAACCTGTGGGGCGTCATCCACGGCTGCCGGCTCTTCGGCCGGCAGATGGCCGAGCGCGGCCAGGGCGGGCACATCGTCAACACCTCGTCTGCGGCGGCGTTCCAGCCGTCCCGCGCACTGCCCGCGTACAACACGTCGAAGGCCGCGGTCCTGATGCTCAGCGAGTGTCTGCGCGCCGAGCTCGCCGAGAAGTCGATCGGCGTCAGCGCGATCTGCCCCGGGATCGTCAACACCGGCATCACGTCCACGGCACGCTTCGTGGGCACGGACGCGGAGGAGGAGCAGCGGCTCCGCCAGAGGGCAGGCAAGCTGTACGGCCGACGGAACTACCCGCCGGAGAAGGTCGCCGCCGCGGTGCTCCGGGCGGTCGTGCGCAACCAGGCCGTGGTTCCGGTGACGCCGGAGTCCCATGCGGCGCGTTTCCTGTCCCGGGTCGGCCCGGGCGCGCTGCGCGGCCTCGCCCGGCTGAAGCCGCCGCTGTGAGCGGGGCCGGCGAGTACCGGATCGAGGACCTGGCGCATGCCAGCGGCGCCACGGTACGCACGATCCGCGCCTACCAGGACCGGGGGCTGCTGCCGACGCCGGAGCGGCGGGGCCGGGCCAATGTGTACCGGGGCACCCATCTCGCCCGGCTCCGGCAGATCGCCGATCTGCTGGACCGTGGCTACACCCTGGCCAGCATCAAGGAGTTGCTCGACGCGTGGGACACGGGTCGGGGCCTCGGAGGGGTGCTCGGGCTCGTCGCCGAGGTGCACGGCCCGTGGACCGACGAGCGGGCCGACCGCATCACCCTTGCCGGACTCGCCGATAAATTCGGCGGTAACGCCGACGAGCAGGCCGTCGCCGAAGCGGTGGAGCTGGGCATCCTCGAACCGGTCCCGGGGCGCGACGACGAATTCCTCGTGCCGAGTCCACAAGAGCTGGCGGTCGCAGTCGAGTTGTACGCGGCCGGCGTGCCGCTCCCGGCAATCTCCGGGCAGCTGAGGGAGCTTCGCGGACAGGTCGAGCAGATAGCCGGCCGGTTCCTGGAGTTCACCACCGAGCACGTCTTCGCCCGGTACCTCGGCCACCGTCCGCCGACCGACGCGGATGCGGCCGATGCGGCTTCGATGGTGCGTCGGCTGCGTCCGCTCGCCCAGCAGACCGTGGACGCCGAACTGGCGCGGGCGATGAGGTTGTTCGCCACCCGGCATCTGGAGTACCACCTCGCGCCGGACGGGCCCGGCGCCGCAGCGCCTGTCGGCGGCGGGCGGGGTCCGGTCTCCCTGCCGGCGGCCACAATCGCTGCGGTGCAGCATCTGGTTGGTCAGGAGCACGTCGATGAGTTCGTTGCGGCGGCCACCGAACGGGAGGTGAACAAGAGAACGTTGGACTCCCTTGCCTCATCCACCGCAACATCAGGACAAATTACCCAAATCCCCTAATACGCAGGTCGCTTGTCCACAGCATCGACAACCATCCTGTGGATAACTCTAGTTAGCTGTGGATCAAACCTCTGCGCGAAGATCGCTTCGCTGAAGCGCCGACGAAATGCGGATGCGCTGCGGAGAGTGTCGGGAGCACGCTGAAGGGATGGATGAAAGACGCACCGTCAAGGTGTCCAAGTACCTCTCCAGACACCTGCGGCACCAGCCCGAGCGGATCGGGCTCACACTCGACGCCCATGGCTGGGTGCCGATCGACGAGCTGCTGCGCGCAGCGGCCCGCCATCGCTTCCCGATCACCCGGCCGGAACTCGACCATGTCGTCGCCTCCAACGACAAGCAGCGCTTCGCGGTCGAGGGCAGCCTCATCCGGGCGAGCCAGGGGCACACCGTTCCCGTGGACCTGGGCCTGCCGCCGGCGGAGCCGCCCGCGTACCTCTACCACGGCACGGTCGGCCGGGCGCTGGACGCGATCCGCTCCGAGGGGCTGCGCCCCATGAACCGCACCCATGTCCATCTCTCGCCCGACCGCGAGACCGCCACCCGCGTCGGGGCCCGGCGCGGCCGCCCCGTCGTCCTGTCGGTGGACGCGGGGGCGATGCACCGAGCAGGCCACACCTTCTACGTCAGCGCCAACGGGGTGTGGCTCACCTCCGCCGTACCCGCCGCATTCCTGCGCCTGCCCGGCTGAGACGGGATGCTCGGCGGCGCATCCCGCTCCGGACGCCTGTCAGTCCGCCAGCTGGGCCGCGCCCCGCGCAGCGCTCTCCTCGAACAGCTTCTCGTCCGCCACCGCCGCGTCGAACCCCACCCCGGCCCGTCGACGGGCACCGGGGCGTGGATGACGAGTTCGGTGAAGCCGAGCTCCGCATGCCGGCCCGCGAAGTCCACGAACGCGCCGACCGAGTCGAACGGCCGTCCTCCGGCCCCGGCGAGGGCCGGATTGAACTCCGGCGTGAACCCCGTGAGCAGGATCTTGTCGAGCTCCGCCACCTCCCGCCCGGCTTCCGCACAGGCCCGGCCCAGGCCGTCCGCCTGCCGCCGGAGGGCGTCGAGCGACCCGGCGGCGCTGCCCGCCTCGTACAGCTTCGGGTCCCCCGTGGTCACCCACGCCTGCCCGTAGCGCGCGGCGAGCGCGAGCCCGCGTGGTCCCGTGGCGGCGTCGGCGAACGGCAGGCGCGGGCGCTGCACGCAGCCGGGTACGTTCCGCGCCTCGGTGGCCGCGTAGAACTGGCCCTCGTACGAGGTGCCGGCCGGCCCGCGCAGCAGGGCGTCCAGCAGCGAAACGAACTCGCCGAAGCGGTCGGCGCGCCGCCGCGGAGTCCACGGCACCTCATCGCTCCGCAGCAGGGTCGTCGCGTCGAAGCCGGTCCCGCCGGCGCCGATCCCCAGCGTGATGCGGCCGTTCGAGATGTCGTCGAGCGCGATCAGTTCCTTGGCCAGGGTGACCGGGTGGCGGAAGTCCGGTGAGCCCAACCCTTGCTCATACCATCGGTGCCATGCCCCGCCCCAAGCACCGAGAGCCGACCATCACCCCAGGTGAACCGGCCGCCCTGTACTGGGTTCGGGTACGAGCCCGACGGCGTGAGCGTCAGGGAGGACGAGGCCGAGATCGTCCGCGAGGTCTTCGACCGCTGCCTCAAGGGCAAGAGCCCGGTCGCCATCGCCCTTGTCCTCCACAAGCGCGGCATCAGGACCGTGTACGGCAAGGAGTGGACCCAGGGCACCGTCCGGGCGCTGCTCGACTCCCGCCACGTCGCCGGAATCCACATGCACCAGGGCGAGGAGGTCGGCCCTGGGAAGTGGCCTGCCGTCATCGACGCCGGCACCTGGGCCGAGGTACGTACCCGTCGCGAGTACCGGTCCGCTATCCACCGGCGGATGGTCATACGTCCGGTGAAGCTGCTGACCGGGCCGACTGGGCCAGGGGCCCGAGCGGGTCTGCCAAACGAGCGGTGCAACCCGGGTTGTTGAGGGTTACTGGCGTGCTGCGGAGGGTCGGCCGTCGAAGGTGGTGTCGAAGGCGTTCAGGGCGGTTTTCCAGCGCATGGTCCAGCGAGCCTGGCCCTTGCCGGTCGGGTCCAGCGACATGATCGCCATGTAGACGCACTTCAGGGCGGCCTGCTCGTTCGGGAAGTGGCCGCGGGCTTTCACCGCCCGTCGGATCCGTGCGTTGACCGACTCGATCGCGTTGGTCGTGCAGGCGATGCGGCGGATCTCGGTGTCGAAGCGGAGGAAGGGAGTGAACTCCTCCCAGGCGTTCTCCCAGAGTCGGACGACGGCCGGATACTTTTTTCCCCACACGTCGGCGAACTCCGCGAACCGATCGAGGGCCGCGCCAGCGTGCGGACGTCACACTCCGGAGTCGCGGGGAAACACCCCTGTGTCCGACGTAGGCTCGGTGGCATGAGCCTGCGCCTGAGCACCGTGATCCTTCCCGTCGACCGCTGGCACGAGGGAGGCCGCGAGAAGTGGCAGCGCGCCGAGGAGCTCGGCTTCCACGCCGCGTACACGTACGACCACCTCTCCTGGCGCAGTTTCCGCGACGGCCCGTGGTTCGGCGCCCTGCCCACCCTCACTGCCGCCGCCACGGCCACGGACCGCCTGCGCCTGGGCACCCTCGTCACGTCGCCTAATTTCAGGCATCCAGTGACGCTGGCCAAGGAGCTGATCTCGCTCGACGACATCTCCGGCGGGCGGATCACGCTCGGCATCGGGGCCGGCGGCAACGGCTTCGACGCCACCGCGCTGGGGCAAGAGGCGTGGACGCCGAAGGAGCGGGCGGACCGGTTCGGCGAGTTCGTGCCACTGCTCGATCGGCTTCTCACCGAGGGTGCGGTCTCGCAGAAGGGCGACTTTTACACGGCGGAGGAGGCGCGGAACATCCCAGGCTGTGTCCAGCGCCCGCGGCTGCCGTTCGCGGTCGCGGCGACCGGGCCACGCGGGCTGAAGCTCGCCGCGCGCCACGGGCGGGCGTGGGTGACGACCGGCGACCCGAAGCTGTACGAGGAGGGAACCCCGGAGCAGTCGGTGGCGGCCCTGCGTGCCCAGGTCGAGAAGCTCGGCAAGGCGTGCGCCGAGTCCGGGCGGGATGTGGCCGAGCTGGACAAGATCCTGCTGCACGGCTTCACCCCCGACCGGAACGCGCCCCTGGCGTCTGTGGACGCCTTCGTCGACTTCGCCGGCCGCCACCGCGAGCTCGGCTTCACCGAGATCGTGGTCCACTGGCCGATCCCCGACTCGGACTTCGCCGCCGACCAGACCGTCTTCGAGGCCATCGCCACCGAAGCGATCGCTCAGCTCCGCTGACCACTGGTCGATTACGCGAGGTTTGCACTCACCATCGATCGGGGTCGGTCTCCGATGAACCACTCACCACGGCGGAGTACCGGGCGACTCCGGAACCTGCCGGACTTGGCCGATGACCGCGCTCTGGAACATGCAAGCCCCGAGCACGGCAAGGCTAACCGTCGGACCCTCTCCGGCCCCGACGACCGCTTCATCCTGCGGATCGAGGTCGGGCACGACTTCGCCGAGGCCATGCACGCGTCTCTGCGTGGAGGGCTCGAGAGCATCATGCAGTTACGGCACACGGTTCACCCATTCCGGACGTAACCGTACGAGCGGCGGTGGCCCTGCCCGGGGCCACCGCCTGCTGGTGTGCCCGAAGGCTTGTCAGTGGCGCGGTGCGTGGACGTAGGTGGTGCGGCGCTGGATGAGGCCGTCCGCCAGGACGAAGGTATCGGCGAAGCGGGCCTCGATCACGGAGCCGTCGGGGGTCTCCCCGCGGAACGTGCCCCAGCAAGCCGCCGCCTCCTTGTCGGCGACCACCCGGTCCACCACGTGCTTCCCGTGCCGTACCTGGCGTTCGTTGCGGTAGAAGTGCTCGATCCGGTCGAGACCCGCCATGGGCTGCGAGCCGGGGCGCTCGATCACGCAGTCCCGGGCGAGGACGGACTTCAGGTCGTCCCAGCGCTGCCCGTCGATGATGTCGATCAGGGCCGTGACGGGAGAGGCGACGGCGGGGGTGCTCATGAGGCTCCTTCGGAAGCGGGTTCGGGAGTGGGTCCGCGAGCGGGCTCGGGAGTGAGTCGGCGCGCGGCCCCACAGGTGGGCTCACAGGTGGGTTCCGGAGCGGGTACGTCCTGCCAGGCGCCGCAGGAGGACGCGGCCACGGTGCGCAGGCCCGTCGATGCTCCGGTGGGATGCGTGCCGCCCTGCGGGTCGGTGAAGTCGAAGGTGTAGTGGAGGGTTTCGAGGGCGTCCCGGACGACCCGCACCATCTCCTCGTGGGTGTCGGCGACGCCCCACAGCACGTCCAGTTCGCGTGTCATGACGCCGCCCGGCAGCCGCTCGTCCGGTCGTACGAAGCTGCGGTAGCCGCTGATTCCCGCCATGGCGCGCACCGCGGCCGCCCCGTCCACGGAAACCAGTCGGCAGGGCCGGACCGGGGCGAGGCCGTTGTGCTGGAAGTGAACGCGGTCGGGGCGCAGGGGTCCCAGGCCGGTGGGGCGGCCCAGCGCTTGGAGTACGGCCGCGTGCACGAGGTCCACGCCGCACGCGGTGCGGGCCAGGCCGTTGACGTGGCCGCCGATACGGCCGTTGACCTCGACCAGCCGGGGGCCTTCGGGGGTCAGTTTCACCTCCGTGTGAGTGAGGCCGTGCCGTACGCCCAATGCTTCCAGCGCACGGGTCACCAGGTCCAGGACCGCCCGCCGTTCGTCGTCGGGGAGCTGAGTCGGCCAGTAGCGGCCGGGTTCTCGGAAGGGGGCGACCAGCGGAAGCTTGCCGGAGACGGCGAGGTGCGTGACGCCTTCGGGCCCGCACAGGCTCTCCACCGACGCGTAGTCCCCCAGCGGCAGCCGGTCGCGTCCGACCAGCATCTCCTCCATGGTCAGCCGCGGTTCGCCGGACGGCGCGGGCGGCAGGTCGGCGAAGACCTCCGTCAGGACGCGCAGAGCCTCTTCCTCGTCGTGCACGGGGTGGGTGTGGCGGCTTCCCGCGCCGCGTACCGGTTTGACGACCGCGGGCAGTCCGACGAGGGCGAGGGCCGCGGGCCAGTCGGCCAGGGAGTCCAGCGGAGCCGTGCGCACGTCGTCCACCCCGGCGGCCCGCAGGGCGGCCCGCTGCCGAGTCTTGTCGGTGAGCAGCAGTGCGGTGTCTGGGCTGTGGTAGGGCAGTTCCGCCGCCCGGGCCAGCTTCGCGGTGGTCCGGATCAGGCGTTCGCTGAACGTCACGAGCGCGTCCGGCGCGAGTTCCCGCACGACTTCGGCGTCGCTTCGCGCGTCGCCCGACAGGTCCCGTACGGCGCCGAGCTGGGCGAGCACCGGGCGCATCGCGGCCACGTGCGCCGTGTCGGGCACCAGGAACACGACGTCGCCCAGCTCGGCGAGAGCGACCCCCACCTCGCCCGGGGACACGGCCCCGTCGTCATAGGCGATCGCCAGGAGGGGGCGGTCGCGGGCGGGCCTCCTCATGCGGCGGCCGCCTCGCCGAGCGCCTGCTCGAAAAGGTCCGCGTAGCGCTTCGCTTGCGCCTCGGGCAGCCGCTCCGGGTCGTACGCGACGACGACGCGGCTGCCCGCCTCCAGACCCTCCAGCTCGAAGTCCACCCGGAACGGGAAGCTCGGCTTCCCTCGTACTCGCCAGCCCCGAACGTCGAGGCCGTCCAGCCCGTCGAGGTCGCGGTAGAGGTGGAAGTGTGTGAAGTTGAAGGTCACCTCGAAGGCCGGGCGGCCCAGTTCGCTCTCGATATGGGCCAGCGGGTACGCGGCGTGCCGTCGCGCGTTGCGTTCCGCGACCAGCGCGGCGACCGCCCGGTCCGGCCAGGAGCCGCGGGCCCGGACGCGGACCGGCACGGTGTTCAGGTAGAGCCCGGCGACGAGGTCGGCGCCCTCGGTCTGCGGCCGGGTGTTGACCACCAGGCCCGTCACGGTCTCGCTCTGGCCGGTGAGCACGGCGAGGGCCTGCGCGTGGGCGGCGAACGCAAGGGACTTGAGCGGGACGCGCAGCTCCTTCGCCGTGTCCTTGAGGGAGGCGACCAGGGGGTCGGACAGGGGGAACCCCATGCTCTCCCGAGCGTCGGCGGCCCCGGTGAAGCGGGCGGACTCGGGAAAGAGCACGGGCTCGCCGGCCTGTCCCCGCCAGTACTCGGCGGCCGCCGGGTCGGCGAGTTGTGCGTGCTCGGCGTCGAGGAACGCCTGCTCGACGCCCTGCGGCAGGCCAGGCAGGGGCGACTCCTGGTAGAGGGCGAGGAGGTCCACGATCAGCCGCCCGTAGCCCCAGCCGTCGACGAGGGCGTGATGGACGCGCAGGGTCACGCGGAACGACCCCGCCGCGGGCTCGACCCCGCACCGAAACAGCGGTGCGCTGCCCCAGTCGAGCGCCGTGTTGCGGTCCGGGGCCGCGCCCACCGTCAGCGGTGCTTCGACGCTCCGGTGGAACAACTGCGCCGGTACGGAGTACGTGCCGAGGTCGAAGAAGGAGCGCAGCGCCGCGTGCCGCTCGCACAGAGCCGCCAGCGCCCTTCGGAAGCGGGGCTCGTCGAAGGGCTCGCCCACCTCCCAGCTGAACTCCGAGTGGTAGAGCCCGGGATCCGTGCTGCTGTCGCACAGGTAGATCATCGCGACCTGGAGGGCGGACGCGGGCAGTGCGTCGGCCAGCCCGGGCGACACCAGTGCCCGGTCCGTGGCGGTGAGGCCGACGGTGGCGGGGCGGTCGTCCGCTGCCTCGTCGTCCCTGGTGGCCAGGTGGGCGGCGAGCGTGCGCGGGGTGGAGTGGTGCAGGACGTCCCGCAGGGTGACGTCGATGCCCTGCTCGTTCGCGTCGGCGACCACTCTGAGGGCGGTCAGGGAGTCGCCTCCCATCGCGTAGAAGTCGTCGTCCGGGCCGATCTCCTGGCCATCGAGGTGCCGGCTCAGGATCGCACGGAACGCTGCCGCGATCTCGTCGGTGTCGGCGCTCATGTTCTGCTCCTTAGGGGCGTGCGCGGCCGGGGGGTTCCGGGGGTCGCAGGGTGACGCGGGCCGGTGAGCGGGAGATCCCGTACGGGTGGGCGCGGCCGGAGGGCTTGGTGCTCAGGACGTACGCGGCCGGGTGTGGACGGGCAGCCGGGCCAGGCCCGCGACGAAGTTCGACACCAGGCGCCGCGACTCCCCGGCGGGCCGGAACTCGGCGACCCGCTCGAAGACCTCCTCGAAGAAGATCCGCAGGGTCTGCCGGGCTACTGCCGCGCCCAGGCAGTAGTGCGGTCCGAAGCCGAAGGCGATGTGCCGGTTGCCGGTGCGGCTCGGGTCGAAGCGGAACGGGTCGGTGAACACCCGCTCGTCCCGGTTGGCCGAGCCCACCCAGACCGCGACGGCGTCCCCTGCGGGCACCACACCGCCGCTCAGCTCGGTGTCCTTGACCGCATGACGCAGGAAGCTGCTGGCGGGCGAGGTCCAGCGCAGTCCCTCCTCCACCAGTCCGGGCACCAGGGAGGGGTCCCGTGCGACCGCACGGAACACCTCCGGATGGTCCATGAGGGCCTGCACCGTGCCCGAGACGGTGTGCGGCGTCGTCGCGTTGGCGCCCAGCACCACGCTGTAACAGTTGACGACGACTTCCTCGTCCGTGAGAGGCCGGTCGCCCACCCGCATGCTCATCAGGAGCCGGATCACGTCCTCGCCCGCGGTTCCCCTGCGCTGGGCCACCTGGTCAGTGAAGTAGGCGAACAGCTGATGGTGCGCGACGGCCAGGGTCGCGGCGGAGCTGCCGCCAACCCGCAGGTCCGGGTCGTCGGGGGCGGCTGCGGACGCCGTCCAGCGGAACAGTTCGGGCCAGTCCTCCTCAGGCAGGTCCAGCACCGCGCCCGCGACCGCCGTCGGCAGCGCCTGCGCCCGCTCGGCCAGGTCCCACTCCCCCGGTGCGGCGGCGGGGGCGAGCACCCACCGGGCGGCGGTGCGCAGCCGCTGCTCCAAGCCCGCCCGCGCGCCGGGGGCGAACAGCCGGTTCAGCGGGCGGCGCAGTTCGGTGTGACGCGGCGGGTCGGTCGCCACGAGCATGCGGCCGCCCGCCGCGTCGCGGCGGCCCAACTGGTGCAGGAGGCTGCCACGTTCGGAGGTGAACTCGCGGTGGTCGGACAGGACACGGCAGGCGTCGTGGTACCGGGTCACCGACCAGAAGGCACGCCCGTCGGGCAGGGTCTGGCGGTGCAGGGGGGCGTGTGCGCGCAGGTGGGTCCAGACGGCGTGCGGGTCGCCCTCGGCGTGCACGTGCGGGTCGAACAGGTCGATGCCGGCCGGGTCGGGGGGGCCGGGCGGGGCCGAGGGAATCCTCACGAGGAGACCTCCGGCGCGGGATGGCGCACGGGGGTCCGCGTGGCCTCCGGGGTCGTTTTGTTCGAGGCTTCCCGCGGCTCGTTCTGCGTGTCTTCTCGCGTTGCTCTCCGGACGGTGCGGGCGAGTCCGGCGGGGGTCGGGTCGAGGTAGAAGTCGAGCGGCGACACTTCAACTCCGTACATCCGCAGGAGTTCGCCGGTGATGGTCAGGGCGAGCAGCGAGTGGCCGCCCAGTTCGAAGAAGTCGTCGTCGGCGCCGATGCCCGCGGTGCCCAGCCGGTCCGACCACAGCTGGACGACGGCCTCCTCCAGGCCCGTCTCCGGCTGCCGGTGCGCGGCGTTGACCGCGGGGCGTTCCAGCGGGCCGAGTTCTTCCAGGGCGGTCCGGTCCACCTTGCCGTTGTCCCGCAGCGGCAGGGCGTCCAGAGTGCGGATCAGGGAGGGCACGGCGTGCAGCGGCAGCAGCCGGGCCAGGTGCGCGCGGACGTCCAGGACGGACGCGCCGGGTGCGGTCACGACGTGGGCGGTCAGGACGCGTTCCCGGGGCTGGGCGTCGCGCCACGGAGCGGTCACGGCCGTCTGCCGGACGTCGGGGTGGGTCAGGAGCGCGGCGGCCACTTCGTCCGTCTCGACGCGGAAGCCCCGTATCTTCACCTGGTCGTCGGCACGGCCCAGGAAGCGCAGGGTCCCATCGACCCGGCGGGCGAGGTCGCCCGTGCGGTACATGCGGGAGCCCGGGGGTCCGTAGGGGTCGGCAACGAAGCGGGACGCGGTCGCGGCCGGGTCGTTGACGTAGCCGTGTGCGAGGCCCAGGCCCGTGGCGTAGATCTCGCCGACCTCCCCGTCGGCTACCGGGCGAAGCCGGGCGTCGAGGAGGTGGACGCCGGTGCCGCGTACGGGGCGGCCGATGGGCACGCTGTCCTCGACCGGCGTCGTCACCGGGTGACAGCAGGTGAACGTCGTGTTCTCGGTGGGCCCGTACCCATTGACGACGGTGGTGTGCGGCAGGTCGCGCACGGCGCGTGCGACGTGACCGGGCGAGAGCACGTCGCCTCCGGCGATGAGCCGTCGCAGGTGCGGCAGCCCGGTGAGTCCCGTGTCCACGGCCCGGTGGAAGAGTCCCGCGGTCAGCCACGCCACGCTGACCTGCTCGTCCCTTACGAAGTCGAGCAGCCTGGTCAGGGACGGCGCGCCGGGCGGCATGACGGCGAGGCGGGCCCCGTTGAGCAGCGCACCCCAGATCTCCAGCGTCGAGGCGTCGAACGCGACCGGCGCGAAGTGTAGAAACACGTCCTGCGGACCGGCGTCGACGACGTCCCCGTCCACCACCAGCCGCAGCACGGCCCGATGCGGTACGGCCACGCCCTTGGGGCGGCCCGTGGAGCCCGAGGTGTACGCGACGTAGGCGAGGTCCGCGGGCCCGACGCCCGCGTCCACCGGCGTGTCCGGCGCCTCGGTGTCGACTTCCGCGAGCACCCGGCAGTCGGGGAAATCGTGGGGTTCCCGCACACCCGGAGCCGGTGCCCCGGCGTCCCGCGCCTGGCCCGTGAGGTCGTACGGCGCAGAGCCTCGCGCCTCGCCCGTGAGGTCGAACAGCACAGTCGCCGACGCGTCGGCCAGCATCTGCCGCTGGCGGTCGAGGGGCTGCCCGGGGTCCAGGGCGAGGTAGGCCGCACCCGCCTTCAGGATGCCGAGGAGCAGCACCACGGTCTCCTCGCCGCGGGGTGCGCGGACGCCGACGACGTCGCCGGTGCGCACACCCACCGCACGGAGTTGGTGGGCGACGCGGTTGGTGCGGGCGTCGAGCCCGGCGTAACTGAGGTCCCCGAGGGCGGGGCGCTCGGGATGGGCGCGGGCGCACTCGGTGAAGACCGAGACGAGGGAGGTAGCGGTATCCACTCTGTCAGCCCTTCCGCAGGAGGGTGAGGAGTTCCGGTGGGGCGGTGAGGAAGGTGTAGTGCTCCCCGGGCAGTTCGTGGAACTGCACGTCGTCGGAGTAGCCGCGCCAGTCGTCGAGCAGTGCGAGGTCGACTTCGGGGTCAGCCGACCAGTTCACGACGCTGACGGGGCCCGGTAGCGGCGTGCGCGGCCGGGTGTAGACGCGGTTGGCCTCCAGGTCCTGGTGCAGGACGGCGAGGGTCAGTTCGATCAGCAGGGGGTGCGCCTCGCCGCCGCGTGCCACCGCGATCGCGCCGAGCTCCGCGCCCAGTTGCACGTCGTCGAGGTCCAGGAACCGGTCGTGCGGGCAGTGGTGCGGCGGGGCCTGCGCGGAGACGACGAGCCGGGCGGGTTCCGGGTGCCCTGACTCGGCCAGGCGCAGCGCCGTCTCATAGGCCGGCAGCGCGCCCGCGCAGTGGCCGAAGAAGGTGTACGGCCGGTCGAGGTGGGGCGCCAGCGCCTCGGCGATGTCCTCCGACAGCGCCTGGTAAGTGCCGAAGTGCGGCTCCCGGATGCGGTTCTCGCGGGCCGGGAACTGGATGGGGCACACCTCCACGTCGCCATCGAGCCAGCGCGGCCACCGGTTGAACATGGACGCGCCGACCCCCGAGTAGGGGAAGCAGAACACGCGAGCCTTCGTCTCGTTGGCGGGGCGGCGCAGCAGCCAGCGGGTGAAACCGGTCATCGCGCTTCCTCCAGTTGCTCGGGCTTGACCGGCGGCACGGCGCGGATGGAGGGCAGCAGGAAGGTTACGACGCCCGCCGCGACGATGAGGGCTCCGGCCCAGGCCAGGGTGGGGCCGACGCCCAGTCCGTGGGAGACAGGGCCGGCGATGGCGCTGCCGAGGGGCACCAGGGCGAAGGTACCCAGGGCTTCATAGGACATGACGCGGGACAGCGCCTCGGGGGGGATGTTCTTCTGGAGTGTCGTGTCGAGCATGACCTCGTAAACGTCGATGAAGATCGCGGAGGCGAAGGCGGCCACGCAGACCGCGGCCAGCGGGGCCTGAGCGGCCAGCAGGAACAGGGAGAGCGGGAAGCCCGCCGTGGCCAGGGCGGCCACCCGGATGGGCCGGGCGGGCCGGATGCGCATAGCGACCAGGGTGCCCGCCACGAAGCCGATCGCCTGGACGGTGAGGACGGTGCTCCAGCCGGTGGCGCCGCCGTACGTCTGCTTGGCTACGACCGGCCCCAGGACGTAGAAGGATCCGGCCAGCAGGACGTTGACGACCGCCATCTGGGTGACCATCACCCACACCCACTGCCGGGCGGTGAACTCCTGCCAGCCTTCGCGCAGCGCCGCCAGCATCGTCTTGGTGGGCCCCTTGGCGACCGGTGCGACGACGCGCACCAGGGTCAGAAGCAGGGCCGACACGAAGAACGTCCCGGCGTCCACGAGGAGCGTGTGTCCGGCGCCCATGATGGCGACGAGGACGCCGCCGAAAGCCGCGCCGAGGATGCTGCCACCGCGCATGGACAGCTTCAGCAGGGCGTTCGCGGACTGGAGGGAGTCGCCGTCGACCAGCGCCGGCATCACGGACCGGGACGCGGGTTCGAACAGGGCGGCCGCCGCGCCGCTCAGCGCGGCGAGACCGGCGAGCGCCACGGGAGACGCCGACCCCCCGGTGATCAGCAGGGCAGCCACCACCTGGACGGCCCCCGCCGCGACGTCCGCGCCGATCATCAGGCGCTGCTTGGGCAGCCGGTCGGCGAAGACCCCGCCGAGCAGGATGAACAGCAGCTGGGTCACCATGCGGGTCGCGAGCACCAGACCGAGTACGGTCGCGGAGCCACCGGGCATCTCCAGGATCGCGAAGGCCAGCGCGATCGGCATGATCGCGTTGCCCAGCAGGGAGACGGACCGGGCGGTGAGCAGGGCCAGGACGGATCGGTCCTTCAGGACCAGCAGATCGGACTTCATCGTTCCTCCAGGTCGCGCGCCACGATGCGGCCGATCTCGGCGAGCGGCTCGGGGTTGGCCATGGTGATGTGCGCCGCCTCGATCGGGTGGGACACGACGACGCCGCCGACGTGTTCCCACCAGACCTCGGCGGTCGGGGCGTCCTCGACGCGGTTTTGCGTGGCGAGGAAGAACAGCACGTCGCCGTCGAACCAGGTCGGCTCGTACGCGCGGACGATCTGCCGGTTGTGCGCCATGGTCTTCAGCAGGGCCACGATCTGCGGCTCGGTCAGGCTGGTGAGCGCGCCGGTGTCCTTCTTGACGATCTCCAGGGCCTTGCCGAGTTCGGCGGAGCCCTCCTCTGGGACGGCGTCGGGGTTCTCGGGGTCCAGGAGGGAGCGGAGCATGGTCGCGTCGTCCACCCGGAAGTGGTCGGGCATTCCCGGGTAGCAGTCGAGGAGGGCGAGCATCCCGATCCGGGCCCCGCGGGCCCGCCACTGGACGGCCATCTCGTAGGCAACCATGCCACCGAGGGACCAACCCAGCAGGTGGTAGGGGCCTTCGGGCTGGACCTCCTCGATCCGCTCGATGTAGTCGGTCGCCATCTCCTCGATCGTCGCGGGCATCTCGTCGGGGCGGCGCAGTCCGTGCGCCTGGACACCGTAAAGAGGGAACTGCGGCGGGAGATGGCGCAGCAGGCCGACGTAGCTCCAACTCAGTCCGCCGCCGGGGTGGATGCAGAACACCGCCTCGCGGTCGCCCTCGGGGCGCAGCGGCAGCATGACCTCCAGTGAGTCGCCGCTGCTCCCGGCGTCGAGGCTACGGGCGAGCGCGGCGGCGGTGGGGGCCGCGAACAGAGCGCTCATAGAGGGCTCGACGCCGAGCGCCGTACGGATGCGGCTGATGAGCCTGGCGGCGAGCAGGGAGTGGCCGCCCAGGTGGAAGAAGTCGTCGTCGACGCCGACTTCGGGCAGGCCCAACACCTCGGCGAAGAGCTGGCACAGGATGTCCTCGCGCGGGTTGCGCGGTGCGCTGGATCCGGTGTCCGGGGCGGCGGGGACGGGCAGCAGATCGCGGTTGACCTTACCGTTGAGTCGCAGCGGGAGCGTGTCCAGGACGGTGAACGTCGGCGGGATCATGTGCGACGGCAGCCGCTGTGCGAGGTGGTCGCGCAGGGCGGCCGGCGCGGGGGCCTCCGCCCCGGCGGGGACCAGGTAGGCGGCGAGGCGTTTGTCGCCGGGCCGGTCCTCCCTGGCGAGGACAGTGGTGGCCGCGACCTGAGGGTGCGCGGCGAGCACGGCCTCGATCTCGCCGAGTTCGATCCGGAATCCGCGGATCTTGACCTGGTCGTCGACGCGGCCAACGAACTCCAGGTTGCCGTCGGCCCGCCACCGGGCAGTGTCGCCGCTGCGGTACATGCGTTCGCCGGGCGCTCCGAAGGGGTTGGCAACGAACCGGGAGGCAGTGAGGTCCGGTTGGTTGAGGTAGCCGCGCCCCAGCCCGAAGCCCGCCAGGTAGACCTCGCCGGGGGTGCCCACAGGCACCGGGCTCAGGGCGTCGTCGAGCACGTACACCCGGGTGTCGGCGAGGGGGCGGCCGACCGGGATGCGCCCGGTGAGGTCCTTGGGCCGCACGGTGTGCAGGCAGGCCATCATCGTCGTCTCGGTGGGGCCGTACTGGTTGACGACCCGGCAGCCCCAGACGTTCATGAGGGTGTCGGCCTCGGCGGGGCGCAGGATCTCGCCGCCGGTGCCCACCAGGCGTAGCGTGGCGAGGTCCGCGGGGTTCGGGTCGTAGGCGAGGAGCGCCTCCAGGAGCGAGTGGACGACGCAGATGGCGACGGTCGCCCCCGTCTCTCGGATGGTCCTGACGACAGCGGCCGGGTCGCGCTCGCCGTCCGGCGGCAGCAGGGCGACGGCGGCTCCGACGGAAAGCGGGCCGAAGAACTCCCGGACGGGGACCTCGAAGCCGAGGGAGATCACCTGGAGGTTGATGTCGTCGGGGGTCAGCTCGAAGCGTTCGGCCACGTCCCGCAGCCGTCCGACGACGCCGCGGTGCTCCAGCAGGACGCACTTGGGCGCGCCGGTGGAGCCGGAGGTGTAGACGGCGTACGCGAGGTGGCGGCCGGTGGTGGTCAGGGGCAGCCGGGTGACGGGAGCGCGCGATAGCCGTGCGTCGGCGTCCAACGCCACCCGGTGGACGCCGGGTGGCAGTTCCATGTCCGCCGCGAGGTCCCCGGAGGTGAGCAGCACCCTGGCCGCGCTGTCGGTCAGCATGTACACGCGGCGTTCGGCGGGGTGGCCGGGCTCCAGGGGGGTGTAGGCGGCCCCCGCCTTCCAGACGCCGAGGACCGCGGCGACGAACTCGGGTCCGCGCGGCAGGCACAGGCCGACCATGTCCTCCACGCCGACGCCCAGGGAGCGCAGCACGTGCGCGATCCGGTTGGCATGCTCGTCGAGTTCCCGGTACGTCCAGCGGGTCGCGCCCTGGACCAGGGCGAGCCGGTCGGGGCCTCGGTCGGCCTGCTTCTCGAAGAGGGCAGCGACGGTGGGGCTCTCGACGGGCGGCGCCGCGGTGTCGTTCCACTCGACGAGGAGGCGGTGTCGTTCCTCGTCGCCCAGGACGTCGATACGGCTGAGCGGGGCGGCGGGGTCGTCGGCGACGGCCTGGAGGAAGTGCGCGAGGCGCTCCACCAGGTTTTCCACTGTGGCGTGGTCGAAGAGGTCGGTGCTGTACACGACGGTGCCGTCGAGGCCGGCGGCCGCGCCGTCCGCGTCCCGGTGCTCCTCGAAGCTCAGCGACAGGTCGAATTTGGCGGTGGGGTCGCCGACCGGCCGCGCGGCCACGTCGAGGCCGGGCATGGTCAGGTCCGCGGCGATGGCGGGCTGCACGCCGACGACGACCTGGGTGAGGGGGTGGCGGGCCGAGGAGCGTTCCGGGTTGAGGATCTCCACCAGGCGCTCGAAGGGCAGGTCCTGGTGGTCGTACGCGGCCAGTCCGGCCTCCCGGACCCGGGCCAGCAGGCGGACGAAGCTGGGGTCCCCCGAGGTGTCGGTGCGGGTGACGAGGGTGTTGACGAAGAAGCCGACGAGGGGGTGCAGCGCTTCGTCGTTGCGGCCCGCGATGGGCACGCCGAGCGGCAGGTCGGTGCCCGCCCCCATGCGGGTGAGCAGTCCGGCCACCGCCGCCTGGAGGACCATCGCGGCCGTGGCGCCCTGTTCGCGGGCGAGTGTGGCGAGACGGGCGTGCAGGGCCGCGTCGACGCGCAGAGTCACCCGGCCGCCCCGGAAGCGGGTGGTGGCGGGGCGGCTGCGGTCAGTGGGCAGGGCGAGTTCGGCGGGCGCACCGTGCAGGGCCTCGGCCCAGAACGCGCTCTGGCCGGCGACGAGTCCGTCCGGGTCCTCGGGGTCGCCGAGCAGCTCCAACTGCCACAGGGTGTAGTCGGCGTACTGCACCGGCAGTGGCTCCCAGGCAGGCGGGCTGCCCGCCGTGCGCGCGGTGTAGGCCGCGGCGAGGTCCTGGAAGAGGGGGGTCATGGACCAGCCGTCGGCGGCGATGTGGTGGACCACCACGAGCAGGACGCTCTCGTTGTCGTCGACGCGCAGGAGGGTGGCGCGCAGAGGGAGATCGGCGGCGAGGTCGAAGGGATGGGCGACCGCCTCGCGCAGGCGTTCCTCCAGGTCCTCGCGGGCCACGCCGACGACGGCGGGTTCGGGCCGGGCGTCCGGCAGGATCCGCTGGAAGGGCACGCCGTCGCGCTCGGGGTAGACGGTGCGCAGGATTTCGTGCCGGGCGACCAGGTCGTCGAGCGCCGCGCGCAGTGCGGCGATGTCGAGGATTCCGGTGAGGTGCAGGGCGTAGGGCACGTGGTAGGCGGCGGAGCCGCCGTGGATGCGATGCAGGAACCACAGGCGGCGCTGGGCGTGCGAGAGGGGGGTCTCCTCGGGCCGCTCGCGCGGGGTGAGCGCGGGCCTGGTGGCGGACTCGGAGAGTCGCCCGGCGAACGCGGCCGGCGTGGCGGCGTCGAACAGGTCCTGGAGTCTGGCCTCCGCGCCGAGCACGGAGCGGACCCGGTTGACGAGCCTGATCGCGGCCAGGGAGTGGCCGCCCAGGGCGAAGAAGTCCTCGTCCGCGCCGACCCGTGGCCTGCCCAGCACCTGCGCGAAAAGTTCGCATAGCAGTTCCTCGCGCAGGGTCGCCGGGCCGCGCCCGCGCGCGGGGGCGGCCTGCGGCTGCGGGAGCGCGGCCCGGTCGAGTTTGCCGTTGGCGGTGCGCGGCAGCGCGTCCAGGGTGACGAACGCGGCGGGCACCATGTAGTCGGGCAGCGCGGCGGCGGCGTGCGCGCGCAGTGCGTCCGCGTCGGCGTCGCCCACGACGTAGCCGACCAGGCCGGGTTCGCCGGTGGGCAGCGGGCGTAGCACGACGGTGGCGGCCCGAACGCCGGGGTGGCGCAGCAGCGCCGCCTCGATGTCGCCGGGTTCGATGCGGAAGCCGCGCAGCTTCACCTGATCGTCGGCGCGTCCGAGATATTCGAGGTCGCCGCTGGGGCGGCGGCGGGCGAGGTCGCCGGAGCGGTAGCCGCGTTCCCCCGAGGGCAGCAGGACGAAGCGTTCGGCGGTGAGTTCGGGCAGCCCCTGGTAACCGAGTGCGACGCCGGGGCCGGTGACGACCATTTCGCCCGCGCTGCCGTCGGCGACCGGGACGAGGTCCTCGCCGACCAGAACAATGTCGGTGCCGGGCAGCGGCGTGCCTATCAGGCTCGCCCGTTCGTCCAGGTCGGCGCGGGTGAGCCGCCGGTGGGTCGCGTGCACGGTGATCTCCGTGATCCCGTACATGTTGACCAACCCGGGCGCGTCGTCACCGTACTTGTTCATCCAGGACGCCAGGTCGGCGAAGCGCAGCGCCTCCCCGCCGAACACCACCCACTTCAGCGGCAGCCGGTCCGGGTGGCGCGTCTCCTCCTCCGCGAGTGCGCCGAACGCGCTGGGCGTCTGGCTCAGCACCGTGACGCCCTCGTCGCGCAGCAGCGTGCGCAGCGCGGCCGGGTCCTTCGTCGCCGCGTCGGGCACGACGACGACACTGCCGCCGGTGAGCAGCGGCCCCCACATCTCCCACACGGAGAAGTCGAAGGCAAAGGAGTGGAACAGCGACCACACGTCGTCGCTGCCGTAGTCGAAGAGCGGCCGGGTAGACTCGATCAGGTCGATCACGTTGCGGTGCGAGACCTCGACTCCCTTGGGGCAGCCGGTGGTTCCCGAGGTGAAGATGGTGTACGCGCAGGGAGAGGGGTCCTCCGGCAGCGCAGGGGCGGCGTCGCCCTCGTAGGCGGCGGCCTCGTCCGCCGGTCCTGCGCCGGAGTCGGTGAGCAGCACCGGCAGCACGCCCCCGAGGTCGCCGGCCAGCTCCCGCGAGGTGACGGCCAGTCGGGCCCCCGCCTCCTTCAGGATCAGCTCGACCCGGGTCCGGGGCGTCGCCGGGTCCACGGGAACGTACGACGCACCCGCCCTCAGCGCGGCGACGGCCGCGACGATCATCTCCGCACCGCGCCCCAGGTACACGACGACAGGGCCCTCACCGCCCGCCATCCGGGCAGCGAGAGCGTGCGCCGCCCGGTCGAGCTCGCGATAGCTGAGGGACCGCCCGGCGGACCGTACAGCGATGTGCTCGGGGAAGCGCCGTACGGAGGCCAGGAAGCCTTCGAGCAGGGAAGTCGGGGCAACGCAATCGGATTCTGTCGGCTCCACCGGTGGCCTTTCGGATCACTTGCGGGGGACGTGACCGCTCTCTCGCGGGGACTGTGACCGCGCCCCAGCGGGGGACGTGACCGCGAGCATGGCAAGGCCGCCGGGCATCGTCTTCGCTCGTTGGAGGGGGGTCGGCTCCGCCAAAGGTGGAAGCACCGGAAAAGGCGGAGGAGTACACCCACCGCGGTCGACTGTGCGTCGCGTGCCGTGCGTGCTCCCATGGGCGCGGCGAAGAAGGGCCCGCCGCTTCCCGGGGCGCGGCGGCTCCCGTACGCCTCACTCTCCCCCTGCGGCGAAGGGCCAATAGGTATGGCGGGAACGACCCTCGCGTCGAAGATCTGGCAGTCCCACCTCGTGCGGCGCGGCACGGGCGGCGAGGATCTCCTCTATATCGACATGCAGCTCCTGCACGAGGTCAACACTCCGCAGGCATTCGACGGGCTGCGCGCCGCGGGACGGACCGTGCGCAGGCCGGACCTGACCGTCGCCACCGAGGACCACAGCACGCCGACGATCGCGGTGGACCGGCCGGACCCGGACGAGGGCAGGCGCGCCCAGCGCAGGCTGATGGGCAGCAACTCCGCGGAGTTCGGCATTCCCTTCCACCGGCTCGGCCAGCCCGGACAGGGCATCTACGCGGTCATCGCCCCCGAACTGGGCCTGGTCCAGCCGGGGATGACGATCGTGTGCTGCGACTCGCACACCACCACGCTTGGCGCTTTCGGCGCCCTGTCCTTCGGCATCGGCACCAGCCAGGTCGAGCACGTCCTCGCCACGCAGACGCTGCCCAAGCAGCGTCCGCGCGACATGCGGGTCACCGTCGAGGGGCGGCTGCCCGCCGGGGTGA
This sequence comes from Streptomyces sp. A1277, assembly GCF_004795015.1. Lineage (GTDB taxonomy): Bacteria > Actinomycetota > Actinomycetes > Streptomycetales > Streptomycetaceae > Streptomyces. The sequence continues at coordinate 27,933 of NZ_SSBI01000034.1, read as the reverse complement.
CCGCCAAGGACCTCGTTCTGTCGCTGATCGCCCGGTATGGCACCCAGTCGGGCCAGGACCACATCGTGGAGTACCGGGGCGAGGCCGTCGCGAACATGTCGATGGAAGCCCGGATGACCCTGTGCAACATGACGGTCGAGATGGGCTCCGCCGCCGGGATCATCGCCGCGGACCGCACCACCCTGGACTACCTGGATCACCCCTCGGCCGAGGAACGCGCGTACTGGCTGTCGCTGCGCTCCGACGACGACGCGGTCTTCGACAAGGAGATCACCGTCGACGCGGGCGAGTTGACCCCCTACGTGTCCTGGGGCACCAACCCGGGGCAGAGCGTCCCGCTGGACGGCCGGGTGCCCGCGCCGGAGGAGTTCGAGGACGCCGTGCTGCGCGCCGCCGCGCACCGCGCCCTCGACTACATGGACCTGCGGCCCGGCACCGCGCTCCGGGACGTCCCCATCGACCTGGTCTTCCTCGGCTCGTGCACCAATGGCCGCATCGAGGACCTGCGGGCGGCCGCCGATGTGCTCGACGGACGGAAGCTGGCCGACGGGGTGCGCATGGTGGTGGTGCCCGGCTCGATGCGAGTCCGGGCGCAGGCCGTCGACGAGGGGCTCGACCAGGTCTTCCTGCGGGCGGGGGCCGAGTTCCGCGCGGCCGCGGGCTGTTCGATGTGCGTGTCGCTGGGCGAGGACCGGCTCAGCGCGGGCACCCGCTCCGCCTCCACCAGCAACCGCAACTTCGAGGGCCGCCAGGGGCCCGGGGCCAGGACCCATCTCGTGTCGCCCCCGGTCGCCGCCGCGACCGCCGTCACCGGGCGGCTCGCCGCCCCGGCCGATCTGTGAGCGAGGAGTCACCCGCATGGAGAAGTTCACCGTCCACACCGGGACCGCCGTGCCGCTGCGACGGCGCGATGTCGACACCGACCAGATCATCCCGGGTCGGTTCTGCGCCACCCACCGGCGCAACGGCTTCGAGGACGGCCTGTTCGGCGACTGGCGCAAGGATCCCGACTTCGTCCTCAACCAGGCCGCCTACCAAGGCGGTTCCATCCTCGTCGCCGGCGAGATGTTCGGCACCGGATCGTCCCGCGAGTATGCCGTGTGGGCGCTCCAGGACTACGGGTTCAAGGTGGTGATCACCCCGAGCTTCGCGGACATCTTCCGGGCCAACTCCCTGATGGCGGGGCTGCTCACGGTGACCCTGCCGCACCCGACGGTCGATGAGCTGTGGCAGCGGATCGAGGCCGAGCCGGACACCGCGATCACCGTCGACCTGCGCGGGAGGACGGTCCGTGCCGAAGGGCTGGAGGCCGGGTTCGCCCTGGACGAGGACACCCGGGCCCGCATGCTCGAAGGACTCGACCAGATCGCGGCGACGCTCCGGCACGAGGACGCCATCGCAGCCTACGAGCGACGCCGCAGGCCCGGCCTGCCGGTGTCCACCCCCGCATGAGCGGCCGGATCGCGGCGCGCTGCGCCACGGTCACCGAGTCGGTGACCGTCCGACTGAACGACCGGGTCAAGGAGTTGCGCGCGCAGGGCGTCGACGTCCTGGACGCGGGCGGCGGCGACCCCGACTTCGACACGCCCGCCCACGTCACCGAGGCCGCCGCCCGCGCGATGGACGACGGTTTCACCCACTACACGGCCAGCCGGGGGCTGCCCGAGCTGCGTACGGCGATCGCCGCGAAGCTGCTGCGGGACAACGGCGTCGCCGTCGACGCGGACACCGGCGTCCTAGTCACCCCGTCCTCCAAGCATGCCCTCTTCGCCGCCTTCATGGCTCTCCTCGACCCGGGCGACGAACTCCTGGTGCCAACGCCCAGCTGGGTGAGCTACCAGGCGATGGCACGGCTGGCGGGCGCGGTCCCGGTGAGCGTGCCCCTGTCCGCCAAAGACGGCTTCGCCCTGGACCGTTCCCGCCTGGAGGAGCACGTCACACCCCGCACCAAGGCCCTGGTGCTCAACACCCCCAACAACCCGACCGGCCGCATGCTCACCCCCCGGGAAGCGGCGGACCTGGAGGGGCTCGCCCTCGACCACGACCTGCTGATCGTCACCGACGAGATCTACGAGAAGCTGGTCCTGGACGACGCCCGGCACCTCAGCATCGCGGCCCGTCCGCGCTGCGCGGACCGCACCGTGACCGTCAACGGCTTCTCCAAGGCGTACGCGATGCCGGGCTGGCGGCTCGGCTGGGCGGCCGGTCCGCCCGACCTCGTCGCCGCGATGCTCGCCGTCCACCAGCACACGGTGGCCTGCGCGGGATCGTTCGTGCAGAGCGGCGGGCTGGCCGCGCTCACCGGCCCGCAGGAGTCGCTGCGGGCCATGGCGGACGCCTATGCCGACCGGGCCCGGCTGCTCGTGGCGGGGCTGAACACCCTGCCCGGGGTGCGCGCCAGGCCGCCGTCCGGCACGTTCTACGTCCTCGCCGACATCCGGGCCACCGGCCTCACCGACACCACCTTCGCCGCACGGCTGCTGTCCGAGGCGGCTGTGGCGGTCACACCGGGCTCGGCATTCGGCCCCGGCGGCGAGGGGCACGTACGCCTGTCGCTCACCCAGCCCCCGGACGCGCTCAAGGAGATCCTGGCGCGCCTCGCCACCTTCCTCCTCACCGTTGTCCCCTCGCCGGCCTGAACGTCGGCCCATCCGTCAGGAACCGATCGGCATGCACCTCACCCACGAACTGACCGAAGCAGAACGGCGCTCCCTGCACTCCGTCCTCACGACGGTCCGGGGCAATCCCTACCAGGACTACCCCGCCTTCGCCCAGGCGGTGGCGGACCTCATCGCCTCCGGCTCCGTGCCGTCCTTCCTCACCGAGGTGTGCGACCGCATCCAGGCCGACCGTCGCGCCGGCGTCGACGTCCACGTCCTGCGCAACTGCCCGCTGGACGACGAGGTTCCGCTGCTGGGCAACGCGGACCCGCTCGCTGACAAGTACGCGCGCAAGACCACCTTCGTCGCCGAAGCCCTGCACACGCTGTTCTCACAGCTCACCGGCGCTCCCCTGCTGGCGTACGCGACCCGCTTCAACGGGGACTTCTTCACCGACGTCATCGCGCACGACCAGTACGCCGGTCAGCAGACCGGCTTCACCGAGGGCGAGCTGGTCTTCCACAACGACCGCACCGCGCACCGGGTGCGGGCGGACTTCATCACCCTGCTCGGCATGCGCTGCCCGGAGGGCGACCTCGTCTACACCGGCTTCGTGTCGGGGCGCGAGCTGCTGACCCGGCTCACGGACGCCGAGCAGAAGGTGCTGCGCGAGCCGTACTTCGTCACCCCCTTCGACGTCGTCTCCAAGGACGCGAACCAGGGCCTGACCCAGTCCGGGCACCACCCGATCCTGGAGAACGCGTACAGCTTCCGGTACCTGGACACCCACACCACGGTCGCCGCCGACAGCCCGGACGAGGCGAAGGACGCGCTGATCGCCCTGAAGAACTCGCTAGCCCGCGCCGAGCGCACCCGGCACCGCATCCGCACCGGCGACCTGTTCACCTTCGCCAACCAGGACGGCCTGCACAACCGGGAGCGCATCGAGGTCCACGACCACGACCGGGCCCGCGAGCGCTGGCTGCTGAAGACGTACGCCTTCCGCGATGAGGCGAGGGCGGAACGATTCGCCGACGAGTGGGTGGGCGCGGTGCCAGGCCGGGTCGGCGACTGAGCGGGCGGCCGGAGCGACCACTGACTCGGAGCGACCACTGACTCGGACCGACCACTGACTCGGACCGACCACTGACTGAGGGAGGGACCCATGACAGCGCCGACACAGAACCGGCGGATCGCCGTAGTCGACACCACGCTGCGGGACGGGGAGCAGGCGCCCGGTAACGCGATGCAGCCGGACGACAAGGTGGAGATGGCCCGACGCATCGAGGAGCTCGGCGTCGACGTGGTGGAGGCCGCATTCCCCGCGTCCTCGCCCCGCGACTTCGAGGCGACTCGGCTGATCGCCCAGGAACTCAAGCGGGCCCGGCTGGCGACGTTCTCCCGGACGATGCGCAGCGACATCGAGACCGCCGTGGAGGCAGCCGGCACCGACAACCACGAGGTGCAGCTCGTGGCCACCGGCAGCGACATCCATCTGACCCACAAACGGGGCATCACCCGCCAGCAGTCCATCGACGAGATCACCGACAGCGTGGCCTTCGCCCGGTCGCTGGGGGTGAGCCACGTGTCGGTGGGCATCGAGGACGCCAGCCGGGGCGCGGACGACCTGGTGCACGCACTGTGCGACAGCGCCGTCCAGGCGGGCGCGGACTGCGTGATCCTGGCCGACACCACGGGCTGTGCCGTGCCCGAGGAGTACGGCGCGCTGATCGCCAAGGTCCGGTCCTGGGTGCCGCCCTCCGTACGGATCTCGACGCACTGCCACAACGACTTCGGCCTGTCGCTGGCGAACGCGCTCGCGGCGCTGCGGGCGGGCGCCGACGAGGTCCAGGTGACGCTGGGCGGCATCGGTGAGCGGGGCGGCAACACCCCGCTGGAGGAACTGGCCGCCGTCCTCGCGTACAAGACCGAGGAGTACGGGATGAGCACCGGCGTCGACCTGTCGCTCATGTACGACGCGTATGAGACGCTGCGCCGGATCATCCACCTCGACGAGCCCCGCAACAAGCCGATCTTCGGCACGTACGTGTTCGGCACTACGGCGGGCATCCACCAGAAGGGGATGCTGAGCAATCCGACCACGTACGAGTTCGTAGAGCCGTCCCGGTTCGGCCGCAGCCGCTCGCTGCTCATCGGGCGGCACTCCGGCCGCGGCATACTGCGCCACATGCTGGAGCAGATAGGGGCCGATGTGGACGAGGAGCGGTTCGACCAGCTCTACCGCACGCACATCAGCGAACGCGAGGGCGTCGACTGCGAGGACCTGTCACTGGTCCAGGAGCGGCTGGCCCGCGAGCTGGCTGGCCACCGCGAACTGCCGGCCGGGCAGCCCGCGACGGTGTGAGATCGGGGTCCGTCGGCGGCCCCGGGGCCGCCGACGGACCAGGTTGCGGAGGCTACTGCCTCTTCAGCATCAGTACGGCTTCCAGCCTGCTGCGCGCCCGCAGTTTGGTGAGGGCGTGCGAGACGTGGCTCTTGATGGTCGCGCCGGACACTCCGCAGGCCGCCGCCACCTCGGACGTGGACAGTCCCTCGCCAAGCAGGCTCAGGATCTCCCGTTCGCGCAGGGTGAGGCGGGATATCACCAGATCGTCGGCGCCGCCGTCGCGGGCGTGGCGCGGTGCGTAGATCTCCAGGAGGCGGGGCGACAGGACGCGGTTGCCCGCCGCCACCGCGCGCACCCCGCTGACGACCCCCTCAAGCCTGGCGTCCTTCACCAGGCAGCCCGAGGCCCCCGCCGCCAGGACGTTGTCGAGGACCCTGCGGTTCCAGTCCAGGCCCACCACGACGGACTTGATCTTGCGGGCGGCGAGATCCCGCAGCGTGCTGAGCAGGACGTCACCGTGGCTGAGGCCGAGCACGACGACCTCGACCCGGCCCAGGGGCCATTCCGAGAGCGGTCGGCGGCTGTCGATGCCCGCCACGAGGTGGAGTCGGTCATCGCTGCGCAGCGCGACCTGCACGACGTCGCGGGAGATGGGGTCGTCGTCTGCCAGCAGAGTTCGGACCCGCTGAACGGGACGGGCAAGCAGCGCGGTCATGCGGTCGTGGTGGCCAGGCCGGCAGGGCGGAGGTCCGTCCCTCTTTCTGTCACGTAATCCAGGCACGCTTGGCGCGAGGACTCCTTAAGAACGAGGCGCCACCCGGCGGGCACCTCCATGGCCGCCGGCCACAGCGAGTGGTATGCCTCCTCATTCTGCAGTACGACAAAACGTCCTTCGTGGAATTCGAAGGGATTACTCATCGCAGATGCTCCGATCGTGAACACGGCGAAATAGACGCCACAACGGGATGGAGTCCTGGCGTCAAGTAGGGGATCGCGTGGGGTGCGCCTGACCGCCCCGGGGGACCACAGAGACGTGGATAAGTGGCCGAAAAGAGCTGTGCTGTGGCGTGTGTTCCGCGCACGCACAGCAGCCCCCTCGAACACTTATACCCACAGGTCTCCTTCACCGTAACGCCAGTTCCTTTTCCGATCCACCGGTTACCGAATTGTCGCGGAAGTGATCGGCTGTGGCTGGCCCCCACCCTTTTGAGCTGCACGGGAGTAGCTCCGGGGCTGCGAGCCGTACGTGCGCGGGAGTGCGGCACCGCCCGCGAGGCGGCGGGCGCGGGCTGTCCGGGGGCTGTTCGCGGGCCGGACACGCGCGGGCTCGGGGGCGGGCGACCGGCGGCACGTCGGTTAGGTTGCGTGCATGGTTGATCATCGCTCGGTCGACGTCTCCGGGGTCCGCCTCGCCTACCAGGTCTCCGGCCCGCGGGACGCCCCGCCGCTCGTCCTGCTCCATGCCATGGGCGAGACCGCCGGGGACTGGGACGAGGTGGCCCCCGCGCTCGCCACGGGTCGCCAGGTCCACGCCCTCGACCTCCGCGGGCACGGTCGCAGCGACTGGCCGGGTACGTACTCGCTGACGCTGATGCGCGACGACGTGCTGGGCTTCCTGGACGCGTTGGGCCTGGACCGGGTGGACCTGGTCGGGCACTCGATGGGCGGTGCCATCGCCTACCTGGTGGCCCAGGCGGACGGCAGCCGGGTGGACCGGCTCGTCCTGGAGGACGTCCCCGCGCCGCTGCCCCGGAAGCCGTCGGCCGCGGTCCGTCCGGACAGGGAGCTGTCCTTCGACTGGGACCTGGTGCCCGCCGTACGACGACAGATCGACACCCCCGAACCGGAATGGCTGGAACGCCTTGGCGCCATCACCGCCCCCACCCTTGCGCTGGCGGGCGGCGGCAGCAGCCCCGTCCCCCAGGCGGGCATCGCCGAACTGGTTCGCCGGGTGCCCCGGGGACGGATGGTCACCATCGAGACCGGGCATCTGATCCACCGCACGGAACCCGAGCGATTCGTGGCGGAGGTGCGGGAGTTCCTGGGGAGCTGACACGACGGCGCACACAACCGCTGTCGGCGTACTGCTTGTTCATGCGCCCGTGGTCCGACCCGGCCTGCGCCGCCCACCGCGGTGCGTCGGCTCGGGCGGACGCCACATGAGCGGCACCCTCGTTCTCGACAGCGAGGCCCTCTCCGAGCTCTCCCGTCGCCACCGTGACATGACCGTATGGCTGGACGTCGCCCGCAGGCTGCACCTGCTCGTCGTGACGAGCGCTGCCGCGCTGGTCGAGGCACGCGACCCGGAGGTGCCGCAGGCGGCGTTCGACCATGCCGTTTCCCTGGCCAAGGTGCGCCCCGTCACGGAGGAGATCGCACGTGCGGCAAGCAGACTGCTCGCCGCAGAAAGCCTGCACGGTCACAAGTACGCCATCGATGCGATGCTCGCGGCCACGGCTCATATGGAGCACGGCGACGTCACCGTGATCACGAGCGACGTCGCGGAAGCTGCGCCAGGACAGGTGGTCGTACGTGTACGCGGCGTGGAGGCCCAGATCCTCGGCCCGCTGCCATTTCGCGCGGCCGCCTTCGTGCCAGCGGTCGACGGGGAGGACCACGGTGCTCAGACGCAGACTCATGTCCACGAGCCTGTGTCCGTCGGACCAGCGGCCCCGCCCGTGTGCGGCCGCTTTCGGGCTGTCCGGCCGGTTACCGGGTCCGGCGCCAGACCGCAGTGAGTGCTGCGGTCGGATCGGCCTCGGCCGGTGCCGCGGGCCACCATTCGCCGTCGTCATCCAGGAGGTAGGGGTACCAGCGGGTGTCGGTGCCCAGGCGGAGCTGGATGCCGTGGCCGGTGAGCGTGAGCCGGTTGCGCCAGCCCCTGAGGGGAGCGTGCGTGGTGGTCATCTCGGCGAGGGCCGCGTTCAGGGCGGTGCGGGCTGCGGTCATCACCACCGGGTCGGGGGTGTGGGGCTGTTCGGCGACGGTCATGCCATGGGAGCCGCCGAACCGCCAGGCACGGGTGAGACGGGCGAACGCGGCCGGCTTGGTACCGGTGTTCCGGATCAGGTGATGGAACCACTCGGGTCCGGGGCTGCTCGCCGCGATCCGTACCGCGTCCTGGTGCTGGGTCAGGTACAGGCTGGCGGTCTCGCCCGTGAGAAGGCGCTCGGCGCGTGCGGCGGCGTCGGCCATGAGGCGCTCCAGGTCCGTGGCGGCCAGGCCGGTCCCGGGCGGCGGGGCGACGGGCAGCGCGGAGGCGTGGGCAGCAGGGGCCGGGGGCCGGGGCAGTTCGGATGCGCGTTCGGTCCAGCGGGCGTATGCGGCGGCCGCCGGAATGCCGGTCGGGGCCGGTGAGGTGGCGGCCTCCTGAGCTGTCGTACGGCGTGCCCGCAACTGAGCGAGGATTTCGTCGCGATCGCGACCCCGCAGCGCGAAGATCACGAAGGGGTCGGCGTCGATGCCGGCGGCTATGGCGTAGCAGAGCGCGGCAGCATGCTTGCAGGGGTGGCCCCAGTCGGGGCAGGAGCACTCGGGATCGAGCTCGGTGGCCTCGGGCAGCAGTGGCACGTCTGACTGGCGGGCATCGTCGACGAGTTCGGCCGGCATTTCGCCGTCGAGGAGCGCGGCGACATGCCCGGCGCGGGCCGCGATCGTGTCCAGCAGGGTGTCCCACTGGGCGTCGGTGAGGACGGGCAGATGGACCGCTGAGCGGTACGGGCGCGGCTCACTGCCCTGGACAGCGGCCTTGATCCGGCCTGGGGCGACGTTGATCGAGCCGACCATTCCCTTGCGGGCGTAGGTGCGTCCGCGCGACAGCCGTCCGGCGTCCAGGGTGGAGTCCTCCAGGGACGTCACCCATGCCTGGCCCCACCAGGTCGCGGCGAAGGCTCGCTTGCCGCGGGCGGGTGCGCGGCGCGGTCCGGGGAGCGAAGGACTCATGGCCGGCTCCCCAGGGCGACGAGTTCGGCGAGGTCGGCATCGGAGAGTTCGGTCAGGGCGGCCTCGCCTGCGCCGATGACGGCATCGGCGAGCGCGCGCTTGGATTCCAGTAGCTTCGCCACCTTGTCCTCCACGGTCCCCTCCGCGAGAAGCTTGTGCACCTGGACGGGTTTGTCTTGGCCGATGCGGTATGCGCGATCGGTTGCCTGGTCCTCGACAGCCGGGTTCCACCACCGGTCGTAGTGCACGACGTGGGTGGCACGGGTGAGGTTGAGTCCGGTGCCCGCAGCCTTCAAAGACAGCAGGAACACCGGCACTTCACCCCGCTGGAAGCGTTCCACCATGTCCTCGCGCCGGGAGACGGGCGTGCCACCGTGCAGGAAGAGGGTGGGGACACCACGTTCGGCGAGGTGCTTCTCCAGGAGGGTCGCCATCTGCTTGTACTGGGTGAAGACCAGCACCGACTCGCCCTCGGCGGTGATGGTGTCGATCAGCTCGTCAAGCAGGTCCAGCTTGCCGGAGCGGCCACGTACCGGCGTGGACTGACGCAAGTACTGGGCGGGGTGGTTGCAGATCTGCTTCAGGGCGGTGAGCAGCTTCAGCACCAGCCCGCGCCGGGCGATCCCATCCGCTTCCGCGATCTTCGCCATGGTTTCGCGGACCGCCGCCTCGTACAGGCCGGCCTGCTCGGCCGTCAGCGGCACGACGCGGTCGGTCTCGGTCTTGGGCGGCAATTCGGGCGCGATGCCCGGGTCGGACTTCTTGCGGCGCAGCAGGAAGGGACGTACGAGACGGGACAGTCGCTCGGCGGCCTCGGGGTCCTCGCCCGTCTCGACCGGGCGGGCGTACCGGTCGCGGAAGGCGGTGAGCGGGCCGAGGAGTCCAGGTGTGGTCCAGTCCAGGAGCGCCCACAGCTCGGAGAGGTTGTTCTCCACGGGCGTGCCCGTGAGAGCGACGCGGGCGCCGGCGGGCAGGGCCCGCAGTGCGCGGGCGGTGACGGCGTAGGGATTCTTGACGTGCTGGGCCTCATCCGCGGTGACCAGCGACCAGGCGGTCTCGGCGAGCACTTCACGGTCGCGCCTCAGCACCCCGTAGGTGACCAGGACGATCTCGTCGTCGGCCAGGTCCGTGAGGTGGCGGTCGCCGCCGTGGTAGCGGCGTACGGGTGTGGCCGGCGCGAACCTTGCCGCCTCCCGCTGCCAGTTGCCGAGCAAGGAGGTGGGGCAGACGACGAGGGTGGGGCCTGCGGTGGCCGGGTCGGTCTGACGGTGCAGGTGGAGGGCGAGGAGGGTAATGGTCTTGCCCAGGCCCATGTCGTCGGCGAGACAGCCGCCGAGGCCGAGCTCGCACATCTCGGCCAGCCAGGCGAGGCCGCGCTTCTGGTAGTCGCGCAACGTGGCCTTGAGTGCGGCGGGCTGCGGAGCGGGAGCGGAGGATTCGGGATTGCGGATACGGGCGACGAGGGCGCCGAGCGCACCGATCGCTGTACAGGGGACCGACTGGCCGCCCTTGTCCACCTCACCGGTCAGTGCGGCGCTCAGCGCCTCCATGGGAGTGAGCGGTTCCATCCGGCGGCGCCTGGCTCGGGCGACCAGCTTCGGGTCGGCGACCACCCACTGGTCGCGCAACCGGATGAGGGGGCGGCGCACCTCGGCGAGGGCGTCCATCTCGGCCTCGGTGAGCGGATCGTCGCCCAGCGCGAGCCTCCAGCGGAAGTCGAGGAGAGCATCCGCCCCCAGGAAACCGCCCGCGCTGGAACCGGGTGCGGTGCGTTGTCCGATCTCCGCGGTGGCGCTAAGCGCCTTGACCAGCTCGCGCGGCCAGTGCACGTCGATACCCGCCGCGCGCAGAGCGTCGGTGGCGTCCCCCAGCAGGTCGACGGCTTCGTCATCGACAAGACGGAGCTGATCGGGAGCGGCTTCCTTGAGGAGCCGCTGCAGCGGGGGCCAGACACGGGCGCCGCGGCGCAGTGCGAGCAGCGTCTCGGTCTCGGCGCGCGGGCCGAGCAGCCGTTCCGATTCGGCCGGTGCGCTCCACACCCGTGCGGCCTCGACGACAAGCGCCGGATCCGCCGCGGTGTGCACCTGCACGACGGCCCGGAACTGCTGACGCCGCCCCTCCGGTACGTCGACGCGCAGCGAGACACGAACCTCTGCGGTGAACGCGGCGGCGGTCTCCTCGGCCCACTCACGCAAGGCGGGCATCGCACGCGCCTCGCGCCAGGCATACGGCAGCGCCCCCATGGCGAGCGAAGCAGCCGGGCTGCGGACCAGATCGTCGGCCACCGAGTCACAGAACCGGCGTACCAGAGCGCCTGGTTCGGTGATGCGCAACGGGGCCGGGCCGGCCTCGGGCAGACAGTGGGCGTGGGGCGGGAAAGCGGCGGCCAGGCCATCGAGCGCCTGCCGCTGAGCGGCGGTGAAGGGGCCCACCTGCCAGGTGTCGTAACCGGCCGGGGTGAGAGCGGGGTGGAGTCGGCCGTCGGCAAGCAGCCGTAGCGCGAAACGGGCGGCGGCCTGCCACGCGGCCCCGGAGGGATGTGCCGGTACGGCTCCGGCCAGAGCGGAAACGGCGACGGCGGGAGGGAGCGCATAAACCTCCACCCTGCGTCGCCGGACCGAGCGGCCGTGCGGCAGGACCAGCTCCACCGCATCGGTCTCGACACCGGTGGGCATCGCGCCGTTCCAGGCAGCCGACCCGGCGGTCTTCCACAACAGCAACCGCCCGAGCCGGGCGGGCTCACCGGGCAGGAACACCGCTGCCCAGCCCCTGTCGAGCAGCTCCCTCGCGAAGGCACCCGCTTCCGGCGTGGCCAGCGGCGACGCCCTCCGTGCGCCCGTACCCGTCTCTCGCACGATGGCCCGTGCCACGCTCGACCCCCTCACTGTTGCCCGAGGGCCCGCTGCGCGGCCCGCCCTCCAACGACCTGGTACACCTGCGCACTTCACCAACTGTTGCCACCGAAGACAAGTTCGGGTCTTGGCTTCACCAGGGAGCGGACCTTGTGGTTCAGGGCCGCTGCCCCTGAACCACAGGACTGCGGCGCGGCCATCAGCGGCTTTCGCCGCCGTAGGCGGGCCCCACGTGGCACCGCCGGACATCGTGAGCCGCCCCTGACTCAGGCCGTGATAGGTGAAAAAGGCTTGCCCGAGGTGACGAGCGTGCCCAAACGAATGGTCGACGTCACGCCCGCGGCCGCCGTCAGCGTGGGGATCGCCCCGAACCACGGCCCGTCCCGGAACGACCGCCACGACAGGTGGTCGTAGGTGTAGGCCGCGTGGAAGCCGAGTTCCTCGGCCCCCTTCCGCACCTCCCGGCCTTCGGCCCAGCGGTGGATCGGCAGAATCACAGTGCTCAGACGCATGGGGACGATTTTACGAGCACCGGACCGCACACCAGCAGCGAAGCACAACCGTGCCAGCGGTCTCGTGAAGACGGACGACCGGGCGCGCACAGGCTCGCCAACCTGGCAGCGTGGAAAAGAGGAGCGGCGCCGAACTGGACGTGCTGATCGAAGAGGCGACCGTCGACACGTACGACGAGGTCGAGGCCGTCAACGGATTCCTGGCGGTCATCGATGAACACCTGGACGTTCCGTTCACCACGACTGTCCTGGGTGCCGAGGTGAACGTGGTCGAGATCCGCCTCACGAACGACTCCCGCATGGTCGCCCGTTGCGTTCGAAATGGGCTCCGGCAGGACATCGGCTCGGCGGAACCGTCCCTGCCGCAACCGCCCCCGGCGGGAGCGCACTGGGTCGATGCGTACCGGCGCTGGTCCGGTTGCTGATGAAGAGGAATCGGACGAGAGCCGAAGCGCGTCGGAGCACGACATGAACCCCGTCACAGATCTCGCACGGGTCCTACGCCGTAGTGCCGAACTGAAGGAAGACCTCGTAGCGTTCGGGGAGGGCCGCCAGGACGGGTGGTCGTAGGTGCAGGCGGCGTGGAAGCCCAGCTCCTCGGCGCGCCGCCAGCGCTCGGGGCCCCCCGCGTGCCAGCGGTGGACCGGCACAATCACAGCGCTCAGTCGCATGAGGCGACCCTACGAGAGGCCGAGCAGGTGCCGCATGGCCTGGGCGGCGCGGACGGCGGCGTCGCCGCAGCAGTTGTTGAACAGCACGTGGACCTCCCGGGCCCGCTCGGCCATCGCGCGGACGCGCGGTACCCACTCGGCGAGCTCCGCGGGTGTGTACGCGTGGCGGAACCTCTCCTCCTTGGTGCCGGTCCCCCAGGCGCTGTTGCGGCCGTGGAGGCGTACCAGGGCGAGCTCCGGGGTGGTGACCCGTACGACGGGCGGTACGGACATCGGCAGCGTCTGCACCATGTCCACGGCCACGGCGGCCGTGTCCAGCTCTGTGAGCAGGGCGGCCGTGGCATCGGCCTGTTCCCCGCGCCACCAGCCGGGATGCCGGAATTCCACGGCCATCGGCCATCCGGTGGCCCGGTCACGGCACCGGCGCAGGAACTCCACCGCCGCCCTCCCCGGAACGAGCCGGGCAGGGAACTGGAAGACCACCGTCCCCAGGCGGCCGGAGGCCCGCAGCGGTTCGAGGGCCGCGCTGTAGCGGTCCCACACCTCGTCGAGCAGTCCCGGATCGACGCCTCCTCGCCCCCGCTGCCCCACGAGGGCCGGGCGCAGGTCGGCCGGCAACGCCTCGGGGCGCGTCGGATGACCGGTGAGCAGGGAGAACGCCTTCACATCGAACCGGAACCCGTCCGGGGTGCGGTCGGCCCACAGAAGGCTGTTGCGGGTGCTGGGCAGCCCGTAGTACGTGGAGTCCACCTCGGCCACCGGGAACTGCTCGGCGTAGTGGCGCAGCCTGCCCTCCGCGTCGCGCCGGCCCTTCGGATACCAGCCGCTGGCGACCAGTGCCTTGTCCGTCCACGAGCAGGTGCCGACCCGGATCCGTCCCATTCCGTCCGACTGCCCCGCACGCGGCGCCGGATTCGTCCGGGGCGTGCGCAGGGCCCGCCTCGGCTCTGCGGTGGCGCACAGGCCGCCGGGGAGATCTTGTCATATGCCAGAGGGATTTTCGCCAGGTCAGGGGCGCGCACACTCAAATGTGCGCCCCTGCGCACGCCCGTGCACCCTCGTACGCGAGAATGGACAGGTGACCTCAGCTATCGAACAGTCCGCTCCTGTCGCTCCCCGGCTGATCGCCACGGATCTGGACGGCACCCTCCTGCGCGACGACAAGACCGTCTCGGACCGTACGGTCCGGGCGCTCGCCGCTGCCGAGGAGGCCGGGGTCGAGGTCTTCTTCGTCACCGGCCGGCCCGCTCGCTGGATGGACGTCGTCAGCGACCACGTCCACGGTCACGGGCTGGCCATCTGCGCCAACGGCGCCGCCGTCGCCGACCTGCACGCGGGCGGCCGCCTGCTGAAGATCCGGGCCCTGGAGCGCGAGGCGGCCCTCGACGTCGTGCACACCCTGCGTGCCGCCGCGCCCGGCACGTCCTTCGCCGTCGAGCTGGCCACCGGCATCCACTACGAGCCCGGCTACCCGCCCTTCCACCTCGACCCCGGTGCCACCGTCGCCGTCGCCGAGAAGCTGCTCCAGGAAGAGACGCCGGGTGGCGGCGCCCCCGTGCTGAAGCTCCTCGCCCAGCACGGCGAGCTCGCCCCGGACGAGTTCCTCACGCTGGCCCGGGCCGCCGCCGGGGAACGGGCGTCCTTCACCCGGTCCAGCCCCACCGCGCTCATCGAGGTCAGCGGTCCCGGCGTCTCCAAGGCCAGCACGCTGGAGCTGTGCTGTGCCGAGCGCGGTATCTCGGCCTCCGAGGTCGTCGCCTTCGGTGACATGCCGAACGACGTGGAGATGCTGAGCTGGGCGGGCTCCTCGTACGCGATGGGCAACGCCCACCCGGCCGCCCTGGCCGCCGCCTCCGGCCGTACCGTCACGAACAACGAGGACGGGGTGGCCGTCGTCATCGAGCGCATCCTCGCCGAACGCGCGCGCAGCCTCGCGGGGCGCTGATACGGCGCGTGCCGCCGGGCCACCGAGACGGCGGCCCACGGCCCGGCCCCGTGGCGCCCCGTTCACAGCGGGGCCTGCCACACCACCGTCGTACCGCCGCCGCCCTCCCCGATGCCGGGTCCGAACCAGCTCGCCCCGCCCAGCGACTCGGCCCGGCGGGCCAGGTTCCGCAGGCCGCTGCGGCGGCCGCCCTCCGGCATGCCCACCCCGTCGTCCGCGACCGAGAGCCGCACCGCGTCCCGCCCGTCGTCCAGGGTGGCCGTCGCGTCGACGACCACCTCGATGCGCGCCGCCCCGGCGTGCCGGAAGGCGTTGGACAGCGCCTCCCTGAGCGCGGCGATCAGGTTCTTGCCCGTCAGCTCACCGACCAGCGAGTCGATCGCCCCCAGGAAGCGGTGGGACGGTTTGAAGCCGAGCGGCACGGCCGCCATGTTGATCTCGCGCAGGACCCGGGTGCGCAGCCCGGACGGCGCCTCGGCCGGCTCCTGCTGGAGCGCGAAGATGGCGGTGCGGATCTCCTGGATGGTCACGTCCAGCTCGTCCACCGCCCGGCCGACGCCGGTCTGCACCTCCGGCACGTCCGAGCGCCGCTGAGCGCTCTCCAGCATCATCCCGGTCGCGAACAGCCGCTGAATGACGAGGTCGTGCAGGTCCCGGGCGATCCGGTCGCGGTCCTCGTACACCGCCAGCCGTTCCCGGTCGCGCTGCGCCTCGGCCATCATCAGGGCCAGCGCGGCCTGCGAGGCGAACTGGGTGGCGAGCGTGCGCTCCGTCTCGGTGAACGGCCGGCCGCCCCTGGCCCGGGGGGTGGCGAGCGCGCCCAGCACCCGGCCCCCGCTGTGCAGGGGGAGCAGCATGTTCGGGCCGAACCGGTCCGACAGCCTGGTGATCATGCGGGCGTCGGCGGCCGAGTCGTCCACAAAGACCGCCTCGCCGCCCAGGAGCATCCCGACCACCGGACTCTGCGCCGGAATGATCACCCCGAGGGAGTCGGTCGGGTCCTCCGCCGAGACGGCGACGATCTCCAGGCCGCCGTCCTCGGCGGGCAGCAGCACGATGCCGGCGGCGGAGCCCGCGAGGCGGCGGGCCTGCTCGGCGACGACCGTGAGCGCGTCGTCGGCGTCCCCGCCGGAGAGCAGGGCGGTCGTCACGGCGACCGAACCGTCGATCCACCGCTCGCGCTGCCGGGCCGCTTCGTAGAGCCGGGCGTTGCCGATGGCGATCCCGGCCTCGGTGGCCAGCACCCGCACCAGGTGCAGGTCGTAGTCGCTGAACTCGCCGCCGCCGTCCTTCTCGGCCAGGTACAGGTTGCCGAAGATCTCGCCCTGGACCCTGATCGGAACGCCGAGGAAGGTGCGCATCAGGGGGTGGCCGGCGGGAAATCCGGCGAACCTCGGATCGGTGGTCAGGTCGGCGAGCCGCAGCGGGCGCGGGTCGTGGATGAGGGCGCCGAGCAGCCCCCGGTGGCCGTCCGGGCGACGGCCGATCTCGTGCGCCACCGGCTCCGGTGCCCCGTAGGTGACGAAGTCGGAGAGTCCCTTGCCCTCCTGGTCCACGACTCCGATCGCGGCGTAGCGGGCGTGGGCCAGCTCGGCCGCCGTCTCGCAGATCCGGTCGAGCGTGGAGTGCAGTTCGAGGCCGGTGCCCACGGAACGCATGGCTTCCAGCAGGCGCGGCACTCGGGCGGTGAGTTCAGTGGACAGGCCCCGCAGGCCGCGGGTCACCTCCGTCGTTTCCGCCGCCTCCGCCGCAGCCGCTTCCGTCACGTCGTCGGGTGAGTCCTTCGGGGGCTCTGCGTGGTTCCGGTCCTGCTCTGACATACCCAGAGCGTAATTAGTCCTATTTGTAGGGGAAAGTCGGAATCTTGGTTCGCGGCTCGCTCAGAACCGCGCGCCCACGACTGCGCCCTGCTCCCGCACGCTTTCCCGTTCCCGCGTCAGCATCCGGCGCAGCGGCCCGTCCACCGACGCGAGTACGTCGTACGGTCCGCGCTGCACGATCGCGCCCGCGTCCAGGACCACCACCTCGTCCACGGCTTCGAGACCGGCGAGCCGGTGCGTGATCAGGACGGTCGTACGCCCCTCGGTCGCCGCCAGCAGATCGGCGGTCAGGGCGTCGGCGGTGGGCAGGTCGAGGTGCTCGGCGGGCTCGTCCAGCACCAGGACGGGGAAGTCGGCGAGCAGGGCACGGGCCAGGGCGAGCCGCTGGCGCTGGCCGCCGGAGAGGCGGGCGCCGTGTTCGCCGACGAGGGTGTCCAGCCCGTCCGGCAGCGCCTCGGCCCAGTCGAGCAGACGGGCCCGTGCGAGGGCGTCGCGCAGTTCCGGCTCGCTCGCGGCGGGGCGGGCGAGCCGCAGGTTCTCCCGGAGCGAGCTGTCGAAGATGTGGGCGTCCTGGGCGCACAGTCCGACGAACCGCCGGACGGTGTCCCCCTCCAGCGCGGACGCCTCCACCCCCCCGATCCGGTAGGTCCCGGCCCGCGCGTCCAGGAAGCGGAGCAGGACCTGGGCGAGCGTGGTCTTGCCGGACCCCGAGGGGCCCACGACGGCGATGCGGCGGCCCGCCTCCAGCGTGAGGTCCACGGGGCCGAGCGCGTCGTGCCCGGCTCCCGCGTACCGGGCGGAGAGCCCGCGCACTTCCAGCGGGAAGGGGGTCTTCGGCGTCGCGGCCGGGGCATCGGGCTCCCGCACGGGCACCGGGGCGTCCAGCACCTCGTACACGCGCTCCGCGCTCCGCTTGACGCGTTGCCGGTACTGGGCGGCGAGCGGCAGCCCGGTCACGGCCTCGAAGGCGGCCAGCGGGGTGAGGACGACGACGGCGAGTTCCACACCGGCGAGCCGTCCGTCCGCCACGGCGGGCAGGGAGACGAGCGCCGCGGCCACGACGGTGAGGCCGGCGATCAGGGCGGTGAGGCCGCCGCCGAGCGCGGTCGCGGTCGCGGCACGGGACGCGATCCGGGTGAGGACGGCGTCGGCCGCGCGGGTCCTGGCCGAGCGTCCCGGGAGGGCGCCCGCGACGGTCAGCTCGGCCGTCCCGCCCAGCAGATCGGTGATCCGGGTGGCCAGGTCGGCGCGCGCGGGGGCCAGGCGCCGTTCCGCGCGGCGGGCGCAGGCACCGCTGACGAGCGGCACCCCGATCCCGGCCAGCAGCAGGCCCGCGGCCAGCACCAGGCCCGCCTGGGGGAGCAGCCGGCCGGTGAACCCGACGGTCGCGGCGCCCACGAGGGCGGCGGTCCCGGCGGGCAGCAGCCATCGCAGCCAGTAGTCCTGGAGCGCGTCCACGTCCGCGACCAGCCGCGAGAGCAGGTCCCCGCGCCGGGTCCTGCGCAGGCCGCCCGGCGCGATGCGCTCCAGGCTGCGGTACACGGCGACGCGCAGATCGGCGAGCATCCTCAGCACCGCGTCGTGCGAGACGAGGCGTTCGGCGTAGCGGAAGACCGCCCGCCCGATGCCGAAGGCGCGGGTCGCCGTCACCGCGACCATCAGATAGAGGACCGGCGGCTGCTCGGAGGCCCGGGAGATCAGCCAGCCGGAGACCGCCATGAGCCCGACGGCCGAGCCGAGGGCCAGGCTTCCCAGGAGCAGGGCGAGCATCAGGCGGCCGCGCTGTGCACCCGCTGCCTCCCGGACCCGGGTGAGCACGTGCCCGCGCCGGTCGGTGGTCGCGCGCAGTGTCTCGGGCTCGTGCACCGGTTCGGCGGGCGGCCGGGTGTCGTCGGGCGCGTTCGCCGGGCGGGGTACGGCGACGGATGCCTCCGGGGCCGGCGCCCCGGGTGCCGGGGCCGTCAGGGTCACCACCCGGTCCGCGACCGCCAGCAGGGCCGGCCGGTGCACCACCAGCAGGACGGTGCGGCCGGCGGCGAGCCTCCGTACCGCCTCGACGATGCCCGCCTCCGTCTCGCCGTCCAGGCTCGCGGTCGGCTCGTCCAGCAGCAGCACCGGGCGGTCGGCGAGGAAGGCGCGGGCGAGCGCGAGGCGCTGACGCTGCCCGGCCGAGAGCCCGGCCCCGTCCTCACCGAGAAGGGTGCGGTCGCCGTCCGGAAGCTTCTGCACGAAGTCGTACGCCCCCGCGTCGCGCAGAGCGGACGTCACCGCGCTGTCGTCGGCGGCGGGCCGGGCGAGCCGCACGTTCTCCGCGATGGTGCCCGCGAAGAGGTGCGGGCGCTGCGGCACCCAGGCGATGTGCTCGCGCCAGTGGGTGAGGGAGATGTCCGCCAGATCGGTGCCTCCGACCCGCACCCGGCCCTCGTCGGGGGCCGTGAATCCGAGCACCGCGTTCAGCAGGGTGGACTTGCCGATCCCGCTCGGGCCGACCAGGGCGACCGTCTCCCCCTCCTCCACCACCAGCGAGGTCGTGGCGAGCGAGGGCTCAGCGCGCCCCTCGTGCCGGACGGTCACCCCTTCCAGCTCCAGCCGCAGCGAACCGGGGACCTCCTGCGTACCACTCGCGCGGGGCTCGGTCTCCAGGACGGCGAAGATCTCCTCGGCTGCCGAGAGCCCCTCGGCGGCGGCGTGGAACTGCGCCCCGACCTGGCGGATCGGCAGATATGCCTCGGGCGCGAGGATGAGGACCAGCAGACCGGTGTAGAGGTCGAGCTCGCCGTGCACCAGCCGCATGCCGATGGTGACGGCGACGAGGGCCACCGAGAGCGTCGCGAGGAGTTCCAGGGCGAAGGACGACAGGAAGGCGATGCGCAGGGTGCGCAGGGTGGCCTGTCGGTACTGCGAGGTGATCCTGCGGATGGACTCCGCCTGCGCCTTGGCCCGGCCGAACACCTTCAGCGTCGGCAGCCCGGCCACCACGTCGAGGAAGTGCCCGGAGAGCCCGGAGAGCAGCCGCCACTGGCGGTCCATCCGCGACTGGGTCGCCCAGCCGATGAGGATCATGAAGAGCGGAATGAGCGGCAGGGTGACGACGATGATCGCCGCCGAGACCCAGTCCTCGGTGACGACCCTGGCGAGCACGGCCGTCGGCACCACCACCGCGAGCCCGAGCTGCGGAAGATAGCGCGCGAAGTAGTCGTCGAGCGCGTCGATCCCCCGGGTGGCCAGGGTCACCAGCGAGCCGGTGCGCTGCCCGCTCAGCCACTCCGGGCCCAGCTCCGCCGCCCGGTCGAGCAGCCGCCCGCGCAGCTCGGACTTGACGGCCGCGCCGGCCCGGTGGGCGGCCAGCTCGGTGAGCCAGGAGACCAGGGCCCGGCCGAGCGCGACCGCGCCGAGCAGGAGGAGCGGGGTCCGCAGCCCACCGGCCGTGAGCCCGTCCTGGAAGCCGCCCACCACGATCTCGGCGACGAGCATGGCCTGCGCGATGACCAGCGCCGCCCCGGCCGCGCCGAGAAACACCACGGCCACCATGAACAGGCGGGTGGCACGGGCGTGGCGGAGCAGACGCGGGTCGATCGGTTTCACGTGAAACACCCCATGCGGCTCGGCTCGGTCAGGACACTCACTGCGTCAGTGCGCATCGGCGATGTGCTGTGTGCCGATCCGCTTGCGGAACACCCAGTACGTCCACCCCTGGTAGAGCAGCACCACCGGCGTGGCGATCCCGGCGCACCAGGTCATGATCTTCAGCGTGTACGGGCTGGACGAGGCGTTGCTGACCGTGAGGCTCCAGGCGTCGTCCAGCGAGGACGGCATGACGTTCGGGAAGAGCGTCAGGAACAACATGGCGACGGCGGCGGCGATGGTCACACCGGAGAGCGCGAAGGACCAGCCCTCGCGCCCCGCCGCGATCATCGCGACCGCACCGACCAGCGCCACCGCGGCGACGATCATCGCGATCAGGCTGCTGCCGTCACCGTTGTCGAGCTGGGTCCGGATCAGGAAGGCGAGCGCGAGCACCGCGGCGACGCCACCGAGCTTCAGGGCCAGCTTGCGCGCCCTGGTCCGGATGTCTCCGGCCGTCTTCAGCCCGGCGAACACCGCGCCGTGGAAGGTGAAGAGGGAGAGCGTGACCAGGCCGCCGAGGAGCGCGTACGGGTTGAGCAGGTCCCAGACGTTGCCCACGTACTCCATGTCCGCGTCGATCTTCACGCCGCGCACGATGTTGCCGAAGGCCACGCCCCACAGCACTGCGGGGATCAGCGAGGCCCAGAAGATCGCGTGCTCCCAGTTGGTCTGCCACTTCTCCTCCGGCCGCTTCGCCCGGTACTCGAAGGCGACGCCGCGCACGATCAGGCAGAGCAGGATGATCAGCAGCGGTAGGTAGAAACCGGAGAACAGTGTGGCGTACCACTCGGGGAACGCGGCGAAGGTCGCTCCGCCGGCGCTGAGCAGCCAGACCTCGTTGCCGTCCCAGACGGGCCCGATCGTGTTGATCAGCACCCGCCGTTCCTTGCGGTCCCGGGCCAGCAGCTTGGTGAGGACCCCGATCCCGAAGTCGAATCCCTCCAGGAAGAAGTAGCCGGTCCAGAGGACGGCGATGAGCACGAACCAGACGTCGTGGAGTTCCATCTCTCGGCTCCTGCGCTCTCAGTAGGAGAAGGCCATGGGCCGGTCGGCGTCCTGGTGGTCGCCGCCGATCCGGGTGGGCGGGTTCAGGTCGTCGTCCGTGAGCTCCGGAGGCCCGGCCTTGATGTACTTCAGGAGGAGCCTCACCTCGATCACGGCGAGCACCGCGTAGAGCACGGTGAAGACGATCAGCGAGGTGAGCACCTCACCCTGGGAGACACCGGGGGAGACCGCGTCGCGGGTTTGGAGCACGCCGTAGACCACCCAGGGCTGGCGGCCCATCTCGGTGAAGATCCAGCCCCAGGAGTTGGCGATCAGCGGGAAGAGCAGGGTCCACAGGGCGACGATCCAGTAGCACCGGGCCAGCCGTGGGCTGAGGGCCTTGTTCTTGAAGAGGACCAGGTTCGGAACCTCGTCCTCGCCCGTGCGCATCGCCTCGGGCAGCATGAACTTCTTCCGGGTCAGCCACAGTCCGAGGATGCCGAGGCCGAAGGAGGCCATGCCGAAGCCGATCATCCACCGGAAGCTCCAGAAGGCGACCGGGATGTTGGGCCGGTAGTCGCCGGGCCCGAAGCGCTCCTGCTCCGCCTTGTTGATGTCGTTGATGCCGGGGACGTGCGAGTGGAAGTCGTCGTCGGCGAGGAAGGACAGGACCCCGGGGATCGAGATCTCGACGGAGTTGTGCCCCTTGCTGACGTCTCCGTAGGCGAAGATCGAGAAGGGCGCGCCGTCCTCCCCGTCCCACAGGGCCTCGGCCGCCGCCATCTTCATCGGCTGCTGCTTGAACATCACCTTGCCGAGCTGGTCACCGCTGACGGCGGTGAGGAGGCCGGAGATCACCACGGTGATCAGCCCCAGCCGCAGCGAGGTCCGCATCACGGGGATGTGCTTCTTGCGGGCCAGGTGGAAGGCGGCGATGCCGACCATGAACGCCCCGCCGACCAGGAAGGCGGCGGTGATGGTGTGGAAGAACTGGGCGAGCGCGGTGTTCTGGGTGAGCACGTGCCAGAAGTCGGTGAGCTCGGCGCGTCCGCGTTCCTTGTTGATGCGGTAGCCGACCGGGTGCTGCATCCAGGAGTTGGCCGCCAGGATGAAGTAGGCGGAGAGGACGGTGCCGATGGACACCAGCCATATGCAGGCGAGGTGGATCTTCTTCGGGAGCTTGTCCCAGCCGAAGATCCACAGGCCGATGAAGGTGGACTCGAAGAAGAAGGCGATCAGCGCCTCGAAGGCGAGCGGCGCCCCGAAGATGTCACCGACGAACCGCGAGTAGTCGGACCAGTTCATCCCGAACTGGAACTCCTGGACGATGCCGGTGACGACACCCATGGCGATGTTGATCAGGAAGAGCTTTCCCCAGAACTTGGTCGCCCTGAGGTACTTCTCCTTGTTCGTCCGCACCCAGGCGGTCTGCAGGCCGGCCGTGAGCGCCGCGAGAGAGATCGTCAGAGGAACGAAGAGGAAGTGGTAGACGGTCGTCGTACCGAACTGCCATCGCGCCAGGGTCTCCGGCGCCAGAGCTAGCTCCACGTCGTCTTCTCCTTACGTCATCGCCGTCGCACCGGCGATTTGTCCGTGAAATCCAACGGATCACGGGAGGAAGCAGGACACGCTTGTGAACGCGTTCACATTCACAAGCAATTATGGCGCACACACTTTCGGGCCCTTCGCCCGGGGGGTGCCCCTGTCCGCGCCCGCCCCCTCCCGGCACGCAGAAGGGCCCCGCACCTCGCGAACGAGATACGGGGCCCGGCCTCCGGCAGGCGCCGGCTACAGCTCCTTGCGGTACGACTCCGTCACCTTCAGGAACAGGTCATTCGCCTCGTCCTCGCCGATCGTGACGCGCACGCCCTCGCCCGCGAACGGCCTGACCACCACACCGGCCTTCTCGCAGGCCGCCGCGAAGTCGAGGGTGCGCTCCCCCAGCCGCAGCCAGACGAAGTTCGCCTGGGACTCGGGCACCGTCCAGCCCTGCCCCACGAGCGCCTCATGCACCCGGTCCCGCTCGCACACCAGCGATCCGACCCGGCCGAGCAGCTCGTCCTCGGCGCGCAGCGAGGCCACCGCCGCGTCCTGGGCGAGCTGGCTGACCCCGAACGGCACCGCCGTCTTGCGCAGCGCGGCCGCCACCGGCTCGTGCGCCACGGCGAAGCCGACCCGCAGCCCCGCCAGGCCGTACGCCTTGGAGAACGTGCGGAGCACCGCCACATTGGGCCGGTCCCGGTAGATCTCGATGCCGTCGGGCACCTCGGCGTCGCGGATGAACTCCTTGTACGCCTCGTCCAGCACCACGAGGACGTCGCTCGGCACCCGGTCGAGGAATCGTTCCAGCTCGGCCCGGCGCACCACGGTGCCGGTGGGGTTGTTCGGGTTGCAGACGAAGATCAGGCGCGTGCGGTCGGTGATCGCGTCCGCCATCGCGTCCAGGTCGTGCACCTCACGGTCGGTCAGCGGCACCTTCACCGAGGTCGCGCCGCTGACCTGCGTGATGATCGGGTACGCCTCGAAGGAGCGCCAGGCGTAGATCACCTCGTCGCCCGGGCCCGAGGTCGCCTGGAGCAGCTGCTGCGCCACACCGACCGAACCGGTGCCGGTCGCCAGGTGCGAGAGCGGCACGCCGAAACGGTCGGACAGCTCGTTCATCAGCCCGGTGCAGGCCATGTCCGGATACCGGTTGAAGTGAGCCGCGGCGGCCAGTGCCGTCTCCATCACGCCCGGCAGCGGGGGATACGGGTTCTCGTTGGAGGACAGCTTGAACGCGGCCGGTCCGTCCGCCGACGCCGGTTTGCCCGGCACATAGGCGGGAACGCCGTCCAGTTCGGCGCGCAGCTTGGGGCTCGTCTCGCTCACCGCAGGTCCTCCTCGACCGTCCGTTCACATCAATACTGCTCACCTTATGAGGATTGGGCGCTGCTGCGAACGGGTGGACAGTGGATTCGTCCGGTGGACCCCGGAATGAGGGGGAGCGCGACCGGCCATGGCGTGCGCCGGTGGCTCACTCCGTGGCGCGCGTCCCTCGAAGAGGTGAGTTGAGACCTCTTCGAGACATCGCTCCGCCGCCAGGCCGATCCGGCCGGACGCATGACACATGATGGTATGACCCAGCAACGCCCTTGCTTCACAAGGTATTTGACGTCTAATGACCTTGCAGAAACGTGCCTGTCAATGGGTGCATATGCGACCGGCCCAAGTGTCCTTCCGAGCCCTACTATCGGCTCGCCATGACAGCAGCAGGGAAGCACCAGGTGAGCCGGACGGAGACCCCCCGGCGCGGCGGCAGGCAGGGACGTGCGGGAATCCGCGATGTGGCCGCCGCCGCCGGCGTCTCCATCACGACCGTGTCCGACGCCCTCAACGGCAAGGGCAGGCTCCCGGACGCCACCCGCCGCCATGTCCGCGAGGTGGCCGAGCGCCTGGGCTATCGCCCTTCCGCGGCGGCCCGCACCCTCCGTACCGGCAAGTCGGGTCTGATCGGCCTGACCGTGACCACGTACGGGGATGAACCTTTCACCTTCACCGAATTCGCGTACTTCGCGGAGATGGCGAGAGCGGCCACATCGGCGGCCCTCGCCCGCGGCTACGCCCTCGTCATCCTCCCGGCCACCTCGCGCCACGACGTCTGGTCGAACGTCGCGCTCGACGGCACCGTCGTCATCGACCCCTCCGACCAGGACCCGGTCGTCACCGAGCTGGTCCGCCAGGGACTGCCCGTCGTCTCCGACGGCCGCCCCGCCGGGTCGCTCCCGGTCACCGCCTGGGTGGACAACGACCACCGGGCCGCCGTGCTCGACCTCCTCGACCACCTCGCCGCCGCCGGGGCCCGCCGTATCGGCCTGCTCACCGGCACCACGACCGACACGTACACCCGGCTGTCCACCAGCGCCTACCTCCACTGGTGCGAGCGCGTGGGGCAGGACCCGGTGTACGAGTCCTACCCGGCACACGATCCGTGCGCGGGGGCCGTGGCAGCCGACCGGCTGCTGGCCCGCCCGGACCGCCCCGACGCCGTCTACGGGCTCTTCGACCCCAACGGCACGGACCTGCTGGCGGCCGCCCGCCGCTACGGGCTGCGCGTCCCCGAGGACCTGCTGCTCGTCTGCTGCAGCGAATCCACGGTCTACGCCACGACCGAGCCGCCCATCACGACGCTCTCGCTGAAGCCGCGCAGAATCGGCACGGCGGTCGTCCAGCTGCTCATCGACGCCATCGAGGGCGTCGACCAGGACGGTCCGGTGGAGCGGGTGATACCGACTGAGCTCATCGTCCGGACGTCCTCGCAACGCCGCCCGCCCCGCACCACGGTCAGTGCGCCGCGCGCCCCGGCAGGGGATTGATCAGCCCAATTGGGACCAATCGACCGATGAACCTGGCATGCGGAAGGATTCACCACCCCTGGTGCGTCACAGAGCACGATCCGCATTCCTATGATGGGCGCACGACACCGCGGACCAACCCGACCAGCAGGGCCCGTCAGGTGTACGGCGGCGCGACGGTGGTGGAGGGGTCGATGACACAGGGGGCCGGTCAGGAACCCGTGGTGCGGACGGCGACGTTGCGCGACTTCCGCGTACCGCCCTATGCGCAGTCGCCTGCGCCGCCGGCCTCACCGCACCCGGGGAACGCATTCCCGGAAGGCGAGACGCCGGAGGGGTACACGCCGACGGAACGCGACCTTCCCGTCATCAGCCTCGACGAACCCCCCCAGGTGCAGGCCGTGCCCGAACCGCGCCCCGTCAAGGAGCCGGGCCTCGGCCCGCTGTACGTGGTGGGCGACGTCCACGGCTATCTGGACGAGCTCCTCGCCGCCCTCGCCGAGCAGGGCCTGATCGACGCCGAGGGCCACTGGTCCGCGGGCAACGCGCGGCTCTGGTTCCTCGGTGACTTCACCGACCGGGGCCCCGACGGCATCGGCGTCATCGACCTCGTCATGCGGCTCTCCGCCGAGGCGGCGGCCGCGGGCGGCTACTGCAAGGCCCTCATGGGCAACCACGAGCTGCTGCTCATCGGCGCCAAGCGGTTCGCCGACACCCCGGTGAACTCCGGCGCGGGCACCGCCACCTTCCAGGCCGCCTGGCTGCTCAACGGCGGCCAGAAGACGGACATGGAGCGCCTCCAGGACGTCCACCTCCAGTGGATGTCCCGGCTCGACGCGGTCGTCGAGGAGGACGGCCACCTGCTGATGCACTCCGACACGACGGCATACCTCGACTACGGCTCCACCATCGAGGACGTCAACGACACGGTGCACGCCATTCTCACGCGCAACGACGCCGACGAGTGCTGGGACCTGTTCCGCAAGCTGACCAAGCGTTTCGCCTTCCGCGACGAGTCGGGCCCGCAGGCCGTCCAGGAGCTGATGGCGGCCTACGGCGGCCGGCGCGTCGTCCATGGCCACAGCCCCATTCCGTATCTGACCGGCGAGGTCGGCTCGGAGGACGGCGAGGGTGGGGCGGGCCCGCAGGTCGACGGCCCCCATGTGTACGCGGACGGGCTCGCCATCGCCATGGACGGCGGGGTGACCATGGCCGGAAAGCTACTGGTCGTCCAACTGCCCCTGCATGACTGACGCTCCCCGGGGAAGACGACTCCCGACCTGACCACGCCGAGCACCGGGCCATTTTCGAAAACCCTCTGTCACCCCGTGCCGTGAGCGCTCTACCATCGGCGTACCAGTAGCAGGCTCTCCTCCGTTTCCGCCCAACTGCCCGGCCAGAGCGGGCACACAGGCCCGACGGAGCATCGGGGGATGCACATGAACAGCGCTCCGCACCTGCTGACCGAGGACCGGCCCGAGTACGAACGGCTCCTCGACGACGCACTGCGTCACGCTCATGAACGACCGGAGCTGGCCGCCATCGGCGAACGCCTCAACGCGGGCCAGCTGCGCACCATGGCGCTGGCGGCCGTCGCCCTGATCACCGCCACGGCCGCCACCGAGTACGAGCACTACGTGAAGACCCGCGACGAGGCCCGTGCCGACCGGGACGCGGCCCCCGGCACCGCGCCGGACGACCTCGGCGGGGCGAGCGCCGGCATAGGTGCCGTCGTCACCGTCCTCGCGCCCATGCTGGCGGGCACCGCGGCGCTCATCTTCCTGCTGGTCGGCTACCTCCTGAAGATGCTGGAACCACCACCGGCGTTCGCCACCACCATGGTCGGCGCCGGCTGGTTCTTCGCAGCCGTCACCGCGGCCGCCATCTTCGTCGCGGCCGTCGGCCTCCTCCTCACCGCGCTGCGCAACGGCTCGACCTCCCTGACGGCCGAGGAGCCCGGCGATGGCCTGCCCGATGAGGTGGCCCGGGCCAAGGAAGCCTGGCGGCAGGCCCTGCTGGAGCGGGGCATCCTGCCCTTCCTGCGCGACGCGCTCGCCGAGCCGGCGGCCGGCCCCGCCGCCCCGGCCCCGTACCGTCCGGCCGGCCGTCTACCGAAGATCGGCTACAGCAGGCCGGACTTCGCGGGCCCGGACGGCGGCCCGGCCGCGGCGCCCCGCCCGACGTTCAGCAGCCCGGACTTCACGAGCCCCGATTTCGGCGGCCCGGAGCACGAGCTGGACTGACCGGGAGCGGGGGCCGGAGCCGTACGGGACCCCCGCGCCGGGTCAGTCGGCCAGCGGCA
>NZ_SSBI01000033.1 GCF_004795015.1 Streptomyces sp. A1277 | reverse complement strand
GCGCGAGCCCGTCCCGGTCGCTCAGGGCGAGCACACCGCCCCGGGCCATGCGGCCGCGGTCCACCCCGTCGAGCCGGCCGGCCATGCCGTGCTCCCAGGCGCCCCAGGCGAGCGACCGGCCCGGCAGTCCGTCGGCGCGCCGCTGCTCCGCCAGGGCGTCGAGGAAGGCGTTGGCGGCCGCGTAGTTGGCCTGGCCCGGGGTGCCGAAGGTGGCCGCCGACGAGGAGAACAGCACGAAGTCGGCCAGCTCGGCGTCGCGGGTCAGTTCGTGCAGGTGCAGTGCGGCGTCCGCCTTGGCGTGCAGCACCGCGTCGAACCGGTCCGGCGTGAGCGAGGTGATCACGCCGTCGTCCAGGACGCCGGCGAGGTGGACCACGGCGGTCAGCGGATGCGCCGGGTCGACCGCTGCCAGGGCCCCGGCCAGGGCGGCCCGGTCGGCCGCGTCGCAGGCGGCCAGGGTCACGTCGGCGCCCAGTTCCGCGAGTTCGGCCCGCAGCGTTTCGGCGCCGGGGGCGGCCGGTCCGCTGCGGCTGACCAGCAGCAGGTGCCGTACGCCGTGTCCGGCGACGAGGTGACGGGCGACCAGGCCGCCGAGTGCGCCGGTGGCACCGGTGACCAGCACGGTGCCGTCCGGGTCCCAGGCGGCGCCGGGCTCCTCGGGGACGGCGACCCGGGCGAGCCTTGCCGCACGCAACTCGCCTCCCCTGATGGTTAGTTGAGGTTCCCCGGTGCCGAATGCGGCGGGCAGGGCGAGGACCGAGGCATCCGTCCCGTCGAGGTCCACGAGGTGGAAGCGGCCGGGGTTCTCCGACTGGGCGGTCCGCACCAGGCCCCAGAGCGGCGCACAGGCCAGGTCGTCCGGGCGCGCGGTGCCGTCGCCGAGCGCGCCCCGGGTGACGAAGACCAGTTTCGCTCCGGCGAACCGCTCGTCGGCGATCCAGGACCGCACGGTCCGCAGTGCCGCGCCGGTGATGTCCCGTATGGCACGGGCCGGGTCGGCCCCGGCGTCGGAGGCGACGGAGACCAGGACGGTCCCGGGCAGGGTCATGCCCGCCGACGCGGCGGCCGACAGGGCCTCCAGGTCGGCGAACGACTCGGTCCACACGCCCGACCCGGTCAGGGTGTCCATGATGCCCAGCGCGTCCGTACCGACCAGCGCGCACCGGCCCGCCCCGGCCTCCGCCTCCGGCACCGGCTGCCACTCGACGCGGAACAGCCCGTCCACCGCCGACGCCTCGCGGGGGCGGCCGACGGCGTGGGGCCGCAGTGTGAGCGAGGCGATCGAGGCGACCGCCCGCCCGGCCGGGTCCACGGCGCTGAGCGCCACCTCTTCGGCGCCGGTCGCGGTCAGCCGTACGCGCAGTGCGGTGGCGCCCTGCGCGTACAGGGCGGCGCCCGCGAAGGAGAACGGCACGAGCCGGCCGGCGGCGCCGGGCAGCAGGTGGGCGAGTCCGTGCAGGGCCGCGTCGAGGAGGGCGGGGTGCAGCCCGTACCGCCCGGTGTCGTCGGGGACCGGTTCGGGCAGCGCCACTTCGGCGTAGAGCTCGCCCTCGCGCCGCCAGGCCGCGGTGAGCCCCTGGAAGGCGGGGCCGTACGCGACACCGGTCCCGCCCGGGTCCTGGTCGCCGTCGTAGAGCCCGTCGAGCGGCACTTCCAGCGCGCCCCGCGGCGGCCATACGGAGGTGTCGAACGGCTCGCCGCCGGACGGGGCGGCCGCGGCGAGGGTGCCGGTCGCGTGCAGGGTCCAGGGCGTCTCGGCGGGCGCGTCGGCCGGCCGGGAGGAGATCCGTACGGTGTGGTTCCCGGCCGGTCCCGCGGGCTCGGTCAGGACCTGGAGCTGCCGGTCCCCCGCGTCCAGGGGCAGGGGCGCGGACAGCACCAGTTCGTCCACCAGGCCGCAGCCGGCGTGGTCGCCCGCGTGCACGGCCAGGTCGACGAGTGCGGTGCCGGGCAGCAGCTCCACCCCGGCGACGAGGTGGTCCGCGAGCCACGGGTGGGCGGCGGTGGAGAGCCGCCCGGTGCAGACGGACCCCCCGCCGGACAGCGGGACGCAGGCGCCGAGCAGCGGGTGGTCGGCGCCGCTGAGTCCGGCGCCCGCCAGGCCGGCCGGGGCCGAGGCGTTCTCGGCCCAGTACCTCTGGTGGTGGAACGCGTACGTCGGCAGGTCGACGCGGCGGGCCCCCGTGCCGTCGTAGAACTCCGGCCGCCGCGCGCCGTTTCCGTGGACGAGCAGCGGGGCCAGCGCGGCGGCGAGCGTCCCGGTCTCGGGCCGGCCTCGGCGCAGGGCGGCGGCGCGCACGACCGGTGCCGCCCCGGTGTCGTCGCTGTCGTCGTTCGCCAGGCACTCCCCGACGGCGGCCGTGAGGACCGGGTCCGGGCCGAGTTCGACGAAGGTGCTCACCCCGTCCGCGCGCAGCCGGGTGACCGCGTCGTGGAAGCGCACGGTCTCGCGGACCTGGCGCACCCAGTACTCCGGCGTCCCGAAGGCGTCCGGCTCGGACGCGAGGGAGCCGCCGGTCGGCACGACCGGGATCTTCGCCGGGTGGTGGGTGACGGACTCGGCGACCCGGCGGAACTCCTCCAGCATCGGGTCCATCCGGGCGGAGTGGAAGGCGTGGCTCACCCGCAGCCGCTTGGCCCGGCGGTCCGCGAACCGCCCGGCCACCGCGAGGACGGCTTCCTCCTCGCCCGACAGCACCACGGCCCCAGGGCCGTTGACCGCGGCGAGGTCCACGCCCTCGCCCAGCAGGGGGGTGACCTCCGCCTCGGTCGCCCGCAGGGCCAGCATCGCGCCGCCCATGGGCAGCGCCTGCATCAGCCGTGCGCGGGCCGCGACCAGTCGGCAGGCGTCCTGAAGGCTCAGTACGCCCGCCACGTGCGCGGCGGCCAGTTCACCGACCGAGTGGCCGGCCAGCTGGTCGGCCACGACGCCGAAGGACTCCAACAGCCGGTACAGGGCCACTTCCAGGGCGAACAGCGCGGGCTGCGCATACCCCGTACCCGACAGGGCCTCCTCATCGGTGAACATCAACTCACGCAGCGAGGTACCGAGTTCGGCGTCGAGGTGCTCGCACACCGCGTCCAGCGCCTCGGTGAACGCGGGCGCGGACGCGTACAGCTCGCTGCCCATGCCGACCCGCTGGCTGCCCTGCCCGGTGAACAGCATCGCGGTGCGGTGCCGCGCGGCCCGGCCGTGCGCGACGCCCGGTGCGGCGGTGCCGGCCGCGATGGCGTCCAGCCCGGCCAGCAGCCCTTCCCGGTCGGCGGCGACCGTGAGCGCCCGGTGGTCGAACAGGGGGCGCGTGGTGGCGAGCGAGTAGGCCACGTCGAGCGGGTCGAGCCCGGGGTTACGTGCGAGGTGGTCGCGCAGGGCCGCGGCCTGGCCGGGTACGGCCGCCTCGGTACGGGCCGACACCAGCAGCGGCAGCACGGGCGGCGCCGGCCGGGTCGCGGGCGCCGGGGCGGCTGCCTGCCGCTCGGCCGGGGCTTCCAGGATGACGTGCGCGTTGGTGCCGCTGATGCCGAAGGAGGAGACACCGGCGCGGCGGGGGCGGTCGGTCGTGGGCCAGGAGACGGTCTCGGTGAGCAGTTCGACCTGCCCGCCCGACCAGTCGACCTCTTCGCTCGGCCGGTCCACGTGCAGGGTCGGCGGCAGCACGCCGTGCCGCATGGCCTGCACCATCTTGATGATGCCGCCGACGCCCGCGGCTGCCTGGGCGTGCCCGATGTTCGACTTGAGGGAGCCGAGCCACAGCGGCCGGCCCTCGGGCCGGTCCTGGCCGTACGTGGCAAGGAGCGCCTGGGCCTCGATGGGGTCGCCGAGCACGGTCCCGGTGCCGTGGCCCTCGACGGCGTCCACCTCTGCGGGGCGGAGCCCGGCCCGGTCCAGGGCCTGCCGGATGACGCGTTGCTGGGCGGGGCCGTTGGGCGCTGTCAGGCCGTTGGACGCGCCGTCCTGGTTGACCGCCGAACCCCGGACGACGGCCAGCACCCGGTGTCCGTGGCGGCGCGCGTCGGAGAGCCGTTCGAGCAGCAGCATGCCGACGCCCTCGGCCCATCCGGTGCCGTCCGCGGTGGACGAGAAGGACTTGCAGCGGCCGTCTGGGGCGAGGCCGCGCTGCCGGCTGAAGTCGATGAAGGTCCCCGGGGTCGCCATCACGGTGACCCCGCCGGCCAGCGCCGTGTCGCACTCGCCCGCGCGCAGCGCCTGCGCCGCGAGGTGCAGCGACACCAGCGAGGAGGAGCAGGCGGTGTCGACCGTCACGGCGGGCCCTTCGAGGCCCATCAGGTAGGCGACGCGGCCGGTGACGACGCTGCCCGCCGAACCGGTGCCGAGGAACCCCTCGGCACCCTTGGGGATGGTGTGCAGCCGGGCCAGGTAGTCGTGGTACATGACGCCCGCGAAGACCCCGGTGCGCCGGCCGCGCAGGGTGGCGGGGTCGATGCCCGCCGACTCCACGGCCTCCCAGGACGTCTCCAGGAGGAGGCGCTGCTGCGGGTCCATGACCAGCGCCTCGCGCGGCGAGATCCCGAAGAACGCCGCGTCGAACTCGGCCGCGTCGTGCAGGAACCCGCCCTCGCGCACATAGCTCGCGCCGCCGGTGTCCGGGTCGGCGTCGTACAGCCGCTCCAGGTCCCAGCCCCGGTCCTCGGGGAACGGGGTGACGCCATCGGCGCCGGTGCGCACCAGGTCCCACAGGTCGTCGGGGCCGCGGACGCCGCCGGGGTAGCGGCAGGCCATGCCGACGATGACGACGGGGTCGTCCGCGTCCGTGCGGCCCGGGCGCCGTACGGGCGCGGCCGGTTCGGCGGGCTCCTGACCGAACAGCCGCTCCAGTACGTGGCGGGCGACGGCCTCGGCGGTCGGGTGGTCGAAGACGAGGGTCGCGGAGAGCCGCAGACCGGTCGCCGCGTTGAGGTGGTTGCGCAGTTCGACCGCGGTGAGCGAGTCGAAGCCCAGCTCGCGGAAGGGCAGGTCGGGGGCCACGTCGTGCGCCGAGCCGTGGCCGAGCACGGTGGCCGCCCGCTCCCGGACCAGTTCGCACAGGGCGGCGAACCGCTCCTCGGACGGGAGCGGGGCGAGCCGGCCGGTCAGCGAGTCCGCCGTGGCGGTGCCGGCGGCGGCCGCGCGTCGCCGGGGGGCGCGGACCAGGCCGCGGAAGACCGGCGGCAGGTGCTCGGCGGACTCGCGCAGCACGGCGAGGTCGAGGCGGACGGGCAGCACCGCCGCGTGCCCGGTGGCGGCCGCGAGATCGAACAGTGCGGTGCCGTCGGCGACGGACAGCGGCACCACGCCGCCCCGTGCCATGCGCCGCCGGTCGGCCTCGCCGAGCTCGCCGGTCATCTCGCCCGAGCCGTCCCACAGGCCCCACCCCAGGGAGAGCCCGGGGAGCCCTTCGGCACGGCGGCGCTGGGCGAGCGCGTCGAGGAAGGCGTTGGCGGCGGCGTAGTTGCCCTGCCCGGGCGCGCCGAGCGCGGCCGAGACCGAGGAGTACAGGACGAACGCCGACAGGGGCGCCTCGCGCGTCAGCTCGTGCAGGTGGAGGGCTGCGTCCACCTTGGGCCGCAGCACGTGCGCCACCTGCTCCGGCGTCATGGACGTCACCGTCGCGTCCGCGAGGACACCGGCGGTGTGTACGACACCGGTCAGCGGGTGTGCGCCGGGCACGGTGGCGAGGGCGGCGGCGAGGGCGTCCCGGTCCGCCGCGTCGCAGGCCAGGAGGCTGACATCGGCGCCGAGCCCGGTCAGTTCGGCGACCAGCTCGGCGGCGCCCGGCGCGGCGGGCCCGCGACGGCTGAGGAGCAGCAGGTGGCGGACGCCCCGGGCGGTGACCAGGTGGCGGGAGATCACACCGCCGAGTTCGCCGGTGGCACCGGTGACGAGCACGGTGCCCTCGGGGTCGTACGCGGGCGCCTCGCCCATCGGCGGTGCGACGGCCAGCCGGCAGGCGAACAGCTCACCGTCACGGACGGCGAGCTGCGGCTCGGACGAGCCGCACGCGAGGTCGGCGGCCTCGCTCAACGCCCCCTGTGCGTCGATGAGTTGGAACCGATCCGGATGTTCGGACTGCGCCGACCGCACGAGACCCCAGACGGCCGCGCCGGCCAGGTCCCGTACGTCCTCCTCGGGCCGGACCGCCACCGCCCCGTCGCAGACGAGGACCAGGCGGGCGTCGGTGAAGCGCTCGTCGGAGAGCCAGTCCTGAAGAAGGGCGAGGGTGCGCAGAACGGCGTCGTGGGTGCGGTCGGCCGGTGCGGTTCCTTCGGTTCCTGCGGCCGCTCGGGCCACCACCACGTCGGGCAGGGGCTGTCCGGCGTCGATCGCCGCGCGCAGGGCCGCCAGGTCGGGGTACGCGGCCGGGCCGCCGTCCTCGCCGATCAGCACCCAGCCGGGCGCGTGGGGCCCGGAGGGCGCGTGGGGCCGGGAAGGCGCGTCCGGCCCGGAGGGCGCGTCCGGCCCGGAAGGCACGTCCGGCCCGGAAGGCACGTCCGGCCCGGAAGGCACGTCCGGCCCGGAAGGCACGTCCGGCCCGGAAGGCGCGTGGGGCCCGGAAGGCGCGTGGGGCGCCGCGATCCGCGTCCAGTCCAGCCGGAACAGGGCGTCCCGCAGGGCGGCGTCCGCCGATGCGGCAGCGCCGGATTCCTCGGAGTCCCGCGCGTCCTGGGCCATCGGCCGAAGCGTCAACGAGGCGACGTCGGCGACGGGCCGGCCCGTGACGTCGGCGACCTGGACGGAGACGCCGTCCGGCCCGCCGAGCGTCAGGCGCGCCCGGAGGGCACCGGCCCCCACGGCGTGCAGGGCCACCCCGTTCCAGGAGAACGGCAGCTGCCCGGGAGCACTCTCGCCCCCGTCCGCCCGGTCACCGGTGGCGCCGAGCGCCATGGCGTGCAGGACCGAGTCCAGGACGGCCGGGTGCAGTGGGTAGGCGTCGGCGCCCGAGGGCTGGGCGGGGTCGTCGAGCAGGGCTTCGACGAAGATTTCGTCGGCCCGCCGCCATGCCCGGCGCAGCCCGCGGAAGACGGGACCGTACTGGAGGCCGAGCCCGGCCAGGGCCGCGTAGAGCCCGGCCGTGTCCAGTTCCTGCGCGCCGTCCGGGGGCCACTGGGTGAGGTCGTACGCCGGTTCCTCGTCCCGGGCCGGGGCGAGCAGGCCGGTGGCGTGGCGCGTCCAGCTGTCGGCGGGCTCGCCGTCCTGCCGGGAGGACACCTGTACGGTGCGGCAGCCGGTGGCGTCCAGCGCGCCGACCAGCAACTGCACGTGTACGACACCGTTCTCCGGGATCACCAGGGGCGCCGTCAGGGTCAGCTCCTCGACCCGTTCGCAGCCGACGTGTTCCCCGGCGCACAGGGCGAGGTCGAGAAGCCCGGTGCCGGGGAACACGATCCGCCCCGCCACCTGATGGTCCGCGAGCCAGGGATGCGCCTGCACTGAGAGCCCGCCCAGGAACAGCACGTCCCCCGAGTCCGCCAGGCTGATCACGGCCTGGAGCAGAGGATGCCCGGCCCCGGCGGAACCGAGCGGAACCGGACCCGCCGTGAGCCGGGCGGTCGGCCAGTAGCGCTGGTGCTGGAAGGCGTAGGTGGGCAGGTCGGTGGTGCGGGCGCCGGTCGGGGCGTAGAACGCCGCCCAGTCGACGTCGGCGCCGTCCGCCCAGAGCCGGGCGAGCGCGGTGACGGCGGTGGTGGGTTCGGGCTGCTTGCGGTTCAGGGCGGCTACGGCGAACGCGTCCTCGTCGGTCTCGCCGATCGCGCCCACGAGGCTTGCGTCCGGGCCGAGTTCGAGGAAGCGGGTGACGCCGAGGGCCTTGAGGCGGGTGACCGCGTCGGCGAAGCGGACCGTGCCACGGACCTGGTCGGCCCAGTACGACGCCGTGAACTCGGTGACCGGCTCGGCGGTGAGGGTGGAGACGATGGGGATACGGGGGGTGTCGTACGTCAACTCGCTTGCGACGGTGACGAATGGGGCCAGCATCGGGTCCATCAGGGACGAGTGGAAGGCGTGGCTGACGTCCAGCCGGCGGCCCTGGTGGTCGGGCAGGCGGTTCGCTATGGCCTCGACGGCCTCGCGCGTACCGGAGACGACGACCTGGCCGGGGGCGTTGACCGCTGCTATGGAGACGCCGTCCGTGAGGAGAGGTGTGACCTCGTCGGGGGTGGCGCGTACGGCCCACATGGCGCCGCCGGTCGGCAGTGCCTGCATCAGCTTCGCGCGGGCGGCGACCAGACGGCAGGCATCCGCGAGGGACAGCGCCCCGGCGACGTGCGCGGCGGCCAGTTCACCGACCGAGTGGCCGACGAGGTAGTCCGGGTGGACGCCCCACGACTCGAACAGCCGGAACAGCGCCACCTCGACCGCGAAGAGCGCGGGCTGCGCCCATCCGGTGTTCTTCAGCGCCTCCGCGTCGGTGAACATGACCTCGCGCAGCCCGTCGAAGTGCCCGCACACCTCGTCCAGCGCCGCCGCGAACACCGGGAACGCTTCCGCCAGCTCCCGGCCCATACCGACGCGCTGGCCGCCTTGGCCCGAGAACACGAACCCGGTCAGGCCGTCCCGAGCCACGACCGGTACCAGCTGCTCGCCGAGTCGCGTACGCAGCTCCTCGGTGTCCGCGCCCAGGACGACCGCGCGGTGCTCCAGCGCGGCCCGGGTGGTCGCCAGCGACAGGCCGACGTCGACCGCGTCCCGGTCACCCGCCCCGGATGCCAGTCGCCGTGCCTGTTCCGCGACACCGGCCGCCGTCTTCGCGGACACCAGCCACGGCACCACCGGTGGTACAACATCCGAAACCGCCACCGACTGCGTGAGGGCCGGCGGCTCCTCGATGATCACGTGAGCGTTCGTCCCGCTGATTCCGAAGGACGACACCCCGGCCCGGCGGAGCCGTTCGGAGTGCGGCCATGCGCGGGGCTCGGACAGCAGCTCGACCGCGCCTGCCGTCCAGTCCACGTGCGAGGACGGGGTACCGACATGGAGGGACTGGGGCAGGGTCTCGTGGCGCATCGCCAGGATCATCTTCATGACACCCGCGACACCGGCGGCGGCCTGCGTGTGACCGATGTTGGACTTGATCGAGCCGAGCCACAGCGGCTGATCGGCCGGACGGTCCTGGCCATAGGTCGCAAGGAGCGCCTGCGCCTCGATCGGGTCGCCCAGCTTCGTACCCGTACCGTGCGCCTCCACCGCGTCCACCTCGGCGGCCGTCAGACCGGCGGTGGCCAGGGCTTGGCGAATGACGCGCTGCTGCGAGGGACCGTTCGGCGCGGTCAGGCCGTTGGACGCACCGTCCTGATTGACCGCGCTGCCGCGCACGACCGCCAGGATCTGGTGGCCGTGGCGCTGGGCGTCGGACAGCCGCTCCAGGACGAGAACGCCGACGCCCTCGCCCCAGCCCGTACCGTCCGCGTCATCGGAGAACGCCTTGCACCGGCCGTCACCGGCAAGACCCCCCTGCCGCTCGAACTCAATGAAGGCCCCGGGCGTGGACATGATCGTCACACCACCGGCCAACGCGAGATCACACTCACCCGACCGCAACGCCTGCGCGGCAAGGTGCATAGCGACGAGCGACGACGAGCACGCCGTATCGATCGTGACCGCCGGGCCCTCAAGCCCCAGCGCGTACGAGACCCGGCCCGACAACACGCTGCCCGAGCTGCCCGTACCGCCGTAGCCCTCGGCGGACTCCCCCGCCAAGGCCAACGCCGTCGGGTAGTCCTGGCCGTTCGTCCCCGCGAAGACGCCCACCGGGAGCCCGCGCAGCGAGTACGGGGCGATGCCCGAGCGCTCCAGCGACTCCCACACGACCTCCAGCAGCAACCGCTGCTGCGGATCCATGGCCAGGGCCTCACGCGGCGAGATCCCGAACAGGCCCGGGTCGAAGTCCGCCGCACCCTCGACGAACCCGCCGACGCCCTGGTGGCCGTCCCAGCCCCGGTCCGGGGGGAACGCGTCCAGCGCGTCGACGCCGTCCGCCACCAGCCGCCAGAGTTCCTCCGGCGAGTTCGCCCCGCCCGGGAAGCGGCAGCCCATACCCACCACGGCCACGGGTTCGGTGCCGGCGGACTCCACGCTGTGAAGGCGCTGCTTGGTCTCGTGAAGCTCAAGCGTGACCTTCTTCAAGTACCCGAGAAGCTTGTCCTCGTTACTCATCAAGCTCACCGCTTCCCGATCTCATGGTCGATAAGAGCAAAGATGTCGTCGGATGTAGCCGCTTCGATCTTTGCCGAGATGTCCACGGCGCTCGTCTCGGATGGCACACCATCCAGTCGTTTCATCAGTTGTTGCAGGCGCGAGGCGACCCTCAGCCGCGCATACTCGGGGGCGGGCAGAGCCAGCAGGGCTGCCTCGATCCGGTCCAGTTCGGCCGCTACGTCCCGGACCTCACCGGCCGGCTCCTCGACCAGCTCGCCGAGCAGGAACTCGGTCAGGGCGAGGGTGGTCGGGTGGTCGAAGGCGAGCGTCGAGGGGAGTTTGAGGCCGGTCTCGGCGGTGAGGGCGTTGCGCAGTTCGACGGCGGTCAGGGAGTCGAAACCCAGGTCACGGAAGGCCCTCGACACCTCCACGGCCGCCGGGTCGGCGAATCCGAGCACGGCCGCGACCTGCCCGCGCACCACGTCCATCACCAACGAACGCCGCGCCACACCCGACAGTCCGGCCAACCGCTCGCTCAGCCCTCCGGCCTCAACGGCCGGACGATCGGCCGCACGCGGTGCGACCTCGTCCCACAGACGGTTCGCGCGCAACGCCGTCACGGACGATACGAACCGTTCCCAGTCCATGTCGGCCACAGCGAAGCAGCCGTCCGCGGAGCCCAGGATGTCCAGTGCGGTGCCGGGGTCGAGCGGACGTACGCCGCCCCGGCCCATCCGGGCCAGAACGGTGGCGTCGTCCGCCATCCCGCCCTCCGCCCAGGGGCCCCACCCGATCGAGGAACCGGTCAGGCCCTGGGCACGCCGGAACTCCACCAGTCCGTCCAGGGCCGCATTCGCCGCCGCGTACGCACCCTGCCCCGCACCACCCCACACACCCGCAGCCGACGAGAACAACACGAACGCGTCGAGTTCGCGCCCGAGCGAGGCGTGGTGGAGGTTCCACGCACCCGCTGCCTTCGCGTTCCAGACACCGGCCACCCGGTCAGGGGTCAGACCATCCACCACACCGTCGTCCAAGACACCGGCCGTGTGCACCACCGCCGAGACGTCGAACCGCTCGAAGAGCGCCTCCACCTCCCCACGCACGGCCACATCACAGGCCACCACGTCAACCTCGGCACCCAGCTCGCGAAGGCCGGTCCGCAGCTCCGGCGCGCCCTCCGCCTCCAGACCGCGCCGGCTCACGAGCACGACGCGCTCCGCGCCCCGCTCCACCACCCAACGCGCCACCCGAGCACCCAACACACCCGTACCACCG
Organism: Streptomyces sp. A1277; assembly: GCF_004795015.1. Classification (GTDB taxonomy): domain Bacteria; phylum Actinomycetota; class Actinomycetes; order Streptomycetales; family Streptomycetaceae; genus Streptomyces. The sequence goes on along the minus strand of NZ_SSBI01000033.1, from coordinate 79,300 downwards.
GACACCAACACCGTCCCCGCCGGCGACCAGACCGCATCCCCGGACCGCGCGGACGCGGGCGCCAGGCGGCGGCCCAGGACCGCCCCACCCCGCACCGCGACCTCGTCCTCATCCCCGTAACCACCGGCCAGCACGTCCATCAGCCGACCAACGGCCTCTCGGGACGTCTGATCCGGAACGTCGACCAGACCGCCCCAACGCCCCGGCTCCTCCAACGCCACCACCCGGCCCACGCCCCAGACACCGGCCCGCACCGGATGCGTAACCCCATCACCCGGCCCCGCAGACACCGCACCGGACGTCACCCACCACACCGGGCAACCCACCCCGGCATCACCCAACGCCTGCACGAGGACGGCCGACGCAGCGACACCGCCCGACCCCGATTCCTCCTGGCCCAGGAACGACACCACACGCGCGTGACCAGCAAACTCCGAAAGCCGAGCCGCCAGCGCCGACCGCTCCAGATCGCCGGACCCAAGCCGCAGCCGAGCAACCTCCCCGCCGCGCGCCATCAGCTCCTCCGCGAGCGCATCCGCCCACGCATCCTCCACACCCACCGGCTCAACCAGCAGCCATCCGCCACCCGACACATCGACCGCAGCGGACTGCAACGGTGCCCAGGACACCTCATAGCGCAGCTTGTCGGCCGCCTCGCGCTCCCGACGACGGCGCTGCCACGCCGAGAACGCCGGCAGCGTCTCCCGCAGCGGCGCCCCCACATCGACACCGAACTCCGACGCGAACAGCTCGTCGTCACCACGCTCCACCGCGTCCCAGAACACGGCGTCAGCCGCCGAAGCCACCACCGGCTCCCGGCGCACGCCCGGCCAGTAGCGCTCCCTCTGGAACGCGTACGTGGGCAGGCTGGTGGTGCGGGCGCCGGTCGGGGCGTAGAACGCCGCCCAGTCGACGTCGGCACCGTCCGCCCAGAGCCGGGCGAGCGCGGTGACGGCGGTGACGGGCTCGGACTGCTTTCGGTTCAACGCCGCCACGGCGAACGCGTCCTCGTCGCTCTCGCCGATCGCGCCCACGAGGCTTGCGTCCGGGCCGAGTTCGAGGAAGCGGGTGACGCCGAGGGCCTTCAGCTGGGTGACCGCGTCGGCAAAGCGGACCGTGCCACGGACCTGGTCGGCCCAGTAGGACGCCGTGAACTCGGTGACCGGCTCGGCCGTCAGCGTGGAGACGATCGGGATGCGCGGGCGCTCGTACGTCAACCCGCTTGCAGCAGAGGAGAATTCGGACAACATCGGGTCCATCAGGAACGAGTGGAACGCGTGGCTGACCTCCAGCCAACGGCCCTGGCGGCCTTCAAAGCCCAAGGCCACCGCCTCGACCGCCTCGCGCGAACCGGACAGGACGACCTGGCCGGGGGCGTTCACCGCCGCCACCGACACGCCGTCCACCAGCAGCGGAGTGACCTCGTCCAGCGTCGCCCGTACCGCCCACATCGCACCGCCGGCAGGCAGCGCCTGCATCAGACCGGCACGGGCCGCGACCAGCTGGCACGCATCGGCCAGGGAAAGCACCCCGGCCACATGCGCGGCGGCCAGCTCGCCCACCGAATGCCCGACGAGGTAATCCGGGCGCACCCCCCACGACTCCACCAACCGGAACAACGCCACCTCCACCGCGAACAACGCCGGCTGCGCCCAACCGGTGCTCTGCAACGCCTCCGCATCGGTGAACATCACCTCACGCAGCCCGTCGAAGTGCCCGCACACCTCGTCCAGGGCTGTCGCGAACACCGGGAAGACCTCTGCCAGCTCCCGGCCCATGCCCAGGCGCTGGCCGCCTTGGCCCGAGAACACGAACCCGGTCAGGCCGTCCCGAGCCGCTACCGGGACCAGCTGCTCGCCGAGTCGCGTACGCAGCTCCTCGGTGTCCGCGCCCAGGACGACGGCCCGGTGCTCCAGCGCGGCCCGGGTGGTCGCCAGCGACAGGCCGACGTCAATCGCGTCCAGACCCTCGACGCCGGTAGCGAGTCGCCCCGCTTGTTCCGCGACACCGGCCGCCGCCTTCGCGGACACCAGCCACGGCACCACCGGCAGCACAACATCCGAAACCGCCACCGACTGCGTGAGGGCCGGCGGCTCCTCAATGATCACATGGGCGTTCGTCCCACTGACCCCGAACGCGGACACACCCGCCCGCCTCGGCCGGTCACCAGCCGCCCAGTCCCGCGCCCGGTCCAGCAGCTCAACCGCACCCTCCGACCAGTCCACATGCGAGGACGGGGTACCGACGTGCAAGGACTGCGGCAGGATCTCGTGGCGCATCGCCAGGATCATCTTCATGACACCCGCGACACCGGCGGCGGCCTGCGTGTGACCGATGTTCGACTTGATCGACCCCAGCCACAGCGGCTGATCGGCCGGACGGTCCTGGCCATAGGTCGCAAGGAGCGCCTGCGCCTCGATCGGGTCGCCCAGCTTCGTACCCGTACCGTGCGCCTCCACCGCGTCCACCTCGGCGGCCGTCAGACCGGCGGTGGCCAGCGCCTGACGAATGACCCGCTGCTGCGAGGGACCATTCGGCGCGGTCAGGCCGTTGGACGCACCGTCCTGGTTCACCGCACTGCCGCGCACGACCGCCAGCACGTGGTGACCCTTGCGACGCGCATCCGACAACCGCTCCAGAACCAGGACACCGACGCCCTCACCCCAGCCCGTACCGTCCGCGTCGTCCGAGAACGCCTTGCACCGGCCGTCACCGGCAAGACCCCCCTGCCGCTCGAACTCCACGAACGCGCCCGGTGTCGACATCACGGTCACACCACCGGCCAGCGCGAGATCGCACTCACCCAACCGGAGCGCCTGCGCGGCCAGATGCAGAGCGACCAACGATGACGAGCACGCCGTGTCCACGGTCACCGCCGGGCCTTCCAGCCCGAGCGCGTACGAGACACGGCCGGACAGCACGCTGCCCGAGCTGCCCGTACCGCCGTATCCGTCTCCCGACTCACCGGCCAGGGCCAGCAGCGCCGGGTAGTCCTGGCCGTTCGTCCCCGCGAAGACGCCCACCGGGAGCCCGCGCAGCGAGTACGGGGCGATGCCCGACCGTTCCAGCGACTCCCATACGACCTCCAGCAGCAGCCGCTGCTGCGGGTCCATCGCCAGGGCCTCACGCGGCGAGATCCCGAACAGGCCGGCATCGAAGTCCGTCGCACCGGCGACGAAACCGCCGACAGGGGCGAAACCTTGGCCGGCCGCACCCCCGTTCAGCTCCCAGCCACGGTCGGCGGGGAAGGCGCCCAGGGCATCGGTGCCCTCGGCGAGCAGCCGCCACAGCTCCTCCGGGGAATCCGCGCCGCCCGGGAAGCGGCAGCCCATGCCCACCACGACCACCGGGTCATCACCCACGGCCCGGAACGCAGGCAGCACGCCCGGCACAGCGGCCTCTTCCTCCGCGCCGAACAGCTTGGTCACCACAAAGGTGGTCAGCGCATCGACCGAGGGGTAGTCGAAGACAACCGTCGATGCGAGCGTGAGGCCGGTCTCGGCGGTGAGGGCGTTGCGCAGTTCGACGGCGGTCAGGGAGTCGAAGCCGAGGTCACGGAATGCCTTCGACACCTCCACGGCCGCCGGGTCGGCGAATCCGAGCACGGCCGCGACCTGCCCGCGCACCACGTCCATCACCAACGAACGCCGCGCCGCACCCGACACCCCGGCCAGGCGTTCCCTCAGTCCCCCGCCACCAGCGGCTGGACGGTCCGCCCGACGCGGTGCGACCTCGTCCCACAGGGGATTCGGCCGCAGCGCGGTCATCCCGGGTACGAATCGCTCCCAGTCCACATCCGCGACCGTCACACAACCCGACGCCGAACCGAGGATGCCGAGGGCGGCCCCGGGAGCCAGCGGGGTCAGCCCGCCGCGCTCGGCGCGGGCCAGAACGGTGGCATCGTCCGCCATCCCGCCTTCCGCCCAGGGGCCCCACCCGATCGAGGAACCGGTCAGGCCCTGGGCACGCCGGAACTCCACCAGTCCGTCCAGGGCCGCATTCGCCGCCGCGTACGCCCCCTGCCCCGCACCACCCCACACACCAGCAGCCGACGAGAACAACACGAACGCGTCCAACTCACGCCCGAGCGAGGCGTGGTGAAGGTTCCACGCACCCGCTGCCTTCGCGCCCCAGACACCGGCCACCCGCTCAGAGGTCAGACCATCCACCACACCGTCGTCCAGGACACCAGCCGTGTGCACCACCGCCGAGACGTCGAACCGCTCGAAGAGCGCCTCCACCTCCCCACGCACGGCCACATCACAGGCCACCACATCAACCTCGGCACCCAGCTCACGCAGACCATCCCGCAGCTCCGGCGCGCCCTCCGCCTCCAGACCACGCCTGCTGATCAGGACGACACGCTCCGCGCCCCGCTCCACCACCCAACGCGCCACCCGAGCACCCAACACACCCGTACCACCCGACACCAACACCGTCCCCGACGGCGACCAGACCGCATCCCCGGACCACGCGGACGCGGGCGCCAGGCGGCGGCCCAGGACCGCCCCACCCCGCACCGCGACCTCGTCCTCATCCCCGTAACCACCGGCCAACACCTCCACCAGCCGGCCAACAGCGCCCTGAGACACCTCTTCCGGGACATCGACCAGACCGCCCCAACGCCCCGGCTCCTCCAACGCCACCACCCGGCCCAGACCCCACACGCCGGCCCGCACCGGATGCGAGACCGCATCCCCGGGCCCCGACGACACCGCCCCCGAGGTCACCCACCACACCGGGCAACCCACCCCGGCATCACCCAACGCCTGCACCAAAACAGCCGACGCGGCAACACCACCCGACCCCGACTCGTCCTGACCCAGGAACGACACCACACGCGCGTGACCAGCAAACTCCGAAAGCCGAGCCGCCAGCGCCGACCGCTCCAGATCGCCGGACCCAAGCCGCAGCCGAGCAACCTCCCCGCCACGCTCCGCCAGCCCCTCCGCGAGCGCATCCGCCCACGCATCCTCCACACCCGCCGATTCGACCAGCAGCCAGCCGCCACCCGTCACATCGACACCGGCGGCGCCCACGGCTCCCAACGGCGTCCAGGACACCTGGTAGGTCAGGCCGTCCCCGGGGTCCCGCTCCTGCCGCCGGTCCTTGGCGCCTTCGGGGTTCTGCATCCAGTAGCGGTCCCGGGCGAAGGGGTAGGTCGGCAGGTCGGTGGGCCGCGCGTCCGTGGCGTCGTAGAAGTGGTGCCAGTCGACCGGGTGGCCGTCTGCCCACAGCTGGGCCAGGGCGCGCACCGGCGTGCCCGGCTCGGGCCGCTTCCGGTTCAGCGCTGCCAGGGTGAGGGCGTCGCCCTCGCACGTCTCGTCGATGGCACCGGTCAGCGTGGCGTCCGGGCCCAGCTCCAGGAACCGGGTGACGCCGAGCGACTTCAGGTGGGTGACCGCGTCGGCGAAGCGGACCGCGCCTCGGACCTGGTCCACCCAGTACGACGCCGTGAACTCCGCGACCGGCGCACCCGTCAGCGTGGAGACGATCGGGATGCGGGGGGCGTCGTACGTCAACTTGCCGGCGGCTGCCGCGAATGCGGAGAGCATCGGGTCCATCAGGGGCGAGTGGAAGGCGTGGCTGACGTCCAGCCGGCGTCCCTGGCGGCCCTCGAAGCCCGAGGCCACCGCTTCGACCGCCTCGCGCGTACCCGACACCACCACCTGCCCCGGAGCGTTCACCGCCGCCACCGAGGCGCCCTCCACCAGCAGCGGAGTGACCTCGTCCAGGGTGGCCCGTACCGCCCACATCGCACCGCCGGCCGGAAGCGCCTGCATCAGACCGGCACGGGCAGCGACCAACCGGCACGCATCGGCCAGCGAGAACACCCCGGCGACGTGTGCGGCGGCCAGCTCACCCACCGAATGCCCGACCAGGTAGTCCGGGCGCACCCCCCACGACTCCACCAGCCGGAACAACGCCACCTCGACCGCGAACAACGCCGGCTGCGCCCAACCGGTGCTCTTCAACGCCTCCGCATCGGTGAACACCACCTCGCGCAGCGGCCGGTCGAGCAATCCGTCGAAGTGCGCGCACACCTCATCCAGCGCCGCCGCGAACACCGGGAACGCCTCCGCCAACTCCCGGCCCATGCCGACCCGCTGGCCACCCTGGCCCGAGAACACGAAGGCCAGGCGCCTCCGGCCGCGTCCGCCGCTGCTGCGGCCCGCAGCCGTGCCCTGGACCACGCGGCCGGCGGTTGCGTTGCCGGTGGCGAGGGCGGCCAGGTCGGTGAGGGCCGATTCCGCGTCGGGGGCCAGGACCACGGCCCGGTGCTCGAAGGCGGCGCGGCCCGTGGCCAGGGTGTGGCCGATGTCCTGGGGGCGGGTGTCCGGGTGTGCGGTCAGGGACGCGTGGAGGCGGGCGGCGAGCTCGGGAAGGGCCTCGGGCTGCCGGGTGGACAGGGGCCAGGGCAGCACCGGCGGGACCACCGTGCCTGCGGGCTCCTGCTCCTCCGGGGCGGGTGCCTCTTCCAGGATGACGTGGGCGTTCGTACCGCTGATGCCGAAGGACGAGATGCCCGCCCGGCGGGGGCGTTCGCCGCGCGGCCAGTCCTTGGCCTCCGTCAGGAGTTCCACCTCGCCCGCCGCCCAGTCGACGTGGGTCGAGGGCTGGTCCGCGTACAGGGTCTTCGGCAGCGTCTCGTTCCGCATCGCGAGGACCATCTTCATGACGCCCGCGACACCGGCGGCGGCCTGCGTGTGCCCGATGTTCGACTTCACCGACCCCAGCCACAGCGGCCGGTCCGCAGGACGCTTCCGCCCGTATGTGGCAAGGAGTGCCTGCGCCTCGATCGGGTCGCCCAGTTTCGTGCCCGTGCCGTGCGCCTCGACCGCGTCCACGTCCGCCGGTGACAGGCGGGCGTTCTCCAGGGCGGCCCGGATGACCTGCTGCTGCGATGGACCGTTCGGCACGGTCAGGCCGTTGGACGCGCCGTCCTGGTTGACGGCCGTGCCGCGCACCACCGCCAGGACGCGGTGCCCGTCGCGGACGGCGTCGGAGAGGCGGCCCAGGACGAGCAGGCCGGCGCCCTCGGACCAGCCGGTGCCGTCGGCGTCGTCGGAGAACGCCTTGCAGCGGCCGTCTGCCGACAGGCCCTGCTGGCGGCTGAACTCCAGGAACATGCCGGGCGTCGACATCACGGTGACGCCCCCGACGAGGGCGAGGGAGCACTCGCCGGAGCGCAGCGACTGGACGGCCATGTGGAGCGCGACCAGGGAGGAGGAGCAGGCCGTGTCGACGGTGACGGCGGGGCCCTTGAGGCCGAGGGTGTAGGCGATGCGGCCGGAGGCGACGGCCATGGAGTTGCCGGTGAGGAGGTAGCCCTCGACGCCCTGCGGGAGTGCGGTGAGATGCGATCCGTAGCCGGTGGAGGCCGCGCCGACGAAGACGCCGGTGTCGGTGTTCTTCAGACCGGTGGGGTCGATGCCCGCGTGTTCGAATGCCTCCCAGGAGGTCTGGAGCAGCATGCGCTGCTGCGGGTCCATGGCGAGGGCTTCGCGGGGGCTGAGGCCGAAGAAGGCGGGGTCGAACTCGGTGGCGTCGTAGGTGAAGCCGCCTTCGCGGGCGTGGCTGGTGCCGGGCAGGCTGGAGTCGGGTCCGAAGAGCCGTTCCAGGTCCCAGTCGCGGTCGACGGGGAAGGTGGACATGCCGTCGCCGGCCCGGTCGAGGAGCTGCCACAGCTCCTGCGGGGAGCGGATGCCGCCGGGCAGCCGGCAGCCCATGCCGATGATGGCGATCGGCTCGGTGCTCGCGGCCTCGATCTCCCGCAGTCTGCGGTGGGCCTGCCGGAGGTCGCCGGTGACCTTCTTGAGGTAGCCGAGCAGCTTCTGCTGCTCGTCGTCGGCGCTGACAACGCGGTTCTCGCTCAAGACGTCCCACCAAATTCGCCGTCGATCATTTTGAAGAGTTCGTCAGCCGTTGCCGACTCGAGTGCGTCGGTCTCGTCGTCGTCCGTGAGGTCGCCGAGGCCCATGCCCGGCGCCGCCGCCGTCGCCGTACCGGTCGCGGCGGTCCACTTCTCGGCCAGCGCCCGCAGCCGCCGTTGCACCGTGTCGTCGCCGGCCGCACCGGCACCGGCGAGCCGGTCCAGGGTCTGTTCCAGCCGGTCGATCTCGTCCAGGGCTGTGGAGCCGTCCGCGACGGGGCCCGGAACGCCACCCGTGTCGTCGTCCGGGTCGGCGTCGGGGAGGAGTTCGGCCAGCAGGTAGTCCACGAGCGCGGCCGGTGTCGGGTAGTCGAAGACCAGCGTCGCGGGCAGCCGGGTGCCGGTCATGACGCCCATCCGGTTGCGCAGTTCGATGGCCGTGAGGGAGTCGAAGCCGAGGAATGCCTCGTCCGGGTCGATGTCCTCGGCCGAGCCGTGTCCGAGGACGGCGGCCGCCTGTCCGCAGACCAGGTCGAGCAGGTGGTCGGCGCGGTCGGCGGCGGGCAGGGCACGCAGCCGGCCCGCGAGTGCGGCGGCCGGTTCGGGGGCGGTCGCGGTGGCGGCCTGGGTACGCCGGGGTGCGGCGGCGCCCGCGAGGTGGCGCAGCATCGGCGGCACCGGCCCGGCGGTGAACGCCTGCGGTGAGGTGTCCAGTCGCATCGGGAGCAGGGCGGCCTCGTCGGCGGTCAGCGCGAAGTCGAGCAGGGCGAGCCCCGCTTGCGCGTCGAGCGGCCGGAGCCCGGCCTTCTCCATGCGGGCGATGTCGTTGTCGGTGAGGTGCCCGGTCATGCCCCGGTCGGCTATCCACGGCCCCCAGGCCAGCGCCACGGCGGGGACTCCCCGGTGGCGTGCCCAGCGGGCGAACTCGTCGAGGAACGCGTTCGCGGCGGCGTAGTTGGCCTGGCCCGCACCGCCCAGGGTGCCGGCCGCTCCCGAGAACAGGACGAAGGCGGCGAGGTCGCTGTCCTTCGTCAGCTCGTACAGGTTGAGGGCCGCGTCCGCCTTCGGCCGCAGGGTGGTGTCCAGCCGTTCGGGGGTGAGGAAGGGGATGACCCCGTCGTCCACCACCCCGGCGACGTGCACGACCGCGGTGAGCGGGTGCTCCTTCTCGACGGTGGCGAGGGTACGGGCGAGCGCGTCCCGGTCGGCCGCGTCGCACGCCTCGATCCTGACCCGGGCGCCGAGCTTCTCCAGTTCGGCGACGAGGTCGGCGGCGCCCTCGGCCTGCGGCCCCCTGCGGCTGGTGAGCAGCAGGTTGCGGACGCCGTGCCGTTCGACCAGGTGGCGGGCCACATAGTGGCCGAGGCCCCCGGTGCCTCCGGTGACGAGCACGGTGCCGTCCGGGTCGGGGCGGCTGGGCAGGGTGAGGACCACCTTGCCGATGTGCCGGGCCTGGCTGACGTGCCGGTACGCCTCGGGCGCGCGGCGCACGTCCCAGGTGGCCAGGGGCAGCGGGCGCAGCGCCCCCGCTTCGATGAGCCGCAGCACCTCGGTCAGCATCTCGCCGATGCGTTCGGGCCCGGCCTCGATGAGGTCGAAGGCCGCGTAGGCCACGCCCGGGTGCGCCTCGGTGATGCTTTCGGGGGTGCGGACGTCGGTCTTGCCCATTTCGAGGAACCTGCCGCCGCCGCTGAGCAGCCGCAGCGAGGCGTCCACGTATTCACGGGCCAGCGAGTTCAGTACGACGTCGATGCCGCCCGCCCCCGCCGTCGTACGGAAGTGCTCCTCGAAGTCCAGGTCGCGGGAGGAGGCGAGGTGGGTGTCGTCGATGCCGAGGGAGCGCAGCGTGTCGTGCTTGGCCGGTCCTGCCGTGCCGAACACCTCGGCTCCGAGGTGCCGGGCGAGCTGGGCGGCGGCCATGCCGACGCCACCGGCGGCGGCGTGCACGAGGACCGACTCACCGGGCTTGAGCCCTGCCAGGTCGACCAGTGCGTAGTAGGCGGTCAGGAAGACCACCGGCACGGACGCGGCCTGTTCGAAGGACCAGTCCTCGGGCATCCGGGCGATCATGCGCCGGTCGGCGACCGAGACCGGCCCGAACGCCTTGCCGAACATGCCGAGTACGCGGTCCCCGGGCGCGAACCCGGTGACGTCCGGGCCCACTTCGGTGATCACACCGGCGCCCTCGACACCCATCGGTCCGGGCTCTCCGGGATACATGTCGAGCGCGTTCAGTACGTCCCGGAAGTTGAGTCCGGCCGCCCTCACGGCCACCCGGACCTGGTCCGGGCCGAGCGGTTCCAGGAGCTCGGGGTCGGCGGCGAGGGTGAGGTTGGCGAGGCTGCCGCGGCCGGTGCTGTCGAGCCGCCAGGCCGCGGTGTCCGCCGGGGGCAGCAGGGTGTCGTCCGGGGCGGGGCGCACGAGCCGGGCGGCCCGTATCCCGCCGTCGCGGACGACGACCTGCGCTTCGTCGGACTCGATGAGCGCGGCGAACAGGCCGGCCGCCGTTCCCGCGGTCAGCGTGTCCCGGTCGAGGTCGGCGAGCACGAACCGGCCGGGCTCCTCCGACTGCGCCGAGCGGACGAGGCCCCAGACGGCGGCGGCCGCCGGGTCGCCCGGCCCCTCGGGGTCGCCCGCGGTCATCGCACCGCTGGTGACGAGGACGAGCCGTGCGGAGGCGTACCTGCTGTCCGCGAGCCAGCGCTGGAGCAGGGCCAGGACGCGGACGGTCAGGGACCGGGTGTCGGCCGCCATCGTGCCGGCGGTCACCTCGCCCGAGGGGTACGCGCCCGTGCACGGGACGAACAGCACGTCGGGGACCGTCCCTTCGGCGCCCAGCGCGTCCAGGCCGGGGACGAGACGGGCGTCCAGCGCGTCCGCGAGCCCCAGGGTGTCGAGCCCGGTGCTCTCGTCACCGAGCACCGCCCACGACCGGCCCGTGACCGTGGCCGCACCGGGTTCCGGCAGGGACACCGGCTTCCAGTCGAGCCGGAAGATGTCCTGCGGGGCCGTCGTGCGCGAGGAGCTGTGCAGCTGCGCGGCCGACACCTGGCGCATGGCCAGCGACTCCACGTGGGCGACCGGCTGTCCGGTGCCGTCCGCGATGGCCAGGGTCAGCGCGTCGGGCCCGGCCTGGGCCAGCCGTACGCGCAGGCTCGACGCGCCGTACGCGTACAGGGAGACACCGGACCAGGAGAACGGCAGCCTGCTGCGGCCGCTGCCGTCGAGCGCGAGGAAGGTCAGCGCCTGGAGCGCCGCGTCGAGCAGCGGCGGGTGCAGCCCGTAGGCGGCGGCCTCCTCGGCGTGCGGCCCCTCCAGGGCCACTTCGGCGAACACCTCGTCCCCGCTGCGCCATGCCTGGCGCAGCCCCTGGAACGAGGGGCCGTAGGCGAATCCGCCCTGCCGGTACATCTCGTAGAAGTCGGACACGTCGATGGTCTCGGCGCCGGGCGGCGGCCAGGCAGCGAGGTCGTACGCGGCTTCCGGCCGGCCGCCGCCGAGGAGCCCCGTCGCATGCAGGGTCCACGGGGCGTCGGGGGCTGCGTCGTCGCGCCGCGCGTGCAGCTTCAGCGGGCGCAGGCCGGACGCGTCGGGGGCGCCGATCTGGAGCTGCAACTGCACGGTGCCGTCGGCGGGCAGCACCAGCGGGGCCGCCAGCGTCAGTTCCTCCACCCGGTCGCAGCCGACCTCGTCGGCCGCCCGCATCGCCAGCTCCAGGAAGCCGGTGCCGGGGAAGAGGATCGTGCCCATCACCTCGTGGTCGGCGAGCCACGGCAGATCCCGTACGCCGATCCGTGCGGTGAACAGCCGCCCGTCGTCCCCGGCCAGCGCCACGGCGGCGCCGAGCAGCGGGTGCCCGGCATCGGCGAGCCCGGCCGCGGTCACATCGCCCGCCCGCGACACGGGCGGCTTCGGCCAGTAGCTCTGGTGCTGGAAGGCGTACGTGGGCAGAGCAACGGTACGGGCGCCGGTCGGCGCGTAGAACGCCCCCCAGTCGACATCCGCCCCGTCCGCCCAGAGCCGTGCCAGGGTCGTGACGGCGGTGGCGGGTTCGAAGTGCTTGCGGTTCAGCGCCGCTACGGCGAGCGCGTCGCCGTCGTACGTCTCATCGACCGCACCGATCAGGGTGGCGTCCGGGCCCAGCTCCAGGAACCGGGTGACACCGAGGGACTTCAGGTGGGTGACCGCGTCGGCGAAGCGGACGGTGCCGCGCACCTGGTCGGCCCAGTAGGACGCGGTGAACTCGGTGACCGGTTCGGCGGTGAGGGTGGAGACGATCGGGATGCGGGGGGCGTCGTACGTCAACTCGCCCGCGGCAGCGGTGAAGTCGGACAGCATCGGGTCCATCAGGGGCGAGTGGAACGCGTGGCTGACGTCCAGCCGGCGTCCCTGGCGGCCCTCGAAGCCCGAGGCCACCGCTTCGACCGCCTCGCGCGTACCGGACAGGACGACCTGGCCGGGGGCGTTCACCGCCGCCACCGACACGCCGTCCACCAGCAGCGGAGTGACCTCGTCCAGCGTGGCCCGTACCGCCCACATCGCACCGCCGGCGGGCAGCGCCTGCATCAGACCGGCACGGGCCGCGACCAGCCGGCACGCGTCCGCGAGGGAGAAGACCCCGGCGACGTGTGCGGCGGCCAGCTCACCCACCGAGTGGCCGACCAGGTAGTCCGGGCGCACCCCCCACGACTCCACCAACCGGAACAACGCCACCTCGACCGCGAACAACGCCGGCTGCGCCCAACCGGTGCTCTGCAACGCCTCCGCATCGGTGAACACCACCTCGCGCAGCGGCCGGTCCAGCAGCCCGTCGAAGTGGGCGCACACCTCGTCCAGCGCCGTCGCGAACACGGGGAAGACTGCCGCCAGTTCCTGGCCCATGCCCAGGCGCTGGCCGCCCTGCCCCGAGAACACGAACCCGGTGGAGCTGGTGCGGGCCCGGCCGGTGACGGTGTGCGGTGTCGGTTCACCGGCCGCCAGGGCCGACAGGGCCGTGCGCAGCTCGTCGGTGTCGGCGCCGATGACGACGGCCCGCTGGTCCAGTGCGGCCCGGGTCGTCGCCAGGGACAGGCCGACGTCGGCCGCGTCCCGGCCGTTCACGCCGGCCGCCAGGCGCTCGGCCTGTGCGGTCAGTGCGGGGCCCGTCTTCATGGACACCGGCCAGGGCACCACCGGCAGGGTGACGTCCGGGGTCACCGCCGGGGCCGGGGCGGGGGCGGGTGCCTCTTCGATGATGACGTGCGCGTTGGTGCCGCTGATGCCGAACGATGAGACACCCGCGCGCCTCGGCCGGTCGCCGCGCGGCCACGGACGGGCCTCGGTCAGCAGCTCCACGGCGCCGGACGACCAGTCGACGTGTGTCGACGGCTCGCTCACGTGCAGTGTGACGGGCAGTTCCCCGTGCCGCATCGCCAGCACCATCTTGATCAGACCGGCCACACCGGCGGCGGCCTGCGTGTGCCCGATGTTGGACTTGATCGAGCCCAGCCACAGCGGCCGGTCGGCGGGGCGGTCCTGGCCGTACGTGGCGAGCAGCGCCTGCGCCTCGATCGGGTCGCCGAGCGTCGTGCCCGTGCCGTGCGCCTCGACCGCGTCCACCTCGGCGGCCGTCAGACCGGCGGTGGCCAGGGCCTGCCGGATGACGCGCTGCTGGGACGGGCCGTTCGGGGCGGTCAGGCCGTTGGACGCGCCGTCCTGGTTGGTGGCGCTGCCGGTGACGAGGGCGAGCACCTGGTGGCCGTTGCGGCGGGCGTCCGAGAGCCGTTCGAGGACGAGGACGCCGACGCCTTCGGCCCAGCCGGTGCCGTCCGCGTCGTCGGAGAACGCCTTGCACCGGCCGTCCACGGCGAGCCCGTGCTGACGGCTGAAGCTGACGAACGGGGTGGGCGTGGAGATGAGCGTGACACCGCCGGCCAGGGCGAGGTCGCACTCGTCGCCGCGCAGGGCCTGCGCCGCCAGGTGCAGCGCGACGAGCGAGGAGGAGCAGGCCGTGTCGACGGTGACCGCCGGGCCCTCCAGACCGAGCGTGTAGGCGACCCGGCCGGACAGGACGCTGGAGGCGTTGCCGGTCATGAAGTAGCCGTCCGCGCCCTGCGGGGAGGCGATGAGCAGGCCGCCGTAGTCGGAGCCGTTGCTGCCGGCGAACATGCCGGTCCGGCTGCCGGACAGGGACAGCGGGTCGATGCCCGCCCGCTCGGTTGCCTCCCAGGCGGTCTCCAGGAGCAGCCGCTGCTGCGGGTCCATGGACAGGGCCTCGCGCGGGTTGATGCCGAAGAGCGTGGCGTCGAACTCGCTGATTCCCTGCACGAATCCGCCGTGCCGGGTGTACGTCGTACCGGCGTTGTCCGGGTCGGGGTCGTACACCCCGTCGATGTCCCAGCCGCGGTCGTCCGGGAAGTCGGAGATCGCGTCGACGCCCTCGGACACCAGCCGCCACAGCTCCTCCGGCGAGGAGACGCCGCCGGGGAGGCGGCAGCTCATACCGACGATGGCGATCGGGTCGTCGTCCTGGCCGCTGCCGCCACCGGCCGGAAGCGGGGCGGCGGGCGCCGGGTCGGCGAGGCCGACGAGTTCCTGGCGCAGCAGGCGCGTGAGCGCGGTCGGGGTCGGGTGGTCGAAGATCAGCGTGGCGGGCAGGCGCAGCCCGGTGGCCGAGTTGAGCCGGTTGCGGAGTTCGACCGCCGTCAGCGAGTCGAAGCCGATGTCGGAGAACACGCGTGCGGGTTCCACGTCGGTGGGTGCGGCGAAGCCGAGCACCGCGGCGACGTGGCCGCGCACCAGGTCGAGCAGTTCGCGTTCCCGCTCGGCCTCGGTGAGCCCGGCCAGCCGGGCGGCGAGGGAGTCGGGGCTGCCGGCGGTGGTGTCGCCGCTCGTGGTCTCCAGGGCGCTGCGGGCCTCCGGGATTCCGTCGAGGAGGGTGCTGCGGCGGCTCGCCGTGAGGGCGGGCGCGTAGATCGCCCAGTCGATGGAGGCCACGGTGAGCGTGGCCTCTCCCTCACCGACCGCCTGCCGGAGCACGGCGACGGCGGACTCGGGGGCCAGGGAGTGGACGCCGCCCTTGCGCTGCCTGGCCTCGACGGCCGCGCTGTCCGCCATGCCGGCGTCGGACCAGGGGCCCCACGCGATGGAGGTGGCGGCGAGGCCGTCGGCCCGTCGGCGCTCGGCCAGGGCGTCGAGGACCGCGTTGGCGGCCGCGTAGTTCGCCTGCCCGGGGCCGCCCCAGATTCCGGCGGTGGAGGCGAACAGGACGAAGGCGTCGAGTTCCACGCCCAGCGCCCGGGTCGCCTCGTCCAGGAGCAGCGCGGCGTGCGCCTTGGGCGCCATGACCTGGGCGATGCGTTCGGGGCTGAGCGCGTCGAGGATGCCGTCCGCCAGGACACCGGCCGCGTGGACGACCGCCGTCAGCGGGGCCGCCTCGTCGGTGAGGCCGCCGAGCAGCGCGGTGACCTGCTCGCGGTCGGCCATGTCGCAGGCCGCGAGGGTGACCCTGGCGCCGAGTGCTTCCAGTTCCCGGGCGAGTTCCGGCGCGCCGGGCGCCTCGGCGCCGCGGCGGCTGGTCAGCACCAGGTGCGCGGCGCCGTTCTCCGCCGCCCAGCGGGCCATGCGGGCGCCCAGGGCGCCGGTGCCGCCGGTGATCAGGACCGTGCCCGAAGGCGTCCACGCCGTGTCCGCGTCCGTCGCGTGCGGGGCGCGCACGAGCCGCCGTCCGAACAGGCCCGAGGCGCGCAGGGCGACCTGGTCCTCGTCGGCCGCGGCCATCGCGTTCAGCAGCCGCCGCGCGGACCGCGCGTCGGCCTCCTCCGGTACGTCGACCAGCCCGCCCCAGCGGTCCGGGTGCTCCAGTGCGGCGACGCGCCCGAGCCCCCACACCGCCGCCTGACCGGGCCGGGTCACCGTGTCCCAGCGGGCGGCCGAGACCGCTCCGGAGGTCAGCGACCAGAGCGGTGCGGCGATGCCCGCGTCCCCGAGCGCCTGGAGCAGTACGGCGGTCAGCGCGAGGCCCCGGGGCAGCCCGGGGAGCCCGTCGGTGTCGCGCTCGTCCCAGGCCAGCAGGGACACGACTCCGGCGAACTCGGTGGGCTCGTCGGCCGTTTCGACGGTTTCGGTGAGCAGGGCGGTGAGGGCCGCCCGGTCCTGCGCCGTCTCGTCCAGCCGCAGGGGCCGTACGGTCGCACCCCGGGCGGTCAGCTCGTCGGCGATGGAGTCCGCCCAGCTCGGCGCGGGACCGTCCGTGTCGTCGGCACCGGCCGAGGTCACCACCAGCCATGCGCCGGTGAGCCGCTCCCCGTCCGCCGGGGCGAACGGGGTCCAGTTGACCCGGTAGCGCCAGGAGTCGGTGGTGTCCTGCTCACGCTGCTTGCGCCGCCAGTCGGCGAGCGCGGGCAGCAGCGGACCGATGACCGATGCCTCCGCGTCCAGCGTGCCGGCCAACGCCTCCGCGTCCGCGCGCTCGACGGCCGCCCAGAACTCCCGGTCCGCCGCCGTGCCGCCCTCCGCGACCACAGGGGCCTCGGTGTCGAACTCCGGCCAGTAGTGCTTGCGCTGGAAGGCGTACGTGGGCAGATCGACGAGGGCGGGACGGGGCTCGGGGAAGGCGGTCGTCCAGTCGACGTCCACGCCGTGGACCCACAGCTCGGCGACCCCTGCCAGGAACCGGTCCAGGCCGCCGTCGTCGCGTCGCAGCGAACCGGTGACCACAGCCTCGTCCGCGATCTCCTGGACCGCCGCCGACAGCACCGGGTGCGAGGAGACCTCCACGAACACGCCGTAACCCTCGGCCGCCAGCTTCTCGATCGCCTCCGCGAAACGAACCTGGGAGCGAAGGTTGGTCACCCAGTAGTCGGCGTCCATCCCGGAGCCGTCGATGAACTCACCCGTCACCGTCGACAGAAGCGGAATCGTGCCCGCACGCGGAGTGATACCCGCCAAGCTCGTGGCCAGCTCGTCGTGCAGTACGTCCATGGCCGGCGAGTGCGAGGCGTAATCCACCGCGATACGGCGAGCCCGCAACCCCAACTCCACGCACCGGGCCACAGCCTCCTCCACGGCAGCGACCTCACCCGAGACCACCACCTGCGAAGGACCATTCACCGCAGCAACCGACACCCGACCACCCCAGGCGGAAAGGATCTCCTCCACCTGGACGACACCGGCACCGACCGACGCCATCGTCCCGGCCCCGCTCGCCAACCCGGCAATCGCCCCACTGCGCACGCAGACCACCCGCAGCGCATCCTCCAGCGACAACGCCCCCGCCACATACGCGGCAGCGATCTCCCCCTGCGAGTGACCCACCACAGCCGCCGGCACGACACCGAACGACCGCCACACCGCCGCCAAACCCACCATCACCACGAAGGAAGCCGGCTGGACCACATCGACCCGCTCCAAGGACACCGCCCCGCGCAACACATCGGTGACCGACCAATCCACCAACCCGGACATCGCGGCCTCACACTCCGCGACCACCCCCGCGAACACCGGCGACTCATCCAGCAACCGGGCACCCATCGACACCCACTGCGCCCCCTGACCCGGGAACACGAACACCGACCGACCCACCGGGCCAGCCACGCCCGACACCACACCAGCCGACGGCTCACCGCCCGCCAACGCGCCCAGCCCGGCCCCGTACGCACCCAGCACCACAGCCCGATGCTCGAACCGCGCACGCGTCGTCGCCAACGACCACCCCACCGACACCGGATCGGCGTCGGCCAGCGCGCCCAGCACGGCGGCCTGACCCCGCAGGGCATCGGCGCTCCGCCCCGACAGCAACCACGGCACCACCGACGACGAATCCGACTGCACCGGCTCCGCAGCCTCCGGGGCAGGCGCCTCCTCCAGGATCACGTGCGCGTTCGTCCCGCTCATCCCGAACGCCGACACACCCGCCCGTCGCGGCTGCTCACCACGCGGCCACTCACGGGCCTCCGCCAGCAGCTCCACCGCACCCGCCGACCAGTCCACATGCGACGACGGCGTACCCAGGTGCAGCGACTTCGGCATCACACCGTGCCGCATCGCCTGCACCATCTTGATCACACCCGCCACACCGGCAGCCGCCTGCGCGTGACCGATGTTCGACTTGATCGAGCCCAGCCACAGGGGGTCGTGCTCCGCACGGTCCTGGCCGTAGGTCGCGAGCACGGCCTGTGCCTCGATCGGGTCGCCGAGCGAGGTACCGGTGCCGTGCGCCTCCACCACGTCCACGTCCGCGCCCGTCAGGCCGGAGTTGGCCAGCGCCTGGCGGATCACCCGCTGCTGCGAGGGACCGTTCGGCGCCGTGAGGCCGTTCGACGCACCGTCCTGGTTGACCGCTGTGCCGCGCACGACGGCCAGCACACGGTGTCCGTTGCGCCGGGCGTCCGACAGCCGCTCCAGGAGCAGCATGCCGACGCCCTCGCCCCAGCTCGCCCCGTCCGCGTCCTCGGAGAACGGCTTGGAGCGGCCGTCCTCGGCCAGGGCGCGCTGGCGGCTGAACTCGATCAGCGAGATGGGGGTGGACATGACCGTCACACCACCGGCGAGCGCCATGGTGCAGTCGCCCTCACGCAGGGCCTGGCAGGCCGAGTGCAGCGCGACCAGGGAGGAGGAGCAGGCCGTGTCGATCGTGACGGCGGGGCCTTCGAGGCCGAAGGAGTACGAGACCCGGCCGGACAGGACGCTGGGCGAGTTGCCGGTGCCGAGGAAGCCCTCGGAGCTCTCCTTCGCGACCGCGAGCAGGCCGCCGTAGTCCTGGTAGGTCACCCCGGCGAAGACGCCCGTGCTGCTGCCGCGCAGCGAGTGGACGTCGAAGCCGGCGTGTTCCATCGCCTCCCAGGACGTCTCCAGGAGCAGCCGCTGCTGCGGGTCCATGGAGACGGCCTCGCGCGGGCTGATGCCGAAGAAGGCCGCGTCGAACCGGCTCGCGTCGTGCAGGAACCCGCCCTCGTGGACGTAGCAGGTGCCGGGGTTGTCCGGGTCCGGGTCGTACAGCGCGTCCAGGTCCCAGCCCCGGTCGGTCGGGAAGCCGGAGATCGCGTCGGTGCCCTCGGCGACGAGTCGCCACAGGTCCTGGGCGGTGTGGATGCCGCCCGGGTAGCGGCAGCTCATGCCGATGATGGCGATCGGGTCGTCCAGGTCCGTGCTCGCACGGGTCCGCAGCGCCGGAGCGGTGACGGGCTCGTCCCCGCCGAGGAGTTCGTCGCGCAGGTGGTCGACCAGGGCGCGCGGTGTCGGGTAGTCGAAGACGAGCGTGGCGGGCAGCCGCAGGCCGGTCTCCTCCCCGAGCGCCTCGCGCAGCTGGACGGCGGTGAGGGAGGTGAAGCCGAGTTCACGGAACGGCAGTTCGGCGTTCATCGCCTGCGTAGGAGGCTGCTCCAGGACGATCGAGGCGCGGCGGCGCACGATCTCCAGCAGGGCGTCGCGCTGTTCCTGCCGGGGCAGCGCGGCGAGGCGGTCGCGGAGGGCCTGACCGCCGCCGGACACGGCCGCGGCGGCCTTGCGGCGCGCGGACGGGCGGGGCGCCGGGGCATCCGCATCGGCCTCGGGGGCCGCTGTGGCCGTCGGCCCCTGCGCGGGGGCGGAGAACGGGGTGCCGTCATAGGGCCGCAGGGTCAACGCGTCCGCCGTCAGCACGGGTTCGCCCGAGGTGTCCGCGACGGTGACGGTGTACGCGCCGTCCGCCGCGCCCGGCGCGATGGCGACGCGCAGCAGGGACGCCCCGCTCGCGTGCAGGGTGACCCCGCTCCAGACGAAGGGGAGCCGGGCCGCTCCCGCCGCGCTCTCGTCGTACGACAGTGCCTGGAGTGCGGCGTCGAGTACGGCCGGGTGAAGGCCGAACCGGTCGGCCTCGCCCCGGAACTCGTCGCCGAGCACGACCTCGGCGAACAGTTCCGCGTCCCGCCGCCAGACGGCGGTCAGGCCCTGGTAGATCTGCCCGTAGCCGAAGCCGTTCTCGGCGCGGGCCGGGTAGTGGCCGTCGATGGCGACGGCGGTGGCCCCGGCGGGCGGCCAGGCGGTGAGCCCGGCGTGCTGCCGTCCGGGCGCGGTGCCGAGGACGCCGCTCGCGTGGCGTGTCCACGGCCGGCCGCCGGTGCGGGAGCTGATGCGGAAGGAGCGGCTGCCGGCCGCGTCGGCGGTGTCGACCACGACCTGCAGCTGGACCGCCTGCCGTTCCGGCAGGACCAGCGGGGCTTCGAGGACGAGTTCGTCGATCCGGTCGCAGGCCAGGTGGTCACCGGCACGGACGGCGAGTTCCACATAACCGGTGCCGGGGAAGACCGCCTCCCCCGCGACCTGGTGCTCGGCGATCCACGGGTGGGTGCGGGCGGATATCCGGCCGGTGAACACGTGCCCGTCACCGTCGGAGAGCTCCACCGCCGCGCTCAGCAGCGGGTGCTTGAGCGGCTCGGCCCCCAGGGCTCCGGCGTCCACGACACCGGAGCCGCCGTCCAGCCAGTAGCGCCGGTGCTGGAAGGCGTACGTGGGCAGAGCGACGGTACGGGCGCCGGTCGGCGCGTAGAACGCCCCCCAGTCGACATCCGCCCCGTCCGCCCAGAGGCGGGCGAGCGCCGTGACCGCGGTGGCGGGCTCGGGCTGCTTGCGGTTCAGGGCCGCCACGGCGAGGGCGTCGCCGTCGTACGTCTCATCGACCGCACCGATCAGCGTGGCGTCCGGGCCCAGCTCCAGGAACCGGGTGACACCGAGGGACTTCAGGTGGGTAACCGCGTCGGCGAAGCGGACCGTGCCGCGTACCTGGTCCACCCAGTACGACGCGGTGAACTCGGTGACCGGCTCGGCAGTGAGGGTGGAGACGATGGGGATACGGGGGCTGTCGTACGTCAACCCGCTTGCGGCGAGCGCGAATTCGGGCAGCATCGGGTCCATCAGCACCGAGTGGAAGGCGTGGCTGACCTCCAGCCGGCGGCCCTGGCGATCGGGCAGACGGTTCGCCACCGCCTCGACCGCTTCACGGGCACCCGACAGGACGACCTGGCCGGGGGCGTTGACCGCCGCCACTGAGACGCCCTCCACGAGCAGCGGAGTGACCTCGTCCAGCGTGGCCCGTACCGCCCACATCGCGCCACCGGCGGGCAGTGCCTGCATCAGCCCGGCGCGTGCGGCCACCAGTCGGCACGCATCCGCCAGCGAGAACACCCCGGCCACATGCGCGGCGGCCAGCTCACCCACCGAATGCCCGACCAGGTAGTCCGGGCGCACCCCCCACGACTCCACCAGCCGGAACAACGCCACCTCAACCGCGAAGAGCGCGGGCTGCGCCCAGCCTGTGTTCTTCAGCGCCTCCGCATCGGTGAACATCACCTCACGCAGGCCGTCGAAGTACTCACACACCTCGTCCAGGGCGGTGGCGAACACCGGGAACGCCTCCGCCAGCTCCCGGCCCATGCCGACGCGCTGGCCGCCCTGGCCCGAGAACACGAAGCCGGTCAGGCCGTCGCGGGAGATGCCCGACACCTGGCCGGGCGTCGGCTCACCGGCTGCCAGCGCATCGAGGCGCGTACGCAGTTCGCCGGCGTCGCCGCCGAGGACGACCGCCCGGTGTTCCAGAGGCGACCGGGTGGTGAGGAGGGACAGGCCGATGTCGGCCGCGTCCAGACCCGCCACCGCGTCCGCCAGTCGGCCGGCCTGTGCGGCCAGGCCCTCCGCGGAGCGCGCCGACACGGCCCACGGCACCACCGGCAGAGTGGTGTCCGAAGCCGCCTCCGGCTCCGGCTCCCGGGCGGGCGCCTCCTCGACGATCACATGGGCGTTGGTGCCGCTGACGCCGAACGCCGACACACCCGCGCGGCGCGGGCGCTCGCCACGCGGCCACTGCCGGGCTTCCGCCAGCAGCTCCACCGCGCCCGCCGTCCAGTCCACGTGCGAGGACGGGGTGTCCGCGTAGAGGGTCCTGGGCAGCTCGGCGTGGTGCAGCGCGAGGACCATCTTCATGATGCCCGCGACACCGGCGGCGGCCTGCGTGTGCCCGATGTTCGACTTGACCGACCCCAGCCACAGCGGCCGGTCGGCGGGCCGGTCCTGGCCGTACGTGGCAAGCAGCGCCTGCGCCTCGATCGGGTCACCGAGCGAGGTGCCCGTGCCGTGCGCCTCGACCGCGTCCACGTCCGCGCCGGTCAGGCCGGAGTTGGCCAGCGCCTGGCGGATGACCCGCTGCTGCGAGGGACCGTTCGGGGCGGTGAGGCCGTTCGACGCACCGTCCTGGTTGACCGCTGTGCCGCGCACGACCGCCAGCACCTGGTGGCCGTTGCGCTGCGCGTCCGACAGCCGCTCCACCAGGAGCAGGCCGACACCCTCGCTCCAGCCGGTGCCGTCGGCGTCGTCGGAGAACGCCTTGCAGCGGCCGTCGGTGGCCAGGCCGCCCTGGTGGGCGAAGTCGATGAACGCGTCGGGGCCCGCGATGACCGTGGCACCGCCGGCGAGCGCGAGCGAGCACTCCCCCGAACGGAGCGCCTGCACGGCGAGGTGCAGGGCGACGAGCGAGGACGAGCAGGCCGTGTCGACGGTGACGGCCGGGCCCTCCAGGCCCAGCGCGTACGAGATCCGGCCGGACAGGACGCTGCCCGAGTTGCCGGTGATCAGGTGGCCGCCGACTCCGTCGGGCACGTCGTTCACCTGGCTGAGGTAGCCGGAGCTGCCGGCTCCGACGAAGACGCCGACTTTGTCGCCCTTCAGGGACAGCGGGGCGATGCCCGCGCGTTCCAGGGACTCCCAGGCGACTTCGAGGAGCAGCCGCTGCTGCGGGTCCATGGCCAGGGCCTCGCGCGGCGAGATACCGAAGAAGGCGGCGTCGAAGTCGGCGGCACCGGAGAGGAAGCCGCCTTCACGGGTGAAGGCGGAACCGGCGGCGTCGAGCGCTTCCAGGTCCCAGCCCCGGTCGGTGGGGAACGGGGTGATGGCGTCGGCCGCCCCGGAGATCAGCTGCCACAGGCTCTGCGGGTCCGTGGCGCCGCCGGGGAAGCGGCAGCCCATGGAGACGATCGCGACCGGCTCGTCCAGGACCGCGTGGGCGGCTTCGACCTGTTCGGGCCGCTGTTCGGTCCCCAGCAGCCGGTCGACCAGGAAGTCGGCGAGTACCGCCGAGGTGGGGTGGTCGAAGACCAACGTGGCGGACAGCGAGAGGCCGGTCGCCACGCGCAGCCGGTCACGGAACTCGACGGCGGTCAGCGAGTCGAAGCCGAGCTCGCGGAAGGCGTGCTCCGGTTCGATCGCCGCCGCGCTCGCGTGGCCGAGGACCGCAGCGGCCTCGCCGCGCACGAGCGCCAGGACGTGGCGGCGCCGCTCCCGGCCGTCGAGGTCGCGCAGCTGCTCGCGCAGGCGGGCGGCGGTGTCGTTCCCGTCATCGGTGGCACGGCCGTTGCCGTGGTCGGCGGTGCGGGCCGTGTCGAACGCGGCGAACAGCGCGCTCGGGCGGCGCAGGGTGAAGGTCGGCAGGAAGCGGTCCCAGTCGACGTCCACGACCGACACGGCGGGCTCGCCCGCGGACAGCGCCGACTCCAGCGCGGCCATCGCGTCGTCAGGCGACAGGGCCGGAAGTCCGCGCCTGCGCAGATCGTCCTGAGCACCCTCGGCGGCGGCCATGCCACCGCCGTCCCACGGGCCCCAGGCGACGGAGGTGGCGGCCCTTCCCTGACCGCGCCGCCGGGTCGCGAGGGCGTCGAGGTAGGCGTTGGCGGCCGCGTATCCGCTCTGGCCGCCGCTGCCCCAGGTGGCGGCGATGGAGGAGTAGAGCACGAACGCGTCGAGGTCGCGGTCACCGAGCAGGGCGTCGAGGTTCGCCGCCCCGGCCGCCTTCGCGCCCAGCATCGCGGCGAGCGAGTCGGCGTCGGTCTCGCCGAGAGCGACGCCCTCGGTCAGGCCCGCCGCGTGGAAGACGGACCGGATCGCGGGCCCTGCGGCCTCGATCCGGTCGAGGGCCGACGCGAGGGACGTACGGTCGGCGAGGTCGCAGCCGGCGAAGGTGACGGTCACCCCGCGCGCTTCCAGCTCCGCACGCAGTTCGGCGGCGCCCGGGGCTTCCTCGCCCCGGCGGCTGACGAGCGCGAGGTGCCGTGCGCCCCGGTCCACCGCCCAGCGGGCCAGCCTGCCGCCCAGTGCGCCGGTGCCGCCGGTGATCAGGACCGTGCCCGAGGGCGTCCATCCGGCGTCCGTGCTCTCCGGCGACAGCGACGCGGGGACGAGCCGCCGCCCGAGCACGGCCCCGCCGCGCACGGCCAGCTGGTCCTCGCCATCGGCGCCACCGGCCAGTACCTCCACCAGCCGGGCGACGGCACTGCCCGCCGGCCGCTCCGGCACGTCGACCAGACCGCCCCAGCGCTCCGGCTCCTCCAGGGCGACGACCCGGCCCAGGCCCCAGACGGCGGCCCGTGCGGGGTGCGCGAGCTCATCGCCCGCGCCCACGGACACCGCGCCCGAGGTCACGGACCACACCAGGGCGTCCACGTCGGCATCGGCCAGGGCCTGCACCAGCGTGGTCGTGGCCGTCAGACCGAACGTGAGACCGGGACGCCCCGGGTGCTCCCGCTCGTCCTGTCCCAGGAACGACACCAGGCGCGTCCGGACGGCGGACTCGGCCGACCCGGCGAACTCCGCGAGGCGTGCGGCCAGGGCCGCCCGGTCCAGGTCCCCGGCGTCCAGCCGCAGCCGGGTGACCCGGGCACCGCGCGCCGCCAGCTCCTCGGCGACGGCACCCGCCCAGGGGGCGCCGGCCTCCGCCGCGTCCGGCTCCACGATCAGCCAGTTCCCGGAGGCCGCCGTGCTGTTGGCCGGTCCGGTGGGCGTCCAGTCGATCCGGTAGCCGAGCCGGTCCACGCCCGCGCCCTCGCTCCGGCGGCGCTGCCACGCGCTCAGGGCTTCCAGGACGCGGCCGGGGTCGGCATCGGGTGCGAGGCCGAGCGACCGCGTGAACGCCTCCGGGTCGCCGCCCTCGACGATCTCCCAGAACGCGGCATCCGCACCGCCTCCGGCGGGCTCGGCCGGCCGGAGCTGAGCCCGCGGCCAGTAGCGCTGGTGCTGGAAGGCGTACGTGGGCAGGCTGGTGGTGCGGGCGCCGGTCGGGGCGTAGAAGGCCGCCCAGTCGACGTCGGCGCCGTCCGCCCAGAGGCGGGCAAGGGTCGTGATGGCGGTGGTGGGTTCGGGCTGCTTGCGGTTCAGGGCGGCTACGGCGAACGCATCCTCGTCGGTCTCGCCGATCGCGCCCACGAGGCTTGCGTCCGGGCCGAGTTCGAGGAAGCGGGTGACGCCGAGGGCCTTGAGCTGGGTGACCGCGTCGGCGAAGCGGACCGTGCCACGGACCTGGTCGGCCCAGTAGGACGCGGTGAACTCGGTGACCGGCTCGGCGGTGAGGGTGGAGACGATGGGGATGCGGGGGGTGTCGTACGACAACGCGGCTGCTGCGGCGCTGAACTCGGACAGCATCGGGTCCATGAGCGCCGAGTGGAACGCGTGGCTGACCTCCAGCCAACGTGCCTGGCGGCCTTCAAAGTCCAAGGCGACCGCTTCGACGGCCTCACGCGTACCGGAGACGACGACCTGGCCGGGGGCGTTGACCGCTGCCACCGACACGCCGTCCACCAGCAGCGGAGTGACCTCGTCGGGGGTGGCGCGTACGGCCCACATGGCGCCGCCGGTCGGCAGTGCCTGCATCAGCTTCGCGCGGGCGGCGACCAGACGGCAGGCATCCGCGAGGGACAGCGCCCCGGCGACGTGCGCGGCGGCCAGTTCACCGACCGAGTGGCCGACGAGGTAGTCCGGGTGGACGCCCCACGACTCCACCAACCGGAACAACGCCACCTCGACCGCGAAGAGCGCGGGCTGCGCCCATCCGGTGTTCTTCAGGGACTCGGCGTCGGTGAACATGACCTCGCGCAGCCCGTCGAAGTGCCCGCACACCTCGTCCAGGGCTGTCGCGAACACCGGGAACGCTTCCGCCAGCTCCCGGCCCATGCCCAGGCGCTGGCCGCCTTGGCCCGAGAACACGAACCCGGTCAGACCGTCCCGAGCCACGACCGGTACCAGCTGCTCGCTGAGTCGCATACGCAGCTCCTCGCTGTCCGCGCCCAGGACGACCGCGCGGTGCTCCAGCGCGGCCCGGGTGGTCGCCAGCGACAGGCCGACGTCAATCGCGTCCAGACCCTCGACGCCGGTAGCGAGTCGCCGCGCCTGTTCCGCGACACCGGCCGCCGTCTTCGCGGACACCAGCCACGGCACCACCGGCAGCACAACATCCGAAACCGCCACCGACTGCGTGAGGGCCGGCGGCTCCTCGATGATCACGTGGGCGTTCGTCCCACTGACCCCGAACGCGGACACACCCGCCCGCCTCGGCCGGTCACCAGCCGCCCAGTCCCGCGCCCGGTCCAGCAGCTCAACCGCACCCTCCGACCAGTCCACATGCGAGGACGGGGTACCGACGTGCAAGGACTGCGGCAGGATCTCGTGGCGCATCGCCAGGATCATCTTCATGACACCCGCGACACCGGCGGCGGCCTGCGTGTGACCGATGTTCGACTTGATCGACCCCAGCCACAGCGGCTGATCGGCCGGACGGTCCTGGCCATAGGTCGCAAGGAGCGCCTGCGCCTCGATCGGGTCGCCCAGCTTCGTACCCGTACCGTGCGCCTCCACCGCGTCCACCTCGGCGGCCGTCAGACCGGCGGTGGCCAGCGCCTGACGAATGACCCGCTGCTGCGAGGGACCATTCGGCGCGGTCAGACCGTTCGACGCACCGTCCTGATTGACCGCGCTGCCGCGCACGACCGCCAGGATCTGGTGGCCGTTGCGACGGGCGTCGGACAGCCGCTCCAGAACCAGGACGCCCACGCCCTCGCCCCAGCCGGTGCCATCCGCGTCATCGGAGAACGCCTTGCACCGGCCGTCCCCGGCCAGACCCCCCTGCCGCTCGAACTCGATGAAGGCCCCGGGCGTGGACATGATCGTCACACCACCGGCCAACGCGAGATCGCACTCACCCGACCGCAACGCCTGCGCGGCAAGGTGCATAGCGACGAGCGAAGACGAGCACGCCGTATCGATCGTGACAGCCGGGCCCTCAAGCCCCAGCGCGTACGAGACCCGGCCCGACAACACGCTGCCCGAGCTGCCCGTACCGCCGTAGCCGTCTCCCGACTCACCGGCCAGGGCCAGCAGCGCCGGGTAGTCCTGGCCGTTCGTCCCCGCGAAGACGCCCACCGGCAGGCCGCGCAGCGACGAAGGCGCCACGCCCGACTGCTCCAGCGACTCCCACACGACCTCCAGCAGCAACCGCTGCTGCGGGTCCATGGCCAGGGCCTCACGCGGCGAGATACCGAACAGGCCCGGGTCGAAGTCCGCCGCACCCTCAAGGAATCCGCCCACCTGGGCGTAGTCGCCGCCTGCGAGGCCGATCTGCTCCCAGCCACGGTCGGCGGGGAAGGCGCCCAGGGCATCGGTGCCCTCGGCGAGCAGCCGCCACAGCCCCTCCGGGGAATCCGCGCCACCGGGGAGGCGGCAGCCCATGCCCACCACGACCACCGGGTCATCACTCACGGCCTGGCGCACGGGCACCACGCCCGGTGCCGCCGGCTCCTCGTCCGCGCCGAAGAGCCGGGACAGCAGTTCGTCGGTCAGCGCCTCGACGGACGGGAAGTCGAAGACCAGCGTCGAAGGCAGTTTCAGACCCGAGGCCGTGGTCAGGGCGTTGCGGAGTTCCACCGCCATCAGCGAATCGAGGCCGAGGTCACGGAAGGCCGTGGACACCCCGATGGCTGTCGGTTCCTCGAACCCCAGCACCGTTGCGGCCAGGCCCCGTACGGACTCCATGAACTTCGCCCGGCGGGCTGCGGGTGCGAGGCCGGCGAACCGCTCCTTCAGCTCCCCGGCGGCCGTGCGCGGCTCGGTCGTGGTGGTGCTGCGCGGTGCGACCTCATCCCACAGGCGATTCGCCCGCAGCGCGGTCATCCCGGGGACGAATCGCTCCCAGTCCACATCCGCGACCGCCACACAACCCGATGCGGAGCCCAGGACGTTGAGTGCGGTGTCGGGGTCGAGCGGACGTACGCCGCCCCGGCCCATCCGGGCCAGAACGGTGGCGTCATCCGCCATCCCGCCCTCCGCCCAGGGGCCCCACCCGATCGAGGAACCGGTCAGGCCCTGGGCACGCCGGAACTCCACCAGTCCGTCCAGAGCCGCATTCGCCGCCGCGTACGCACCCTGCCCCGCACCACCCCACACACCAGCAGCCGACGAGAACAACACGAACGCGTCCAACTCGCGCCCGAGCGACGCGTGGTGAAGATTCCACGCACCCGCTGCCTTCGCGTTCCAGACACCGGCCACCCGGTCAGGGGTCAGACCATCCACCACACCGTCGTCCAGGACACCGGCCGTGTGCACCACCGCCGAGACGTCGAACCGCTCGAAGAGCGCCTCCACCTCCCCACGCACGGCCACATCACAGGCCACCACATCAACCTCGGCACCCAGCTCACGCAGACCATCCCGCAGCTCCGGCGCGCCCTCCGCCTCCAGACCACGCCTGCTGATCAGGACGACACGCTCCGCGCCCCGCTCCACCACCCAACGCGCCACCCGAGCACCCAACACACCCGTACCACCCGACACCAACACCGTCCCCGACGGCGACCAGACCGCATCCCCGGACCACGCGGACGCGGGCGCCAGGCGGCGGCCCAGGACCGCCCCACCCCGCACCGCGACCTCGTCCTCATCCCCGTAACCACCGGCCAACACCTCCACCAGCCGGCCAACAGCGCCCTGAGACACCTCTTCCGGGACATCGACCAGACCGCCCCAACGCCCCGGCTCCTCCAACGCCACCACCCGGCCCAGACCCCACACGCCGGCCCGCACCGGATGCGAGACCGCATCCCCGGGCCCCGACGACACCGCCCCCGAGGTCACCCACCACACCGGGCAGACGACCCCCGCATCACCCAACGCCTGCACCAAAACAGCCGACGCGGCAACACCGCCCGACCCCGACTCGTCCTGACCCAGGAACGACACCACACACGCGTGACCAGCAAACTCCGAAAGCCGAGCCGCCAGCGCCGACCGCTCCAGATCGCCGGACCCAAGCCGCAACCGGGTGGCCTGCCCGCCGCGCTCCGCCAGCCCCTCCGCAAGCGCATCCGCCCACGCATCCTCCACACCCGCCGATTCGACCAGCAGCCAGCCGCCACCCGACACATCGACCGCAGCGGACTGCAACGGTGCCCAGGACACCTCGTAACGCAGCCTGTCGGTTGCTTCACGCTCACGGCGGCGGCGCTGCCACGCCGAGAACGCCGGCAGCGTCTCCCGCAGTGGCGCTCCCACATCGACACCGAACTCCGACGCGAACAGCTCGTCGTCGCCGCGTTCCACCGCGTCCCAGAAGACCGCGTCAGCCGCCGAAGCCACCACCGGCTCCCGCTGCACACCCGGCCAGAAACGCTGGTGCTGGAAGGCGTAGGTCGGCAGATCAACGATCTGGGCACCGGTCGGCGCGAAGAACGCCGCCCAGTCCACAGAGCCGCCCTCCGCCCAGAAGCGGGTCAGCGCGGTCACGGCCGTAGGTCCTTCGGGCCGGTCGCGGCGCAGCATCGATACGGCGAACACCGCGTCGTCGCTCGCCTCGCCCACGGCCCCGACCAGGGAGGCATCCGGTCCGAGCTCCACCAGCCGCGTGACGCCCAGCGCCTTCAGCCGGGCCACGGCGTCGGCGAAGCGGACCGTGCCGCGCACCTGGTCCACCCAGTACGAGGCGGTGAGCTCCTCGCGCAGCTCGCCCGTCAGCGTCGACACGATCGGGATGTCCGGAGTGCCGTACGTCAACGTGCCCGCGGCCGTGGCGAATTCGGCCAGCATCGGGTCCATCAGGGATGAGTGGAAGGCGTGGCTGACGTCCAGCCAGCGGCCCTGGCGGCCTTCGAAGCCCGAGGCCACCGCTTCGACGGCCTCGCGCGTACCGGAGACGACGACCTGGCAGGGGGCGTTCACCGCCGCCACCGAGACGCCCTCCACCAGCAGCGGAGTGACCTCGTCCGGCGTGGCCCGTACGGCCCACATCGCACCGCCGGCAGGCAGCGCCTGCATCAAACCTGCTCGCGCAGCCACCAGCCGGCACGCGTCGGCCAGGGGGAAGACCCCCGCCACATGCGCGGCGGCCAGTTCGCCCACCGAGTGGCCGACCAGGTAGTCCGGGCGCACCCCCCACGACTCCACCAGTCGGAAGAGGGCCACCTCAACCGCGAACAACGCCGGCTGCGCCCAACCGGTGCTCTGCAACGCCTCCGCATCGGTGAACATCACCTCACGCAGGCCGTCGAAGTGGCCGCACACCTCGTCCAGCGCCGCCGCGAACACCGGGAACGCCTCGGCCAGCTCCCGGCCCATGCCGACGCGCTGACCGCCCTGGCCCGAGAACACGAAACCGGTCCGGCCGCCCCGGGCCTCCACCGGCGCAGGCTGCTCGCCCAGGCGCGCGCGCAGCTCCTCGGTGTCCGTGCCCAGGACGACGGCGCGGTGCTCCAGCGCAGTCCGGGTGGTCGCCAGCGACAGGCCGATGTCGGCCGCGTCCCGGCCCTCAACGCCGGAAGTCAGCCGCCGCACCTGTTCCGCGACACCGGCCGCCGTCTTGGCCGACACCAGCCAGGGCACCACCGGCAACGCGAGCGCCGGAGCCACCGGCTCCTGTTCGGCGTCCGGCGCCTCCTCGACGACCGGAGCCTCCTCGACGGCCGGAGCCTCCTCAAGGATCACGTGGGCGTTCGTCCCGCTGACGCCGAAGGCGGACACACCGGCCCGCCTCGGCCGGTCACCGGGCGCCCAGTACCGCGCCCGGTCCAGCAGTTCGACCGCGCCCTCCGACCAGTCCACGTGCGAGGACGGGGTCTGCGCGTACAGGGTCTTCGGCAGCAGCCCGTGCCGCATCGCGAGGACCATCTTCATGACGCCCGCGACACCGGCGGCGGCCTGCGTGTGACCGATGTTCGACTTCACCGAACCCAGCCACAGCGGCTGGTCCGCCGGACGGTCCTGGCCGTACGTGGCAAGCAGGGCCTGCGCCTCGATCGGGTCGCCGAGCTTCGTGCCCGTGCCGTGCGCCTCCACCGCGTCGACATCGGCCGACGACAGGCGGGCGTTCGCCAGGGCCTGGCGGATGACGCGCTGCTGGGACGGACCGTTCGGGGCGGTGAGGCCGTTGGACGCGCCGTCCTGGTTCACGGCGCTGCCGCGCACGACCGCGAGGACCTGGTGGCCGTTGCGACGGGCGTCGGACAGGCGCTCCAGGACGAGGACGCCGACGCCCTCGCCCCAGCCCGTGCCGTCCGCGTCGTCCGAGAACGCCTTGCAGCGGCCGTCACCGGCCAGGCCGCCCTGGCGCTCGAACTCCACGAACGCGCCGGGCGTCGACATGATCGCGGCGCTGCCGGTCAGGGCGAGTTCGCACTCCCCCGCGCGCAGCGACTGAGCCGCCAGGTGCAGAGCGACCAGCGACGACGAGCAGGCCGTGTCCACGGTCACCGCCGGGCCTTCGAGCCCCAGGGCGTACGAGATGCGGCCGGACAGGACGCTGCCGGCGCTGCCGGTCATGATGTAGCCGTCGACGCCCTCGTCGGCGCCGAGCAGGATGTCGTAGCGGGACGGGGAGCCGCCCATGAAGACGCCGACCTTCTCGCCCTTCGTGGACATCGGCGCTATGCCCGCACGCTCCAGCGACTCCCACACGACCTCCAGCAGCAACCGCTGCTGCGGGTCCATGGCCAGGGCCTCACGCGGCGAGATCCCGAACAGGGCGGCGTCGAAGTCGCCCACGCCCTCCAGGAATCCGCCCTGGGTTTCGGGGCCGACCCCGGGCAGGTTCAGGTCCCAGCCGCGGTCGCGTGGCACGGGGGACATGGCGTCCACCCCGTCCACGACGAGCTGCCACAGGTCGTCGGACGAGCGGACACCGCCCGGGAACCTGCAGTTCATCGCGATGATCGCGATGGGTTCCCGGGCCGCGTCCTCCACTTCACGGAGCCGCTTGCGGGTCTCGTGAAGGTCGGCTGTCGTCCACTTGAGATAGTCGCGAAGCTTGTCCTCGTTCACCGTACGGACCGTCTCCTGTTGGCGTCGCCACGGGAGACGGTAGCTTCGGCTTTCGCTCAGGAAGACTTACCGAACTCCCTGTGGATGAATTCGAACAGCTCGTCGTCTGTCGCTGTCTCCAACTTGCGGGTTACGGGCACTTCGTCATCCACGGTCTGCCTGTCCCCCAGCGCCGACAGTAGGCTCCGCAGCCGCGCTTGAACGGTGTCGAGGTCGTGGTCTGGGGAAAGAGCTGAAATTCCGGCTTCAATCTTGTCCAGCTCCTGAAGAACTGCCTGGTCCGGCGAAAGCTGTTCGGGCTGCTCGCCGATGAGCCCGGTGCGCAGCCTTCCGACGAGGTCCAGGGCCGTGGGGTGGTCGAAGACCAGCGTGGCGGGCAGCTTCACCCCCGTCGCCGTCGTCAGCCGGTTGCGCAGCTCCACGGAGGTCAGCGAGTCGAACCCGAGGCTCTTGAAGGGCCGGTCCACCTCGATGGCGTCGGGCTCGTCGTGGCCCAGGACGGCGGCGACGGCGGACCGTACGAGTCCGAGGAGGGCCGCGTCCCGTTCCGCCGCCACCATGGCGCGCAGCCGGTCGGCGAACTCCGCGTCCGGCTGGGCGGGCGCCTCGGGGCCGGGGTCGTCCGCCGCGGGGCGGCCGGTGGGCAGTTCGGTGAGCAGGGGCCGGGGGCGGGCGGCGGTGAAGCCGGTCGCGAAGCGCGGCCAGTCGATGTCGGCGACGGTGAGCAGCGTCTCGTCGTGCTCCAGGGCCTGTCGCAGTGCGGCGACGGCCCGGCCGGGGGCCATGGCGTTGACGCCCCGGCGGCGCAGCTGTTCCTCGGCCGCCGGGTCGGCGGCCATGCCGCTGCCGGACCAGGCGCCCCAGGCGACCGAGGTCGCGGTGCGGCCCCGTGCCCTGCGGGACTGGGCCAGGGCGTCGAGGGCGGCGTTCGCGGCGGCGTAGGCGGCCTGGCCGCCGCTGCCCCAGACGCCGGCGTTGGACGAGAACAGCACGAACGCGTCCAGGTCGGCCTCGTCGAAGAACTCGCCGAACAGCTCGTCCAGGTGGGTCGCGCCCAGGGCCTTCGCGGCGAGCACGTCCGCGCACTCGGCGAGGCTCATCTCGGGGAGCGGGGTGGCCTGGACGACTCCGGCGGCGTGGACGACGGTGCGAACGCGCAGGCCGTCGTCGCGCAGTTCGGCCAGGAGAGCGGCCAGCGCGGCGCGGTCGGCGACATCGCAGGCGGCGATGGTCACGCGGGCGCCGAGCGCGGTCAGTTCCTTGTGCAGTTCCTCGGCGCCGGGTGCGTCGGGTCCCCGGCGGCTGGTGAGCACGAGGTGCCCGGCGCCGGATGCGGCCAGCCAGCGGGCGATGTGGGCGCCGAGTCCGCCGGTTCCCCCGGTGATGAGGGCGGTGTCCCGGGGCTGCCAAGGCCGTGCGGGCGGGGTGTCGCCGAGTGGCGCCGGTACCAGCCGCCGTACGAGGACGCCTTGGCGGCGCACCGCGATCTGGTCCTCGTCGCCGCTGTCGGCCAGGACCTGGCGCAGCCGTTCCGCGTCGGGTCCTTCGGGTCCGTCGAGTGCGGCGGGCAGGTCGATCAGGCCGCCCCAGCGGTCGGCCTGCTCCAGGCCGATGACCCGGCCCAGGCCCCAGATCTGCCGCCCGGCGGTGTCGGTGAGCCGGTCGTCGGGGACGGCCAGTTCGGCGGCGCGGGTCAGCAGCCACAGGGGCGCGTCGCCGTCCGTGTCGGTGAGTGCCTGCGCGAGTCGCAGGGTCGCCGCGACGCCGGCGGGCGCCGAGGGGTGCTCCGGGTGGGGGCGTACGTCGGTGCCGAGCAGGGAGACGATGCCGCGCAGGGCGCCGGATTCCGCCTGGTGGGCGCGCAGCAGTCCGGCGAGCGCGTCGCGGGTCGATGCCGCCGCGTCGACGGTCACGGTCCGCAGGGTGACGCCGGGGGCGGCCGCCAGGGCCTCGCCGACCGTTTCGCACCAGGCCGCGACCTCGCTCACGGCCGCGCCGGAGAGGGCGGGGGTGAGCAGGAGCCAGGTGCCGGACAGGCGTGCGGGCCGTTGCTCGGGGAGCGGGCGCCACACGGCGCGGTAGCGCCAGGCGTCCAGCGCGGCGGCGTCCCGCCTGGTGCGCCGCCAGGCGGACAGCTGGGGCAGCACCTCGCCGAGGGCGGCGGCGCCGACGCCGAGGGTGTCCGCGAGGGCGTCGGCGTCCTGGCTCTCGACGGCCGTCCAGAAGGTGTCGTCCACCGGATCGGCTGCGGCCCTTTCCGGGGCGGCCGCCGCCGGGCGCGGCCAGTAGCGGCGGTGCTGGAAGGCGTACGTCGGCAGCTCCACGCGGGCGGTTTCCCCGCCCTCCGAGCCCGCGGTGACCGCGTACCGGTCGATGTCCATGCCGGAGCAGTACGCCTCCGCGAGCGAGGTCGCGAACCGGCGCGGGCCCCCGTCGTCGCGGCGCAGCGAACCGCCGACGAAGACCTGCCCGGCGGCCGGGGCGCCCTCGGCCAGATCGTCCACGGTCTCCCGGACCGGGACGGTCAGGACGGGGTGCGGGCTCATCTCCAGGAAGCCGCGGTGGCCCTGCCTTGCGAGGACGCGTACGACGGGGTCGAGCATCACGGGACGGCGCAGGTTGTGGAACCAGTAGTCGGCGTCCACCTCTTCACCTTCGATCCACTCGCCGGTGACGGTGGACAGCATGGGGATCGTGGGGCGCTGGGGCCGGATCGGGCGCAGTGCCGTGCGGACCTCCTCCTCGATGCGGTCGACGTGGGCGCTGTGCGAGGCGTAGTCGACGGGGATGCGCCTGGCCCGTACGCCGTTGCTCTCGCAGTGGGCCAGCAGTTCGTCCAGGGCGTCCACGTCGCCGGAGATCACCACGGACGCGGGTCCGTTGACCGCGGCGACCGAGCAGCGTCCGTCGTAGCCGGCGACCAGGTCGGCGGCGGGTTCGGGCGCGAGCATCACGGAGACCATGCCGCCGCTTCCGGCGAGTGCGGTCAGGGCGCGGCTGCGCAGGGCGACGACCCGGGCGGCGTCGCGCAGGGAGAGGGCGCCGGCCACGCAGGCGGCGGCGATCTCGCCCTGGGAGTGCCCGATCACGGCGTGCGGGCGGACACCGCAGGACTGCCAGAGGTCGGCGAGGGAGACCATCACCGCGAACAGGACGGGCTGGACGACGTCCACCCGGTCGTATCCGGGGGCTCCGGGCGCGCCGCGCAGGACGTCGGTCAGCTTCCAGTCGACGTACTCGGCAAGGGCCTCCTCGCACTCGGCGAGTTTCGCGGCGAACACCGCTGAGGAGGCGGCGAGTTCGGTGGCCATGCCGGTCCATTGGGCGCCCTGGCCGGGGAAGACGAACACGGTCCTGCCGGGCGAGCCGGCCGTCGCGGTGACGACGTGGGCGGCCTCCCGGCCATCGGCGAGCGCGGTCAGGCCGGCCAGCAGCTCGTCGGGGCCGGTGCCGATGACGGCGGCGCGCCGGTCGAGCGCCGCGCGCGTGGTGGCCAGGGCCCGGGCCACGGCGGCGGGGGCCGGTGCGTCCGGGCCGGTGACGCCGGACAGCAGCCGGGTGGCCTGGTCGGCGAGGGCCTGCGGGGTCTTGCCGGACAGGGTCCACAGCACCGCGTCCGAGAAGGG
This sequence comes from Streptomyces sp. A1277, assembly GCF_004795015.1. GTDB lineage: Bacteria > Actinomycetota > Actinomycetes > Streptomycetales > Streptomycetaceae > Streptomyces. The sequence goes on along the minus strand of NZ_SSBI01000033.1, from coordinate 43,726 downwards.
GGCGGTGCGGGGGTCGGCGTCCGGGAGCGCCGGCTCGGACGTCCGCTCGGGCGCCTGCTCCAGGATCACGTGGGCGTTGGTGCCGCTGACGCCGAAGGCCGAGACGCCTGCGCGGCGCGGGCGGCCGAGGTCGGGCCAGGCGCGCTGCTCGGTGAGGAGCCGTACGCCCCCGCCCCGCGCGCTCTCCCAGTCGACGTGCGAGGTGGGGGTGGAGACGTGGAGGGTCTTCGGCAGGGTGGCGTGCCGCAGGGCCAGGACGGTCTTGATGACTCCGGCGACACCGGCCGCCGCCTGGGTGTGGCCGATGTTCGACTTGAGCGAGCCGAGCCACAGCGGCTGGTCCTCGGGCCGGTCCTGCCCGTACGTGGCGAGCAGTGCCTGCGCCTCGATGGGGTCGCCCAGCTTGGTGCCGGTGCCGTGTGCCTCCACCGCGTCGACGTCCTGCGGGGTGAGGCGGGCCGCGGCGAGCGCCTGGCGGACGACCCGCTGCTGGGCGGGGCCGCTGGGCGCGCTGAGGCCGTTCGACGCACCGTCCTGGTTGACGGCGGTGCCACGGATCACGGCGAGCACGGGGTGCCCGTTGCGGCGCGCGTCGGACAGGCGTTCCACCATGAGGACGCCCGCGCCCTCGCCCCAGCCGGTGCCGTCCGCGTCCTCGGAGAACGCCTTGCAGCGGCCGTCAGGCGACAGTGCGCGCTGGCGGCTGAACTCCACGAACGCGCCGGGGGTGCTCATCACGGACGCACCGGCCACCAGGGCGGCGCTGCACTCGCCGGCCCGCAGCGCCTGGCAGGCCAGGTGCAGCGCGACGAGGGAAGCGGAGCAGGCGGTGTCCACGGTCATGGCCGGGCCCTCGAGCCCGAACGTGTACGAGATCCGGCCGGAGAACACGCTCGCGGAGCTGCCGGTGGCGATGTAACCGGCGACGTTCTCCTCGGAGTTGTGCAGGGCCACCGGGTAGTCCTGGCCGTTGGTGCCGGCGAACACGCCGATGCGGCTGCCCCGTACGGAACGCGGGTCGACGCCGGCCCGCTCGAACGCCTCCCAGGAGCATTCGAGGAGGAGGCGCTGCTGCGGGTCCATGGCCAGCGCCTCGCGCGGGTTGATGCCGAACAGGTCGGCGTCGAAGTCCGCGACGCCGTGCAGGAAGCCGCCCTCCCGTGCGTACGAGGTGCCTTCGTGGGCGGGGTCCGGGTGGTACAGGCCGGCGGTGTCCCAGCCCCGGTCCTCGGGGAACGGGCCGATGCCGTCCGCCCCGGCGGTGAGCAGCCGCCACAGCTCCTCGGGGGTGCGGATGCCGCCGGAGAACCGGCAGCTCATGCCGACCACGGCGATCGGTTCGTCGTCGGCCGACGCCACGGCCGCCGGGAGGAGGTTGTCGTCGGGGGCGTCTGCGGTGCCGGTCAGCTCCTGGAGCAGGTGGCGGGCGAGCGCGTCGGCGTTGGAGTGGTCGTAGACGAGGGTGGCGGGCAGGACGAGGCCGGTGAGCGCGGCGAGCCGGCCGCGCAGGTCCAGGGCGAGCAGCGAGTCGAAGCCGAGCGCCGAGAACGCGGCCTCCGGTTCGACGGCGGCGGCGGACGCGTGCCCGAGCACCTCGGCGGCCTCGGCGCGCACCGCGTCCAGCAGTGCGGCGTGCCGCGCCTGTCCGGGCAGGGCCAGCACCTCGCGCCGCAGCGTCGGTACGTCGCCCCGTGCCTCGGCGGGGGTGCCCGCCGGGCCGCCCAGCTCCGTGAGGAGGCCGCTCGGCCGGCCGGCGGACATCCGCGCCCAGTCGGCGTCGGCGATCACCGCGCACGGCGCGTCGCCGGTCAGTGCGTCCTCCAGTGCGGCGAGCGCGGCCGGGGCGTCCATCGGGTTCAGCCCGGTGTGCCGCATCCGCTCCGCGAGGCCGTCGTCGGCGGCCATGCCGTCACCGGCCCAGGGGCCCCAGGCGACCGACAGCGAGGGCCGGCCGGAGCGCCGGCGCGTCTCGGCCAGGGCGTCCAGGTAGGCGTTGGCCGCCGCGTAGCCCGCCTGGCCGACCGCACCGAGGGTGCCGGCCAGCGAGGAGAACAGGACGAAGGCGGCCGGTTGCCGCTCACCGAGCAGCTCGTTCAGGTGCGCGGCGGCCGTCGCCTTCGATGCCCAGATGTCCGCCAGTTGACGGCGGGTCATGGTGTGGAGCAGTCCGTCGTCGACCACACCGGCGGCGTGCACGACACCGTCGATGCGGACGCCGTCGCTCTCGAGTCCGCCGATCAGCGCGGCGAGCGCGTCCCGGTCGGAGACGTCGCAGGCCGCGAGGGTGACACGGGTCCCGGCCTCGGCCAGTTCGTCGCGCAGCGCGGCCGCGCCGGGCGCGTCCGGGCCGCGACGGCCGACGAGTACGAGGTGCTGGGCGCCGTGGCCGGCCAGCCACCGGGCGACGTGGCCGCCCAGCGCTCCCGTACCGCCGGTGACCAGGACGGTGCCGCCCAGCGGCAGTCCGCCCGTCTCGCCGGCCGGCCGGGTGGTGCGCTCCAGGCGCCGTACGGACAGGCCCGCCGAGCGGATGGCGATCTCGTTCTCGCCGCTGCCCCCGGCCAGCAGACCGGCCAGCCGTTCGAGGTCCCGCGCGCTCGGCCGGGCCGGCACGTCCACCAGCCCGCCCCAGCGGTCGGGGTGTTCCAGCGCGGCCACCCGCCCCAGGCCCCAGACGGCGGCCTGCTCGGGGTCCGGTGCCGCGTCCGCGTCACCGGTGGCGACGGCACCGCTGGTGACGCACCACAGCGGCGCGGTGACGGAGGCGGTGCCGAGCCCTCGCACCACCTCCGCGAGCCAGCCGGCCCGGCCCGGTCCGGGCCCGGCGGCCCGGGTCGGCAGGCAGACGACTCCGGCCACGCCGGTGTACCCGCCGAGCAGTTCCGCCGGGTCCGTGTCCGGGGCGAGGGCGACCGGCTCGGGCTGCGCGCCGTTGGCCCGCAGTCCTTGGGCGAGCGCGGCGACGGAGGGGTCCCCGTCCTCGGGCGCCAGCAGCAGCCAGCGTCCGGCGAGCCGGCCGTGCCGCTCGGTGATCCGGCGCCAGACGACCTGGTGGCTCCAGCCGTCCCGGGCCCCGGAGGGTTCGGCGCCGAGCCAGTAGCGCCGGCGCTGGAAGGCGTACGTGGGCAGGTCCGTGACCCGTGCTCCGGCCGGGGCGAAGAACGCCTCCCAGTCGGCCTCCGCACCGGACGCCCACAGCCGGGCCAGGGCGGTGACCGCGGTGACGGGCTCCGGCTTGTCCCGGCGCAGCAGCGAGACCACCGAAGCGGCGCCCTCGTACGCTCCCTCGACGGCCCCGACCAGGCTCGCGTCCGGCCCGAGTTCCACGAAGCGGGTCACGCCCAGGGCCTTCAGGCGGGTGACGGCATCGGCGAAGCGCACCGTGCCGCGCACCTGGTCCGCCCAGTAGGCCGGGGAGAAGTCCGCGACCGGCTCGCCGGTCAGCGTCGACACGATCGGGATGCGCGGGCTTTCGTACGTCAACTCACTTGCGGCAGAGGTGAATTCGGACAGCATCGGGTCCATGAGCGCCGAGTGGAAGGCGTGGCTGACGTCCAGCCGGCGTGCCTGGCGGCCTTCGAAGCCCGCGGCGACCGCTTCGACCGCCTCGCGCGTACCGGACAGGACGACCTGGCCGGGGGCGTTCACCGCCGCCACCGAGACGCCCTCCACCAGCAGCGGAGTGACCTCCTCCGGCGTGGCCCGTACCGCCCACATCGCACCGCCGGCGGGCAGTGCCTGCATCAGCCCGGCGCGTGCGGCCACCAGTCGGCACGCATCCGCCAGCGAGAACACCCCGGCCACATGCGCGGCGGCCAGCTCACCCACCGAGTGGCCGACCAGGTAGTCCGGGCGCACCCCCCACGACTCCACCAGCCGGAACAACGCCACCTCGACCGCGAAGAGCGCGGGCTGCGCCCACCGCGTCGTCCCCAACGCCTCCGCGTCGGTGAACACCACCTCGCGCAGCGGCCGGTCGAGCAGCCCGTCGAAGTGCGCGCACACCTCGTCCAGGGCGTCCGCGAAGGCGGGGTAGGCCGCCGCCAGCTCCTGGCCCATGCCGACGCGCTGACCGCCCTGGCCGGAGAACACGAACCCGGTCAGGCCGTCACCGGCCGCCGCCGTCACCGTGCCCGGCACCGGCTCACCGGCCGCCAAGGCGCCCAGCCGGTCGAGCAGTTCGTCCGCGTCGCTGCCGAGCACGACCGCGCGGTGCTCCAGCGCTGCCCGGGTCGTCGCCAGGGAGAGGCCGACATCGGCCGCCTCCCGGTCGTCCACCCCGGACCGCAGCCGGCCGGCCTGGGCCACGACGGCCTCGCGCGACCGGGCCGACACCAGCCACGGCACGACCGGCAACGGGGCCTCGCCCCGGACGGGCTCCGGTTCGGCGGGCGCCTCTTCGAGGATCACGTGCGCGTTGGTGCCGCTGATACCGAAGGCGGAGACACCGGCCCGCCTCGGCCGGTCCCCGGCGGGCCATTCCCGTGCCTCTGACAGCAGCTCCACCGCGCCCGCCGACCAGTCCACGTGCGACGACGGGGTACCGACGTGCAAGGACTGCGGCAGGGTCCCGTGGCGCATCGCCAGGACCATCTTCATGACGCCCGCGACACCGGCGGCGGCCTGCGTGTGGCCGAGGTTCGACTTCACCGAACCCAGCCACAACGGCTGGCCGGCGGGCCGGTCTTGGCCGTACGTGGCGAGCAGGGCCTGCGCCTCGATCGGGTCGCCCAGCCTGGTGCCCGTGCCGTGCGCCTCGACCGCGTCCACCTCGGCGGCCGAGACACCGGCGGTGGCCAGCGCCTGCCGGATGACCCGCTGCTGGGCGGGGCCGCTGGGGGCGCTGAGGCCGTTCGACGCACCGTCCTGGTTGGTGGCGGTGCCGCGCACGACGGCCAGTACCCGGTGGCCGTTGCGCCGGGCGTCCGAGAGCCGTTCCAGGACGAGCACACCGGCGCCCTCGCCCCAGCCGGTGCCGTCCGCGTCGTCGGAGAACGCCTTGCAGCGGCCGTCTGCGGCCAGGCCGCCCTGGCGGCTGAACTCGGTGAAGCTGTCCGGTGTGACCAGCACGGCCACACCGCCCGCGAGGGCCATCGTGGACTCGCCGGAGCGCAGCGACTGGGCGGCCCAGTGCAGCGCGACCAAGGAGGACGAACAGGCCGTGTCGAGGGTGACCGCCGGGCCCTCCAGGCCGAGCGTGTAGGCGACCCTGCCCGATACGACGCTGGTGGCGTTGCCGACGAGGAGGTGCCCCTTGACCTCGTCGGGGACGGACGGCAGCCCGCTGCCGTACCCCATGCCGTTGCAGCCGATGAAGACGCCCGTACGGCTGCCGCGCACCGACGACGGGTCGATTCCGGCGTGCTCGAAGGCATCCCAGGCCGTTTCGAGGAGCAGCCGCTGCTGCGGGTCGGTGGCCAGGGCCTCGCGCGGGCTCATACCGAAGAAGGCCGCGTCGAAGTCGATCGCGTCGTGGACGAACCCGCCCTCGCGGACCCCGCCGATGTCGGAGGGCCAGCCCCGGTCGGAGGGCAGCGGCGACAGCGCGTCCGTACCGGAGCAGAGCAGCGCCCAGAAGTCCTCCGGCGAGCGGATGTCGCCCGGGTAGCGGCAGCCCATGCCGACGATGGCGATCGGCTCGTCGGCCGCCCGGCCGCCGTCCGGTACGCCGGTGTCCTGCGCGGCGCCCGCTTCGCCGACGAGTTCCGTGTGGAGGAAGGAGGCGAGCAGCCGGGGCTGGGCATGGTCGAAGACGAGGGTGGCGGGCAGCCGAAGGCCGGTGGCGGCGTTCAGCCGGTTGCGCAGTTCCAGGGCGGTGAGCGAGTCGAAGCCGAGCTCGCGGAAGGCGCGGCCCTGCTCGATGGCGTCGCCGTCCGCGTGGCCGAGCACGGCGGCGGCGTGGGCGCGCACCAGGTCCAGCAGTTCGCGCTGCTGCTCCCCCCGTGTCAGGCCGGCCAGTCGGCGGCGCAGTGTGTCGTCGGCCCGGTCCTCTCCCGGCTCCGGCTGCCCGGCCGCCAGGGCCTTCGCGGCCTCGGGAAGCTCGTCGAGCAGCGGGCGGGGGCGGGCCGACGCGAAGGCCGGGGCGAACCGCTCCCAGTCCATGTCGGCCACGACCGCGGCGGTCTCGTCACGCTCGACGGCGGCGCGCAGCGCGGCGAAGGCGGAGGCGGGCGGCATCGGCCGGATGCCCCGGGCGCCCAGATGGCGGGCCATGGTGTCGTCGGCCGCCATGCCCGCGCCGCCCCAGGCGCCCCAGGCGACCGAGGTGGCGACCCGGCCTCGGGACCGCCGGTCGTGTGCGAGCGCGTCGAGGTGGGCGTTGGCCGCCGCGTAGACCGCCTGGCCGCCGCTGCCCCAGACGCCGGCGCTGGAGGAGAACAGCACGAACGCGTCCAGCGGCCGGTCGCCGAGCAGGTCGTCCAGGTGGGTGGCGCCGAGCGTCTTCGCCGCCAGGACGTCCGCGAGGTCCGCGAGGCCGTGCTCGGCCAGCGGGGCGAACTCACCGACGCCCGCCGCGTGCACGACCGCCGTCAGCGGGTGCTCGTCGGGCACCAGGCCGAGCACCCCGGCGAGCGCCGCGCGGTCCGCGACATCGCAGGCGGCGAGCGTGACGCCCACGCCCTGCGCCGTCAGCTCGTCCCGCAGTTCCGCCGCCCCGGGCGCGTCGGCGCCGCGCCGGCCGGCCAGGATCAGGTGGTCGATGCCCTCGGCCGCGAGCCACCGGGCGAGTTCCGCGCCGATCCCGCCGGTACCGCCGGTGACCAGCGCGGTGCCGTGCGGCCGCCAGCGGCGGGCCCGTGCGTCCTCGGGCCGGGCGTGCACGAGGCGCCGCACGAAGGAGCCGGAGGCGCGCACCGCGACCTGGTCCTCGGTACCGTCCGCGAGCGCGGCGGCAAGCCGCTCCGCGCCCCGGGCGTCGAGGAGTTCGGGCAGGTCGAGCAGCCCGCCCCAGCGGTCGGGATGCTCCAGCCCGACGACCCGGCCGAGCCCCCAGACCGCCGCCTGCCGCACACTGCGCTGCGGATCGGAGGAGCCGATGCCGACCGCGCCCCGCGTGGCGAGCCACAGCGGTGCGGCGACGTCCGCGTCACCGAGTGCCTGGACCAGCGCGACCGTGGCGGCCAGCCCGGCCGGCACGGCGGGCTGCCCGGGGAGCGGGCGCTCGTCGAGCGCCGCGAGGGACAGCACCCCGGCCGGCTGCGGGGCGAGGGCGCGCAGCCGTTCGGCGATGACTGGCCGCTCGGCGCCGTCGTCCGCCAGCACCAGGGTGTGTACGTCGGCCCCGTGCGTGCGCAGGGCGTCGAGGAGGGCGGCGGTGTGCTCGGTTCCGGCCTCGCTCTCCGGCAGGGCCACCAGCCACGTCCCGGTCAGCTCGGGCCGCCCGTCGCCGGTGCGCCAGGGGCGCCATTTCACTTCGTAGCGCCAGGAGTCGGTGGTGTCCTGCTCACGCTGCTTGCGCCGCCAGTCGGCGAGCGCGGGCAGCAGCGGACCGATGACCGATGCCTCCGCGTCCAGCGTGCCGGCCAACGCCTCCGCGTCGGCCCGCTCGACGGCCGCCCAGAACTCCCGGTCGGCGGCGGTCCCCTCAGCGGTGACGGATGACTCGTCGGTGGCGGACTCCGGCCAGTACGCCTGCCGTTGGAAGGCGTACGTGGGCAGATCGACGGGGGCGGGACGGGGCTCGGGGAAGGCGGTCGTCCAGTCGACGTCCACGCCGTGGACCCACAGCTCCGCCACACCCGCCAGGAACCGGTCCAAGCCCCCGTCGTCGCGTCGCAGCGAACCGGTGACCACAGCCTCGTCCGCGATCTCCTCGACCGCCGCCGACAGCACCGGGTGCGAGGAGACCTCCACGAACACGCCGTAACCCTCGGCCGCCAGCCTCTCGATCGCCTCCGCGAAACGAACCTGGGAGCGAAGATTGGTCACCCAGTAGTCGGCGTCCATCCCGGAGCCGTCGATGAACTCACCCGTCACCGTCGACAGAAGCGGAATCGTGCCCGCACGCGGAGTGATACCCGCCAAGCTCGTGGCCAGCTCATCGCGCAGCACGTCCATGGCCGGCGAGTGCGACGCGTAATCCACCGCGATACGACGAGCCCGCAACCCCAACTCCACGCACCGGGCCACAGCCTCCTCCACGGCGGCGACCTCACCCGAGACCACCACCTGCGAAGGACCATTCACCGCAGCAACCGACACCCGACCACCCCAGGCGGAAAGAATCTCCTCCACCTGGACGACACCGGCACCGACCGACGCCATCGTCCCGGCCCCGCTCGCCAACCCGGCAATCGCCCCACTGCGCACGCAGACCACCCGCAGCGCATCCTCCAGCGACAACGCCCCCGCCACATACGCGGCGGCGATCTCCCCCTGCGAGTGCCCCACCACAGCCGCCGGCACGACACCGAACGACCGCCACACCGCCGCCAAACCCACCATCACCACGAACGAAGCCGGCTGAACCACATCGACCCGCTCCAAGGACACCGCCCCCCGCAGCACATCGGTGACCGACCAATCCACCAACCCGGACATCGCAGCCTCACACTCGGCCACAACCCCCGCGAACACCGGCGACTCACCCAACAACCGGGCACCCATCGACACCCACTGCGCCCCCTGACCCGGAAACACGAACACCGACCGACCCACCGGACCAGCCACGCCCGACACCACACCAGCCGACGGCTCACCGCCCGCCAACGCGCCCAACCCGGCCCCGTACGCACCCAACACCACAGCCCGATGCTCGAACCGCGCACGCGTCGTCGCCAACGACCACCCCACCGACACCGGATCAGCGCCGGCCAGCACACCCAGCGCCTCCGCCTGACCCCGCAGCGCAGCCACACCCCGCGCCGACAGCAACCACGGCACCACCGACGACGACGACACCGAAGGCACCGGCTCCGCAGCCTCCGGGGCAGGCGCCTCCTCCAGGATCACGTGCGCGTTCGTCCCGCTCATCCCGAACGCCGACACACCCGCACGCCTCGGCTGCTCACCACGCGGCCACTCACGGGCCTCCGCCAGCAGCTCCACCGCACCCGCCGACCAGTCCACATGCGACGACGGCGTACCCACGTGCAGCGACTTCGGCATCACACCGTGCCGCATCGCCAGCACCATCTTGATCACACCCGCGACACCGGCGGCGCCCTGCGCGTGACCGATGTTCGACTTGATCGAGCCCAGCCACAGCGGCTGGTCGGCCGGGCGTTCCTGGCCGTACGTCGCCAACAGCGCCTCGGCCTCGATCGGGTCGCCGAGCGTGGTGCCCGTGCCGTGCGCCTCGACCGCGTCGATGTCAGCGGGGGTCAGCCCGGCGTTGGCGAGCGCCTGCCGGATCACGCGCTGCTGGGCGAGGCCGCTGGGGGCGGTCAGCCCGTTGGACGCGCCGTCCTGGTTCGCGGCGGTGCCTCGGACCACGGCAAGCACCCGGTGGCCGTTGCGCCGGGCGTCCGAAAGGCGCTCGACCAGGAGCAGGCCGACGCCCTCGCTCCAGGCCGTACCGTCCGCGTCGTCCGAGAACGGCTTGCACCGGCCGTCCGGGGCCAGGCCGCGCTGTCGGCTGAACTCGCGGAAGGTGGACGGGCTCGCCATCAGCTGGGCACCGCCGGCCAGGGCCAGCGAGCATTCGCCGGACCGCAGGGACTGCACGGCCAGGTGCAGGGCGACCAGGGAGGTCGAGCAGGCGGTGTCCACGGTGACCGCGGGGCCTTCGAGTCCCAGGACGTAGGCGATACGGCCGGAGGCGACGCTCGTGGCGACGCCGGTGGCGAGGTAGCCCTCGGTGTCGATGCCCGACTCGTGGACAAAGGGCCCGTAGTCCTGGCCGGTGGCTCCCGTGAAGACTCCGGTGGCGGTGCCGCGCAGGGTCGCCGGGGAGATGCGGGCGCTCTCCAGGGTCTCCCAGGCGACCTCCAGGAGCAGCCGCTGCTGCGGGTCCATCGCCAGGGCCTCGCGCGGGCTGATGCCGAAGAACCCGGCGTCGAACCGGTCGGCGTCGTGCAGGAAGCCGCCCTGGGTGACGTAGGTGGTGCCGCGCCGGTCGGGGTCCGGGTCGAAGAGCGCGTCGAGCTCCCAGCCGGGCCGGTCGGGGAACGGCGAGATCGCGTCCTCGCCCGCGGTGAGCAGCTGCCACAGCCGCTCGGGGCTGTCGACGTCGCCGGGGAGCCGGCAGCCCATGCCCACGATCGCGATCGGCTCCCGCGCGACCTGCTCCAGGCGCTGGTTGCGCTGCTTGAGCCGTTCGTTGTCACGCAGTGCGGCGCGCAGCGCGTCGACGATCTTGTCCGAAGGTGCGGTCATGTCAGCTTTCCCGTACGTGGGTGTCGGTGCCGAGTGCCAGTTCGACGAGGTCGGCCACGTTCATGTCGTCAATGCGGTCCACGGCGTCCGCCTCGGTCTCCGGCTCCGGGGCGTCGGGCTGGTGCGGGGCCTCGGCCAGCTCCAGCAGGACGTCGAGCAGCCCGGTTTCGCGCAGTTTGCTCAGCGGGATGGTGCGCAGGGCCGACCAGGTGGCCGCCTCTTCGGGGCTCTGCGCGGTCGTCCCACCGCCGGTGTCGAACAGCCGGGTCGTCAGATAGCGGGCGAGGGCCGGGAAGGTGGGGTGGTCGAAGACCAGGGTGGTGGGGAGCTTCAGGCCGGTGATCGCGGACAGCCGGTTGCGCAGGGCGACCACGGTCAGCGAGTCGAAGCCCAGGTCCCGGAAGGACCGGTCGGACTGCAACTCGGCGACGGAGTCGTGGCCGAGCGCCACCGCGGCCTCGCGCCTGACCCGGTCGAGCAGGAGCCGTTCCCGCTCGCCGGTGTCCAGCCCGGACAGTTCGCGGACGAGTTCGGTCGCGTCGTCGCTCTCGGCGGCGGCCGTCTCCGGCTCGGTGAGCGCCTCGCGCGCCTCGGGCACGCCGAGGATCAGCGGCCTGGGGCGGGCGGCGGTGTACGCGGGGGCGAAGTCCTGCCAGCCGATGTCGGCGATGAGCAGGTTGCGGTCGCGGCGGCCCACCGCGTCGGCGAGCGCGGTGATGGCGAGGTCGGGGTCCATCTGCCGGTTGCCGGACCGGCGCAGATGGGTGGCGGTCTCCGCGTCGACCATGCCGCCGCCGTCCCAGGCGCCCCAGGCCAGGGAGACGAACGGCAGGCCGGCGGCGCGGCGTTCGGCGGCGAAGGCGTCGAGGTGGGCGTTGGCCGCCGCGTAGCCGATCCGGCCGGAGTTGCCCCAGGTGCCGGCGCTGGAGGAGAACAGGACGAAGGCGTCGAGTTCGAGGTGTTCGGTGAGGTCGGCGAGGTGGCGGGTGCCGGTCACCTTCGGCGCCAGTACGGCGGCGAGTTCGGCGGGGGTCAGCTCCTCGGCGGGCAGCTCGCGCCCGCTGGTGCCCGCGGCGTGCAGGACCGCGCGGATCGGCGGGCCGTCGGAGCCGATCTTGTCGAACAGGTCGCCGAGGGCGGCACGGTCGGCCAGGTCGCAGGCGGCGATGACGACGTCGGCGCCCGATTCGACCAGTTCGTTGAGCAGTTCGGGCATGCCTTCGGCGGCCTCACCGCGCCGGCTGACCAGGACGATGCGATCGGCGCCGGAACGTGCGGCCCAGCGGGCCGCCCGGCTGCCGAGCGCGCCGGTGCCGCCGGTGATCACGACGGTGTCCCGGGGCTTCCAGGGGGTCGCGGGGCCTTCGGCGGGGGCGCGGACCAGTCGGCGGGCGAGCAGGCCAAAGGCTCCGATCAGCAGCTGTTCCTCGCCGGTGCTGCCGGAGAGCGCGGCGGCCAGGTGGCGGGCGCTGTCGGCGTCGAAGTCGTCCGGCAGGTCGATCAGTCCGCCCCAGCGGCGGGGCTGGTCGAGGCCGAGCACCACACCCGTGCCCCAGACGAGTGCCTGCGCCGGGTGGCGCGGCGGGTCGTCGGGTCCGGACCCCACGGCCCCCGAGGTGGCCAGCCACAGCGGGGCGTCGAGGTCGAGTGCGGTCAGGGCCCGGACCGTGGCCAGGACCGAGGTGAGCCCGGCGGTCACGGCCGGGTGGTCGGGGTGGGGGCTGTCGTCCAGGCCGGTGAGGCAGAGCACGCCTGCGGGGCGCCGGTCGCCGAGCGCGTCCGTGATCCGCCGGGCCACCGCGGGGGTGTCGCTCCCGGTCGTGTCCACGGGTACGTCGATCACGTCGGCGCCCGTCAGGGCCAGTGCCCCGGCCACGGTGTCCGCGAGGGGGTGGTCCCCCTCGGCGGGGCGCAGCACGAGCCAGCTTCCGGACGCCATGCCCTGGTCCGTCGTCGGGACCGGCTCCCACTGGGTGCGGTACCGCCAGCCGTCGAGCGTGGCGCGGACCTGGTGCCCGGTGTGCCAGCGGGACAGCGCGGGCAGCACGGGTTCCAGCTCGCCGCGCGCCAGGCCGGTGTGTTCGGCGAGCGCGTCGAGGTCCTGGTGGCGTACGGCCCGCCAGAACTCGGCCTCGACCGGGTCGGCGGCCCGCGCCTCGGTCTGTTTGAAGTCCGGCCACAGGCGGCGGCGCTGGAAGGCGTACGGGGGAAGGTCGGTGCGGCGGGCTCCGGTGCCCTCGAAGACCTGGGTCCAGTCGACGGTCACGCCCGCCGCGTGGGCCGCGCCGACCGAGCGCAGGAAGCGGGCAGGCCCGCCGTCGAAGCGGCGCAGCGAGCCGAGGGCGACCGCGTCGTCGCGGTCGGCGAGGGTCTCTTCGACGGCGCCGGTCAGCACGGGGTGGGCGCTGACCTCGATCAGCGGTCCGAAGCCCTCGTCGGCGAGCGCCCGCACGGAGTCGGCGAAGCGCACGGGCAGGCGCAGGTTCCGGAACCAGTACGAGGCGTCGAAGACGGGGCCCTCGGCCCAGTCGGCGGTCACGGTGGAGAAGAACGGCACCTCGGGCGCCGAGGGGGTGATGGGTGCGAGGACTTCCGCGAGGCGGTCCTCGACGGCGTCCGCGTGCGGGGAGTGGGAGGCGTAGTTGATCGGGACGGTCCTGGTGCGGATGTCCTGGGCCGCGCACTCGGCGGCGAACTCCTCCAGGGCGTCCGCGTCCCCGGAGATCACCAGGGCGCCGGGGCTGTTGACCGCGCCGATGTGCAGCCGGCCCGCGTACGGGGTCAGCAGTTCCTCGACGCGGGCCTGCGGGGCGGCCACCGAGAGCAGGCCGCCGAGCCCGGCGAGCGCGGTGACCTCCCGGCCGCGCAGGCAGACCACGCGGGCGGCGTCGCGCAGGGACAGGGCGCCGGCGAAGCAGGCGGCGGCGATCTCGCCCTGGGAGTGGCCGACGACGGCGGCCGGTTCGACGCCGTAGGAGCGCCACAGTTCGGCCAGTGACACGGTGACGGCAAAGGTCGCGGGCTGCACCACGTCGTCGCTGTCGAGACCGGGCGCGCCGGGCGCGCCGCGCAGCACGTCGGTGAGCCGCCAGTCCACGAACTCGGCGAGCGCGGCCTCGCAGCGGGCGATGCTCCGGGCGAACCTGGGTGTGGTGTCGATGAGTTCGGCGGCCATGCCGGCCCACTGGGAGCCCTGTCCTGGGAAGACGAACACCGGGCGGCTCGCCGGGCGGGCCACCGCCTCGAGGACGTGCGCGCTGGGTTCGCCGGCGGCGAGGGCCTGGAGCCCGTCGAGCAGTTGGCCCCGGTCGGCTCCGACGATCACCGCACGGTGGTCGAAGGCGGACCGGGTCGTGGCCAGGGTCAGCCCCACGTCCACGGGCGCGCGTTCCTGCACGGCCGGCAGCAGGTGGTGTGCCTGCGCGCGCAGCGCCGGTGCGGTCGGCGCGGACAGGGTCCAGGCGACGGCTGCCGGGGGCGCCGGCTGCTCGTCGGTCCGGTCGTCCCGCGCCTCGGGGGCCTGTTCGAGGATCACATGGGCGTTGGTGCCGCTGATGCCGAAGGAGGACACCGCGGCCCGGCGCGGACGTCCGGTGTCCGGCCAGTCCTGATTGCTGTCCAGCAGCTGCACGGCGCCGGAGTCCCAGTCGACCCGGGTGGACGGCTCGTCCAGGTGCAGGATCTTCGGCAGGACGCCGTGGCGCATGGCCAGGACGGTCTTGATGATTCCGGCGACACCGGCGGCGGCCTGGGTGTGCCCGAGGTTCGACTTGAGCGCGCCGACCAGCAGCGGGGCGCCGTCGTTGCGTTCCCGGCCGTAGGTGTTGAGCAGCGCCTGCGCCTCGATGGGGTCGCCGAGCGGGGTGCCGGTGCCGTGCGCCTCGACGGCGTCCACGTCCGCCGCGTCGAGGCCGGCGTTGGCGAGGGCCTGCCGGATCACTCGTTGCTGCGAGGGGCCGTTGGGGGCGGTGAGCCCGTTGGAGGCGCCGTCCTGGTTGAGGGCGGAGCCGCGTACGACGCCGAGCACGGTGTGCCCGTTGCGGCGGGCGTCGGACAGCCGCTCCAGGAGCAGCAGGCCGACGCCCTCGCCCCAGCCGGTGCCGTCGGCGCCCTGCGCGAACGGCTTGCAGCGGCCGTCTGTGGCCAGGCCGCGCTGCCGGCTGAACTCCACGAACACCGTCGGGGTGGACATCACGGTGGTGCCGCCGGCCAGGGCGAGCGAGCACTCACCGGCGCGGAGGGCTGCGACCGCCATGTGCACGGAGACGAGGGAGGAGGAGCAGGCGGTGTCGACGGTGACGGCCGGGCCCTCGAGCCCGTACGTGTAGGAGAGCCGCCCGGAGGCGACGCTGCCGGCGGTGCCGGTGCCGAGGTGGCCCTCCAGGTCGTGGTCGAGGCCCTGCATCAGGTTCGCGTAGTCGGTGTACATCAGGCCGATGAACACGCCCGTGCTGCTGCCCCGCAGGGAGCGGGCCGGAAGACCGGCCCGCTCGAAGAGCTCCCAGGAGGATTCGAGCAGCAGTCGCTGCTGCGGGTCCATCGCCAGGGCTTCGCGGGGTGAGATGCCGAAGGGGGTCGGGTCGAACCGGTCGGCGCCGGTGAGGAAGCCGCCCTCGGACGCGTAACTGGTGCCGGGCCGGTCGGCGTCCTGGTCGAACAGGGCGTCGAGGTCCCAGCCGCGGTCGTCCGGCATCGGCCCCACGGCGTCCTCGCCGCGCAGCACCAGCTCCCACAGCTGCTCCGGTGTCTCGACGCCGCCGGGCAGCCGGCAGGCCATGGACACGATCGCGATCGGCTCGTCGTCGGCCGTCCCGGTGGCCGCCGGGACGGGCGCGGTCCGGGCGGCGGGCTTCGTCCCGGGGCCGGCCGCCAGGGACTCCAGGTGCTCGGCCAGGGCGGCGGGGGTGGGCCGGTCGAAGATGATCGAAGCCGGCAGCCTGAAGCCGGTCTGCTCGCTGATCGCGTTGCGCAGTTCGACGGCCATCAGCGAGTCGAAGCCGAGTTCGGAGAAGGCCCGGTCGGGGTCGACCGCGCCCGCCGACGCGTAGCGCAGCACGGCGGCGACCCGGGCCCTGACCAGGTCGATCATCCGGGCCGGGCGGGCCGCTGCCGGGCCGGTCGCGGGCCGCTCGTGGCGGACCAGGCCGCGCAGCAGCGCGTGCATCGTCTGGTTGCCGTCCTGCTCGCGCAGTACGGGGAAGTCGAAGGCGGCCGGCACCAGGTTGGCCTCGGGGCGCCCGAGGGCCGTGTCGAACAGGGCGAGCCCTTCGGGGCCGCTCAGGGTGAGGACGCCGAAGGTGGCGACCCGTTGCAGGTCGAGGTCGCTGAGGCCGCCGACCATGCCGTCCTGGCCCTCCCACAGCCCCCAGGCCAGCGACAGGCCCGGGAGCCCTTCCCGCCGGCGCTGCGCGGCGAGGGCGTCGAGGTAGGCGTTGGCGGCGGAGTAGTTGCCCTGGCCGGGGCCGCCGAAGGGTCCTGCGGCCGAGGCGAACTGGATGAACGCCGAGAGGCCGAGGTCCCGGGTGAGCTCGTGCAGGTTGATCGCGCCGTGGACCTTCGGGGCCAGTACGGCGTCGATGCGCTCGGGCGTCAGGGACTGGATGATGCCGTCGTCGAGGACACCGGCCAGGTGGACGACCGCGGTCAGCGGGTGCTCGGGCGGCACGGTGGCGAGCAGCGCCGCCAGCGCGTCCCGGTCCGCCACGTCGCACGCCGTGAGGCTCACCTCGGCGTCCAGCGCGGTCAGTTCGGTGGCGTCCGCGGCGCCGGGCCCGGAGCGGCTGGTCAGCAGCAGGTGCCGGACGCCGTGCTCCTCGACCAGGTGCCGGCACAGCGCGCGGCCGAGCCGGCCGGTGGCGCCGGTGACCAGGACCGTTCCTTCGGGGTCGAGGGCGGGGGCGGTCTCCTCGGGGCGGGGCTCGGGCCGCACGAGGCGGGGCGCGTACCAGCGGCCGTCGCGCCACAGGAGCGACGGCTCGTCGTCCGGGAGGGCCCCGGCCGGGATCTCCGGCTCGTCGTCGGTGGCGTCCACGAGGACGAAACGGTCCGGGTTCTCGGACTGCGCCGAGCGCACCAGGGCCTGCACGGCGGCGGCGACCGGGTCGATGTCCCCGCTCTCGCCGGGCAGCCGTGCCGCGCCGCGGGTGCGCAGCACGAGCGGGGCGAAGTCGTCGGCCGCCGGCTCGGCGAGCAGGCCGTGCAGCAGCGCGAGGGTGCGGTGCAGGGCGTCGCGCACCGCCTCGTGCGGGTCTTCGGCGAGCGCGGGGCCGCCCGGCAGGTCCACGACGTCCGGCAGCCCGCCCCCGGTCGCGGGGCCGGCGGGGACCTCCACCCAGTCGACGCGGAACAGCGTGTCGCGGTGGCGGGGCGCGGGGCGGGGCCGCCCGCCCGCCAGGGGGCGTACGAGCAGTGAGTCGACGGACACGACGGGCGTCCCGGCGGTGTCCGTCGCGGTCAGCGTCAGCGAGCCCTGGCCTGACCGGCCGAGCGTGACGCGCAGTGCGGTGGCACCCGGGGTGTGGACGCTGACGCCGGTCCAGGTGAAGGGGATCGCCCCGGTGGCCGAGGTGTCGGCCGCGAGGGCGGACGCGTGCAGGGCGGCGTCGAGGAGGGCCGGGTGCACGGCGAAGCGCTCGGCCTCGATGTGCCGGGACTCGGGCAGCTCGACGTCGGCGTGGATCTCGTCACCGAGCCGCCAGGCGGCCCGCAGCCCGCGCAGCAGCGGCCCGTACTCGAGGCCGCTCAGGGCGAATTCCTCGTACAGGTCCCCGATGTCCAGGGGCGTCGCACCGGCCGGCGGCCAGACGGCGGGCCCGGATACGGCGGCGTCCGGCGCGGCGGTCAGGGTGCCGGTGAAGTGGCGGGTCCACGGCAGGTCCGGCCGGTCCCGGGCGTCCGTCTGCGGCCGTGCGTAGCCGGTGACGGGGCGGCGGCCCGCGGGGTCCGCGGCGCCGACCACCACTTGCAGGGCGATCCGGTCGTCGGCGTCGAGCGCCAGTGGCTCGGCCAGCACGAGTTCCTCGACCCGGGGAGCGCCCGCCCGGGCGCCGGCGGACAGCGCGAGGTCCAGGAACGCGGTGCCCGGCACCAGGATGCGGTCGGCGACGCGGTGGTCGGCCAGCCAGGGCTGGGCGAGGACGGAGAGTTCGCCGCCGAGGACGAACCCGTCCGCGTCGGCGCGTTCCAGCCGCACGTCGAGGACGGGGTGGCCGGGCTCCGGGTCGCGGCGGGCGACGGGCGCGTCCAGCCAGAAGCGGCGGTGCTGGAAGGCGAAGGTGGGCAGGTCGGCGCGGCGGGCGCCGCTGCCCTCGTAGAACGCGGGCCAGTCGACCGCGATCCCGCTCGTCCAGAGGCGGGCCAGTGTCTCAATGAGGGTTTCGGACTCCGGCCGGTCCCTGCGCAGCAGCGGCTCCACCAGGTTCGGGGCGGGCAGGTCGGCGGCGACGGCGGCGCAGAGCGGGCCGGTCGGGCCCACTTCGACGAACCGCCTGGCACCGAGCGTGCGCAGCCGGTCGATGCCGTCGGCGAAGCGGACCGTCTCGCGCACGTGCCGCACCCAGTGGCCGGCGGTGAACTCCTCGACGGGCCGCCCCGTCAGGTTCGACACGACGGGGATGTCCGGCCTGCGGTACTCCACCGTCTCCGCCACCGCGCGGAACTCTTCGAGCATCCCGTCCATGCGGTGCGAGTGGAAGGCGTGGCTGACGTTGAGGCGGCGGGTGTCGCGGTCGCCGAACCCGGCGGCGACGCGCAGCACTTCGTCCTCGTCGCCGGAGAGCACCACGGAACCGGCCGCGTTGATCGCGGCGATCGAGACGCGCTCGCCGAGGAGCCCGGCGACCTCCGCCTCCGTGGCCCGTACGGCGACCATGGCGCCGCCGCCCGGCAGTGCCTGCATCAGCCGGGCGCGGGCGGCGACCAGTCGGCAGGCGTCCGGCAGGGAGAGGACGCCCGCGGCATGGGCGGCGGCGAGTTCGCCGATGGAGTGGCCGATGAGGTGGTCGGGCCGTACGCCCCAGGACTCCAGCAGCCGGAACAGCGCCACTTCGAGCGCGAACAGGGCCGGCTGGGTGTACTCGGTGCGGTCGAGCAGGCCGGTGTCCTCGAACATGACCGTCTTCAGCGGGGTCCCGGAGCCGGTGTCGAAGTGCGCGCAGATCTCGTCCAGCGCCCGAGCGAAGACGGGGTGGGCGGCGTACAGTCCGCGGCCCGTGCCGGGGCGCTGGGAGCCCTGGCCGCTGAACATGAAGGCGACCGGTCCGCCGAGGGGCGGTCCTGCCACCACGCCGGCTCCGGTGGTCGCGCCGTCCGCGATCGCGGTGAGCGCGTTCCGCAGCTGCTCCGGGTCCGCTCCCACCGCTGCCGCGCGCCGCTCCAGGGAGGCGCGGGTGGTGGCCAGCGAGTAGCCGATGTCCTGGGGGGTGTGCCCGGCGACGCCGGTCAGCAGCCGGCGCGCCTGGGCGGCGAGACCTTCGGGGGTCTTCGCGGAGACCACCCAGGGGACGACGGGGAGCGGTGCCCCGCCGTCCGGCGGGGCGGCGGACTCCGTTTCCGCCGGGGCTTCTTCCACGATCACGTGCGCGTTGGTGCCGCTGACGCCGAACGCCGAGACCCCGGCGCGGCGGGGACGGTCCGCCTCGGGCCACGGCTGGGCCTCGGTGAGCAGGCGTACGCGCCCGGCGGACCAGTCGACGTGCTGGGAGGGCTCCGCCACGTGCAGGGTCTTCGGCAGGCTGCCGTGCCGGATCGCCTGCACCATCTTGATCACACCGGCCACACCGGCGGCGGCCTGGGTGTGCCCCAGGTTCGACTTGAGCGATCCGAGCCACAGCGGCCGGTCCCGGGGGCGGTCCTGGCCGTATGTCGCGATGAGTGCCTGGGCCTCGATCGGGTCGCCGAGACGGGTCCCGGTGCCGTGCGCCTCGACGGCGTCCACGTCGGCGGTGGTGAGCCCGGCGCTCGTCAGCGCCTGCCGGATGACGCGCTGCTGGGAGGGCCCGTTGGGCGCGGTGAGGCCGCTGCTGGCGCCGTCCTGGTTGATGGCGCTGCCACGGATGACGGCGAGCACCGGGTGGCCGTTGCGGCGGGCCACCGACAGGCGCTCCAGGGCCAGCAGGCCGACGCCCTCGGACCAGCCCGTGCCGTTGGCGCCCTCCGAGAAGGACTTGCAGCGCCCGTCCGGTGACAGGCCCCGGTGCCGACTGAACCCCACGAAGGCGACCGGGGTGGACATGACGGTCACCCCGCCGGCCAGCGCGAGGGTGGCCTCCCCCGACCGCAGGGCCTGGCAGGCGAGGTGCAGGGCCACCAGCGACGAGGAGCACGCCGTGTCCAGGGTCACCGCGGGCCCTTCCAGGCCGAGGGTGTAGGCGACACGGCCCGAGGCGATGCTCGGCGAACTGCCGTTGCCGATGTAGCCCTCCAGGCCGCGCGGCGCCTGGCGCACCCGGGTGGCGTAGTCGTTGTACATCACGCCGACGTACACACCCGTACGGCTGCCGCGCAGCGAGGCGGGGCTGATCCCGCCGCGCTCCAGCGCCTCCCAGGAGGCTTCGAGGAGCAGCCGCTGCTGCGGGTCGGTGGCCAGGGCCTCGCGCGGGCTCATCCCGAACAGCTCGGCGTCGAACTCGGCGGCGTCGTGGAGGAATCCGCCCTGCGTGGAGTAGCAGGTGCCGGGCTGGTCGGGGTCGGGGTCGTACAGCGACTTGAGGTCCCAGCCGCGGTCGGCCGGGAACTCCGAGACCGCGTCGGTGCCCTCGGTCACGAGCTGCCACAGCTGCTCCGGCGAGGCGACCCCGCCGGGCAGCCGGCAGCTCATGCCGACGATCGCGATCGGTTCGGAGCTCTTCTCCTCGTACTCCGCGATCTTCTGGCGGGAGCGCTGCAGATCGGAGGTGGCGCGCTTCAGATACTCGCGCAGCCGTTCCTCATTCATGGGACTCATCGGTTTCCCCCTCGTCCGGACCGCGTGGCCTGATGCACGTCGTGCTCCTCCATTCGCCGCTCACGTGCCCAGCCCGGCGGAGAACCGGAAGATCTCCGCGACGGAGGCCATGGGGCGCGCTGATCCCGCCTATTCCGCGATCTTGGTGAACCCGGTCCAGCGGAAGGTCCTCGACGACTGGCCGGCGTTCCCGCCCGCCTCGTCCGAGGGCTCGAAGTGCTGGTAGCCGCCGTAGTACTTGATCTTGATCTTCTGCTGGGCCCGGTCCGCGTCGATGTGCAGCCTCCGCTGGGCCTGCGGGAGGTCCGCCGGTCCGCCGACCAGCTCCACGAGCACCTTCCGCTCGTTGTCGGTCCGCTCGATGCTTCCGCTCATGGGATGCCCCTTCTGTCTGCCGGTTGTATGACGGTGCGTTGTCAGGTGCCGGATGGGTCAGTCCGCGCAGGCGTGCAGGCAGGCGATGAGACTGCGGGCCTGCACATTGAGGTAGTGCCGGTGCTGGAGCAGCCAGGTGATCTGGGGCAGCGTCATCCAGCGGAATCCGGGCGGCTCCTCGTCGGGGTGGTCCTCGCCCACCTCGATGATCATGTAGCGGCTGCGGGAGTGGTGGAAACGGCCGCCCTCCTCCGACATCTCGGCGTCGTACAGCACGCGGTCGGTACGCAGGCGGCGCTCGATGTCGAGCAGCTGCTCGTGAACGGCTCCCCCCAGCCGCGCGTGGTTCTCGGGGGTGCCCTGCACGGTCGGTGCGAGTTCGATGGCGTCGATGTAGCCGGGCTCGATACGGGCGCGCAGCAGCACGTGCAGCACGCCGCCGAACCGCTTGACCAGCAGGGCGGCGATGCCGACCCCGTGCGGTTCGAACAGCGGCTGGCTCCAGCCGCCCACCTCCCGGCTGTTGGCGACGACGTCCACGGCGGTGACGCTGAAGAAGAGTCCGCTCTCGTGCGAGATCGACCAGTCCGACCGCTGCCAGCCGGGCAGGTCCCGCAGGCCGACCACGGTGGAGTCCACGTCGTGGACGGCCTGGTTGGAGGTGATCCAGCTGAGGATCTCGGTCTCGGTGTGCAGGCCGCCCCGCTCCTCGCCGGCTCCGGGCAGGCAGGACAGCACCGTACGGGTGTCCATGTTCACCCGGTGGTCGATGCGCAGCTGCTCCTGCACCTGACCCAGGGTCAGCCAGCAGAAGTCCTCGCCCGCCTCGATCTCCGGGCCGACCTCGATGACCATGTTGCGGTTGCGCTTGCGGTAGAACCAGGCGCCGTGCTCGGACTGCAGCACGTCGGCGATCACGCTGCGCGGCTCGGCGTGGGCGAAGTGCTCCACGTAGGGCACGAGCCGCCCCTGGTGCACCCCGGTGTAGTTGCTCTTGGTGGCCTGCACGGTGGGCGACAGCTGCACCCCGTTGGGGTTGCCCGGTTCCGCCTTCGCCTGCATCAGCAGGTGCAGTACGCCGTCGATCTCGCGTACGGCGATGCCGAGCAGGCCGATCTCCCGCTGCAGGATGATGGGCTGGGACCACTGCCGCACGGGCCCCTCGTCGACCTCCACCTTCAGGCCGGCCACCGTGAAGAAGCGGCCGCTGTCGTGCACCAGGTGTCCGCTGTTCTCGGCGAACGACCAGTTCCGCAGCTGCGCGAACGGGATCCGGTTGACCTCGTGGACCTGCGCGGCGCAGCGTTCGGCGAACCACTTCTCGAACTGCTCGGGGCTGGTGGCCACACCGTCGGTCGCACGCGCCGATTCTGCGAGTCGCGCGCGCAGAGTCGAGTCCGCATGACGCAGAACGTCGGTTCCGGTGGTCCGCGGCATAGTTTCTCCCCCGGTTCGTCTGTCAGTGAGCGCTCCTGTTCCGGTCGGGTGACCGGGGCCGGCCCATGGCGTCGCGTACCAGGTGAACACGGCGGCGGGAACTGACCCAGTGGGGCCGGACCGGTCTAGGTGTTCACTCAGATCCCCGCCGAGGAGCTGCCACGAGGCCGGTCCGCGCACTTCCCTGGATGCCGGACGTGCGCATGGATACGCCGGCTGCCGGAGGCCCGGCCCGAGCACCGCAACCGACCGACGACCGGCTGCCCCGTCATTCCCCCGAAGTCTGGAGAACCCATGAAGCACACGGCACGGCCGGCCTCGTCGCCGAAGAGCACGGCCGTCCGATGACGTACGCCATCGAGACCGAAGGGCTCGTCAAACGGTTCGGCAAGGTCACCGCGCTCAGCGGCCTCGACCTCACGGCCCGCACCGGCACCGTGCTCGGTGTCCTCGGCCCGAACGGCGCGGGGAAGACGACGGCGGTGCGCATCCTGGCCTCGCTGATGCCGCCGGACGGCGGCATCGCTGATCGCGCTGTTCGCCACCGGCATGGCCTGGATCTCGATGCTGGTCGGTCTCGCCGCCAAGTCCGCCACCACGGTGCACATGCTCACCGGGATGCTGGCGATCCCGCTCACTTTCTGCAGCAACGTGTTCGTCAAGACGGACACCATGCCCGGCTGGCTTCAGACCTGGGCCGACATCAACCCGATCTCGCAGGAGGCGACCGCGCTGCGCGCACTGACCTCCGGCGGACCGGTAGGCAACTCGGTGTGGTGGACGCTGGCCTGGTCCGTGGTGTTGACGGCCGTCTTCGCCCCGCCGGCCATTCAGGCGTACCGAAGACGGGTCTGACGTGGCCCCGCGCCGCTCCCAAAGGGGGACGTTCGGATGAAACACGGAATACAGGAACTGGCACTTTTCGGCGGGAGACCGGCGTTCCTCCGGGATCGCCGGGTGGGCCGCCCCAACCAGGGCGACCGTCAGCGGTTCCTCGACCGGATGAACCAGGTCCTGGACAACGAGTGGCTGTCCAACATGGGCCCGTTCATGCACGAGTTCGAGGCGCGGGTCGCGGAGCTCGCGGGCGTGCGGCACTGCGTCTCGCTGTGCAACGCGACCGTCGCCCTGCAGATGCTGGTCGGGGACGAGGCCACCGGCGGCGCCCCCGGCGACGAGGTCATCGTCCCGGCGCTGACCTTCCCGGCCACGGCACACGCCGTGCGGTGGCGCGGGCTGCGGCCGGTGGTCTGCGACGTGGACCCGGTGACCGGGCTGATCGACCCGGACCGGGTCGAGGCGCTGATCACGCCCCGGACACGGGCGATCATCGGCGTCCATCTGTGGGGGCAGGCATGTGACGTGCGGCGGCTGGAGAAGATCGCCGAGACGAACGGGCTGCGCCTGTGCTTCGACGCGGCCCCCGCACTGGGCTGCACCTACGAGGACACCCCGATCGGGGGCTTCGGGGACGCGGAGGTGTTCAGCTTCCACGCCACGAAGATCGTCAACTCCTTCGAGGGCGGGGCGATCGTCACCGACGACGACGCGCTGGCCGCACGCATGCGGGCCGTACGCAACTTCGGCTTCGGACCGGGCGGCAGGGTCGAGGAGGTGGGCACCAACGGCAAGCTGAACGAGGCCGCCGCCGCGATGGGCCTGACCTCGCTCGACGCGCTGGAGGACACCGTCGCGCACAACCGCGCCAACTACGAGACCTACCGGGCCGCGCTCGCCGCGGTCCCGGGGGTGCGGCCGCTGGAGTACGACGCCCGGCACCGCAACACCCACCACTACATGATGGTCACCGTGGACCGGGCAGCCGCCGGCCTGCACCGGGATGTGCTGCTGGACGTGCTGCGCGCCGAGAACATCGTCGCCCAGCCCTACTTCCCGGAAGCCATGCATCAACTTCGGCCGTACGCCGACGAGTCGACCGTGCCGCTCCCCCACGCCGAGGCCCTGTGCGAGCAGCTGCTCGCCCTGCCCACCGGCCCCGGGGTCAGCGCCGACGACATCGGGGCCATCAGCGAGGTCGTGCGGGCCGCCGTCGCCCACGGACCCGAGGTCACCGCACGACGGCATACCGAAACCACCGCGCAATAGCCGGACCGGACCCGGCGCAGCCGTGCCCAGCGCACGCCGGACAGGAGCGAGGAGTGGCTGCCATGGCAGCGAGCACCACCGAGACGCCGGTCGGCAGGGTCAAGCCCAGCCGGCTCATCGGTCTCGAACAGCACAAGGACGCACGCGGCTGCATATCGGTCGCCGAGTCGGAGTGGACGGCCGGTTTCCCGATCCGGCGTGTCTACTTCCTCCACGACCTGACGGGCGGTACGTCCCGGGGCGGGCACGCGCACCGCGAGCTGGAGCAGCTCTTCATCGCCGCCCACGGCGGCTTCACCATCCGGGTGGACGACGGCCACCAGCAGGCCGAGTACCGCCTGGACACCCCCGGGACCGCGCTGTACGTCGGCCCGATGGTGTGGCGGGACCTCAGCGACTTCACCCCGGGCGGGGTCTGCCTCGTACTGGCGTCGCACCACTACGACGAGGCGGACTACTACCGCGAGTACGAGGAGTTCCTGCGAGACAGCCGGAGGCAGGCGTGACCAAGGTTCCCTTCTTCGACCTGCAGGAACTGCATACGGCCACCGGCACCCAGGAGGAGATCGACGCGGCCGTGCTGCGGGTGTCGCGCTCCGGCCGCTACATCCTGGGCCGCGAGCTTGAGGCGTTCGAGGCGGCCTACGCGGCGTACTGCGAGAACACGCACTGCGTCGCGACCGGCAGCGGCCTGGCCGCCCTCGAACTGGCGCTCAGAGCGCTCGGGGTCGGTCCGGGCGACGAGGTGATCGTGCCCGCCCACACCTTCATCGGGACCTGGCTCGCCGTCTCGGCCACCGGGGCGCGCCCGGTGCCCGTGGAGCCGGGCGAGGGGTCGTTCCAGATCGGTACGGAGCTGCTGGAGGCGGCGCTCACCCCGCGCACCCGCGCCGTGATGCCGGTGCACCTGTACGGGCATCCCGTCGACCTGGACGCGGTGGAACGCTTCGCCGAGCGGCACGGTCTCGCCGTGCTGGAGGACGCGGCCCAGGCGCACGGGGCCCGCTACCGGGGCCGCCGGGTGGGCAGCGGGCGCGCCGCGGCCTTCAGCTTCTACCCGGGCAAGAACCTGGGCGCCCTGGGCGACGGCGGCGCCGTCGTCACCGACGACCCGGAGCTGGCCGACCGGATCCGGCTGCTGCGCAACTACGGCTCCCGCGAGAAGTACGTCCACCAGGAGCAGGGCGCCAACTCGCGGCTGGACGAGATCCAGGCCGCGGTGCTCGCCACCAAGCTGCCCCACCTGGACGCCTGGAACGAGCGGCGCCGCGAGGTCGCCCGCCGCTACACGGAGGCGTTCGCGGAC
Organism: Streptomyces sp. A1277; assembly: GCF_004795015.1. Classification (GTDB taxonomy): domain Bacteria; phylum Actinomycetota; class Actinomycetes; order Streptomycetales; family Streptomycetaceae; genus Streptomyces. The sequence continues at coordinate 18,242 of NZ_SSBI01000033.1, read as the reverse complement.
CTGCCCGGACTCACCACCCCGGAGGACGCGCCATGGGCGGAACACGTCTGGCACCAGTACGTACTGCGCACCCCGCACCGGGAATTCCTGCGCCGACGGCTGGAGGAGGCGGGCGTGGGCACGCTGATCCACTATCCCGTGGCCATCCACCGCACGCCCGCCTACGCGGGGCAGGGCCTCGAACCGGCCGCCGGCCTGCCGAGGACCGAGCGGCTGGCCGACGAGGTGCTGAGCCTGCCCATCGGCCCCCAGCTGCCGGACTACGCGATCGACCTGGTCGTGGACGCCGTACGGACCGCGCTCACCGCTGTCTAGCGGGAGCCCTAGTCTTCGCCCCGCGCCCTCGAAGGCGGCACCCGCGCATGTACATACTCACGCCGTGAACGGACAACCGGCCCAGGACGGACCCATGCACCCGCAGACACCCGGCCTACGCGGACACGTCGGTGTCTGCACCTTCCCCGCGTACGCGCACATCGCACCGGCCGTCCCCATGATGGCCGAGCTGGTGCGCCGCGGGCACCGGGTCACCTGCTTCGTCACGGAGCGCTTCACCGAGCTGGTCCGGGGCAGCGGCGCGGAGGCCGTCGTCTACCCGTCGCGCTTCCCGTGGGCGAACGGGCCGACCGGTTCGGCGCTGGAGAACATCCTCGCCTTCTTCGAGGAAGGGCTCGCCCCGCTGGAGACGGCGGTGGCCCGCTTCGACGGCGACCGGCCCGATGTCCTCGCCCACGACCTCGCCGCATCCGAGGGGGCCAGGCTGCTGGCCCGCGCCTGGGACGTACCGGTGCTCCAGCTGTGCCCGACCATCGCCTCCGGCCCCGGCTTCTCGATGTCCGAGCGGCAGAACCGGGAGGTGACGGGGCCGGAGCCGGACCCGATCGACCCGCACGACCCGGCGATCGCCGAGTTCGTGGAGCGCAGGGGCCGGCTGCTCGACGCCCACCGCATCGACGGCTCCCCGCTCGACGGCTTCGGCGCGGAGCACGGCGACAACATCGTCTTCCTGCCGAAGGAGTTCCAGCCGGCCGCGGAGACCTTCGACGACCGGTTCTCGTTCATCGGGCCCTGTCTCGCCGAAACGTCCGCCGACCCGTCCGACGACCCTTCCGACGCCGCCGCCCCGGACCCGGGCGGCTGGCGGCCGCCCGAGGGCCGCAAGGTCGTGCTGCTCTCCCTGGGCAGCTCCTACACCCCTGACCAGGCCGCCTTCCTGCGCTTCTGCGTCGAGGCGCTGGCCGACTCGCCGTGGCATCTCGTGGTGACCCTCGGCCACCGTGTCACCGCCGATGAGCTGGGACCGCTGCCCGCCCATGTGGAGACCCACCAGTGGCTCCGCCACCCCGAAGTCCTCAGGCACGCCGCCGCGTTCATCACGCACGCCGGCATGGGCAGCGTCATGGAGTCGCTCGCCCACGGGGTCCCGATGGTGCTCGTGCCGTACCACATCGACCAGCGGGTCATCGCCCGCCAGGCGGCCGGTCTCGACCTGGGGCGCGCCCTGATGCGGGAGTCGGCCGACCCGGCCGCGCTGCGTGCGGCGGTCGAGGAGGTCGCCACCGCCCCCCGTATCGCAGCCGCCGTGGCCGCGATGCGCCGGCACGTGCACGAGGCGGGAGGCGCCTCGCGCGGAGCCGACGTGGTCGAACGCCTGATGCGCGGTCCCGGACGTCCACGCACCCACCACGCGCCACCTAAGGAAGTGACTCACCCATGAAGGGCATCATCCTCGCCGGGGGCGCCGGAACGCGCCTGCACCCCGTGACCCTCGCCGTCTCCAAGCAGCTGCTCCCGGTCTACGACAAGCCGATGATCTACTACCCGCTGTCCGTGCTCATGCTCGCGGACGTCCGGGACATCCTCATCATCTCGACCGCCGAGGACCAGCCGCTCTTCCAACGCCTGCTCGGTGACGGTTCCGAACTGGGACTGCGGCTCAGCTACGCCGTGCAGCACGAGCCCAACGGCCTGCCCGAGGCGTTCGTCATCGGCGCGGACTTCATCGGCGACGACTCGATCGCGCTGATCCTCGGCGACAACATCTTCTACGGCCCCGGCATGTCCGACTGCCTGCGCGACAGCCGCCGCGACCTGGACGGCTGCGTCCTGTTCGGCTACCACGTCTCCGACCCGGAGCGCTACGGCGTGGGCGAGGTGGACGCGCGGGGCCGGCTGCTCAGCATCGAGGAGAAGCCGCTCCGGCCGCGCAGCGACCGCGCCATCACGGGGCTGTACTTCTTCGACAACCAGGCCGTGGACATCGCCAAGAACCTGGCACCGTCGGCGCGCGGCGAGCTGGAGATCACCGACGTCATCCGGCACTACCAGCGGGAGGACAAGGCCAACGTGGTCGACCTCGGCCGGGGCTTCGCCTGGCTGGACACCGGAACCCACGACTCGCTGATGGACGCCGGCCAGTACGTCCAGGTGCTGGAGCGGCGCCAGGGCGTGCGGATCGCCTGCATCGAGGAGATCGCCCTGCGGCGCGGCTTCATCGACGCCGAGGCGTGCTACCGGCGCGGCTCGCGGCTGACCAAGTCCGGCTACGGCGAGTACGTCATGGACATCGCCAGGAAGCACATGGAGACGCGGCTCACGAGTCCGGTGGACACCTCCTCGGTGAAGCTGCGGGAAATGGTGGGCCTCCGGTGAGCGGCCGGCACATCGCCTTCTTCAACTACGCGGCCCACGGCCACGTGAACCCCACGCTGCCGGTCGTCGCCGAACTGGTGCGCCGCGGCAACCGGGTGACGTACGTGGTCGCCGACCAGTTCGCCGACGTGGTCGCGGCGACCGGCGCCGAGGTGATCCCGTACGAGTCCGTCGTACCGAAGTCGTGGAACACCGTGGCCATCCCGGCGAAGATCACCGGCAACGACATGGCCGAGGCCGCGGAGAAGCACCTCACCGAGGCGTTCGCGCCGCTCGCCGAAGCGGAGAAGCGGCTCGGCGACGACCGCCCGGACGTGATGGTCTACGACGGGTTCGGCTACGCCACCGGCCGGCTGCTGGCCCGCAAGTGGCAGCTGCCCACCGTGATGACCGCGACCACGTTCGTCGTCAGCGAGACCTGCAACCCGTACGCCGAGCTCGCCGCCACCATGTCCGCGCCCGACCCCGGCCACCCGGCCCTGGCCCGGACCCAGGAGCTGCTGCGCGGCACGCTGGACGCGCACGGGCTCGGTGACCTGTCGAACGAGGAGTTCACCGGCGCCGCCGAGGAGCGGACCGTCGTCTTCGTGGCGCCCGAGTTCCAGCCGGGCACCGAGACGTTCGACGAGCGGCACGTCTTCGTCGGACCGTGCATCGGCGACCGCGCCCTGCAAGGGACCTGGCAGCGGCCCGGCGACGGGCGCCCGGTGGTGCTCGTCGCGCTGGGCAGCTTCGGGTACGAGAACCAGGCGGCCTTCTACCGCGACGCGCTCGCCGCGCTCGCCGACCTGCCCTGGCACGTCGTCATGTCGCTCGGCGGCCTGGTCACACCGGACGACCTCGGGCCGCTCCCACCGAACGTCGAGGCCGCCCCCTGGGTGCCCCAGCTCTCGGTCCTGAAGCACGCCTCGGCCTTCGTCTCGCACGCCGGCATGGGCAGCACCATGGAGGCCCTGTCCTTCGGCGTGCCGCCCGTCGTGGTGCCCCGCACCGGCGAACAGGACCTGGTCGCCGCACGGGTGGCCGAACTGGGCCTGGGCCGGTCCATCGCCCCGGACGCCCTCGACGCGCAGGTGCTGCGCGGCGCGGTCCTGGACCTCTCCGAGAACCAGGAGGTCCGCGGCCGGGTACGGGAGCTGTCCGCGAGCATCGCGGCCCGCCGTGGACCCGAGCTCGCCGCCGACACGATCGAATCCCGGGCGGCCGCGTCATGACCGAGCCGACCCGCCAGAGTCCACCGCCGGGCCCGCCCCGTCACCTCGCCTTCCTCCCCTACCCGGCCTACGGGCACATGGTCCCAGCGCTCCCGGTGGTCGCCGAACTCGTGGCCCGCGGCCACCGGGTGACCTGCTTCACCACCGAGGAGTTCCAGGACCGGGTCCGCGCCACGGGCGCCGAGGCGTGCCTGTACGACCCGCCGCTGTCCTCCGATCCGCCGCCGGACGTCATCGACGCCGACGAGTGCGCGCGGGCCCCGCTGAAGCTGCTGGAGGCGAGCACGGCGGTGCTCCCGTCGGTCGAGGCCCGCTTCGCGGACGGCCCGCCGGACGTCGTCGCGTACGACACCACGCTGTGGCTGACCGGACGGCTGCTGGCGGCCCGCTGGGGGCGGCCCAGCGTGCAGCTGTCCCCGACGTTCATCTCGAACGAGCACTTCAACCTCTCCGAGCAGCACCAGGAGTTCGCCGGGCGGATCGACCCGGCGCACCCGGCGATCGTCGCCTTCGCGGACCGGCTGAAGGACATCGTGGCCGGCAGCGGCCTGCGCGAGGAGCAGCAGGCCGAACTGTTCCACGGCCACGAGGAGTTCACGGTCGCGTTCGTGCCGAAGGAGTTCCAGTTCGCGGGCGGCACCTTCGACGAGCACCATGTGTTCGTCGGACCGACCACGCAGCCGCCGGCACCGGCGGACGACGGCACGGCCTGGCAGCCGCCGGCGGACGGGCGGCCGGTGCTGCTCGTCTCGCTCGGCACCACCGTGAACAACCACCCCGACTTCTTCCGCGACTGCGTCGCGGCCTTCGCCGATCTGCCGTGGCACCTGGTGCTCGCGCTCGGCAAGCGCGTCTCCCCCCAGGAGCTGGGCCCGCTGCCGCCCCATGTGGAGGCACACCCCTGGGTCCCGCTGGCCGAGGTCCTGCCGCACACCTCGGTCCTGCTGTGCCAGTCGGGCATGGGCAGCATCCAGGAGGCCCTGCGGGCCGGCGTGCCCATGGTCGTCGTCCCCCACCACCCGGAACAGCACGTCAACGCACGGCGGCTGACCGAACTGGGCCTGGCCCGGGCGGTGCGGCGCGAGGAGGCGTCCGTCGAGGCGCTGCGCGGCGCCGTACTGGACGTGGCGGACGACGCCGCCCTGCGGGAGCGCGTACGGCGGATGCGGCACCACGTCCGGTCGGCCGGCGGCGCCGCGCGGGCCGCCGACGCCATCGAACAGCGACTGCACGCACCGTCCCTGGAGACGACATGACCCAGCTCCCGGACGCCGGCCCCGCGCCCGCACCGCACCCGCCGGTCACCCTGCCCTCGGCGCGGACCTGCCCCTTCGACCCGCCCCCCGAGTACGCGGAGCTGCGCGAGACCTGCCCGGTCGCCCCTCTGAAGCTGACCGTGGGCCCGGGCGGCGGCGCGGGATGGCTGGTCACCCGGCTCGCCGACGTACGGGCCGTCCTGAGCGACCGCCGCTTCAGCCACCGCAACGAGCTGATCGCGCTGCCGATCCCGCCGCCCTTCCCGATGACCGAGTACGACCCGCCGCCCGCCGCCCCCGGCGCCTTCATCAAGATGGACCAGCCCGACCACTCCCGCTACCGGCGGCTGCTGACCCGCCGGTTCACCATGCGGGGAGTCGCCGCGCTGACCCCGATGATCACCCGCCTCGCGGAGGAACACCTCGACGCGATGGCCCGCTCCGGGCAGCCCGTCGACCTGGTGAGCGCCTTCGCGGAACCGCTCACGGTCCGGGTGATGTGCGAGATGCTCGGCGTGCCCGGGGCGCTGCGCGAACCGCTGGCCGACCACCTGGCGGTCCTGTCCCGGATGCACTACACGGTCGAGGAGCTGATCACCGCCTGCACGGCCATCGCCGAGGCGCTCCAGGACCTGGTCAAGGCCAAGCGCGCCGACCCCGGCACGGACCTGCTCGGTGAACTCGCCGCCGACGACGGCCTCACCGACGAGGAGGTCGTCAACATCGCCTGGGCCCTGCTCGGCGGCGGTTTCGACACCACGGCCAACATGCTGGCCCTCGGCACGTTCGCCCTCCTCGCCCACCCCGGCCAGCTCGCCCTGCTGCGGGCCCGCCCGGAGCTCTCCGACAACGCGGTGGAACAGCTGCTGCGCTACCTCACGATCTCCCACCTCGGAGCGAGCCGGGCCGCCCTGGAGGACGTCGAGCTGAACGGCACCCGGATCAAGGCGGGCGACACGGTCGTCCTCGCACTCTCCGCCGCCAACCGGGACCCCGGGCACTTCGACGCCCCGGACCGCCTGGACATCACGGCCGAGGCCCAGGGCCACGTGGCCTTCGGCCACGGCGAGCACCAGTGCATCGGCCAGAACCTGGCCCGCACCACCCTGCGCATCGCCCTGCCCATGCTGTTCGCCCGCTTCCCCGACCTACGCCTGACCACTCCCGCCGACGAGGTCCCGCTCCGCTCGGACATGCTCCACTACGGGGTGCATGAGCTGCTGGTGGATACGGGGGCCTGAGCCGCGGTCGACGCGGCATCACCCCTGCCGCCGTGGTTCATCGGCGTCCGCCGAACTCCCAGGCGTGGACCTCGATGTCCGCGTACCGGTCCTGGGTCAGGATGCCGCGTGCCGCGTCCGGGTCCGGGGCCCGGACCAGCGCGGCCGTGCCGAGCCATGTGTCACCGTCGTCGGCCAGTAGTGGCCCGTAAGCGATCAGTTCGTCCTGGTCGGACGGCAGGTCGAGGTCTGCTGGGCCCTCGCCGAGGCCGAGGACCAGGTACTGGCTGCCACTGCTTCGGTCACCGGGAAAGTCCCACATGGTGCGCCCCAGCAGATTGCGCCATCGGCGCAGCAGCACGTCCCGGTAAGACCTTTCCTCACGCTGCCCCGGGGCTCAAGTCCCGGGCCGCAGCTGCCTCGCCCCGCCGAGACGGATGCTCTCCGGCCGCCTGGGGCCATCGGGACACTACGCGGGGCCCGGGGGCAGGTGGACGGTCATGATCAGGTGGCAGGTCTCGGTGCCCGAGCCTCGGTAGGTGTGGGTGGCGTCGGCGTCGAAGGCGGCGGTCTGCCCGGCGGCGACGGTGTACTCGGTGCCGTCGACGACGAGGGTCATCTCGCCCGTGGTGACGTTGACGGTCTCGGTCACGCCGGCCTGATGAGGGTGGCTGGGGTATTCCTCTCCGGGTTGCAGTGTCCAGCGCCAGACTTCGGTGGCCGCGGGTCCGCCGGTGGTCAGCATCAGCCGGGCCTCGCTGCCGTGCTCGCCCTTCCACAGGGGCGTGACGGTGTCGGCGCTCACTACCCGCACGCGCTGTTCGGAGCGCCCTTCCATCAACGCGGAGACGGAGGCGCCGAGGGTGTCGGCGAGGCGGACCAGGGTGGCGAAGTTCGGGTTGCCCTGAGCCTTCTCCAGGGCGACCAGGGCGCCCTTGCTGACCTTGGCCCGGCGGCCGAGTTCGTCCAGGGAAAGCCCGGCGCGGGTACGGGCCGCGCGGACGTTGTGCGCGAGCGTCCGCAACGCAGCCTCGGTCTCCGTCATCGCTCTCACCCTCGTAGTAGATGGATCAGTGCACTGCACCTGCCGGTCGTTTGGTTGACAACCTTCGGTCGGCGCGCTGTACGGTGTAGTCGTTCTGTTGATACTAAGGGATGGACCATCCCTGATCGCTCCGCTGCTTGCCCTGGGCAGTTCCCTGACCTACGGATGCGCCGACCTCCTCGGTGGTCCCGGTGCCCGCAAGGCCCATGTCCTGCGGACCGTGACGGTCGCCGCCCCGGCCCACTCCCTCCCCTCGAACGGATACCCCCGCACGATGACCACCTTCCGCCTCAGCCCCGCCGTCGCCGACGCCTTCCCCCACACCCTCATCGCCATCGTCACCGCCACCGGCCTGCGCGGCCACGAGCCCTGGCCCGCCACCACCGCCGCCCAGGAAGACCTGGAGGCCCAGCTCGCCGCCGGCACCTGGACCCCCGCCGACGAGAGCGACCCGCGCGTCGAGGCATGGCACACCGCCTACCGCTCCTTCGGCGCCAACCCCCGCCGCATCCGCCCCAGCGTCGATGCCCTCGGCCGCCGCCTCGCCAAGAAGGGCGCACTGCCCCGGATCAACCCGGCCGTCGACTCCTACAACACCGTTTCCGTCCACCACGGCCTGCCCGCCGGCGCCTTCGACCTCGACCACGTCACCGGCGACGTCGAGATCCGCTACGCCGAGGGCACCGAGACCTTCACCCCGCTCGGCGAACCCGACACGATCGAGAACCCCAGGACCGGCGAGATCATCTACACGGACACCACCGACGTCCTCACCCGCCACTGGAACCACCGCGACGCCCACCGCACCCGCGTCACCGAAGACTCCACGCACGTCGCCTTCGTCCTCGAAACCCTCCACGCCACCCGCGACGGCCACCTCCTCACCACCGCCGTCGGCGAACTGCGGGACCTGCTCACCGACCACTCCGCCCGGAGCACCGTCCACCACCTCAGCCCCGCACACCCGCAGGCCACCCTCTGACACCACACCGCTGGAGCGCCATCCTGACGCATACCGCAGTATGCTTGCCGTATGTCCTCAACGACTCGCATCACCGTCACGCTCCCCAGCGACCAGGTGGCGGAGCTCCGCAAGCTCACGGACAACGTCTCCGGCTATGTGGCGGAAGCCGTGGCCCGCCAGATCCGGCACCAGCTCCTCGGTGATGACCTTCGCCGTCACGAGGAAGAGCACGGACCATTCAGCGACGAGGAGCTGACCGAAGCCCGCACAAGGATCTTCGGCACCGCCGACTCCTCCAAGAGCGCGAACGCCGCGTGAGCGAGCGCGTCGAGACCGTCGTCCTGGACTCGGAGGGGCTCTCCGCCTGGATCGAGCAGGACCGCAAGCTCCTCGCGATGCTGCAGGTCTTCCACGACATGGGAGCCGACCTGGTGACCGGGGCGAACACCATCGTGGAAGTCAGCCATTCCCGTACCAACATGCCTCGCCTGAACTGGACCCTGTCCCGGATCAAGGTGGAACCGGTCACCGAACAAGGCGCCAAAGCGGCAGCGGAGTTGCTCAAGGACGCCGGACTGCACGGGCACAAGTACGCCATCGACGCCACGGTCGCCGAGGTCGCCCTGCGCCAGCCGAGACCCGTCGCACTCCTGACGTCCGACAGCGACGACATGACCAAGCTCTGTGGCAGCCAGGTCCGCATCATCCCCCTTTGACCAGCCGCTCCTACCCGGAGTGGTCGGCTCATTTGCCCTGTACAGGGCGGGACGAGGTGCGTGCTGCGGCCGCCAACTGGCGCCCCGCCGCGCGGTAGCGGCAGGCACAGGGGCCGAGCATGAAGAACGGCTGCGGCGCGGGGCCGACAACCGGCTTGCGTAGGATTCGGCCCCGAGGACCTTCGTCTCCCCGGAGGTGTGGGACCGTGAGGTCACTCTGCTCATGCGCGACTACCCGTTCGACAAGGTCATGGCGGAGCGTCTGTTCGCCGGCGCCGTCTCGTACCTCATCACGGCCATGGAGAAGTTCGGCCAGGGCCTGGAGATGTGCTGCGGGCGGATCGTGGACATCGCGGTCGGCGCGGCGAGGTCGAAGCGGGGACCTCGCCGCCGGCCTGGCGTGACCAGTCCGGCCCGCGCCGCCGGCGAACAGCCACTCGTCACGTCGATGCTGCCCTTCGCGCGCGCAGCCCCCGTCCTCGCCTACGAGCAACGCATGCGTGAGGCCCTCGGCTGACCTCTTACGAGCTGCTGGTCGCCTCGTCCAGGAGCAGATACAGCAGACCGACCAGGCTGCCACTGCTGACGACCTCGCGGCGGTCGATCATGCCCCGGATCTCCGAGATCGGAATCCACTCGATTCGGTCGGACTCGTTCAACTCGGTCGGTGGGCCCGCATACGAGGCGGTCTCGGCACGGAAGACGAAGTGCTCGGAATCCGTGATGCCGTTCGCCGGTTGCGCGTACACGAGCGGCTTGACGCCCTTCACCCGCCAGCCGGTCTCCTCCTCGACCTCGCGGGCAGCCGCCTGTTCCGGAGTCTCATCGGCCTCGATGAGGCCCATCGGAAGCTCCCAGCCCCAGGTGTCGGTGATGAACCGGTGCCGCCACATCATCAGCACGCGCTTCTGGTCGTCGACCACGGCTGCTACGGCCAGGTGCCGCATCCGGACCACATGGTGTTCCCACCGCCGGCCGTCAGGCTGCTGGACGTCCACGAGCAGAGGTTCACCCATGGGTTGTTGTAGATCTGCCGCTCTCCATGGACGGTCCACTGCATGAGCCCAACCCCCTTGTTTCCGTGAAGTATCCATCATGTCACTTTGACGAGAATCCGACCGTCAAGTTGAGGACGAAGACCTCGGGGCTCAAGCTCCGAGCCCCGAGCGCTCTTTCAGCGGAATGGTGGGGAGGGCCTGTACCCACCCACCCACCCTCGTGACCCGCAAGGGTTGACTTTCCGCGATCGAGTTGCGACGCGTGGTAGCCGCGCTCTAGCTTCAGCGAGGACACAGACCAAGACAGCCCCTGCCGGTGCGGAAACACCGCCAAGGGCCTGACCACCTCGATCGAAAGCCTTGGAGAACCGATCAGATGGCTGCCAGCCAGTTTAGTGGTGAACCCGCCCCCGACCACCCGATGGCGAACCCCGGTTACGGCAAGCGCTCCGCGCCGGACCAGCGCCCCCGTACCGGCGCCGACTTCACCCACCTCGTCCCCCGCGACGCCGCCATCGCCGCGTACATCGACTCACTGCGCGACGGCGCCGACATCTCCGTGAAGACCCTCGCGAAAGCACTCCCGTACGGCCAGTGCGCGATCCGCACCACCCTCAACCGCCTCCAGGACGCGGGCCACCTGCGCCGGGGCAGCGAATGCGTCGCCAGCGGGGAGAACCTGCTGTGGGTGACCCGGACGTTCTTCTCCCGCACCGCGCGCGACGACGCGTGGTGGGCGGCCTTCAGCCGGGGCGACGTACCGAAGGACACCCCACGGGCCACCAGCTCCCGCGCGTTCATCCTGCTCGCGGCACTCGGCCGCGCAGCCCCCGCCCTGACGCTCTCCCAGCGTGACTGCGTAACCCTGGAACCGCAGATGACGGAATGGCTGACCCGAGGCGCCACGGAAGCCGAAGTCATGCACGCCCTGACCGCCGGGCTCCCCGACCGCGTCCATCACGCCGCCTCGTTCGTGGCCAAACGCCTCCAGACCAAACTCCCACCCGCCCGCGAGCCGCACACCGTCCTGCGCTCCCTCGAATGCAGCGAATGCCGAGCCCCCGGCACCCCAGAGGCCCTACCGGGCGGCAAGTGCCGCACCTGCCGAGGCACACCCACCCACCAGGAGCCCACCCTCCCCGCCCAAAAGGTCCGAGCCCAAGCCCGAGCCGTACGAGCGGGCCTGATCCCCAAATCAGACCGCCCCAAGCGCTGACGTCGCTTTCCGCGAAGAATTGACACTTCCATTCATGAAAGTATCTTGAATGGAAGTACCGACCGGATACTGTCGAGATTTCCCGTTCTGCTCGTCCTCATCGGGCTCCGGCACGCACGCACACGGCGGCCGCCGGATCACTCGATCCGGCGGCCGCCGCAGCCCTCGTACCGCCCGGTCAGGCGGTCTCGGCCGGCCACCAGTCCGGGTGGTCGGCGTACCACTGCACCGTGCTCTCCAGGCCCGCCGTGAACTCGATCGACGGTGTGAAGCCCAGCTTCGTGATCTTGCTGAAGTCGAGCGAGTACCGCAGGTCGTGGCCCTTGCGGTCGGCGACCTGGTGGATCATCGACGGGTCGGCGCCGCACAGCTCGACCAGGCGCCGGGCGATCGAGACGTTGGTGACCTCGACCCCGCTGCCGATGTTGTAGACCTCGCCCGGTTCTCCGTCGGTCAGCACCAACTGGAGCGCCGCGCAGTGGTCGGCCACGTGCAGCCACTCCCGTACGTTGCGTCCGTCGCCGTACAACGGCACCGGCTTGCCGCGCAGCAGATTGGTGATGAACAGCGGGATGAGCTTCTCGGCGTTCTGGTACGGGCCGTAGTTGTTGGAGCACCGGGTGAGCCGGATGTCCAGTCCGTGCGTACGCCGGCACGCCAGCGCGACCAGGTCGCTGCCCGCCTTGGACGCCGCGTAGGGCGAGTTGGGCTGAAGCGGCTCGTGCTCGTCCCACGAGCCGTGTTCGATGGAGCCGTACACCTCGTCGGTGGACACGCACAGCACCGTCGCCACGTCGTGCCGGGCGCAGCTGTCCAGGAGCTGCTGGGTGCCGACCACGTTCGTCGAGGCGAACGGGACCGCGCCGGCGACCGACCGGTCCACGTGCGACTCGGCCGCGAAGTGCACCACCACGTCGTGCCCGGGCAGCGCCTCCTCCAGGGCGGCCGCGTCGCGGATGTCGCCCCGGACGAAGGTCAGCCGCTCGTGGCCGATCGGCAGGTTCGCCGTGTTGCCCGCGTAGGTGAGCAGGTCGAAGACGGTGACCTCGGCGTCCTCGTACCCGGCGTACTCGCCCGCGAGCATCGCCCGCACGTACTGGGAGCCGATGAAGCCGGCTCCGCCTGTGACAAATACCTTCACGTCGTCCCGTCTCCTCAGCCGACCGGCAGAACCTTCAGGGAGCGGCGGCGGACGCCGTCGCCTGAATCGACGATCGAGGAGATGTGCGAGACGACCCGCTCGTCGGCCGGGTCGTTCGCCGGGTCGTCGTGCACCCGCAGGATCTCGTACGTGGTGCTGCGCTGCGCCGGTACGCGGTCGGCGCCGCGGATCAGTTCCAGCAGCTCGGGCAGGTTGGAGCGGTGCTTGGCACCGGCGGAGGAGACGACGTTCTCCTCCAGCATCACCGAACCGAGGTCGTCGGCCCCGTAGTGCAGGGTCATCTGGCCCATTTCCTTGCCCGTGGTGAGCCACGAGCCCTGGATGTGCGCCACGTTGTCGAGGAAGAGCCGCGCGACGGCGATCACCCGCAGGTACTCCAGCGACGTGGCCTGGGTGCGGCCGCGCAGCTTGTTGTTCTCCGGCTGGTACGTGTACGGGATGAAGGCGCGGAAGCCGCCGGTGCGGTCCTGGACATCGCGGATCATGCGCAGGTGCTCGATGCGCTCGGCGTTGGTCTCGCCGGTGCCCATCAGCATCGTGGTGGTCGACTCGAGACCGAGCCCGTGCGCGGTCTCCATGATCTCCAGCCAGCGCTCGCCGGACTCCTTCAGCGGGGCGATGGCGGTGCGGGCGCGGGCCGGCAGCAGTTCGGCGCCGGCGCCGGCGAACGAGTCGAGACCGGCGTCGCGGATCCGGGCGATGGCCTCCTCGACGGGCACCCCGGAGACCTTCGCCATGTGCGCCACCTCGGAGGCGCCCAGCGAGTGGATCACCAGCTCGGGGAAGCGCTCCTTGATGGCGGAGAACATGCTCTCGTAGTACTCGACGCCGTAGTCCGGGTGGTGCCCGCCCTGGAACATGATCTGCGTGCCGCCCAGCTCGACCGTCTCCGCGCACCGGCGCAGGATGTCGTCCAGGTCCCGGGACCAGCCCTTGGCGGTGTCCTTCGGCGCGGCGTAGAACGCACAGAACTTGCACGCCGTGACGCACACGTTGGTGTAGTTGATGTTCCGCTCGATGATGTACGTCGCCAGGTTCTCCCGGCCGGCGTAACGACGGCGGCGCACCGCGTCGGCCGCCTGGCCGAGTGCGTGCAGCGGTGCGTGGCGGTAGAGCTCCAGTGCCTCTTCGGGCGTGAGGCGGCCTCCGGTGGCGGCACGGTCCAGAGCAGCGGTGAGATGACTGGTCGGGATGGCCATCGGGCCACCTTTCTGTTTCGGATGGATCGGCGCGGCGCTCCTACGAGGTGCGCCCGGTGTCCAGCAAGCGGATGTCCAGGTCGGGCGCGAAGCCGGCGTCGGCTCCGCCGACCCGGCGGGCGAACTCGCGCAGCCCGGCGAGCTGCCGTTCCCCCAGGTCGAAGTCGAGCGCGGACAGGTAGTAGCGCTTGAGCGTCTCGACGTCGAACTTCGCCCAGCGGGCCGCCTTGTGGCAGACCACGTCGATCTCGTCGAGGAAGAGCTCGCGCGACTTCAGGAATCCGGCGTGCACCTCGCGGACCAGCTCGGGGTTCTCGGCGACGAACTCGCGCCGGGCCGCGAACACCGCGAAGACGAACGGCAGCCCGGTCCACTCCCGCCACATCTCGGCCAGGTCGTACACCTGGAACCCGAACGTGTCGGCCTGCTGGAGCGAGGCGCGCAGCGCGGCGTCACCGATGACCACGGCCGCCGGGGCCCCGGCCATCATGGTGGGCAGGTCCGGCGGGCAGCTGAAGTACTCCGGCTTGACGCCGATCGACTCGGTGAGCAGCAGCTCGGCCAGGCGCACGGTGGTGCGGCTGGAGGTGGTGCGGGCGAGCGGGACCCCGTCCAGTTCCTCCAGCGGCACCTTGCTGAGCAGCAGGCAGGACATCACGGGGCCGTCCGCGCCGACCGCGATGTCGGGGAGCACGACCAGATCGTCGGCATGGCGCAGGTACTCCATGACGCTGATCGGGCTGATGTCCAGCTCTCCGGCGACCAGGGCGTCGCTCAGGCGTTCCGGCGAGTCCCGGCGCAGGTCGAGGTCGAGCAGGCTTCCGGTGCGGGCCAGTCCCCAGAACAGGGGCAGGCAGTTGAGGAAGTCGATGTGGCCGACGCGTGGCCGGCCGAGCTCGGCCGACGGGGCGCGCAGGGCCGGCTCGTAGCCGGTGACCGCCGTCATCAGCCGTCCGCCGAGTCCGGTCCGAGGACCTCGACGCCGTCGCTGACCCGGCGCACGTGGATGCACTCCCCCGGGCATTCCTTCACCGAGTCGGTGACGTCGCGCAGGGCGATGGTGGGCACGAGGACCGTGGCACCCGTGTCCTGCAGCAGATCGCCGTCCGCGTTCCTGACGTAGGCGAGCCCGTCGATGTCCAGCTCGAAGACGTCGGGCGCGTACTGGCAGCAGATCCCGTCACCCGTGCACAGGTCCTGGTCGATCCAGACCTCCAGGGCATCGCCCCTGAGGTCCTCGTCCCGTACGGTCATCGCGCACACCTGCCGATACTTGTCGTGATGATGGTCATGGGTCAGACCCGCATGGGCTGGGGGGCCTCCCGGATCTCCGGATCCGGGCCCTCGTACTCGCGGACGGTCTGGTAGAGCGTGTTGCGCTCCACGGGCTGGAACCCGGCGTCGCGGATCAGGTCGAGCAGGCTCTCGCGGGACATCTTGTCCGGGGTGCCGTAGTTGTCCGCGTCGTGCGTGATCTTGTACTCGACGACGGAGCCGTCGATGTCGTCGGCACCGTGGTTGAGCGCGAGCTGTGCGGTCTGGAGGCCGTGCATCACCCAGAAGACCTTGACGTGCGGCACGTTGTCGAAGAGGAGCCGCGAGACCGCGAAGGTCTTCAGGGACTCCGTCGGCGTCGCCATCTTCGTCTTGCCCATCAGGCGGTTGCGTTCCTTGCCGTCCATGGAGTCGTGGAAGTCGTGCTGGTAGCGCAGCGGGATGAAGACCTGGAACCCGCCGGTCTCGTCCTGCAGTTCGCGCAGGCGCAGCACGTGGTCGACGCGGTGCCTCGGCTCCTCGATGTGCCCGTAGAGCATCGTGCAGGGGGTCTTGATCCCCTTCTCGTGGGCGAGGCGGTGGATGCGCGACCAGTCCTCCCAGTGGGTCCGGTGGTCCACGATCTGCTGCCGGATCTCCCAGTCGAAGATCTCCGCGCCGCCACCGGTCAGCGACTCCATGCCGGCGTCGATCAGCTCGTCCAGGATCTCGCCGGCCGGGAGCCCGGAGATGCTCTCGAAGTGGTGGATCTCGGTGGCGGTGAACGCCTTGACGGCGACCGTCGGCGGCAGCGCTTCCTTCAGCGCCCGGATCGAGCGCGGGTAGTAGCGCCAGGGCAGCGTCGGGTGGAGACCGTTGACCAGGTGCAGCTCGGTGAGCTGTTCGTTCTCCATCGCCTTGGCCAGCTTCACGGCCTCCTCGATGCGCATGGTGTACGCGTCCATCTCGCCCGGCTTGCGCTGGAACGAGCAGTACGCGCACGAGGCCGTGCACACGTTGGTCATGTTGAGGTGGCGGTTGATGTTGAAGTGAACGACGTTGCCGTTCTTCCGTGTGCGCACCTGGTGCGCCAGCCCGCCGAGCCAGGCCAGGTCGTCGCACTCGTACAGCGCGATACCGTCCTCCCGGCTGAGGCGTTCGCCGGCAGCGACCTTCTGTTCGATTTCGCGTTTGAATCCTGCGTCCACCCGTGCGTCTCCTCAGCGTGAAATCCGGCATGAGAACGGTCTGCTGGCCCCGCGAACACAACAGCCCCGGGCAGCGCAGCTCCATGCTCCAGGAACCACCGCTAAGAGAATCCCTACAGATACGATCCAGCTCCTCCTGCGCCGCGACCGGTTGCCCGTACCGTGAACTCTCGCGAAGGTCCGCCTCCGGACCGAGACACGCGCATCGGCGTAAGGATGAAGACGCATGTCGAATACAGCGACCGCCTCCCCCACCCGGCAGCAAGCCCGCGGACGGATCGTCTACCCCCTGGTCGCCACCGTGGCGACCGTCATCGTCTGGCTCATAGCGCACGCCACCCTCGACGACGGCCTCAGGGCGGCCTCGGGCGACGACGTCCAGGAGATCGGGCTGCCGATGGTCATCGTCGTGACGCTTCTGGTGGGCTTCGCCGCCCTGGGTGTGGTGACGCTGCTCGACCGCAAATCGCCGAAGGCCCGCACCC
Organism: Streptomyces sp. A1277; assembly: GCF_004795015.1. Taxonomy (GTDB): domain Bacteria; phylum Actinomycetota; class Actinomycetes; order Streptomycetales; family Streptomycetaceae; genus Streptomyces. The sequence continues at coordinate 1,653 of NZ_SSBI01000033.1, read as the reverse complement.
TGTGGACGGTGATCTCCTCGGTCGTCTTCCTGCTCTCCCTGCTCGGCCCGGCCGGCAGCGGCGAGGGCGGCGGGTCCAAGGTCGCGCTGCTGTGCATGCACGTCGTCGTGGCCCTGGTGCTCATCCCCGGGTTCGCGCGTACCGCACGAAAGGACTGACGCATGGCGAAGACCGCACTCAGCCTCCACAAGAAGGGCGGCGCCTTCGTCCTCGACGGTCTGAAGGGCTCCTCCGCGACGCTGACGTTCGAGCGTGGCATGCGCAAGGGCACGGTCACCGCGGGTGGCCGTGCTCTGCCGATCGCGGCCACCGGCCGGGGGCGCACCCGTGTGACGGCCGCCGATCCGGCGATCCTGTGCCTGGACGGCCAGGGGGCGTTCGTGCCGGGGAGCGGTGCGCCGGTCGAGTGGCGTACGTCCCGGCCGCGCCGCGGCCACTACCAGGCGACGCTCGTCCGGGGCTCCGACCTGATCGACTTCTCGCTGACCAGGTCCGACGGCAAGTCCGTGCAGATAGAGGTCACCGGCCACTGGGACGATCTCGAACTGCTCGCGCTCGCCGGGTCGTTCGCGCTGCTGTCGCGCCGCCGCGGTGACACCTACCGCAAGATCGCCATCGCCGGCGTCGTCAGCCACGGCCCGCACTGAGCCGTGACCGCCTCCCCGCCGGGCAGGGCCGGCCGCCGCCACGACGAGGGCACCGGCTTCCGGGTCCTCGTCGTCACCGCGGTCGCCGCGGAACAGGACGCGGTGGCGGATGTCTTCCAGGACGCCGCCGCCGCGTCCGTACCGGCCCCGCTCGCCGCCCGCACCCTGCACCGGGTGACCACGGGCGGCGTCGGGGTGGACGTGCTGGCCGCCGGCGTGGGGCCCGCCGCTGCCGCCGCCGCGACCGCCGTGGCGCTGACCGTCGCGGCCCACCGGGGCGCCGGCTACGGCCTGGTGGTCAGCGCGGGCATCGGCGGCGGCTTCCAGCCCGAGGCACCGCTCGGCTCCCTCGTCGTGGCGAGCGAGCTCGTCGCGGCCGACCTGGGCGCAGAGACGGCCGACGACTTCGTGCCGGTCACCGAACTGGGCTTCGGCACCATCGCGTACCGGCCGGACGCCGCGCTCGTGGCCCGCGTCGCCGAAGCGACGCGGGCGCGTACGGGCGCGGTCCTCACCGTCTCCACCGCGACCGGCACCGCCGCGCGGGCCGCCGCGCTGCGGGCCCGTCACCCGGGTGCGCTGGCCGAGGCGATGGAGGGGTTCGGGGTCGCCGAGGCCGCGGCGGCGGCCGGCTGCCCGGTCGTGGAACTGCGCGCCGTCTCCAACGCGGTGGGCCCGCGCGACCGGTCCCAGTGGCGCATCGGCGACGCGCTGGCCGCCCTCGCAGACGCCTCCGGCCGGCTCACCTCCGTGTTCGAGGATCTGCCGGCCGGACGGTCCGATCGGGTGCCGGGTCAGTAGCGGTAGTGGTCCGGCTTGTACGGGCCCTCGACCTCGACCCCGATGTACGCGGCCTGCTCCGGGCGCAGTGTCGTCAGTTTGACGCCGAGTGCGTCGAGGTGGAGGCGGGCGACCTTCTCGTCCAGGTGCTTGGGGAGCACGTAGACGTCGGTCGGGTACGCCTCGGGCTTGGTGAACAGCTCGATCTGGGCCAGGGTCTGGTCCG
>NZ_SSBI01000032.1 GCF_004795015.1 Streptomyces sp. A1277 | reverse complement strand
CCCGGAGCAGTGGAACCCGGCGCCTCCCCGAGACGACACTCGGGCCCTCAACCTGCCCACTCTCAGCCCACGGCAGGAAAACGGTCCACCGACTCCGTCGGCGGACCGTCATGAAACTTCGAGGTTAAGTCCAATACCGGTAACTTAGGTGCAATCCGGTCGTTGTTGTTGGCGTGGCAAGAGCGGGTCAGTTGAAGTCATCTGGGGAGCGTCTGTCGGACCGGGTCGCGGTCGGCGTGCTGACGCAGGCGTTTCCTCGGTCGCTTGTGGACGAGGTGTTGGAGGAGACGGGCCGGGTCCAGCAGCGGAACCGGTTGTTGCCGGCCCGGCTGGTGGTCTACTTCGTGTTGGCGATGTGCCTGTTCTCGGGGCAGGGCTATGAGGAGGTCGCCCGGCTGCTGACCGCGGGTTTGCAGGGTGCGCGGTGTTGGCGTGCGTCGTGGGTGGTGCCGAGTACGGCGGCGATCTGGAAGGCCAGGTCCCGGTTGGGGGTGGCACCGCTGCGGCAGCTGTTTGTGCGGGTGTGCCGTCCGGTTGCCACGGCGGGCACTCAGGGCGCCTTCTACCGCGGCTGGCGGCTGACCGCGATCGACGGCACCACGTTCGACCTGCCCGACACGAAGGCGAACGTGGAGGCGTTCGGCCGTCCGCCGCGTTCCGGTCGGGGTGAACAGAACGTCGGCTACCCGCAGTTGCGCATGGTCGGCCTGGTCGAATGCGGCACCCACGCCATCTTCGAGGCTGCGGTCGGAGCTCTGCGCGCCGGAGAGCAGACTCTGGCCCGGGCGGTACTGGTGTCGCTGCGGCCGGGGATGCTACTGCTGGCCGACCGCGGTTTCTACGGCGTGGACCTGTGGCGCAACGCCGCGGCCACTGGGGCGGACCTGCTGTGGCGAGTCCGCAAGGACCTCGTGCTGCCGGTGGTCGAGCAGTTGTCGGACGGCTCCTACCTCACCGAGATCTTCGACCGCAGCGACATCCACCACACCCGCCGCGGGGTGCCGGTCCGCGCGGTGGAGTACTCCATCGCCGGGCACGAGGGCGCCTACCGGCTCATCACCACAATCCTCGACCCGGACGAGGCCCCAGCCGCGGAACTGGCCGCCCTCTACGCCCAGCGATGGGAGTTCGAGTCCACCCTCGACGAAATCAAGACCCATCTCGGCGGGCCGCACCTGGTACTGCGTTCGCAACGCCCTGACGGAGCCGAGCAGGAACTCTACGGCTTCCTGCTCGTCCACCACGCCATCCGACACCTGATGCACCAAGCCGCACAACAAGCCGACCAGGACCCCGACAGGATCTCCTTCACCCGCTCACTGCGCGTCGTGCGCCGCCAGGTCACCGACCAGGCGGCATTTTCCCCCCGGCAGACTCAATCGCGCGGTCAAAGCCACCCACGCTGAACTCCTCGAACGTCTCCTGCCACCACGACGCCGCCGGGCCAATCCTCGCGTCATCAAACGCAAAGTCGCCGGCTGGCCCCTCAAACGCGCCGCCCACCGGACTGCAGACCGCCCAACCACCGTGACCATCAATCTCGTTGGCGCCACCAAACCAAAACGAGTCAAACGCACACCAAAGCGCTAAGTTACCGGTATTGAGGTTAAGTCGACCACTGACCCGACCCGTCTGGTGATTCACCTGACGCGCCACGAGTACGAGGTGATGGCTAGGGATGGGGAATGGTGCCTCGCCGCCGTTCTCGTCGGAGGTGACGGGATTGCGGTGAACGTCGCGACGGTTGACCGAGGCTGGCTCCACTCGGCCGTTCCCGCCGACCAGACGAGGCGTGGCCGCTGGGAGTCCGCCCGCCTGGAGGTTCCGGCCCATGCCCTCAGGCCGGGGCTGGCGACGGAGGCGTGGCGGTTGCTGCCGGACTGGCTGCTGCCTCAGAGCCCGGTCTGGACTTGCCAGTCGGCCCCGCTGGCTTTTGCCTGAGCGAGGGCCAAGGCCGTACAACGGACGATCGCGGCGGCCCCGACGCCCGGCGTTCCGCGCGCGCTGGCTGGCCGCGATCCCGTGTGCGGTGATCCATTCAGCCTGGCAGGAACCCCGATTCAGTCAACATTCGCCCACTTGTTCGAATATGCTGGCACTCGTGCCCGTCCTGAGTTTCCGAAGTGATGGCCGGGCTCTGCCGTGTCGCAGCGGGGTGAGTAGGGCGACTGGCGCCCGGGGCCCGGTAGGCTCTGGGCGTGTCGCGCATTCAAGTTTGACCCGAAGTAGTCGGTCGAGAGGCCGGGATGCTTTGCCCGCGCGGGTCCGTGTCGACGCGCCACTTTTGCTGTCAATCCAAACGTACGAAGAGGAGACCGGAGCCGATGGGCCTCCAGGCGCACCAGGAGGATCCGATGGGTCCCAGTGACGACGTGCTGACCTCGATCGAGATCTGCGCGGGGGCTGGGGGGCAGGCCATTGGCCTCCATGAAGCCGGGTTCAAGCACCTGGCGCTTGTGGAGATTGATCCCCATGCCGCAGAGACTCTTCGGGGCAACATCGGGAGTCTGGAAGAGTGGAGCTGGGAGAGAGATTACTGTGACGTCATTTCTGGTGATGTCAATAATTTCATCCCCATCGCTTCCGGGCGAGAGCGCGAATCAGATGTAAAGAAGGCTCGGAAGTACCTGGGGAAGCCGCTCGCCAAGGGTGACCTCCATCTTCTCGCTGGCGGAGTCCCGTGCCCGCCTTTCTCTCACGCTGGAAAGCAGCTCGGGAAGGATGATGAGCGTGACCTCTTCCCTCGGATCCTTGAACTTGCTGACGAGCTCCGCCCTGAAGCGGTGATGATTGAAAACGTTCGCGGTATTAAAGATGTCAAATTCGAAGAATACCGCACTTATATTGAGGCGCGTCTCCAAGGCGGGTGGGCCAAGCACCCTGTCACCGGCATCGTTGAGGATTTTGACGGGCTCGGTTACCGGGTCTGCGAGTGGGAAGTGCTGGAGGCCAGCGACTTCGGCGTGCCTCAGCTGCGTCCCCGGGCTGTTCTGGTGGCCATCCGTAAGGACGTCCTGGGAGACCTGAAGTTCGTTTGGCCGACCGCTACGGGGAGCCCCAGGAGTGTTTTCCGAGCGCTTGAGAAGTCCATGGAACTCAGGTATGACCCGTACCTGAAAATGGGCGGAGACATCGCACGTCTGGCGGAAGAGCGCCTCGGCAGGTGGAAAGAAAAGGCGCGGAAGGCTGAGAACAGGAAAGACTTCGGCGTCGCTCCTACCCTGGTCGGCGGCTCTAAGAAGCACGGCGGTGCTGATCTCGGTCCGAGCCGCGCGAAGGCTGCCTGGGACCTTCTGGGTGTTTCAGGCGTCGGTGTTGCCAACTCCCACGAAGAGAGCGTGAGGAAGAAGACCCAGGACCGGGACCTCTTCAGGCCGACAGGGCCCATGCTCACGGTCGAGCAGGCCGCGATCATTCAGGGGTTTCCGGGCAACTGGAAGTTCTCCGGCGGGAAGACCGCGCAGTATCGGCAGGTCGGAAACGCCTTTCCGCCGCCCGTCGCTGCCGCGGTGGGCAAGGCCATCGCGGACGTGCTGCGTGCCGCCCACGAACGCGACCGCCGCAAGGCGGTGACCCCCGGGGCTCTACCCGGGCAGGTGACGTCGGCGTTCGCGGACAATGCTGACGATCTCCAGGGCGCACACGTCTGAGTTCTGGTGCTCCCAAAACCGGAGGACCACCCAGCCGGCCTCGATGAGGCGCTTGTCCGTGTCGCGGTCCCTGGCCATGTTCCGGGCTACTTTGTCCGACCAGTAGCCGGGGTTCGTCTTGGGCGGGACGTAGTGCTCGGGGCAGCCGTGCCAGTAGCAGCCGTCGATGAAAACAGCCACTTTCGCCGGACGGAAGACCAGGTCGGCCGTCCGGCGAAGATCTGGCAGGGGCCTTGCGGCGACGCGGTAGCGCAGTCCGTTCGCGTGCACGAGACGGCGGATAAGCCTTTCCGGCTGCGTGTCACGGCTGCGGATGGCCTGCATGTTTCGCCTGCGGGCCGCAGACGAGGCCCACGAGCCGTCCGGCGGGGTCCAGTTTGCGGGCTCAGGCACCGGCGGTCACTCCAGGGTCACGGTCGTCGGACTTCAATAGTCGCTTCACCAGGACGGGACGAGTCAACCGCCCGGAAGCGAACGTAGGATGCCGACTGGCCCGTCGTACTGGCCGCCGGGATGAACGCTGCGGCCAGTACCACCTTGCCAGGGTCGATGCTGCCGCCCGTCACAAGATCCGCGGGATTCCCGAGACTGGGTCGACTACCGGATAGAGGAGCACAGCTCCACGACGTGGCCGGTGCAGCTGGGAGGCGTACGGATCGTCATCGCTCAGAGGGCGGAGTCCGGTGATGCGCTCGGCGGACTGGCGGTGGGACACACCGGAGATGCGGTTGAAGACGCCGCGCGCGTTCCGCTTGCGCTGGACCAGAGTGACGGGCTGACTTCTGAGGATGCTGGCTGACACGCTCGTCGGTCCAGAGGTCTGGGGAAGGATCAGCGCCCAGTCGTCGGTAGCGGAGCCAGCGTCGCTGGCGTCCTGGAGATAGGCCAGGTGCGGGGCGAAAAGGTCTGGGCGCCCCCAGGCGAGGCTGCTCATGATCCCGAGCAGCTCTGTATGGCCGAGAACCGCTGTCTTGGCCGGGTAGCGGGTGAAGCCGCCCCGGTCATTGTCGGAAAGGGTGACGAAGACGGAGAGGTCGTCACTCAACGCCCCCAACGCCGCCCCCCAAGCCTCGACGTTCCCCCGCAGCTCCTCCGCCCCCACCGGGTACGCCGTCGGTTCCACCCACTGGCCCGGGGAACGGATCTCCACCAGCTCCGCGTTGAACATCTTGTTGCGGGCCGAGGGCCGGATCCAGGAGAGGTGCTGGGAGACCAGTGGGGGGATCTGCGCCGGGGTGACCTGGGGTTTGCCGTCCACCGGGACGGCGTAGCGGGTGAGCTGGGCGCGGAACGTTTCTTCGTCGCGGCAGATGGCCTCGAATGCCTCGTACAGGTCGACGGTCTTCGTCTTGCCCAGCAGTTCCTCGCGGCCGATGTACAGGCGGACCAGATCGCGGTAGCCGGGGCGGAAGCCGAACCAGCGGCCCATCTGCATCAGGGTGTCGGCCTGCTGGGTGGTGCGGCGGTAGTACGTGACCGTGAGGCCCTTGATCGTGAAGCCCCGGGAGAGCTTGGTGCCGCCGACCAGGATCTTCCACACGTGGGGCGTGCGCTCGAAGTCCAGGTCGGGTGGTCGTAGTCGCGCTCGGTGTCGCCGTTGACCACCAGGACGGGCGTGCCGCCGGCGTTGATTAGCTGGCGGGCGCGCGAGACGTGGCTCCTGAGCTCGTCGTACGACTCCGGCATGGGCAGGCCGTCGTCGGCGAAGCGGTGGAAGTCGGAGGCGAGGAGGTCCGCGAGGCGTTCGTGGCCCTGGCGGCTCGTGTAGGCGGCCCGGTGCCACATGGAGTTGATGCGCAGGGCGAGGGCGGTGTGCTCGGCCATCCGTACGGACTCGTGGACGCGCATGGTGTGGTGGCGGAACGGTTCGTCCGGCACGCCCCGGTCGATGCGGTACAGCTTGAGCGCGCCCGTGAGGACGAAGGCGTGCAGGGCCTCCTGTAGGCGGTCTCCCGTGTCCTGTGGATGCCGCGGATGTGGGTCTCCTCGGCGGTGCCCTCGTCCGTGTCGAGGTCGTGGAAGTCCTGGACGCCCATGTAGCCGACCGGGCGGGGCAGCGAGATGAGGAAGTCGCGCGGGAAGACGTCCTCGCCGTCGCCCGGGTCCACGAAGACGTTGGCGAACGGGGTCGCGGTGTAGCCGACGTACTGGGCGCGCGGCAGGAGACCGAGCAGTTGGGAGATCTGGCCGTTGATGGCTGTACGGGCGACCTTGCCGTCCTCCCACTTCTTCGGGTCCGTCGTGTTGACCGAAGCCTGGTCCGACTCGTCGTCGATGATCAGCGCGGGGATCTCGGAGACAGTGGGGAATCCTCGCGAGAAAGGGAGCGCTGTCGGTAGGTGCGTCAGCGCGCCGGTGCCCCGGTCCCAGCTCCCGCACGTATCCCGCCGCCCGCAGCCCAAATCCGGCTGCCCGCCGTGCCCGGCCCCCCGAGTCCCCGCGACCCCCTACCCCCCCACCCCCCCCATGGTACTCCCGGTAAGACACCCCCGACCCGCACCAGCACTCCGCGCTCTTCGCCGGTGGCCAGGGGAGGGCGCGGCCTCGTGCGGCCAGGGTGGTGGCGTACTGGGGGAGGAGGTCCGGGTCGGCGGGGGAGGCGGCCTCGGAGGCGGCGAAGGCTTCGTAGGAGGGGACCGTGCCCGTGACGATGCCGAGGTTGGGGGTGCCCGTGGTGTGGAGGTCGCGCAGGGCGGCCTCCAGGCGGGCCAGGTGGTCCGGGTGGGAGGCGTACTCGCTGCCCAGGCTCGGGTAGGAGGTGAGGAGTTCGCGCAGTTCGTCCGCCGGCCAGTGCAGCACCGCCACCGGGAAGGGGCGCGACAACGCCGTGCGGTACGTGCCCAGTTCGGCGCGCAGGCGGGTGATCTCGGCCCGCAGCTCGCCCGGGTCGGAGGAGCCGAGGGACCACAGGCGCTTCGGGTCGTGGAGTTCGTCCAGGGGGACCGCCGCCGTGTGCAGCGTGTCGGCCAGCTCGTCCCAGGCGTCGTGCGGGACGCCCATCAGCCGGCGCACCCGGTGGCGGCCGGTCAGCAGGGACTGGGTGGCGTACGGGACCTCCTCGCCCGGGGCGATCAGCAGGCGCAGGGCCGTGGAGAAGGTGTCGTGGGCCGCTTCCAGCTCGTCGTGGGCCTCCAGCGTCTCCGCCGCGATCTCCCAGGGGGCCGCCTCCTGCGGGGCCGCCACGCGGACGCCGTCGATCAGCGCGCGGGCCTCCGCCTCGTGGCCGTGCTCCCACAGGTTGGCCGCGTTGAGCGCCTTCACCAGGTGCGGGTGCTCGGTGGCCGGGTCGCTGAGCAGTTCGTCGTAGAGCGTCGTGGCGCGAGCGCGTTCGCCGGCGAGTTCCAGGTGGGCCGCGGCCTGGAGGAGCAGCGGCTCGTGGTCCTCGGGGTACTGCGCCGCGGTGCGGAGCAGGCGCTCGGCTTCGGTGATGTGATCGGCAGGCGTGTCGGGGCGCATGAATCACACCGTACTGCTGTGCGGGCGCGGGGTGGAGGCGTGTCCCGGGCCCGGCCGAGTGACCCTCGTCCCGGCTCTGGAGTGTTGCGGGCAGCGGGCCTATCGTGCGGGCCGTGGTCAAGCGGATACCGGTGGTGGTGCAGCGCGACCCGCGCCGCGGGCGCCTCGTCGCGCGCGGGCTGTGGACCGGCGCGGAGCTGGTGGTGACCCTCGGCGTCGTCCTGCTGCTGCTCGTCGCCCACCAGCTCTGGTGGACCAACCGGCAGGCCCGCGCCGACGCCGGCCGCACCGTCCGCCAACTGGAACGGGAATGGGCGGCGCCTCCGGCAGCGCGGCAGCCCGAGGCCGACGCCACGCCGGAGGCAGACGCCACGCCCGACGCCCCGCCCGGCGCCGCGCCTTCTCCGGCGGGTGGCGGCGGCCTCTCCACCGCACAACGCCCGGCAGCGGCGAAGCCCGCCCCCGACCGGGCCTACGCCGTCATCCGCATCCCCCGTATCGCCCTCACCGCCCCCGTCGCCCAGGGCATCGGCAAGCGCGGCGTCCTCGACAAGGGGTACGTCGGGCACTACCCGGCCACCGCCCCGCCCGGCGGCCGGGGCAACTTCGCGCTCGCCGGCCACCGCAACACCCACGGCGAACCGTTCCGCTACATCAACCGGCTGCGCGCCGGTGACCGGATCACCGTCGAGACCCGGGACGCCGTCTACACGTACACCGTCGACAAGACCCTCGCCCGGACCACCCCGGGCGACAGCGGGGTCGTGGCCGCCGTGCCGCGCAGCAACATCGCGCCCTACCCCGGGTATCACCGGGCCGGGTCGTATCTGACGCTCACCACCTGCACCCCCGAGTTCACCTCCCGCTACCGGCTCGTCGTGTGGGGGAAGCTGACGGGGGTGCGGGGCCGGGAATGACGGACGGGGGCCGACGGACGGGGGCCGGGACCCTCTAAGGTTTCCCGACGTGCTCAGACGACGTCCGCAGTTGTTGTGGTTGCTGGTCCCCTACGTCCTCTACCTGGGGGCGCTGCCGCTCGTGAACCGGGTCCGGCCCGTCGTTCTCGGGCTGCCGTTCCTCTTCCTCTGGCTGCTCGGGGCGACCCTGCTGACCCCCGTAGCCGTATGGCTGACCCGGCGGGGTGACCGCCGGTGAACGCCGCCGTCGCGACCTCCGTCTTCGGGGTCTTCATGGTCGCCACCGTCGCCCTCGGGCTGCTCGCCGTACGCGGCCGGCGCGGCGGTGAGGGCGGGGGCGGGCTCGCCGAGTGGTCGGTGGGCGGGCGGAGCCTGGGCACCGTGTTCATCTGGGTGCTGATGGCCGGTGAGGGCTACACCAGCTTCAGCTACCTCGGCGCCGCAGGCTGGGGCTACAACTACGGGGCGCCCGTCCTGTACGTCGTCGCGTACATGTCCTGCGGGTACGCGGTCGGCTACGTCGTCGGGCCGATGCTCTGGGCGTACGCGCGCAAGCACGGCCTCGTCGGGATCACCGACATGGTGGCGCACCGCTTCGGGCGGCCCTGGCTCGGCGCGCTCGTCGCCGTCCTCGCGACCGCCTTCCTGCTCCCGTACATCCAGCTCCAGATCACCGGCATGGGCGTCGTCGTCTCGACGATCTCCTACGGGGCCGTCAGCCTGAACTGGGCCTACTTCATCGCCTTCGCCGTCACCACCGGCTTCGTCGTGGTCAGCGGGCTGCGCGGCAGCGCGTGGGTGTCCGTGCTGAAGGACGTGCTGGTCATCGCCACGCTCGGCTTCCTGGCGATCTACGTGCCCGTGCACTACTTCGACGGCTACGGGCCCTTCCTCGACCGGCTCGCCACCGAGAAGAGCGAGTGGCTGACCTTCCCCGGCCACGGGGACAGCGGCCTCGGGCAGGCGTGGTTCATCACCACCTCGTTCCTCAACTCGCTCACCGTCGTGATCTTCCCGACCACCGTCGCCGGCTACCTCGGCGCCAAGAACGCCGACGTGCTGCGCCGCAACGCCATGTGGCTCCCCGCCTACAACGTCCTGCTCTTCGTCCCGATGCTGCTCGGCATGGCGGCCCTGTTCGTGGTGCCGGGGCTCGTCGGCGCCGAGTCCAACCTCGCCCTCTTCGAGCTCGTCGTGGACTCGCTGCCCGCCTGGTCCGTCGGGATCATCGGGGTCGCCGCCGCGCTCTCCTCGATCGTGCCCATGGCCGTGTTCATGCTGGTCATCGGCACGATGTGGGGTCGCAGCGTGCTCTCGCTCGTCCCGCGCTGGGAGCGGCGGCAGAAGGGCGCGGCCCAGTTGGTCGTCGTGGTCGCGGGGGCCCTCGCGCTGCTGCTCACGTACACCGCCCCGAACACCCTCGTACGGCTCTCGCTCATCTCGTACGAGGGCATGGCGCAGCTGCTCCCCATGGTGCTGCTGGGGCTGATGTGGCGGCGGCTGACGTTGCCCGGGGCGATGAGCGGGCTCGTCGTCGGGGTCGGTGTGGTGTGCGGGTTCGTGTTCACGGAGAACGACCCGGTGTGGGGGGTGAACGCGGGCATCGTCGCCCTCGGCGCCAACCTCGCCGTCGCGCTCGCGGTGACGTACGCCGGTCCGCGCGAGCGCGACGAGCGGCCCGACGACGAGGTGCTGGCCCGGGACGAGTGGGACGCGCCCGTGGGGGTGGGCTGAGGGCGCGTTCACGGGCTGTCAACGGCCGTTGACGCTGTCGGGTCATCGTGTATAACGGATGGACCGGTCGGAGACGAGCGAGCGAGGAAGGGAGGGCCCGCCCATGGACACCGGCGCCATGAGCCGCGTACGCCGTGGTCTCTCCCATGCCCTGCGCCCCGCCGGGCTCCTGCTCTTCCTCCTCACCGAAGTGCTCCTCGCCGAGGGCGGCAGCCTCTCCGCCGCCGTCGCGCTCGCCGCCACCGCGGCCGCCGGCACGGCGCTCGTCGCCTGCTCGGTCATCAGCGCCCGCTGCGCCGCCCCGGTGCCCCGCACCCGGGTCCGTACCGCCATGCGCGACCGGGAGAAACGCACCGCGTTCCTCCCCCAGCGGGACCCCGACGCCCAGGGGCGCCGCCGTCCCCGAGCCCCGGGCCGTGCCCTCCTGACGGCCGCGTAGGGCACCACCTTCCGTTTCCCGCCTGCCGGCGGGCGGGCCCTCGCGGGCCGTCATGCCGAAGCAGTCGACTCCGTAGTCGACGCCTCCTTCACTTCCGGCACGACGAGACCCCCGGAGGGCTCAGCCATGTCCGCCTTCATGTCCGCTTTCGCCAGCCTGGTCGGCGCCTTCGCCGACCTGCTCCACCCGCTCTTCCAGAACGCATCGACGGCCGCCGCGATCGTCCTGTTCACCGCGCTCGTCCGGCTCGCCGTGCACCCGCTGTCCCGGGCGGCCGCGCGCGGGCAGAAGGCGCAGCGCAGGCTCCAGCCGCAGATCGCCGAGCTGCGCAAGAAGCACGCCAAGAACCCCGAGCGGATGCAGAAGGCGCTCATGGAGCTGCACCGCGAGGAGAAGGTCTCGCCGCTCTCCGGCTGCCTGCCGAGCCTGCTGCAGATGCCGGCCTTCTTCCTGCTCTACCACCTCTTCTCCAGCCAGAAGATCGGTGGCGAGGCCAACGCGCTCCTCGGCCACCAGCTCTTCGACGCGCCGCTCGGCGAGCGCTGGCGCGACGCGCTGTCGCACGGCGGGATGTTCGGCGCGCAGGGCCTCGTCTACCTCGGACTCTTCGCGATCGTGGCCGCCGTCGCCACGTTCAACTACGGGCGTACGAAACGCCAGATGGCCGCCGCCCCCGTCACGCCGGCCGCCGGGCCGGACGGGCAGCCGGTGCCGGGCATGGGCGCCATGAACAAGCTCATGCCGCTGATGTCCTTCTTCACCCTCTTCACCGTCGCCTTCGTGCCGCTGGCCGCCGCGCTGTACGTGGTCACGAGCACCACCTGGACCGCGATCGAGCGGGCCTACCTGTACCGCGACATGCCCGCCCCGAGCGCCGCCGTCGCCACCGCGGCCTGATCCCGGCGGACGCGCGGCGGTCCAGTGCGTGAACAGGGTCTTGCGGAATGATCGGATGTCTTGGAGGATCGGACAAGCCTGCGATGGCCGCCACCCATTCGACGGGCCTGATCCCGACCGAGGAGAGAAAGACTCTTGAAGCTGCTTCGTGTGGGTACGGCAGGCGCGGAACGACCGGCGCTGCTGGACCGGGACGGAACCCTGCGCGACCTGTCGGGCGTCGTCCCCGACATCGACAGCGCGCTGCTCGCCGACGAGGACGGGCTCGCCCGGGTACGGGCCGCGGCCGCCGCCCCCGGCGAACTGCCCGCGCTCGACGCCGAGGGGCTGCGGGTGGGCCCGCCGCTCGCCCGGATCGGCAAGATCGTGTGCATCGGGCTGAACTACCACGACCACGCCACCGAGACCGGGGCGCGGATCCCGGACGAGCCGATCCTGTTCTTCAAGGCACCGGACACCGTCGTCGGCCCCGAGGACACCGTGCTCGTGCCGCGCGGCAGCGTGAAGACCGACTGGGAGGTCGAGCTCGCCGTCGTCATCGGGCGCACCGCCCGCTACCTGGAGACCGCCGAGGAAGGGCTCGCGCACGTCGCCGGCTACGCGGTCGCGCACGACGTCTCCGAACGCGAGTTCCAGATCGAGCGCGGCGGCACCTGGGACAAGGGCAAGAACTGCGAGACGTTCAACCCCCTCGGCCCCTGGCTGGTGACCGCCGACGAGGTGTCCGACCCGCAGGCGCTGCCGCTCAGGCTCTGGGTCAACGGCGAGCTGAAGCAGGACGGCACGACCGCCGACCAGATCTTCCCGGTCGGCGAGGTCGTCCGCTATCTGAGCCGGTTCATGACGCTCTACCCGGGCGACGTGATCAACACCGGGACCCCGGCCGGCGTGGCGATGGGGCAGCCCGAGCCCAAGCCCTACCTGAGGGCGGGTGACGTCGTGGAGCTGGAGATCGAGGGCCTGGGGCGGCAGCGGCAGGAGCTGAAGGACGCGTAACCGTCTCCATACATCGGAGGGGTGGGGCCCGCGTCACGCGGCCCCCACCCCTCCTCGTACGTCAGTCGCCGATCCGTGACGCGAACTGCTCCAGCGCCTCCACCACCAGCGCGTGGTCCTCCGCCTGCGGCAGGCCCGACACCGTCACCGAGCCGATGACGCCCGCGCCCTCGACCGCGATCGGGAACGAACCGCCGTGCGCCGCGTACCGGTCCGGGTCCAGCCGGGACGCCTCGTCGAACGTCGTCCCCTTCGCCCTGAACCGCGTACCGACCAGGTACGAGCTCTCCCCGTACCGCTCGACCACCCGGCGCTTGCGGTCGATCCACGCGTCGTTGTCCGCGCTCGAACCCGGCAGCGCGGCATGGAACACCTGCTGCGCCCCGCGCCGGATGTCGATCGCCACCGGGGCGTGCCGCTCCCGGGCCAGGGTCACGAGCAGGCCGCCGAGCGCGTAGGCGTCGTCGTAGCCGAAATGCGGCAGCGTCAGCCGGCGCTCCTGGGCGATCAGCTCGGAGATGGTCGGAGCGGTGGGGTTCATGCGGGCTGCTCCTCGGGGGTGTGGGCGGGGGCTTCGGTGCCGGCCGGCCGCAGGGCGACGGTGACGCCTTCGCGGGCCGAGCGGCGGGCCGCCTCCAGGACGTCCAGCGCCTCGGCGGCCTGAAGGGCGGTCACCGGATTGTCACCCTTCCCGCGCAGCGCGTCAGCGACCGCCGCGTAGTACGCCGGGTAGTCGCCCGGCAGTGTGCGGACCGGGGTGCCACCGCCCGTGAGCGGGGACTCGCCCGAGCCGAGCCGGCCCCACAGCTCCTCGGGCTCCTCGCCCCACGGCCCGCCATCGGTCGGGCGCGCGCCCTCGCGCAGGGCGGCCTCCTGCGGGTCGATGCCGTACTTCACGAACCCGGCGGCGGAGCCCAGCACCCGGAAACGCGGGCCGAGCTGGGCCGTCGTCGCGCTCACGTACAGGTGCGAGCGGATCCCGGAGGCGTGCGTGAGCGCCAGGAACGTGTCGTCGTCGGCCGCCGCACCCGGACGCCGCACGTCCGACTCCGCGTAGACCTGGACCGCCGGGCCGAACAGGGTCAGCGCCTGGTCGACGACATGGCTGCCCAGGTCGTACAGCAGCCCGCCGATCTCGCGCGGGTCGCCCGACTCGCGCCAGCCGCCCTTGAGGCGGGGCCGCCACCGCTCGTACCGCGATTCGAAGCGCTGCACCTCGCCCAGCGCGCCGTCCGCGAGGAGCGCGCGCAGAGTCAGGAAGTCGTTGTCCCAGCGGCGGTTCTGGAAGACCGAGAGCAGCAGCCCGCGCTCCTCGGCCAGCGCCGCCAGCTCCCGCGCCTCGGCCGCCGTACCGGCGACGGGCTTGTCCACGACCACCGCGAGACCGGCCTCCAGCGCCGCCCTCGCCAGCGGTACGTGCGTCCGGTTCGGCGAGGCGATGACGATCAGGTCCAGCTCGTCCGCCCGCTGCCACAGCTCGTCGGGCGACGCGGCGAACCGCACGCCCGGACAGGCGGCGCGGGCCTGGGCGCGGCGCTCCTCGTCCGTCGTGACGACCGTGTCCAGGGCCAGGCCCTCGGTCGCCGTGATCAGCGGGGCGTGGAAGACGGACCCCGCCAGGCCGTAGCCGACGAGTCCTACGCGCAGGGGGGAGCCGGCGGTCTCGGATGTGGTGTGGGCGGTCATGACCCCACTTTGGCAACGCTGTTGCCAAAGTGCAAGCGCGGGGGACAATGGGCCGGTGAACAGGAGCAACAGCGGCGCCAACCTCCCCGCCCTGCGCAGCCACAACGCGGCGCTCGTGCTGGACCTGCTGCGGGTGGCAGGCGAGCGCGGCATCAGCCGGCTCGGACTCGCCGAGCGCACGGGGCTCACCCCGCAGGCCGTCAGCAAGATCACCGCCCGGCTGCGGACCGAGGGCCTGGCCACCGAGGCGGGCCGCCGCGCCTCCACGGGCGGCAAGCCCAGGACCGTGCTGCGGCTGGTGCCGGAGGCCGGGCACGCGGTGGGCCTGCACCTGGACCGCGACGGCCTGACCGTGGTGCTCGTGGACCTCGCGGGGGCCGTGGCCGAAAGCCGTACGGCTCCGCTGGACTTCGGCGCCCCGGCGGACGAGGTGCTCGGGGCGGCGGCCGGGGCGGTCGCCGCCGTGCGGGGGGACGGGGAGCTGCCGGTGCTCGGGGTGGGCGTCGCCGTGCCGGGGCCGCTCGACCACCGGGCCGGGGTGCTGCACCGGGTCACCGGGTTCCCGCAGTGGGACGGGTACCCGCTGCGGGACGCCCTGGCCGGCCGGACCGGGCTGCCCGTCGTCCTCGACAAGGACACCAACGCCGCCGCCCTCGGCCTCGCCCTCAAGGCGCCGGACCCCGCCGACTTCGCCTACCTCCACCTCGGCACCGGCCTCGGCGCGGGACTCGTGCTCGGCGGGGCGGTCCACCGGGGGGCCCGGACGGGGGCCGGGGAGTTCGGCCACCAGACCGTGCAGCTGGACGGCATCCGGTGCGGCTGCGGCGGACGCGGCTGCCTGGAGGCGCTGTGCCTGGCCGCCGTGCACCGGGGCGATGCGGCCGAGGCCGCCAGGGTGCTCGGCACCGGAGCCGCCAACCTCGTGGGGCTGCTCGACATCGGCCGGGTGGTCCTGGGCGGCCGCACCGTCGCCGCCGACCCCGACGCGTACGTACGAGGGGTACGCGCCGTGCTCGACGAGCGGGCCAGGCGCGACGGGGCCGAGGGCGTCCCGGTGCCGGTCGTCGCCGCCGGGGGAGGGGACCGCCCGGTCGCGGAAGGGGCGGCGCAACTGGTCCTCGCCCCGCTGTTCGGCCGGGTGGGCGACGCGGACACGGACAGCTGGGAGCCGGTCCCGGCTGAGCCGGGCTGACCGGGCGGCCGGGGCCCATGAGGGGGCCCGGTCCTCGCTGGAGCGGGCTGATCGGGCGCGGTTTGCAGGGGCGGCCGGGGCCGGTGAGGGGCCGGTCTCCGCTGGATCGGGCTGATCGGGCGCGGTTTACAGGGGCGGCCGGGGCCGGTGAGAGGCCGATCACCGCCGGATCGGGCGGTGGCCGGCGCCCGCAAGGCCCCGGCCCCCGCCGGACTCGGCTGATCGGGCGGTGGCCGGCGGCCGTCCGGGCGGGCCGGCGGCACGCCTGCGCGGGCCGTCCGTGCGCGCGTGGCACTGTCGCCGGCCAGGGCGTGTTCCGGTCGCGGCGCCGCCTGCCCGACCGGCAGGCGCGAGCGGCGGAGCGCGACCAGACCGGTGAACTCCGGACCCGGGGCGAGCCGACCGTTTCCGCGAGAAGTGAAGGGCTGCACCGCCATGCCCCCCGAATCACCTGAGCCCCCTGAGTCTCCCGAGCCCCCCGCAGCCGGCCGGCCCCGACACGGTCTCGCGCTCGGGCTGGCCGCCGCGAGCGTCATGCCCGTGGTCCTCGGCGGGGCGACCGCGTCCGCCGCACCCCAGCGCAACCCCGTCGCCGGCCCGGCCACCCGCCTGGCCCCGGCGGCCTCGTCCGGCTCTGCCACCGCCGACCGGCAGCCCGCCTGCGGGAAACCGGGGGCGACCGACTTCCCGATCGACACCCGTATCCACGGCGGGCCCGACACGTACGCCTCCGGCGGCGGTTACGGCACCTGGTTCCTGGACCTGACGAACACCACCACGGAGTCCTGCCGCGCGATCCACCCCGTGCTCGTCCTCACCGACGAGGACCGGGCCCTGACCTCGGACCAGATCCAGCTGGAGTTCTCCGAGCGCGCCCATCCCGGCGTCGAGCACCGCGTGACCTGGGAGACGACGGACCGGGACGAGCACATCGGGGTCTTCGGCGGGGACGGCGACGACTCCTTCCCCGGGTTCACCGTGCCCGCCGGTCACACCGTCACCGTCCAGGTCCGCCTCGCCTTCACCTCCGACACGAGCCCCGGCCGGATCACCGCGAACGCCGCGATCGTCCAGCGCCGGGATGCCGTAAGCGGCGCGGACGGCGCCGGCAAGGGGGCGAAGGGCGGTGACGGGGAGTGGGTCGGCGAGTCCGATGACTACCCGTTCACGGTGGTCGGGGACGAGACCGGCGAGGACGAGACCGGCGGGGACGGGACCGACAGCGGCGTGACCGGTGAGACGGACGGCGACCGCGAGAGCGCGGAAAGGGAGAACGTGGGCGGCATCGGCCAGGAGCAGGAGCAGGAGCAGGAGCAGGAGCAGGAGCAGGAACAGAGGCAGGAGCAGGAGAACGGAACGGTCAAGGGGAAGGGGAAAGGCGAGGAGGGCGACGCCGACCCCGGCCGCCTCCCCGGCCGCGCCGACCCCACCCGCCCCGGCGGGACCGGCCTGCCCCTCGCGCCCGGCACCGACCCCGCCGGCGTGCCGGAACTGGCCAGGACCGGCATTTCCGTCCCCGTACCGCTGCCCGCCCTCACCGTCTCCGGCTTCCTGATCGGCGGCGGGGCGATGGTCATGGCGGCCCGGCGGACCCGCCGCGCGCGGCGCTGAGCGTCCGCGCCGGTCGGACGCGCCGGTCAGGCGGTACCTCCACGTCGAACAGTCGGCCTAAAATCGGGGCGTCGGCGCTGCACAACGCGGTGCCGCCGGCGTCCCCGCACCTGGCGTACGGCAACTGGAGTCCCACATGGCAGAGCGCAAGCCGATCTCGTCCTGGCTCACCGACATGGACGGAGTCCTCATCCACGAGGGGACGCCGATCCCCGGTGCCGATGCCTTCATCAAGCGGCTGCGTGACTCGGGGCTGCCCTTCCTGGTCCTGACCAACAACTCGATCTACACCGCCCGCGACCTGCACGCCCGCCTCCAGCGCATGGGCCTGGACGTGCCCGTCGAGAACATCTGGACCTCGGCGCTCGCCACCGCCCAGTTCCTGGACGACCAGCGGCCCGGCGGCACGGCGTACGTCATCGGCGAGGCCGGGCTCACCACCGCGCTGCACGACATCGGCTACGTCCTCACCGACCACGACCCCGACTACGTGGTGCTCGGCGAGACGCGTACGTACTCCTTCGAGGCGCTCACCAAGGCGATCCGGCTGATCAACGGCGGGGCCCGGTTCATCTGCACCAACCCGGACGAGACCGGCCCGTCCGCCGAGGGCCCGCTGCCCGCGACCGGCTCCGTCGCCGCCCTGATCACCAAGGCGACCGGCAAGGCCCCGTACTTCGCGGGCAAGCCCAACCCGCTGATGATGCGCACCGGGCTCAACGCGATCGGCGCCCACTCCGAGTCCAGCGCGATGATCGGCGACCGGATGGACACCGACGTGCTGGCCGGCCTGGAGGCTGGCATGCAGACGTTCCTGGTGCTCACCGGGCTCACCACGGTCGCCGACATCGACAAGTACCCGTTCCGGCCGTCCACGGTGGTCGACTCCATCGCGGACCTGGTCGACCTCGTCGACCTGGGCTGACACCGGATTCCGGTGGGGGAGCGGGCCTGGACCGCGCCCGCTCCCCCACTCCACCGGCCCAGCGCCCCCGCGCTGCGGATGCGAAAAGTCCCGGCGCGCGTGAACCTGCCATCAGGAGGTTCACGATGCGTTCCATACCCCTCACGTTCTGTGCCGCCGCAGTGGCCGCGGCGACCCTGGTGCCCGTTCCCTCGGCACTGGCCGAAGCCGGTTCCGGCCACGAGGACTCGCGGTCCCGGGCCACTCTGTCGGTCAGCCCCTCGTCCGTCGCCCCGGGCGGTGAGGTCGACCTGGAGCTCGCCGGCTGCAAGGGCAAGGAGGCCAAGGGGAACTCCGACGCCTTCGTCTCCCAGGCGCGCTTCTCGCCCGGCGAGGACCACACGCTCTTCGCCGAGGCCCGCATCCGCTCGGACGCCGAGCCCGGTGACTACGACGTCCAGGCCCTCTGCAAGGACGACAAGCACACCAAGGTGTCCGCCGTCGTCACCGTCGTCCACCGCGAGCGGCCCATGCCCGTCGCCCCGGTCCGTGCCGGCGGCGGAGGCACCGCCGCGCTCGCCGGTGAGGCCACCGAGCAGGCCGGCCCCGGCACGGTCCACGAGGTGATCGGCCTCGCCCTGGCCGCCGTCGCGGCCGTCGCCGTCGCCTTCCGCAGCGTGCGCCGCCGCCGCCCGGCGGCCGACTGACATGTCCGGACCCAAGGACTCGGCGGGTCACGGCAGGCTGCTCACCGGAGTGGCCTGGGCCGTCATCCTGCTGGGCCTGTGGCTGTGGGGGCGCGGGATCACCGACGGGTCGGGCATCGGCTCCGCCCCGACCACCGGCGACGTCGCCGCGGTCGGGCGCCCGCTCGGCGTGCCGCTGCCCCCGGCGCACGCGCCGATCAAGGGCGTGGCGCCGCAGAGCGTCGAGATCCCGTCGATCGGTGTACGGGCCCCCGTCGTCCCCCGGGGCCTGGACGACGAGGGCGCGATCGAACCGCCGCCCTTCAACACGCCCCAGACCGTCGGCTGGTACGGCGCCGGCACCCGGCCCGGTGCCAAGGGCCCGGCCCTGTTCGTCGGCCATGTCGACACCGAGACCAAGCCGGCCGTCTTCTACGGGCTCAGCGCGGCCCGCCCCGGTGCGAAGGTCGAGGTGACCCGGTCCGACGGCACGGTCGCCGAGTTCACCATCGACGACGTCCAGGTCCTCACCCGCGAAAGGTTCGACGCCCAGAAGGCGTACGGCCCCCGCAAGGACGGCCGGGCGGAGCTCCGGCTGATCACCTGCGGCGGTACGTACGACCGCGCGTCCCACTCGTACACCGCGAACGTGGTCGTCTCGGCGTACCTCACCGCGGAGAAGAGCGTGGAGACGGGCGTGGAGAAGAGTGTGGAGACGGGCGTGGAGAAGGGCGTGGAGACGGGCGTGGAGAAGAGCGTGGAGAAGGGGGGCGCGGAGGGGAAGGCGCAGGCCGGGGCCGTCTGAAGGCTCCGGTACGCGGCCCGGTCCGCCGCCCGTGTGCGGGGCGGCTGACCGGGCCGGTCCTCGACCGCGGTGCGCGGGCCGCGGGAGTGGCCCGGCGCGGACACGGGAGGTCGGTGGCGTCCGGGTCCGCCGCACACCCCACTGTAGGGGGACGAACTCCCCCCGCCCAACCGCTTTCTGACGGTACGTCGATAACCGGTCACCCTCCGCACGCGGCGAAGCGGGGCACAGCGCGGTGAAACCGCCGTAACGGCTCGGCGGCGAAACCGTACGAGGCCCGGGCCGCTTCCGCACGCTGTGCCAGGATGGGCCGCGAGGCGACGGGGCACCGCCCTCGCACCCGAGGGGGAGTGGATGTACGGCAGTCACAACGGCCGGTTCGGCACGCGTGGGGCGGCCGCCGCGGCTGCGGGCCTCGCGCTCCTGCTCGCCGGCTGCTCCGCCTCCGACGACGCCAAGGGCGGCGGCGACCGGGCCGGTGCGAGCGAGGGTGCGGACGCGGGCGGGGCCGCCGGCGGCAACCCCGCCGGTATCGGGCAGCGGCCCGCCGACAGCGTCCCGTACTGGGTGAACCCGGACGGGACCGCCGCCCGCCAGGTCGCCGCGTACACCAAGGACGGCAACGAGAAGGCCGCCGCCCTGATCCGCCGGATCGCCGAGCAGCCGGTCGGCGAGTGGGTCGGCGCGGAGAATCCGCAGGCCGAGGCGAAGGGCTTCACCGAGGCGGCCGCGAAGGCGGACCGGCAGGCGGTGCTCGTCCTCTACAACATCCCGCACCGCGACTGCGGGCAGTTCTCCAAGGGCGGGGCGGCCGACGGTGACGCGTACCGGGCCTGGGTGGAGGCCGTCGCGCAGGGTATCGGCGACCGCGGCGCGACCGTGATCCTGGAGCCGGACGCGGTGGTGCACCTGGTCGACGGCTGCACCCCGCAAAAGCTGCACGAGGAGCGCTACGACCTGCTCAAGGGCGCGGTGGAGCGGCTGAAGAAGCAGCGGGGCACCCGCGTCTACCTGGACGCGGGCAATGCCGGCTGGCGCTCGCCCGACGCGCTCTTCGACTCGCTGCGGCGGGCGGGCATCGGGGCGGCGGACGGCTTCGCGGTCAACGTGTCCAACTTCCAGACCACCGCCGCCAGCACCCGGTTCGGCAAGCAGCTGTCCGCGAAGGTCGGCGGCAAGCCGTTCGTCATCGACACCAGCCGCAACGGCAACGGCCCGTACACCGCGTCCGACTCCGAGGAGACCTGGTGCAACCCGCCGGGCCGGGCCCTCGGCGAGCCGCCGACGACCGGCACGGGCGAGGACCTGGTCGACGCGTACCTGTGGATCAAGCGCCCCGGCGAGTCCGACGGCGACTGCCGGGGCGGCCCGAAGGCGGGCGAGTGGTGGCCCGCCTACGCCCTGGACCTGGTCCGCGCCGCGAAGAAGCGGTGAGCCGCAGCTCGCGTCCTACGGCACCTCCACCCACGTCCCCTCGGACGGGGTGCCCCGGTCGTCGGTGACGAAGAGCATGTACCAGCCCGACGGAACCAGCGCCCGGTTCTTCGGCACGGTCACCGAGATCGCGCCGTCCGTCCGCTTCAGGTCCAGGGCCACCGAGCGCTGGTCGGTGTCCGTGACATGGGTGACCGCGCTCGGCCGCATCAGCTTCGCCGACGTGATGGACGAGGCGTGGTTGGTGGTGAAGACCGCCGTGGAGCCGCGCTCGATCTTCTTCGGGCCTGCCGTCAGCTCGGGCCGCGCGTCGCGGTAGAGGTAGGGCGGGGTGTAGATCTCGATGCGCTGCTCGAAGGTCCCGGGCCGGGTGTTGGCCTTGTCCGCGTAGAGCGAGTCGGAGCCGAAGATCATGACCCGGCCGTCCGGCAGGAGCACGGACCCGGAGTGGTAGTTGCGGCCGACCGCCGGGTCGGCGACCCGCTGGTACGTGTCCGTCTTCGCGTCGTACAGCCGGGCCTGGAGCACGTTGGAGTCGCTGCGGCCCCGGTAGTCGTTGGAGCCGCCGGTGACCAGGACGGAGTCGTCGGGGAGCAGGGACGCGCTCGGGTAGCGGGTGCCCTCGTCCAGGGATGCGCCGTCCTCGAACTTCGGGTCGGGGTCCTTGAGGTCGACCAGCCGGGACTTCTCGCTGGACTTCTCGGACTCGCCGACGCCGCCCCCGCCGATCACCATGAACTTCTCGTCCTGGGCCGGGGGCAGCCGCACCGTCGCGGAGGTCTCCATCTTGTCCGGGTCGCTCAGGCCGGGGATCTTGGTGAACCTGTTCGTCGCCAGGTCCCAGACGCCCGGGTCGCGGCCGACGTCGGCGGGGCCGTAGCCGGCGTTGGAGCCGGAGTAGAAGAGCTTGCCGTCGTCGAGGAGGAAGACCGCCGGATAGGTGGGGAACTTCCGGACGATGCCGGTGTACTTCCACTCCTTGGTCTCCGGGTCGTAGATCTCGTCCTTGCCGGGGACGATCTGCCCGATCTCGTCCAGGCCGGACAGGGCGAGGACCTTGCCGTCCTCCAGGGTGGTCAGCGTCGGATACCAGCGGGCCTCGTGCATCGGGTCCACGGTGATGTACTTCTCCGCCACCGGGTCGAATTCGAAGGCTTCCCGGATGCCCTGGAAGTCCTTCTTGTCGAGCGCGAGCTTCTGGGCGATGCCGTAGACGTTGTGGGTGTCGGAGCCGGTCAGGCCCTCGACGCGGTAGTTGTCCTCGGCGCCCGTCTCGTACTGCGTACCGGACTTCTCGGCCTCCACGTAGATCCGGCCGTATCCCGGGTCGTTGCGCAGGAAGGCGCCGGTCTTCTCGTCGAAGACCTTGGTGGCCTTCTCCACCAGGACCGGGTCCTTGGTGACGAACGTCTTGCCGTTGCCCTTGCCGGTGAAGCGGGTGCCGGCGGGGAGGGTGACCGGCTTGTCGGGGTCCTCGTTGTGCACGATCATCAGGCCGCCGGCCTTGGTGACGTCGCCCTTGAGCTTCTCGTACCGTCTGGTGCCGCCGGCTATGAGGAGCTTGCCGTCGGGGAGTTGGGTGTGGCCGGCGCAGAACATGTCCTTGGGCGTGGGGATGTTCTTGAACACGTTGGTCTTCGGGTCCCACAGCACCGAGCGGAAGCTCTTGGCGTCGAAGTTCTTCTGGTTGTTGCCCGAACCGGCCACGAGCAGCACCTTGCCGGTGTGCAGGAGCGCCGCGTGGATCGTGTTGATCCGGAACTCGGAGGGGACGTCCAGGAAGTCCCAGTGGCCGTTGTCCGCCTTGTAACCGGCCTGGTTGATCTTGTAGTCGTGGTAGTGCTCGGTGCCGAAACGGTACAGCCACGGCCCGTTCGCCCCCGCGAGCGCGAGAACCACCGCCGTACTGATCGCCATGCGGCGGGTACGGCGGCTCGGACGGTACTTCATTTCTTACGACCCCCCAGGGCGATCTGCATGGTCTCTTCGTTGCCGGCCCGGTGGACCCGGGCCCGTGGCTGCGGCTCCTGCCGCGGCTGCGGAGGCGCCGCGGGTGGCGGCGGGCCCGCACGGCGCCTCTTCTTCTCCGCGCGCACGGTGTACTGCCAGCCGATGACCGGGGCCGCCGTGATCAGCAGGGCGAGCGAGGCCCAGGTGACCATCGCCGGGTGGCTGTGGCCGAGCACGTACGAGGCCGTGATGGAGCCGCCGAAGACCGCGATGAAGAAGAGGTGGATGCGGAACGTGCCGAACAGGGTGTCCGGGCTGGAGGAGTCGCCCTTGGGCGTCACCACGAAGGAGCTCTTGCGGCGCAGCACGGCGTCCATCAGGGAGCGCGCGTAGACGGGGGCGGAGAGCGCGGACATCACCATGCCGGCCAGGCCGCCGGAGCCCTCGGGCTCGTGCGGCGAGACGTTGTGCCGGCGGTTCCAGACGTACAGGCCGATCTGGAGCGCGGAGGCGTTGCCGTAGAGCATCATCCAGACCGTCGGGTCGATCTGCACGCCCGAGGCGCCCATGCCCAGGAACAGCGCGCAACTCAGGGCCGCGAGTATCCAGTTCATGGCGGACATCGGGTAGAAGATGATCATCATGGTGTAGTTGAAGAGCTTGCCCGCGGGCAGTGAGCCGAAGCCCTTCCAGTACTGCTTGAGGATCGTCTCGTACGTGCCGCGCGACCAGCGCAGCTGCTGGGTGAAGAAGTCCGTCCACGCGGTGGGCCCCTCGCCCACGGCCAGCACGTCCGGGGTGTACACGGAGCGCCACTTGCGGCCGGTGCGCGGATTGCGGGCGCGGTGGATCTCGAAGCCGGTCGCCATGTCCTCGGTGATCGAGTCGTACAGGCCGCCGATCTGCTTGAGGGCCGAGATCCGCACCGCGTTGCTGGTGCCGACGAACATCGGGGCGCCGTACCGGTTGCCCGCGCGCTGGATCAGCGCGTGGAAGAGGAACTGCTGCGACTCGGCGGCCTTGGTGACGAAGGTGTCGTAGTTGCCGTAGACCTGCGGGCCGATGACGAAGCCGACGTCCGGGTCGCGGAAGTAGCCGAGCATCCGCTCCAGGTAGTTGGGCATGGGCACGTGGTCGGTGTCGACCGAGGCGAAGAAGTCGTACGCGTCGCCGTGCGCGTCGAGCCAGGCGTTGTAGTTGCCGTGCTTGGTCTTGGCGCGGTGCGGGCCCTCGGCCTGGTTCCAGCGCGCCACGCCCTTGCGGGAGAAGTGGTGGACGCCGAGCCGCCGGCAGACCTCCTTCACCACTGGGTCGTCGCCCTCGTCGAGCAGCCAGACGTGCATGAGCCCGCGGTGGCGGATGCGGACGGCGGCCTCCAGGGTCTTCGTCACCATCTCCAGGGGCTCCTTGCCCGGGACGAAGGAGGTGAGGAAGGCGACCCGGGTGCCGTTCTCCGGGACCACCGGGACCGGGTCGCGGGCGACCAGCGTGGCGTGCGCGTTCGACAGGACGTTCATCGTGCGGAACAGCTCGATCAGGCCGATCGAGACCAGCATCACGACGTCCAGGACCAGCAGCGTGTCGTTCTTGAGGTTCGGGTCGCGCTGCGTCCAGTGCCCGGGCTGCATCAGCCAGACGAAGAGGCCGAGCGAGACGAGCGGGGCCGCGCCCAGCAGGAGCGCGGCACGCACGCGGTGCGGCTCCTGGGAGAGCAGCGAGCGGTACTTCACGGTGTACGGCTCGGCCGGATCGGGCTGGGTCAGTGGCCCGGCGAGGCGGCTGTAGTGCTCGTAGTCGTACCGGGGCAGCGGCTTGGGCTGCCGGCGGCGGTGGCCTCCGGGGCGCAGCGGCCCGAGGACGCGCAGCTGCGTGGTCCGGGACGGGTCGTCGTGCTGCCGGGGTATGCGCAGCTGCGTGGTCCGGGACGGGTCGTCGTGCTGCCGGGGTATGCGCAGCTGCGCGGTCCGGGAAGGGTCGTTGTCCTGCCGGTCACCCGGCGGCGTCGACGTCATGGGTCGTCCCCCTGCACGCAGGCGGGGCTGCGTGGTCGCTCGGTCGTTTCGTCGGCCGCGTCTCCCCCTGAAGCGCGGCCGACGGGCTCAGAGCATGATGCCTGCTCGACTCCGGTGCCGTACAAGGGCCCCGTCCGTCGGCGGCCATGGCCGGAATCCTCCGGTGTCCCGACTGCTGGACACGACGACGCGATCGGTGACGGTGTCCGGAAACGGACAAGGCCCCCTCACGCGGAGTGAGAGGGCCTTGACTGTGCGTGCGCCGCCAGGGACTCGAACCCCGGACCCGCTGATTAAGAGTCAGCTGCTCTAACCAACTGAGCTAGCGGCGCCTGCTGACCTGGAGAACTTTACCCGATCCCGAGTGGTGCTCCTGACCATTTCCTCTCGCTCACGGCCTGTCGGATGGTCGTTTTTTCGCTTCTGTCCGTCAAAATACGGTATGTCAGGACAGTTGCAACACTGACGCCCGTGCAGATGCGCCCAAAGATCTTGACGACTGCGGAGGGAATCGCATGACTGTGCCGGCCTTCGAGGAGTACGTACCCGCCATCGACTGCCCCTGCCCGGGCTGCGCCGCCCAGCGCCGCTCCGCCGCCGGGGGCCTGCCCACGCGGTACGGGGGGAATCCGGCCGCACACGGCGCGCGGCGCGCGGTGGTGCTGGTCACCACGGCCGGTGTGGTGCTGGGCGCCGGCGTGGCGGAGTCCGCCGGAGCGTTCGCCGACCCGGCCCCGGTGCCCGGCTCGGGGGCGCTGACCGACCTGGCGGGACCGCTGCCGGACAGCCCCCAGGGCGCCCCGGGTCCGCTGCGGGGGGCCGGCGCCCAGGGAGCACCGGCGGCCCAGGCGTCGGCCGCGCCCGTGCCGCGCCCGACGACCCGGGCCGACATCATCGACCGCGCGAAGGAGTGGGTCACCGCCCAGGTCCCGTACAGCATGGAGAAGTACTGGTCGGACGGGTACCGGCAGGACTGCTCCGGCTATGTGTCGATGGCCTGGAACCTGGCGGACAACGAGTGGACCGGCAGCCTCGCCGCGTACGGCACGCGCATCCCCCGCGAGGAACTCCAGCCCGGCGACATCCTGCTCTTCCACAATCCGGCCGACCCCGCGAAGGGCTCCCACGTCACGATCTTCGGCGGCTGGACCGACTACACCCACACCTCGTACACGGCGTACGAGCAGACCAAGCCGCACACCCGCAAGCAGACGACGCCCATGGCCTACTGGACCAACTCGGGCAGCTACGTCGCCTACCGCTACAAGGGGCTGACCTCGGGGAACTCCGGCAGCGAGGCCGCCACCACCCCGTTCCCCGGCGCGGCGAAGTTCGGCCCCGGCGCGAACAACGCGTACGTCACCCGGCTCGGCACGATGCTCGTCGCCCGGGGCGGCAAGCGCTTCTACGAGGTCGGCCCCGACCCGGTGTGGACCGACGCCGACCGGAAGGCCACCCAGGCGTTCCAGCAGGCCCAGGGCTGGAAGGGCACCGAGGCCGACGGCATCCCCGGCCCCGACACCTGGGAGCTGCTGGTGAAAGGAACCGGCCACGACATCCCCGCCGCGAGCGGCCGGAAGGGCCCGGCGGGGGTCCCGGCCTTCCCGGGGCGGGGCTATTTCCGGCCGGGTCGGTCCAACACCCATGTCGACAGGCTCGGCAGACAGTTGGTGAAGAAGGGATACGGCACGTACTACCTGTCGGGCCCCGACCCTCGGTGGACCGAGGCGGACCGGCGCAATGTCGAGGTCTTCCAGAAGGCCCAGGGCTGGCGGGGCGCGGAGGCCGACGGCTATCCGGGCCCGGAGACCTGGCGGCGACTCTTCGCGTGACACGACGACGCACATGACGGAGGCGGTAATGCGATCCACGTCGGACAGCTCCGGGAACCCGGAGTACGGGCAGGAGCCGGAGTACGGGGAGGAGAGATACGGGACGGTCCCGGTACGGGCATGGGTCGGCCCGGG
Source organism: Streptomyces sp. A1277 (assembly GCF_004795015.1). Lineage (GTDB taxonomy): Bacteria > Actinomycetota > Actinomycetes > Streptomycetales > Streptomycetaceae > Streptomyces. Next base: position 64,499 of record NZ_SSBI01000032.1, on the reverse strand, counting down.
CGGAGCCGGCAGCGTCACGGACGCCTGGGCGGCGGCGGGGGAGCGGGCCGCGCTGGGGGAGGCGGGGGCGCCGGGGGCGGTGGAAGAGCCGGAGCTGGTTGCGGACGGGCTGCCGGTGCGGGACGCGGTGCCGGGTTCGGGTGTGGTGCGGGACGCGGTGCCGGGTTCGGGTGTGGTGCGGGACGCGGTGCCGGGTTCGGGCGTGGTGCGGGACGCGGTGCCGGGTTCGGGTGTGGTGCGGGACGCGGTGCCGGCCGCGGACTCCGGACCCGTGCCGCCTCCGGTCTTCGGGCCGGTCTCGGTGTCGGTGCCCGCCGGGGGCGAGGTGGTGGTCGAGGTGCCGGGTGACGAGGGCGAGCCGGTGGACGCCGGGGCGCGCCCTGGTGCGGGTGCGGGTGCGGATGCGGGTGCGGTGGCCGGTGCGGATACGGGCGCGGAGGCCGGGGACCGTTCCGAGGCCGGGGCCGGGGCCGACTCCGTCGTGGATCTGGTGCTCGATCTCGTGCCGGGCGAGGACGACCGCAGGGGGCCGCTCGGTGCGGCCTCGGCCTCGGTGTCGGTGCCCGAGGCCGAGGAGCAGGCTGCCGTCGAAAGGGGCGAGGCGGTGACCGCGGCCGCACCGGGGGCCCCCGCCCCCGAGAAGCCCGTCGCCGAGACCCCCGCCCCCGAGCCCGTCCTCGTCCTCGCCGGGGCCGGGACCGGAGCCGGGGCCGGGGCGGGTGCCGGAGCCGGGGCGGGAGCCGGGGCCGGGACCGGAGCCGGGACCGGGGTCGGGGCGGACGCCGGGAAGGAGACCGCCGCCGGTGCCCGCGTACCGGGGCCCGACGCCGGGCCGCGTACCGAATCGGGCTGGGACACCGGCCGGCACCAGGCGGTCATCGCCAACGAGCGCACCGCCACCATCCCCGTGCACCTGCTCTTCCGCGAGGAGCAGCGGGCCGGGGCGGACGCCGCCGCCGTGCCCGGGAGCGTCGTACGGCGGCCGGGCGGCGGCGAGCCAGGGGCCGGGGTGCGGCGGCCGCCGGTGCCGAGGACGCCGCAGGTGCGGCCCCCCACCCGGCCCTCGCCCGACGCCGACCCCCGGCTGCACGAACGCCCGGGCCCCGCGCTGCCCGGCTGGGCCGCGCTGCTCACCGGCTTCGGCGGGATCGCGGCGGCCGCCGGCGTCCTGTGGTGGACGGGCGCGGTGCCGGACGCGCTGCCCGCCCGGGTCGGACTCGGCCCGCGCCCGTACGACGGGCTCGGCACGGGCGCCTGGGCGGCGCTCGCGGCCTTGGCGACCGTGGTGCTGTTCGCGCTCGGCGGCCTGAGCCGGGGCCGGGTCGGGTACGCGTGGGTGCTCACGCTCTTCGGCCAGTACCGGGGCAGCGTGCGGCGGACCGGGCTGATGTGGGTCAGCCCGCTGCTGCTGCGCCGCCGGGTCGACGTACGGCTGCGGCACTGGCGCAGCGAGCCGCTGCCCGCGGTGGACGCGAACGGCACGGCGCTGCGGGTCGTCGTCCTGGTCGTGTGGCGGGTCAAGGACACCGTGCGGGCGGTGCTCGGGATCGAGGACCACGAGGAGTACCTGCGCGAGCAGGTCGAGGCGGCGATGGCCCGGGTCCTGTCCCAGCTGCCCGCCGACGCCTTCCACGAGGACGCGCACACCCTGCGCAACGCGGAGGCGGTCGGCGACGCGCTGACGCGGATGCTGAAGGCGGACTGCGAACCGGTCGGCGTCGAGGTGTACTCCGCCCAGCCGACCGGCATCGAGTACGCGCCGGAGGTGGCGGCCGCGATGCAGCGGTGCCGGATCGCGGCCATCGACGCCAAGCACCGGGACAGCGTCCTGACCTCGGTCGTGGACGCGGTGGACGACACCGTGAACCGGCTGACCGCCCGGGGCCTCGTGGAGCTGGACGACTACGAACGCAAGTCGCTGGTCAAGGACTTGACGGTGGCCTTCTACACCGGGCGGGCCGGGGGTGACGGCGCCTGACGACGCGTGGGGGGAGCTTTCGGGGCAACCGGAATCCCGCGCTCATTGGTCTGGACATGTTCACGCCGCGTCAATAATCTAGGGCTTGGTCTAGACCGCAGCACCCGCGCGCACAGCAATGCTCATGGAATCCCCCCTCCCCCCACGCATCCGAGGAGCGACAGCAATGCGTATGAAGGCAAGTGCGGCCCTGGTGGGCCTCGCGGTAGCGGGCGTCTCGATGTTCGCGACCAGCAGCGCCAGCAGCCACGGCTACACGGACAACCCGATCAGCCGTCAGAAGCTGTGTGCCAACGGCACGGTGACGGGCTGCGGCAACATCCAGTGGGAGCCGCAGAGCGTCGAGGGCCCCAAGGGCTTCCCCGCGGCCGGTCCGGCCGACGGGAAGATCTGCTCCGGCGGTCACGGCGAGTTCGCCCAGCTCGACGACCCGCGCGGCGGCAACTGGCCCGCCACCAAGGTGACGGCCGGTCAGGGCTTCAGCTTCCGCTGGCAGTTCACCGCCCGGCACGCCACGTCGGACTTCCGCTACTACATCACCAAGGACGGCTGGGACCCCACCAAGCCGCTCAAGCGTTCCGACCTGGAGCCGCAGCCGTTCATGACGGTCCCCTACGGCGGCAAGCAGCCCCCGGCGACCCTGACCCAGCAGGGCACGATCCCCACCCAGAAGTCCGGGAAGCACATCATCCTGAGCGTCTGGAACGTCGCGGACACCGCCAACGCGTTCTACGCGTGCTCCGACGTGCAGTTCTGACCGTTCCGACAGGTACAGCGTTTCGCCGGCTCCCGTACGGCGCAGCGGACGTGCTGCCGGCGGGCAGCATGAAGAAGCCCGGGGTGGTGTGGGACACCACCCCGGGCTTCGCCCTGTCGCCGTCGTGGGCGAGGGCATGATCAGACCTGCGCGGGGGCCTGGGGCGGCGCCGACGCCTCGGCCGCGGGAGCCTCGGCGGCGGGTGCCGGCCGGGTCGCCCGGCGCAGCAGGGTCGCGGCCAGCACGGCTCCCGTCAGCAGGATCAGCGAGCCGGTCACCGCGGCGTACCGCATGCTGTGCACGAAGGCGTCCCGGCCGATCGCGATCAGCGACTCGTCACCGGTGGTCAGCGCGCCCGCCAGGGTCTTGCGGGCCACCTCGGGGGCCGATGCGGGGATGTCCGCCCGGTAGACCGCGGTGGCGACGGCGCCCAGCAGGGCCATGCCCATCGCACCGCCGAACTCCTGGCCGGTCTCCAGGAGCGAGGCTGCCGAGCCGGCCTTCTCCGCCGGGCTGACGGCCATCGCCATGTCCGAGACGAGCGCCATCACGGCGACGATGCCGCTGCTCATCACGGCCGAGCCGATGAGCAGCAGGACCAGTGAGTCGGTCCCGGCCAGGGTGAAGAGGCCGAAGCCGGCCGCCCCGACGACGAAGCCTCCGCAGACGACGTACGCCCGCTGGGTCCGCTGGCCGAGTGCGGTCGCCACGGGTGCCGCGGCGCCCACCGCCAGGGACGGGGCCAGGCTCCACAGTGCGGCCTCCATCGTGCTCATGCCGAGCACCGACTGCAGGTACTGGGTGGTGAAGAAGGCCGAGCCCATCATCGCGAAGGCCGCCAGGGCGTTCAGCCCGATCCCGACGCCGAAGCCGCGGCCCCGGAACAGCTCCCGGCTGATCATCGCGTCGGACCGGCTGCGCTGCCGGTGCACGAAGACCCAGCCGATGGCCAGCCCGGCGGCGATGATCAGGGCCCGCCGCACGTCCAGTCCGTGGGCGGCGCTCTCCTTGATCCCGTAGACCACCGGCAGGACGGCGCCCATCGACAGCGGCACGCTCAGGAAGTCGAAGCGGCCCGGGTTCGGGTCCTTGAACTCCGGCACCAGCAGCGGGACGAGGACCAGCAGCAGCGCCATCGCGGGCACGTTGATCAGGAAGACCGAGCCCCACCAGAAGTGCTCCAGCATCACACCGCTGAGCACCGAACCGAGCGCGACCCCGCCGGCCATGGCGCCCGACCAGATGCCGATGGCCTTCGCGCGCTGCTGCTCGTTGCGGAACATGTTGCGCACCAGACCGATGGTCGAGGGCATCAGCGTCGCCCCGCCGATCCCGAGCACCGCCCGGGCCGCGATCAGCATCTCCGGGCTGTTGGCGTAGGCGGCGCATACCGAGGCGGCGCCGAAGGCGAGGGCCCCGATCAGCAGCAGCTTCCGGCGGCCGATGCGGTCGCCGAGGGAGCCCATCGTGATGAGGAGGCCGGCCAGGGCGAAGGCGTACACATCGAAGATCCACAGCTGCTGGGTGGCGCTGGGCGCGAGGTCCCGGTCGATGGACGGGATCGCGAAGAAGAGGACGGACACGTCCATCGAGACCAGGAGGAGGGGGAGGAGCAGGACCACGAAGGCGGTCCACTCCCGACGGCCGGCGAGGTCGCCGGATGCGGCGGCGGTGGTGCTCGGAGGATTCGTCATGACAGGGAATATACGACTGTTTAAAACAGCTGTCTAGTACGGCTGTGTAAAACATCCGTACACGCCTGCGGGCAGCACAAAACGCACGAGGCGGTCTCCGTGGATACGGAGACCGCCTCGTGCGTTGTCTGTGCGCCGCCAGGGACTCGAACCCCGGACCCGCTGATTAAGAGTCAGCTGCTCTAACCAACTGAGCTAGCGGCGCCTGCTGACTCGAAAATAATACCTGGTCCCGGGGGGTGCTGATGACACACCCGGCTCGGGCCCTACAGGGCCAGCGAGAGCAGCACCGGGGCCGCGCGCCGGTTCAGCGCGTCCGCCGCCGCGCGCAGCCGGTGCGCGTCCTCCACCGGCATCGACAGCGCCAGGCAGCCCGCCGACGATCCGGCGGTCAGCGGCACCGCCGCGCACACCGTGCCGACCGCGTACTCCTGGAGGTCGAGCACCGGGACCGTCGCCGGCTGGCTGTCCAGCTTGGAGAAGAGGACCTTCTCGCTGGTGATCGTCCGCGAGGTCAGCCGGGCCGTCTTGTGCCGCGCGATGTGGTCGCGCCGCCCGTTCTGGTCGAGCTGGGTCAGCAGGCACTTGCCGATCGCCGACGCGTGCGCCGCCGACCTGAAGTCCACCCACTCGTTGACCGCGGGGGTGTGCGGGCTGTCGGCGTACTGCGTGACCCGGATCTCGCCGTCCACGTACCGGCTGATGTAGACCGCCGCGCCGACCGAGTCGCGCAGCTGGGCCAGGGTCTGCTGGAGCTTGATCTCCAGGGCCTGGCGGCGGGCCGCGCCCGAGCCGAGCAGCAGCAGCGAGGCGCCGACCACATACGCGCCGTCGGTGATCTGCTCCACGTAGCCCTCGCGGCGCAGGGTCAGCAGCAGGGCGGAGAGGTGCCCGACGGGCAGGCCCGTCTCGCGGGAGATCTGGGTGTCCGTCACGCCGCTGCCGTGCTTGGAGACCGTTTCGAGAACGCGGAGGGCGTACTGCACCGAGTGGAACGGCGCGGTCGGTTCGGGCTTCAACGGCACGGTTTCCCCCCTACCAGGTGTGACCGGAGGCCGGCTTGTGGCCGGAGGCACGGCACCACGATAGCCGTCCCGGCCCTGTTCAGGGGGTGGTCCCGCGGACTTGTGGGTGCGCCCCGGAGCTGTCAGCAGGGGCGCACCCGTACGGCATATGCCACCGTCATGCGCGGGCGACGGATGCCGAGGTTACAGCACCGCGTTGAGGAATTCGCGCGTGCGTTCGTGCGAGGGATCGGAGAAGATTTTCTCCGGCGAACCGGACTCCACGACCCGTCCGGCGTCGAACATCAGCACCTTCTCCGAGACGTCCCGGGCGAAGTTCATCTCGTGCGTCACGCAGAGCATCGTGATGTCGGTGTTGCGGGCGATGTCGCTCAGCAGCTCCAGCACCCCCGCCACCAGCTCCGGGTCGAGCGCGGACGTCACCTCGTCCAGGAGCAGGATCTCCGGCTCCATCGCCAGCGCCCGGGCGATCGCGACGCGCTGCTGCTGGCCGCCGGAGAGCTGCGAGGGGTGCGCGTCCACCTTGCCGGACAGCCCGACCAGGTCCAGCAGTTCCCGGGCGCGGGCCTCCGCCTTGTCGCGGTCCATGCCGAGCACGTTGACCGGCGCCTCGGTGATGTTCTGGAGCACCTTCATGTTCGGGAAGAGGTTGAACTGCTGGAAGACCATGCCGATCCTCCGGCGGGCCGCCCGCAGCTGCTTCTCGGACGCCGGCTTCAGCGAGCCGTCCGCCGCCCGGGTGTGCGTCAGCGGTTCGCCGTTGATCCAGATCACGCCGTCGCTGACCCTCTCCAGGGTCATCAGCAGCCGCAGGATCGTCGTCTTGCCCGAGCCGCTGGGCCCGATCAATGTGACGTGCTCTCCGCGCTCGACCGTGAAGTCCAGCTGGTCCAGGACGACATGGTCGCCGTAGCGCTTGACGACCTTGTCGAAGCGGACGAGCGGGTGCCCGGTGTCCTCGGAGGTGTCGACCGGCACGACGGCCTCGGGGGCCGCGGCCGCGTTCTTCTGCAGGGGGTCAGTGGCCAAGGCGCTTCTCCAGCTTTCTCATCAACAGCGAGGTGGGGTAGCTCGCCACCAGGAAGATCAGTCCGGCGAGGGTGAACACCTCCGTGTAGCGGAAGTGCTCGGTCCCGTAGTTGCGGGCCTCGAAGACCATTTCGTGCACCGTGATCACGGCGAGGAACGGCGTCTCCTTGAACATGGAGATCGCGTAGTTGCCGAGCGCGGGCAGCACGTTGCGCACCGCCTGCGGCAGGATCACCGCCTGCCAGGTCCGCCGGGGCGTCAGCGACAGTGCCCGGCACGCCTCCCACTGGCCCTTCGGTACGCCGTCGATCCCGGCGCGGTAGACCTCGGAGGTGTACGTGGCGTAGTGGACGCCCAGCACCACGATGCCGATGGTCAGCGGCTCCACCGAGGTGAACAGCGCTGCCGCGCCCACCAGTTGGACCAGCAGCGGGGTGGAGCGGATGAACTCCATCACCACCTTCACCGGCACCGTCACCAGCCGGGACGGCGCCCGCCCGGCGACCGCGATGGCCAGCCCGAGGACCGCGGCGACCAGGGTGCCGAGCACCGTGGCCAGCAGGGTCGTCTCGAACCCCTTGAGCAGCAGGGGGAACGCGTCACGGACGGCGCCCCAGTCGAAATCGCTGTTCACCGGGCACCTCCGGCGGCCTGGGCGGTCACGGCACTGCGGGACTTCAGCAGACTCTTCCCACCGGCTGCCAGCCCGAGCCGCCGCTTGGCGGACCGCTCCAGCAGGTTCATCAGCAGGGTCAGCGCATAGGCCAGGACGAAGTAGCAGGCCAGGAGCGTGACGTAAGCGGTGAGGGTCTCACCCGTACGGCTGCGCAGCTTCTCGATGGCGGTCATCAGGTCCGCCGCCGAGATCAGCCACAGCAGCGGGGTCGCCTTCAGCAGCTGGATCAGCAGGTTGGTGAACGAGGGGATCATCTGCACCCACGCCTGCGGCAGGATCACCTTGCGCATCCGGTGCAGCGGCGACATGTTCAGCGCGAGCGCCGCCTCGTACTGCCCGCGCGGTACGGAGTTGATCGCGCCGCGCACCACTTCGGCGCCGTACGCCCCGTAGTTGAGACCGAACGCCAGCACCCCGCAGACGACCGGCGTCAGTTCGTACCCGGTCAGCTGCGGCATCGCGTAGTACAGCCAGAACAGCTGCACGTACAGCGAGGTGCCGCGGAAGAACTCCACGACCACGCGGGAGACCCCGCGCGACAGCAGGAGCCGGCTGAGCGACATCAGGCCGAGGACGAACGACAGGAGCAGCGCCACCAGGGCGCCGAACACCGTGGCCTCCAGGGTCACCCACAGGCCGGACCGCAACTGCGGCAGATCGTCGGCGAAGGCCGAGAAGAAATCATTCATGCGGTGGGTACCGTCCCTGTCAGCCCTTGCACAGATCGGCCGTCTTCAAGGTCGCCGGCGGAATCTCGGTCGCCCCGAAGCCGTAGTCCCGCAGCAGCTGCACGTAGCGCGACTTGTCCGAGACGATCTTCTTCAGCTCGCGGTTGAAGGCGTCGCGCAGCTCCTCGTTGCCCTTGCGGAAGACGGCGCCGCCGGGGCTGTACTGCTTCGTGCCGTCCAGCTCGGGCAGGAACGCCTCGGTGACCTCGGTGCCCGCGTTGGTCTTGGCGAGCCAGCGCAGCGAGATGCCGGTCAGCAGGAACGCGTCGACCCGGCCGCCCTTGACCGCGTCCGCCCCGTCCTGCGGCTTCTGGAGCGTCTTGATCTTGCTCTCGGGGATGCCGGCGCCCTTGGCGTACGAGCCCTCGACCGCGCCCGCCATCACACCGATGGTGATCCCGGCCTCCTTCGCGGAGGCGAGGTCGGTGACCTTCTTCGGGTTGCCCTTCTTGACCATCAGCGCGGTCGGCGAGATGAACTCGGGCTCCGAGAACAGGGCGTTGGCGCAACGCTCCGGGGTGATCGCCATGCCGGCGCTGACCACGTCGTACTTGCCGGCCTGGAGGCCGGGGATCAGGCCGTCCCACTCGGAGAGGGTGGGCTTCAGCTCGTCGACGCCCAACGCCTTGAAGATCTCCCGGTGCAGCGCGGGGGCCTCGCCCTTGAGCTCCTTGCCCTCCATGTAGCCGTACGGGGCCTCGTCCGCGTACGCGACCCGCACGAACCCCTGCTTGCGGAGCTTTTCGAGCGCACCCTCGCCGTCGGCGGAGTCGGAGCCGGTCTTGCTGCACGCGGCGAGCAGGCCGGGGACGACGAGCAGACCGCCCACCGCTGCCGATCGGTTGAGGAATCCCCGGCGGGACAGGTTCGGGAAGTCAGCCATGGTTCGCAATCTCCTGAAGGGGTCGAACAGTCCGGACAGGCTTGGCGCCTGCCCGATCCCCTGTGTCTATTCAGGAAGAAGGCGCATGTAATCGAACGGTGGCCGGAGGGTGACCTTCCCGTGTCCGGTGGCAGGCCGATAGGCGGGGTTTACGCCGGATGTCCGCTACCCCGCCCCCGTACCGCGACGGCTTCCCTCCGGGCCGCCGTTCATGCGCCCGGCCGCGTGTCCAACTGCCGGCCGGTCCTGCCCGAGGCGATAACCGGGGCGGATGGCGGAATACTGGAACAGGAGCGGGGAAACCGGTCAGTGCCGCCGCGGGTTCACGCGGCGGGCGCGACGGCGGACCCGCCGCAGCGCAGGACCAGGTGCAGAGAAAGGGTGGACATGACGACCGTCGGATTCCTCTACCCGGGCCACTTCGCCGAGGACGACTACCCGCGCATGGAGGTCCTTCTCGACAGCACCATCAGACTCGTCGTCCACCACACCGAGAGCCCGGACGCCGCCTACCGCGAGGAGGCCCTGCGCGCCCTGGGCACCTCCGGCCGGCTCGCCGCCGGGATCGAGGAGTTGCAGCGCTCCGGGGTCCAGTCCATCGTCTGGGCCTGCGACGGAGGCAGCTTCCTGTACGGGTGGCAGGGCGCCCACGACCAGGTCGCGGGCCTCGCCCGCGCGGCGGGCGTGCCCGCCTCCAGCACCTCCATCGGCTTCGTCCACGCGGTACGCAAGCTGGGCGCCGAGCGCGTCGCGGTGGCCGCGACCTACCCCGAGGCCGTCGCCGCGCACTTCACGGCCTTCCTCCGGGAGACCGGCATGGAGGTGGTCGCCACGCACGCGGCGGGCGTCACCGATGCCGCCGAGGCCGCCGCATGGGGCCCGGAACAGGTGCGGGAGCTCGCCGAGGCGGCCGACAGCCCCGAGGCGCAGGCGATCCTGCTGCCCGACACGGCCCTGCACACCATCGCCGACCTGCCCGAACTGGAGGAGGCGCTCGGCAAGCCCGTCCTCACCGCCAACCAGGTGGCGGTCCGCGAGGCCCTGCGCCTGGCCGACCGCCCCGCCTGGGCCCCGAGGCTCGGCACGCTCTTCGCCCACCGCGAGCAGCCGCCGGCCCCGGTGACCTGGGGCAGCGGACGGGCGTACGCGCACGGGAAGAAGAGCTGAGGGGATGGGGGCCGGAATAAGCGGAGCCATCCTCCTGTTCTTCCTCTCCGGACATACGAGCCGCTGAGCGCACCACCGGAGAGGCCAGGACGTGGACGAGATTCGAGGCGACGAGATCCAGGGCGACGAGATCCGCGGCGACGAGATTCGCGGCGACGAGATCCAGGGCGACGAGATCCGCGGCACGGCCCGGGGCACCGCCCCCGTGCCGCTGTCCGTGCTGGACCTGGTGACCGTGGGCCAGGGCCGCACGGCGGGCCAGGCCCTGCGCACCGGCGTGGAGATCGCCCAGCTCGCCGAGCGCAGGGGCTTCGACCGCTACTGGGTCGCCGAGCACCACTCGATGCCCGGCGTCGCCTCCTCCTCGCCGGCCGTGATCCTCGCGCACATCGCCGCCCACACCGAGCGCATCCGGCTCGGCTCGGGCGGCGTCATGCTGCCCAACCACGCCCCGCTCGTCATCGCCGAGCAGTTCGGAACGCTGGAGGCGATGGCCCCCGGCCGCATCGACCTGGGCCTGGGCCGCGCCCCGGGCACGGACGGCGCCACGGCCGCCGCCCTGCGCCGCACCGACCGGCTCAACGAGGGCGCAGCGGGGTCTCCCCTGGCCGAGCGAAGCCGAGACCTTGGGGATGACTTTCCGCAGCAGCTCATGGAGCTGACCCGCTTCCTGGACGACGACTTCCCCGACGGCCACCCCTACGCCCGCATCCACGCGGTCCCCGGACCCGTCCAGGCCACCTCCGAGGGCGGCGTCCAGTCCCCGGCGCGCCCGCCCCTGTGGCTCCTCGGCTCCTCCGGCTTCAGCGCCCGGCTGGCCGGCGTGCTCGGGCTGCCCTTCGCCTTCGCCCACCACTTCTCGGCCCAGAACACCGTGCCGGCGCTTGAGCTGTACCGCGACTCCTTCAAGCCGTCCACGGTCCTGGACGCCCCGTACGCCCTGATCGGGGTCGCCGCCCTGGCCGCCGACGACGAGCGCGAGGCCCGCCGCCAGGTGCTGACCGGAGCCCTGTCGATGCTCCGGCTGCGCTCCGGGCGCCCCGGTCTGGTACCGACGCCCGAGGAGGCGGAGGCGTACGCCTTCTCCCCGATGGAGCGCGAATTCGTGGACAGCTGGCTGGTCAACATCGTCCACGGCACCGCCGACGAGGTCCGCACCGGCCTGGACGACCTGGCCAAGCGCACCGGCGCCGATGAGCTGATGATCACAGCCAACGCCCACAGCGGCGAGGCCCGGCTGCGCAGCTACGGCCTCATCGCGGACGCGTACGGGCTGCCGGGCGCCTGAGCCGGGGACGCGTGAGCCGGGCGCGCTCGTGAGGTGGGGCGCTCGTGAGGCGGGATGCTCGTGAGCCGGCGCGCTCGTGAGCCGGGATGCTCGTGAGGCGGCGCGCTCGTGAGGCGGGGAAGCGTTACGCCTCCAGCGTGCGCGTCCCGATCAGCTCGGCGATGCGCTCCGGGGCGACCGCGCGCGAGTAGAGCCAGCCCTGCCCGGTGTCGCAGCCGATCCGGCGCAGCCGCTCCGCCTGGCCGGCCGTCTCCACGCACTCCGCGGTGACGGTCAGGCCCAGCCGGTGCGCCAGCTGGACCATGGCCTCGACGATCGTCTCGTCGGCGGGGCTGGGGTGCGTGCCGTCCTCGTAGCGGAAGCCGCGTACGAACGCGCCGTCCAGCTTCAGCACGGACACCGGCAGGCGGCTCAGGTAGGCGAGGTTGGAGTAGCCGGTGCCGAAGTCGTCGATGGCGATGCGCACGCCCATGTCGCTGAGGGCCTGAAGCGCCCGCAGCGGCCGGCCCGCCGAGCCCATCACCGCGGACTCGGTCAGCTCCAGTTGCAGCAGCGCCGGGTCGAGCCCGGTCTCGGCCAGGATCTCCGCGACATCGGTGACCAGGTCGGAGTCCCAGACCTGGCGCACGGCGACGTTGACGCTGATGAACAGCGGCGGCTTCGCCGGGTGGTCGAGCTGCCAGCGCCTGGCCTGCCGGCAGGCCGAGCGCAGCACCCACCGGCCCAGCTGCACGATCGAGCCGTCCTCCTCGGCGATCGCGACGAACCGATTCGGCGAGAGCAGGCCGAACTGCGGGTGGTTCCAGCGCACCAGCGCCTCCACCCCGCGCACCATCCCGTCGGCCATGCCGACCAGCGGCTGGTACTCGATGGTGAACTCGCCGCGCTCCACGGCCGGGCGGAGGTTGGACGACAGGGCCTGGCGGGTCATCCGGTGGGCGTTGCGCTCCGGGTCGAAGAGCGTCCAGCGGGCCTTGCCGTCGGCCTTCGCCCAGTACAGCGTCGTATCGGCGGCCTGCATCAGCCCGGTGGCCGTCGTGCCCGCGACGGGCCGCTCCACCACCCCGATCGACGCCGAGACCGAGAGCCGCTGACCGGCCAGGTCGAAGGGCTGCTGGAGCGCGCCCAGCACCGTGCGCGCCAGGTCGGTCAGCTGCTCGGTGCCGGTGGACTCCTCCACCAGGATCGCGAACTCGTCGCCGCCGAGCCGCGCCACCAGCGGGGCTCCGGCCGGGTACGCGCCCTCCTGCTCGGCGCAGTCCGTGAGCCGGGCGGCGACGGCCGCGAGCAGCCGGTCGCCGATCCGGTGGCCCAGGGTGTCGTTGACGGCCTTGAAACCGTCCAGGTCCAGGTAGCAGAGCCCGATCCGGCCCCGCTCGGGCACGTCGTCGTCCTGGTGCGGCGGGGTGCGCAGCACCGTCGAGAGCCGTTCGAAGAAGAGGGCGCGGTTGGGCAGCCGGGTCACCGGGTCGTGCATCTGGAGGTGGTGCAGCCGCTTCTGCAGCTCACGCCGGTCGCTGACGTCCGCGACCGAGAGCAGCACCTGCCCGGGCGCCCCGCCGCCCTCCGGCTCCGGGCCGCCGGGCATCGGTACGACGGTGATCTCGGCCCACAGCGCGCGCCCGTCCGGGTGCTTGAGCCGACGGGTGCAGCGGAAGCGGGAGCGCCGGCCGTGCAGCACCTCGCGGTACGCGTGCCAGGCGCGGGCGTCCGCCGCGAGGTCGACCAGATCGGACGCCGACTGTGCGGTGAGCGCCGCCGCGCCGACGCCCGTCAGGGCGCCCAGTGCCTCGTTGGCCGTGACGATCAGGCCCTCGTGGTCGACCACGGCCATCGGCAGGGTGGCGGCCCGGAACGCGGCGCGGTAGTCGTGCGCCTCGGTCGGCGAGGCACCGGGCGGCCACATCTCGTGACCCTTTGTGACCGTGGATCGCGGTGCAGAGGGTGCTGTGCCTGCCGTGGGCCTCGGCCCCTCGGAGGTTGAGCTCACCGTTCGCTCCCGCCCTGCAGTTCTGTCCCGGACACATCTGGTCGGACTGGCCCGCCGCGCGGAGTGCCGTGTCAGAGGCGGAAACCGCGCAGGAAAGCGAGGTGAAGCATAGAGGCTGCGGCCTCGGCCGTTCCAGCGCCCCGCCTCTCGCGCACCGCGCTTCCGACACGCTTGGGCCATTCGCGCACCGATCCGGTTTGTCCCTGCCTGATTGTTTCTGCGCGCCTCTGTTCTCTCTCGTTGCGCGGGTGATCGATTGTGACTGTCCGTGAAGGGTGTGGGTGGTGCGGCGGCTGACCCGAGTGGCACAGCCCGATGTGACGAACCGGACGGAACGTCACAAAGTAGACGGAGGGTTCCGGAGTCCGCACCCGCACCGGAGGTATCCGCACCCCGCGCCGGAGGTATCCGCTCCCGTACCGGAGGTAGATGTGCCGCGTCGTCAGCCCGGACCCGGAGGGGTGGAGAGGCCGAGTCCGCGCGGACTGACGGCCGGGCTGATCTCCCTGCTGGCGCTCGTCGCCACCTCCCTCGTCACCGGGCCCGCCGCGGCCGCCCCCGGCGACGCCGCGCCCTGCGCGCTGCCCCGGACCGCGGCCCACCACTCGCTCGGCGTCGACCGGTGGAACGGCGCCTACCCGCGCCCCGACCACCCCCTGGACGCGGTGATGGTGTTCCTCTCGTTCCCCGACGCCCAGCCGGTCACGACTCCGGCCGAACTCACCGCCGACTACTTCCCGGCCACCACCGAGTTCTTCGAGCGCGCCTCGTACGGCAAGTTCACCCTGCGCCCGCACCCGCAGCGGCACTGGGTCCGGATGCCCGAGCCGTCCTCCTGGTACGGCATAAAGCGCGACTGGGCCAACGACCGGCGCAGCGCCTACCTGCGCGACGCGATCCGGGTGGCCGACCCCCAGGTGGACTTCTCGCGGTACGACATCGTCTACCTCGTCGCGGACCCGGACGCCCCCGGCGTCGACTCCGACGCCACCAAGGTCGTCAACTTCGAGCGGCCCCTGCACGCCGACGGTACGGACATCAGGCGCGTCGTCACCGTCTTCGAGCAGCACCCGCCGGACCACAACGTCCTGGCCCACGAGACCGGACACGTCTTCGACCTGCCCGACCTCTACCACCGGCCGTCCGACGGCAAGGGCGACTGGGACACCTACGTCGGCGACTGGGACGTCATGGGCAGCCAGTTCGGGCTCGCCCCCGACCTCTTCGGCTGGCACAAGTGGAAGCTGGGCTGGCTGGACGACCGGCAGGTGGTCTGCGTCCAGAGCGACCGGGTCGTCACCCTCGAACCGATGGCCGCCGTGCCCGTGCCCGGCGCCTCCCTCGGCACCCGGCTCGCCGTGATCAGGACCGGCGAGGGCAGCGCGGTCGCCGTCGAGGCCCGCAGCTCCACCGGCCACGACCGCTCGACCTGCGCCGAAGGCGTCCTGCTCTACCGGGTCCGCAACGAGACCCCGTCCGGCGGCGGCCCGGTCGACGTCCTCGACACACATCCCGAGACCGACGCCTGCTGGGACCGGTCGGTCTACCCGCCGCTCGCGGACGCACCGCTGCGCGTCGGCGAGACGTACACCGTCCCCGGCGCGCACACCACGATCGAGGTCGCCGACCGCACCCCCTCGGGAGCCTGGACGGTCCGCATCACCACGGGCACATGACACAGGGGCCGCCCCCTCGCACACGAAGAAGCCCCCTCGCTCTCGCGAGGGGGCTTCTCCCGTCTGTGCGCCGCCAGGGACTCGAACCCCGGACCCGCTGATTAAGAGTCAGCTGCTCTAACCAACTGAGCTAGCGGCGCCTGCTGACGTCGTAGACCTTAGCACCCGGATCGGTGAGAGGAAAAATCGAAATACGAGGAGTCGGAGCGGGCGCCGAGCGGGCCACCCGGACACACGCCCAGAGCAGCACGTCGGGCCCCGGCAGCCACGGGCTGCGCGTGTCCGGGGCCACCAGCCAGCGGGGCCCGGAGTAGTTCGCGCCACAGGTCAGGGGCGGGACCGTCACCGCGTCGCCGGTGCCGTGGCAGAGCAGCGGGGGCACCTTCGCGGCCCCGCCGTCCGGGCTCTGCGGTCCGGCGCCCCACTCCTCCCAGCCGAGGAGCGAGGGCAGCCGCTGGGCCGTGCCGGGGGAGGCGAACAGCAGCATCCGGCCCCGGTGCGAGGCGACCGGACCCGAGCCCGGGCCGTCCGCCCACAGGTGCTCCAGCATCCGGCGCCCGAACAGCGTGGGCACGTTCACCACGTCGAAGGCCGAACCGCACGGCAGCACCCCGGGCGCGGTCGGGCGCGACTCCCACTGGGCCAGGGTGCTGCGCGGATACGCCGTCGCCCCGGCCAGCCACGCGGCACCGGCCGCGGTGACCTGAGCCGTCTGATGCCTCGCCTGCTCGCGCAGGACGGAGAAGAGATCGGCTTCGTGGCCGGCGCGGAGGCAGGGTCCGTCGCCGTGGTGCAGGGTCGTTTCGTCGGGCAGCCATGCGGTCATGCAGACAGGTCTACCCGGAGTGATCAAGCGGATTCCGAGAGTTGCCGGAAATCGGGACAGGCGAGGGCCGCAAGGCGTAAGGTGCACCCGGGCATATGCCAGTGGTTGTACCGGGAGTCACGACCCGGCCCGGCGAGCCCCGGAACCCCTAGGTCTGGGGGGTGTTCAACAGCGTCCGGCCGAACTCCACCATCTTCTTCGCGTAGTCCTCGGTCCACTCCGCGCGCCGCGCGATGTCCGCGGTCGTGAGCCGGTCGAACCGGCGCGGATCGGCCAGCTGGGCCGCCGCCATCGCCTGGAACTCCACCGCGCGGTCCGTCGCGGCGCGGAAGGCCAGCGCCAGTTCCGTGGCCCGGCCCAGCAGCTCCTTCGGGTCCTCCACCGACTCCAGGTCGAAGAAGTGCTCCGGGTCCGCGACCGCCGCCGACGGCTCGAAGAGCAGGGGTGCGGGACGCAGCCGCTGCTGCTCGCTCCGCTCGGGTTGTGCCATGTGGTCTTCCTCCTCCGGTGGACCGCCAGACGGCCACCCTCCATTCTCCAGCCCCCCGCAAGGGCGCCAGGAGCGCGAACCCGCCGGGGCGCACCGCGCCCCGGCGCACTCAACAAGCCCAGCGCACCCGGTGTTCCGCCAGATGCGCCAGCACCGCGTGGTTCGCTTCCCAGCCGTCCGGGAACTTCACCGTGACGCCCAGCTGGACCGGCTCCGTCGAGGGGTGCTCGTCCAGCAGGTCGGTGACGCCCTCGCGGCAGACCACGATGCAGGCGTGCCGGTGCCGGGAGGCCAGGACGCAGAGCCGGCCCGTCTCCAGGTGGAACGCGGTGGCGTCCGGGCGGCCCGACAGCGGGTGGAGTACCACCGTCACGTCGAACTCGCGGCCCTGGAGCCGGTTCGCCGTGTCCACCGCGACCCCCGTCACGCCCAGCTCCGCCAGCGCCGCGCGGACCGCCGCCGCCTGGTCGCGGTGGGCCGTGCCGACCGCGACCCGGTCCGCCGTGACCGGGGCCGGCTCCGGGGCCCGCTCGCTGGTGGCCGCGCCGCCCCGGTCCAGGAGCCGGCGCACCACCAGGGCGACCGCCCGCACCGCCTCCGGGTCGGTGCGCGGGGTGCGCCGGGCCGGCAGTTCGAGGAGCCCCCAGCCCGACTCCGCCGCCTCGTCCAGCACCCGGTCCGCCGCCGAACCGTCCGACGCGACCCCGAACGACAGCCGCCGGTCGCCGTGGCCCGTACCGCTGCGGAATGGCGTGTACGGGTAGAACGCGTCCGACACCAGCGGCGCCGCCGAGGCCGGGAGCCGCCAGGAGACCGGCAGCCGGTGCTGCGGCAGCTCCGGATTGTGCGCGAGCAGCGTGCTCACCGCACTGGCCGACGGGTCGTAGCTCAGCCCCGCCCACTGGTCCGCGCCGACGATCGAGAACGGGTCCAGCTGGCCCGGATCACCGACGAACAGCGCCCGCTCGAAGAGCCCGGCCACCGCCAGCAGAGCGTCCGAGCGCATCTGGTACGCCTCGTCCACGATCGCGTGCCCCCACGGCTCCACGTTCTTCACATGGGCCCATTTCGCCGCCGTCGAGATGACGACGTCAAGACCCGCCAGGTCCGCCGCCTTCGCCGACTTGCGCACGTTCTCCAGGCCGTCCAGCACCTTGTCGTAGGGGTCGGAGTCGCTGCTGTGCAGCCGGCCGACCGGCAGGCCGGGGTCCTTCTCGGCGAGCCGCACCACCAGGTCGTCCACCTGCGCGTTCGTCTGGGCGACCACCATCAGCGGGCGGCCCGCCGCGGCCAGCTCCAGCGCGGCGCGCACCACCAGCGTCGACTTGCCCGCGCCCGGCGGGGAGTCCACCACGACGCCCCGGGCCGTGCCGTTCAGCGTGTCGTCCAGGATCTTCGCGGTCGCCAGGCCCGCCGCCGCGCCCGGGTCGAATACGGCCGTCACAGCAGGTCCTCCGAGGTCACGGGGTCGGGGCGCTCGGCCGCTTCGACGGCGCCCGGCGGGCCGCCGTGGGTCCACGGCGTCTCCTCCGCGTCCGGCAGCTGCGGCCCGCCGCGCTGGTCGTGCTCGAACAGGGTCCAGGCGATCCGGTCGCCCGGCTCCGGGACCGACCCCGGGGCCGGCTCCTTGCCGCGCCCCATCCGGTCGGTGATCCGCAGCACCAGCGAGGGCGCGCCGCCCTCCTCGTCCGCCGGGCCGTGGCGCACGAACTGGGCGGTCTGCGGCTTGCCGTCCAGCGAGCGGTAGACCTTCACCCGCTCGCCCAGCTGCGGCCGCTCGTCGGTGCGGACCGTGACCAGCGGGCGCGGCGAGGGCCGCTTCGACTCGCTGTACGCCATCTCCACCGCGCTCACCTCCCCGATGAACGCCTCACCGGCCAGCCGGCGGCCCGCCAGCACCAGCGGGTCGTCCAGCGCCTCCTGGGCCTCCAGCTGTGCCTGGGCCGTCTCCCGCGCGGCCAGCTTGCGGGCGGCCGTCACCGCGTCGTCCCGGCGCGGCTGGGGCGGCTCACCGGCCCGGACCCGGTCGCGGTGGGCGGTGAACGACCAGCGGTCCCGGGTCCAGCGGTCCTCGGTCCTGGCCCCTTCGGGCAGCTCCCGCAGCAGGTCCAGGCCCCGCCACACCGCGTCCCAGGTCGGCCGCAGCACCCCGGCCAGCAGCGCCCTGATCTCCCGCTCGGCGCCGGTCAGCTCGGCGAGCCGGGCGTCCGCCGCGAGCCCGTCCTGCGCCGCCGCGAGCGAGGAGCGCGCCCGGTCGTACTTCTCGATCGCCGGGGCCAGCAGCCGGTTGTCGAAGTCCGGGTCGGTGGCGGGACCGGCCGGCGGGCACAGCAGCTGGCCCGCCGCGTCCCGGGCCAGCTCGGCGCGGAGCGCCGCCTCGGCGCCCGATTCACCGGCCGGCGGGTCGATCCAGGCGAGCAGGGCCCCCAGGTGCTGGTCCTCAAGCGTGGACTGGCCGGTCGCCCAGTGCCGGTTGAGGAGATCGGTGCAGGCGAGCAGGAGCGAGGAGCCGGGGACCCGGGCCCGCTCGCCGTAGTGCGTCAGCCAGCGCCCCAGCAGCGGGACCCGGGCGGGCGCCGGATACGGGGTGTCGGGGTCGTCCTCGGCGGTGCGCCGGAACCGCATGGAACGTCCCAGCAGCCGGACGAACTCGATGCCCGCCCGGCTCGGCACCACGATCTGCGCCGCGTCCACGCACAGCTCGGTCTCGACCTTGACCCGCTTCCCGGTCGCGGGGTCGGTCTCGTTGCGCTCGGCCGGCTCGATGACGTCGGCGTACGCCTCGATGTGCGGCAGGACCGCCTCGGCCAGCTCGGCGAGGAAGGCGAAGCGCAGGTCGCGGTCGCGCGGCTGGGGCACGGCCAGCAGCCGGGGCGCCTCGCGGTCGGTGCCGACGAGGGCGCCGAGCGGGGCGCCCGCCTCGCCCGCGGTGGTCAGCGGCACCAGGACGAGCGGCCGGTCGGTCAGCCGGCGGTGGCGGACGGTGGCCGTGGGCCGGGCCCGGCCGCTCTCCACGGCCTCCAGCCGGGCCAGTGTGCTGATCAGTGACATGTGACGCGGCCCTCCAGTGCCTCGGCGCGCAGGGCCGCCGCGCGGCGCAGGGCCGCGACCGCGGGATCGGCCGGGTCACCCTCCTTGCCGGCGGCCGCCGCCAGCACGTCGCCGACCGTCCTCAGCCCGCCCAGCTCCCCGCGCACGCCGCGCCCGAGCGACTCCACGGCCCCCTCGGCGCGGGCCCGGGACCGGCAGTGGAACGCCAGCTCGCAGGAGGACAGGCACTCCGGCGCGTAGGCCGCGGTGACCGACTCGACGGCCGTCTCCAGGTCCTCGGGGGAGCGCTCCGGGTCGAACGTGGTGCCCTCGGGCAGGGCCGCCGCGATCTCCTCGATGCGGGTGAGCCTGGTCAGCTGCCGGCGGGTCACCGCGCGCTGCTTGCGTACGTCGACGACGGAGGCGGCCGGCAGGTTGGAGAAGTCCTTCGGGCACACCAGCAGCACCCGGTGGCCGACCCGCGCCCCGTCCGTGACCTCAGCGACCCGCTCAAGCGCCAGCGCGTACACCGCGGACTGGCGGGCCGCCGCGCCCACCTTCGCGGCGTCGGCCGAGCCGTCGATCATCGGGAACGACTTGATCTCCACCACGGTCCAGGTGCCGTCGGGGTGCACCACCACCGCGTCCGGCTCCAGGTAGGCCGGGGAGCCCGCCACCTCCAGGGCCAGCATCGGGTGGTCGAGCAGCGCCCAGCCGCCCGCCTCCGTCGCCTCCCGCAGCGCCAGCGCGGTCCTGGCCGCGCGGCCCTCCGGCCCGGCGGCCGTCAGATCGGGCACCCGGACATCGCGCGGCGGCTCGCCGGGGCCGCCGAGCCGCTCGTACAGCAGGCGCATCAGCTCCGTACCGCCGTCGCCCTTGACCCTGGCCTCGAAGGCGTTGCCCCGCATGAAGGCGAACTGGGACTGCCCGAAGGGTGCCGGGGAGCCCAGCGCGGTGGCGAGCGCCCCCTTGTCGACGCCCGCCCCGTCGAGCAGGGCGCGGCGCTTGCAGCCGGGGTTGGCGGCGAGGGCCGCGAGCGCGCGGGCGTCCAGCGGGCGCGGGAGCGCCGGGCCCCTCAGCTCAGCGAGCCGCCGTCGCAGGGTCCGCGTCGGGGGCCCGTCCGGCCGGGGCGGCGGCGTCTGCCCGGGCAGGCGGGCCGGACGCGGCTGCCGCGTCGGATGGTTCTGCGGAGGAGGTCCGCTGGCCGGGGATTCGCTCACCCGCCGAAGTCTTGCACCCGGCACTGACATCCGGGGACCCCGCGGTCGCGGACATCCGGGCGAAGCGGGCGAGTACCGCCTGCTTGACCCGGTCGGCCAGGCGCATCACGGGCCGGGCCAGCAGGGCCCCGACGCCCATCACGGCGGCGCCGGCGACGGCGTCGAGCAGGTAGTGGTTGGCGGTGCCCATCACCACGAACGTCGTGATCAGCGGGTAGGCGACACCCGCCGCCCTCACCAGCGGGTGCTTGGCGTGGCGCCACAGCAGGATGCCGCACCACAGCGCCCAGCCGACGTGCAGGCTCGGCATCGCCGCGTACTGGTTGGTCATGCCGCCCATGCCGCGCGGGGCGCTCGCCTCCGTGCCCCACCACCCGTACGAGCTGTACTGGGCCATCGTGTCGACGAAGCCGTGCCCCGCGGCCAGCAGCCGCGGCGGGCAGGTCGGCATCAGCGTGAAGCCGATCAGCCCGAGCATGGTCGAGGTCATCAGCCAGGTGCGCGCCCTGCGGTACGCGGCCGAGTGGCGCCGGAACATCCAGATCAGGACGGCCGGGGTGACCACGTAGTGCAGGGACGCGTACGCGAAGTCCGCGGGTACGCCCAGGGAGGCGTGCGCCGTGAAGAGGCGGTTGAGCGGGTGCTCGGCGTTGAGGAACAGGGCCTTTTCCACGCGCAGGATGCTCAGCCCGTGGTCGACGGCCGTCGACACGTCGCCGCGCGCCAGCAGCCGGCCGCCGGAGTACGCCGCGTACACCAGGGCCAGGAGCGGCAGCTCGGTCCACCAGCGGGGCCGGTGGCGCGGCGCGGGCGCGGTGGTGGCATGCGGCATCCGGAACTTCTCCATCACGTGTTCATGCGGCCGACTGCGGGCGTTCAACCGTACGGTGCGCGTCGGCCGAGTGTCCCCCGGGGGTGTGGTCGGCACCCCTCAGCTGCTCGGATTCGTCTGTGGACTGTGGGACGCCGCTGCGGCCCCCCGGGTTGCCTCGCGGGCAGGTGCGGGATGATGGAAACCAGGACGATCCGTTCGCCGCCGCTCCGTTGCTCCGCTCCGTACCAAGATCTCAGATTCCGCATCTCAGGTCTCAGCTTTTCAGGGAGAACCCTCTTATGGCACCGCGCATCCTGCTCGCCCGGCACGGGCAGACGGAATGGTCCCTCAACGGCAGGCACACCGGCAGGACGGACATCCCGCTGCTCGACGCCGGCCGCGACGGGGCCAAGCTGCTCGGCGAGCGGCTGCACCGGGGGCCGTGGACGGAGCTGCCCGGCCTGGAGGTCCGCACCAGCCCGCTCGTACGGGCCGCCGAGACCTGCGAGCTCGCCGGCTTCGGCGACCGGGCCGAGCCGTGGGACGCGCTGATGGAGTGGGACTACGGGGCGTACGAGGGGATGACGCCGGCCGAGATCAAGGCGGGGCGGCCGGACTGGTTCATCTGGCGCGACGGGGTGCCGGACGGCGAGAGCACCGCCGAGGTCGCCGCCCGCGCCGACGAGATCGTCGCCTGGGCGCGCTCGGCCGACCGCGACGTGCTGGTCTTCGCCCACGGCCACATCCTGCGGGCGCTGGGTGCGCGGTGGCTGGGCGAGGACATCTCCTTCGGCGCCCGCATCTGGCTGGCCCCGACGTCCCTCTCCGTCCTCGGCTGGGCGTACGGGGAGCCGGCGATCCAACGCTGGAACGACACGGGTCACCTTGAGCGGTGAGCGAACCCAGCCCGTCCGGCGTTTGAGGACGGAACCGGTCGCCCCGGGCGGGGCAAGACTTCTGGGGCCCCGGGCCGGAGGGCCAAGAGGCGCGCCCCGGACCGGGGCCGAGGGTTCCGTCCTCAATCGCCGGACGGGCTGGGTTGGGCGGGTCGAGGGTTCCGTCCTCAGCCGTCGGACCGGCTGGAATGGGCGGGCCGAGGGGGCGCGTCCTCAGCCGCCGGACGGGCTGGAATGGGCGCCGGACCGGCTGGAATCGGCCCGGCAGGGCCGTTACGTGGTGGCCGTCGCCACCTGGTAGCGGTCCAGGAAGTCCGCTACCTCCGCCGAGCCCCCGGCCCGCGGCCCCAGGGCCGCCACCGCGTCCGTCAGCATGGCGCGGATGCGCGTGGACCGGACCTGTTCCAGGAGGTCAAGGACCTCGTGGCCCGTGGCCGCCGCCTCCTCCGCGCGACCCGCGCGGGCCAGGTCCGTGGTGAGTTCGGCCCGGTACAGGGCGAGGTTCCGGGTGAAGTGAGGGTCCTGGAGCCGTACCGCCCGCCGCGCGTGCCGCGCGGCACGCGACCAGTCGCCCAGCGCCGCCCAGCACTGCGCCTCCAGCATCTCCAGCTCCGCCTCGCGGAAGAAGCTCATCCACTCCGGGTCCGCCCCCGACGCCCCCCGCGAGAACGCGGTGTGCGCCCGGCCGAGCGCCCGCTCGCAGCCCGTGCGGTCCCCGAGCCCGGCCCGGCCCCCCGCCTCCCGCAGCGCGAGCAGCGCCCGCAGCCGGGGGGAGCCCAGCGGCTGGGCGGCCCGCTGCCCCGCCTCCGCCGCGCGTACCGCCTCGCGCGGCCGGCCCGTGTCGCGGGCCAGGAACGACGCGTTGCAGAACGCGTGCGCCTCCAGGGCAGGGTCCCCGGCCACCCGCGCCGTGGCCAGCGCCTCCGCGTAGTGCGAGCGGGCGTCCTCGAAGCGGCCGGAGTCATGGGCCAGCCACCCCACCGAGATGGCCAGCTCACCGGCGCCGGAGTGCAGCCGGTCCGCCGTGCCGCCCCGGCTCGCGGTCCCGGCGTCGAGCAGCGCGTACGCCGCGCGCAGCGGCTGCGCGGCACGCCGGTAGAGCCAGTCGCCGCCGTGCCGGTCGTCCAGCAGCCGGATCTGCCGCACCGCCCTCTCGACGGCGCTCACCTCCGCCTCGCCGAACCGGCGCTGCGTGGGCAGGGAGGCGGCCGCCGGGCCACCGAGGCCCAGGCCCAGGGAGGTGGCGGCCACCGCGGTGGTGCCGCTCGTCATGAATACGCGACGCAGCACGTCGCTCTCCTCGTCGGTGTCGCTGCCGGGCGCGAGCAGCGGGGCAGTCGGGGGCTGCGGGACGCCCGCCGCGGGCCTGGCCGCCCGGCCGCGTACCGAAGCGCGCGGCGAGAAGCCGAGGTCCTCCAGGGTGGTCCCGGGGAACATGTGCAGGAAGACCCGCTCGTACGCGTAGTTGGGACAGCGGATCTCGCCGGACTCCACGCGTCCGATGTACCGGGCGTCGCACGCGACCTGCTCGCCGATCTCGCGCGCGGCCCTGCGTACCGCGGCGGCGAACTCCCCGGCGGAGCGCGGGCCGCGCAGCCGCCGGAAGGCGAGGTTGGGAACGGCCGGTGTCGACACCATGGCGGGGCCCTCTCTGGTGCGAGCCGGGCGTCGTTTCCGGTGTCCCGGCGGAGCAAGAACGTACCCGCTGTGACGGGGCGCACACGCAGCGTTTACCTACATACCGGGCATCTCGGTCGCGATCCGCCATGAACTGCCACCCTTTGCGGCGGTGCTGCACCGTAGCCCTTGACGCGGTTGGGGCGTTGGTCCATGCGGAGACGGAGTCCGGCTCCGCCCGGCGATGAGAGGAGAGGTCCCTTGTTGCATCTCGACATGGCGACCGGCTCGCGGACGACCGCGACGACCACCGCGACGACGACCACCGCGACGACGACGGCCGCGGCCGGCGGTACGGCACCCGCCGACGAACCCTGCGATCTGGTGACCGTGCCCGCCCGGCAGGGTCTGGAGGCCGTCGACATCCTGCGCCGGGGCGCGGCGCAGGAGGCCGTGGGCCCGGTCATCCACGACGGCACCTGCGACACCCTCGGGTTCCTGGTGCCGCCCGGCACCGCCCAGGGCTGGGACGTACCGGGCAGCGCCTGTACGCGGACCGACGGCCGCGGGCTGCGCATCCCCGCCGAGCCGCCGGTCTCCGGCAGCGGCTGGCTGCTGCCGCCCGCCGAGGACACCCCGGTCACCGACCCGGCCGCGCTGCGGGCCGCGCTCGACCAGGCGGCCCGGCTGATCGAGGCGGCCGACAACTGCCACTGAGCCCATAATGACCGGACGGCGGGTCGCACGACCGGCCCGTCACCGGACGCGATGAGCAGTGAGCAGGGCGAGAAGCAGTGGCACGTCGAGGAGCGGCCGGCGGCGGCGACCGCAAGCAGCGCGCGGACCGCAAGGCCGACCACAAGGGGGCGCGCGGCACGGCGGCGGGCAACGTCTCCGAGCAGGTCGGCGGCGGCCTCGCCGAACTCGTCCCCGACCGGGAGCGCCGGCGTGCCTGGACGCTGACGGTCGACGGCGCCCCGCAGTCCCACGTCGACCTCGACGACCCGGCGTACCTCTCCTTCGAGTACCAGCGCCGGATCGGCCACATCGCGGACCTGGCCGCCCCCGCCGGGCAGCCGCTGCACGTGGTGCACCTGGGCGGCGGGGCGTTCACGCTCGCCCGGTACATCGCCGCCACCCGCCCCCGCTCCACCCAGCAGATCATCGAGGTGGACGCCGCCCTCGTGCAGCTGGTGCGCCGTGAACTGCCGCTGGACCCGCAGGCCAGGATCAGGGTCCGGTCCACCGACGCCCGCGCCGGGCTCGGCAAGGTCCAGGACGGCTGGGCCGACCTCGTCATCGCGGACGTCTTCAGCGGGGCCCGCACCCCCGCCCACCTCACCTCCACCGAATTCCTCGCCGAGGTGCGCCGCGTCCTGAAGCCGGGCGGGAGTTACGTCGCCAACCTCGCGGACGGGCCGCCGCTGGCCCACCTGCGCGGCCAGATCGCCACCGCCGCCACGGTCTTCCCCGAACTCGCCCTCGCCGCCGACCCCACGGTGTGGCGGGGCCGCCGCTTCGGCAACGCAGTCCTGCTCGCGTCGGACACGGCCCCGAAGGTCGCGGAGCTGACCCGCCGGGTGGCGACCGACCCGCACCCCGGACGCGTCGAACACGGGCGGGCGCTCGCCGACTTCACCGGCGGCGCCGCCCCGGTGCACGACGCGGACGCCCGCCCGTCACCGCCGCCGCCCCCATCCGCCTTCCACTGACGGCTCCACCGGCGCTACGACTTGACGATGTCCACCAGCGGCGGATGGTCGTTCCAGGTGCAGAAGACGGAGACCGTCGTGCCGTCGTCCCTGGCGAAGTCCACCCGGATCCAGGTGGTGTTCGTCCACACCTGCATCGACCAGCCCGGTTCCGGGGTCGCGGACACCAGCCGCGCCGAGTCGGCGCCGATCTCGAACACGATCCGGCCGCCCTCCGTCGCGTAACTCTTCGCCGTCCCGGCGGAAGCGGTCCCCCCGGACGCCGGACGGGGCGTGTTCGCCGGGGTGCGCGACGGCGAGGGCGTACGGGACGTGGGCGCGGCCGGCTTCGGGGTGGTGGCCCGGGGCGTCGGGCTGGGGGAGGCCGGCGGGGGCGGGGCGGGGCGGTGCGTCGAGGACGCCAGGGTCCGCGCGGTCGGCGACGAGATCGGCACCGCGCGCGGCGGGTCGTACACCGTCCCCGCCAGGACGGTGTGCACACCCCACCACGACACCGTGACCGCCGCGCCGGTGGCGAGCGACCACGCCAGCGCGTGTACGAGTCCTCGTTGCATCGGGCACATCCTGCACCACGGCGGGGCCGCCTGCCCGAGTAGGGTCACCCGCCGGACCGGAGCGCGTCCGATGGCGTACGGTGCCGCCCATGCCAAGTGTGCTCGTGGTCGAGGACGACCAGTTCGTACGATCCGCCCTCATCCGGCACCTGACGGAGGCCGCCCACACCGTACGGAGTGTGGGCACCGCCCTCGAAGCGCTGCGCGAGGTCGCCCACTTCCGCTTCGACGTGGTCATCCTCGACCTCGGACTGCCCGACCTCGACGGGTCCGAGGCGCTGAAGATGCTGCGCGGCATCACCGACGTACCGGTCATCATCGCGACCGCGCGCGACGACGAGAGCGAGATCGTCCGGCTGCTCAACGACGGCGCCGACGACTACCTCACCAAGCCGTTCTCGGTGGAACACCTCTCGGCCCGGATGGCCGCCGTGCTGCGCCGCGCCCGGGCCAGCGGCGGCGAGGCACCGCCCTCGCGCGTCATCCGGGTCGGCGGCCTCGCCATAGACCCGCTGCGCCGGCAGGCCGAACTCGACGGCGCCGCACTCGACCTCACCCGCCGCGAGTTCGACCTGCTCACCTTCCTGGCCGGGCGCCCCGGCGTCGTCGTCCCCCGCAAGGAACTCCTCGCCGAGGTGTGGCAGCAGTCCTACGGCGACGACCAGACCATCGACGTCCACCTCTCGTGGCTGCGCCGCAAACTCGGCGAGACGGCCGCCCGGCCCCGCTATCTGCACACCCTGCGCGGCGTCGGCGTGAAGCTCCAGCCCCCGGCCCCGGAGCGGCCCGCATGAGATGGGCGCTGGTCAAGGTCTGCCTGGCCGTCACCGCGATGGTCGTGGTCGCCTTCGCCGTGCCGCTGGGCCTCGTCGTCAAGGAGATGGCCCGCGACCGCGCGTTCTCCGACGCCGAACGCCAGGCCGCGACGATCGCCCCCACCCTCTCCATCACCACGGACCGCGCCCAGCTGGAGACGGCCGTGATGACCACCGAACCCGGGGCCGCCGACCGGATGGCCGTCCACATCCCGGCCGCGGGCGAGGCCGACGGCGTCCCCGTGGAGATCGGCCGCCGCCGCGCCACCCGCAAGGACCTGGAGACCGTACGGGAGACCGGCCGCGCCTCCATCACCGAAGTGCCCGGCGGCTCCGCGCTGCTCCAGCCGACCGCGCTGGGCCCCGACAACATCGCCGTCGTCGAGGTGTTCGTGCCCGAGGACGAGGTCTCCCACGGGGTCGCCACGGCCTGGCTGATGCTGGCGGCCGTCGGCATCGCGCTGATCGTCGGCTCGGTCGCGGTCGCCGACCGGCTCGGGGTGCGCATGGTGGAGCCGGCCCGGCGCCTCGCCCGCGCCGCCCACGACCTGGGGGAGGGGCGGCTCGGGACCCGCGTCCCGGAGGACGGGCCGACCGAACTCCGGTCCGCCGCAACCGCGTTCAACTCCATGGCCGACCAGGTCGTCCAACTCCTCGCCAACGAGCGGGAACTGGCCGCCGACCTCTCGCACCGGCTGCGCACCCCGCTCACCGTCCTGCGCCTGAACGCCGCGTCCCTCGGCGAGGGCCCGGCGGCCGAGCAGACCCGGGCGGCCGTCGAGCAGCTGGAGCGCGAGGTGGACACGATCATCAGGACCGCCCGCGAACAGCGCCCGCAGACCCAGCCCGGCGGGCCCGGGACCGGCTGCGACGCCAGTGAGGTGATCCGCGAACGGATGGCCTTCTGGTCCGCGCTGGCCGAGGACGAGGGCCGCGAGGTGCGCCTCGCGGGGGTGGACCGTACGGTACGCATCCCGGTCGCCCGCCCCGAACTGGCCGCCGCCCTCGACGCGTTGCTCGGCAACGTCTTCCGCCACACCCCGGAGGGCACCGCCTTCGCGGTCGACGTGCACCACAGCGGTGACGCGGTGATCGTGCTGGTCTCGGACGCGGGAGACGGCATCGCGGACCCGAAGGCGGCCCTGGCACGCGGCGGCAGCGGGCGCGGCGGGGCGCGGGGTGCGGTGGGCTCGACCGGCCTCGGCCTCGACATCGTCCGCCGGGTCGCCGAGTCCACCGGCGGCGACGTGCGCATCGGCCGCTCGGTGCTCGGCGGCACCGAGGTGCGGGTCTGGATCGGGCTCGACGGACAGCGGCCCGAGCAGCGCGGACGCGGCCACCGGGTGGGCCGGCAGCGACGCGGCGCCAAGCGGCGCGGCCACCAGGGCGTGGCCTGAAACCCTGAAACCCGGTCTGACCCGCCCTGTTCCGCGCCCCGGTCTGACCCGCCCTGTTCCGCGCCCCGGTCTGACCGGCCCTGTTCCGCGCCCCGGTCTGACCGGCCCTGTTCCGCGCCCCGGCCTGACCCGCCCTGTTCCGCGCCCCGGCCGGTCCGCGGGGCGGTCGGAACCTTTAGCGGGGCCGATGCGCTCCTTAAGCGAACCCTAAGAACATCAACTCCGGCCCGGCTCGCCCCATTCGCCCCTTTCGCTGCCGCTAGCGTGCTCCCGCATCCCCCACTTCCGTATGACGAGGCAGGAACGCGATGGGCACCAGCACGCACCGGCGCACGGTGGGCACCAGGACCAAGGCGGTCGGCGCGGTCGTCGCCGCGGCCGTGATCGGCGGAACGGTCTTCGCCCTCACCGGCACGGCCCAGGCCGCGGCGGTCGGCGCCGCCTACACCCGGACCAGCGGCTGGACCGGCGGTTACACCGGGCAGTACGTCGTCACCAACGACACCGGCACGGCGAAGACCGGCTGGACGCTCGAATTCGACCTGCCCGCCGGCACGAGGATCAGCTCCCTGTGGAACGGCGAGCACACCGTCAGCGGCAGCCACGTCACGGTCAAGCCGGCGAGCTGGGACAAGGAGCTCGCCGCCGGCAAGTCCGTCACCATCGGCTTCGTCACCAGCTCCGACGGCACGGCCGCCGACCCCACCGGCTGCCTCATCGACGGCGCGAAGTGCTCCGTCGACACCGGAGCGACCCCCGAGCCCAGCGGCCGCCCCACCGAGACCGCCACCCCCGTCCCCACGGCCACCCCCACCGGCAAACCCACCGGGCAGCCCACCGGCACGGCCACTCCCACCCCGACCCCCACGCCCACCAAGACCGGCGACGGCGGCACGGCGAGCGGCGCCCGCTTCGCCCCGTACGTCGACACCTCGCTCTACCCGGCGTACGACCTGGTCGGCACCGCCGGCAAGACCGGGGTCAAGGAGTTCAACCTCGCCTTCATCACCTCCGGCGGCAGCTGCGCCCCGCTCTGGGGCGGTGTCACCGGCCTCGGTGACGACCACGTCGCCTCCCAGATCGGCGCTCTGCGCGCGGCGGGCGGCGACGTCCGGGTCTCCTTCGGCGGAGCCGCCGGCTCCGAACTGGCCCTGCGCTGCTCCTCGGCCGCCGACCTCGCCGCCGCCTACGGCAAGGTCGTCGACACGTACAAGCTGACCAAGGTCGACTTCGACGTCGAGGGCGGCGCGCTGCCCGACACCGCCGCCAACACCCGCCGCTCGCAGGCCATCGCCCAGCTCCAGAAGTCCCACCCCGGCCTGGACGTCTCCTTCACCCTGCCGGTGATGCCCGAGGGCCTGACCCAGCCCGGCGTCGACCTGATCGCCGACGCCAGGAAGAACGGCGTGGACGTCGGGGCCGTCAACATCATGGCGATGGACTACGGCGCCTCGTACAGCGGCGACATGGGAACGTACGCCGTCCAGGCGGCCACCGCCACCCAGGCCCAGATCAAGGGCGTGCTCGGGCTCTCCGACGCGGACGCATGGAAGGCCGTCGCCGTCACCCCGATGATCGGCGTGAACGACGTCAGCACCGAGGTCTTCAAGGTCGAGGACGCCACCCAGCTGGTGGCCTTCGCCAAGGAGAAGGGCCTCGCCTGGCTCGCGATGTGGTCGGCCACCCGTGACAAGGAGTGCGCGGGCGGCGCCAAGCCGACCGCCGACGCCACGTGCAGCTCCATCACGCAGGAACCGCTCGCCTTCACGAAGGCGTTCGGCGCCTACGAGTAGCCCCGCCCGACGCCACCCCAGGAACCACCTCCCCCCGCGCATCCCGGCCGGTCCCCATTCCCCCCACCCCCGGCCGGGGTGCGCCCCCTTCGTCTCCCGGTGGCCGCTACCCCCGCGCCCGGTTCACCGCCGACAGCACCGCCGCCACCGACGCGGCGACGCCCGAGTCGTCCCGGCCCGCGCCCCAGCTCTCCTCGCCGCCGACCCGGCAGCGCGCGTACGCCGTGGTCACCCCGGCCGGGCCCGCGGGCCCCTGCTCCGCGAGGTCCAGGACGCCCGCCTCCACCCCGGCCGCCGCCAGCGCGTCCGCGAACGCGGTGACCGGGCCGGTGCCCGTGCCCTCGTAGTCGCCCTCCCGGTCGTCCACCCGCAGCGTGCAGACGAACCGGTGCTCACCGGCCGGCCCGGTCTGCGCCGACCAGGACGTCAGCGCGACGGACCCGTCCCGCCCGGGCGCCAGATAGGCGGCCTCGAACAGGTTCCACAGGTCCTTGCCGGTGGCCTCGCGGCCGCTCTCGTCGGTCGCGTGCTGCACCGCGCGGGAGAAGTCCGCCCGCATCCCGGCCGGCAGGTCCACCCCGTGCCCGGAGCGCAGCAGGTGGGCGATGCCGCCCTTGCCCGACTGCGAGTTGACCCGGATGACCGCCTCGTACGTACGCCCCACGTCCGCCGGGTCGATCGGCAGGTACGGCACCTCCCACCGGTCGGACGCGCTGCTCGCGCGGTGGGCGAAGCCCTTGCTGATCGCGTCCTGGTGGGTGCCGGAGAACGCGGTGTACACCAGGTCGCCGCCGTACGGGTGGCGCGGCGGCACGGGCAGCCGGTTGCAGTGCTCGACCGTGCGGCGGATCTCGTCGATGTCCGAGAAGTCGATCATCGGGTCCACGCCCTGGGCGTGCAGGTTCAGCGCCAGGTTGACCAGGTCGACGTTGCCGGTGCGCTCCCCGTTGCCGAACAGGCAGCCCTCCACCCGCTGGGCGCCCGCCAGCACGGCCAGTTCCGCGCAGGCCACGCCCGTGCCCCGGTCGTTGTGCGGGTGGACGGAGAGGATCACCGCGTCGCGGCGGGCCAGATGGCGGTGCATGTACTCGATCTGGTCCGCGTACACGTTGGGCGTGGCGATCTCCACCGTGGCGGGCAGGTTGTGGACGACCGGCCGGTCCGGCGAGGCGTCCCACAGCTCGGTCAGGCTGTCGCAGACCTCCAGGACGTAGTCCGGCTCGGTCAGGATGAAGACCTCCGGCGAGAACTGGAACCGGATGTCCGCCCCGGGCCTGGCCCGGGCCAGCCGGCCCATCTGCCGTGCGGCCTCCAGCACCACGCCGTGCACCCCGGCCCGGTCCCGGCCGAGGACGACCTCGCGCCAGACGGGCGCGGTCGCGATGTAGAGGTGGACGACGACCCGGTCCATGTCGGCGACCGCCTCGAAGGTGCGCTCGATCAGGTCCGCTCTGGCGGGGGCGAAGACGACCACCGTGACGTCGTCGGGCACCGCCCCGCTCGTCGCCAGGTGCCGGACGAAGTCGAAGTCGGTGCGGCTCGCGGACGGGTAGCCGATCTCGATCTCCTTGAAGCCCATCGCCACCAGCAGATCGAACATCCGCCGCTTGCGCGGGGTGTCCATCGGCTCCGCCAGCGCCTGGTTGCCGTCCCTGAGGTCGACCGGTACCCACAGCGGGGGCCGTTCGACACGGGCCTGCGGCCAGCTCCGGCCGGTCAGCGGGATCGCGACGCGGTCGAAAGCGGAGCGGTAGCGGTGCGACGGCATGGAGCTGGAGCGCTGGGGGTTCCAGCGGGGCGCGCCGTCGGGGACCGGGCCGCGGGGGGTGCAGATGGTGGGGAAGCCGTGCA
Source organism: Streptomyces sp. A1277 (assembly GCF_004795015.1). Classification (GTDB taxonomy): domain Bacteria; phylum Actinomycetota; class Actinomycetes; order Streptomycetales; family Streptomycetaceae; genus Streptomyces. The sequence goes on along the minus strand of NZ_SSBI01000032.1, from coordinate 32,593 downwards.
GGGGTGACCGGGCGTCGGGCGCGGCCGTGGCCGTGGACATGGACTGGGACATGAACTCGGGCATGAACTCGGGCATGAACTCGGGCATGAACTCGGGCATGAACTCGGGCATGAACGGTGTCTCTTCTCGCATCGCCGGATGCGACCGGCCCAGCACGGCACCCCGCGGCGGGGTGCCGATCGCTTCAGGCCCCGCCGCGGCAGCCGAGAAGAAGGAGACCGCGGTACGTCATGGCCGGTACAGTAACCAGAACGCAACCCCTCAGACAACCTGACAGGTGAACGACGTGTCCCCGCTCGGCCCCCTCCGCCCCAGTCCCCTCGTCGAACAGGCCACCAGCCATCTGCGCACGCGGATCACCGAGGGGCACTGGCCGGTCGGCACGAAGCTCCCGGGCGAGACGACTCTCGCCCGGGAGCTGGGCGTGGGCCGCTCGACGGTCCGTGAGGCGGTGCGTACGCTCGCCACGCTCGGCCTGCTCCGCTCCCGGCAGGGCGCCGGTGTCTTCGTCGTCGCCGACCACGCCGTGGAGGACTGGCCGGTGCGGCTGCGGCGGGCCTCGGTCACCGACGTCTACGAGGTGCGCATGCTGATCGAGGTGCAGGCCGCCCGCCTGGCCGCGCACCGCCGCACCGACGAGGACCTGACCGCCCTGGACGCGGCGCTCACCGCCCGCCTGGCCGCCGGCGCCGGGACCGACGACGCCGGCTTCGTGGACGCGGACATCGCCGTGCACCGGGCGGTCGTGGCGGCCGCGCACAATCCGGTGCTGAGCGACCTGTTCGCCGAGTTCGTGCCCGCGCTGCGGCAGGGGCTCATCGACCTGGTGGAGCTGCTCGGGCTGCGCCGGGAGGACCCGCAGCACGGCCACGCGGGGCACCGGGCGCTGGTCGCGGCGGTCGTCTCGGGCGACGCGGAGTCGGCGGCACGGGCGGCCCAGGAGGAGCTGGAGGGCACCCTGGCCCGCCTGCGTGCGGCCTGACCGCTCATCCGTAGGGCAACGTTCCGGCCACCGTGCCGACTTCGTTCCGGCCGCCGCGCCGACTTCGTCCCGGCCACCGCCGCAATCCCCGCTCCGGCCACCATGCGGACATCGAGTTCGGGCAAAGAACGCGTGAGTGGGCTCAAGCGCCCCCACCGCGTGGTGCCCCGTTCACTTCCCGGCGGGCCCCTCAGGGGGGTTCGGGGGTCCGGAAAAGTGTTTCCGGGGGATGCCGAGAAACCGGCGCACTCGCCGGTTTCTCCCGGCCACCACTCCATGATCCACCCCCAATACGCCTCTCACCTGCGGGAATTCGGGAACCTCGGCTTCCGCACCCGAGGGCGTTCCGCTTTGGCAAGCCTTCGGCCGGACACGGTCTCGTGACTTGCAGGACACGCTCGCGCAACGGAAGCGTCTTCAACTCTTGACACCCACCCCTCCCAGGCAGCAATCTTCCGACATCGACGCATGGGAGCGCTCCCACATCGCACGAGGATTTCTCGCGTGAACGGCACTGCCCGTGTCCTCCCCCCTGACCCATCCGGCACCCGCACTCACCAGCGCGTATGCCACGCAGTGAGCCAGTCCCACCCTGGAACAAGGAGTAGTGGAATGCGTATCACCCGCACCGTCGCCGGCCGGAGCCGCAGAGTCGCGGTTCTGGCCACCACGGGCCTGACCGCTTCGGCCCTGCTGCTGACCGGCTGCAGCAGCGACGACTCCGACTCGTCGAACGAGTCCTCCGATGCGAACGGGAAGATCACGCTGACCGTCGCCGACTTCGGCCAGTTCGGCTACAAGGAGGCCGGCCTCTTCGCGAAGTACCACGAGCTGCACCCGAACATCACGGTCAAGGAGGACACGACCGCCGATGAGAAGGTCTACTACCCCAAGCTGCTCCAGCAGCTGAACTCGGGCAGCGGCCTCGCCGACGTCCAGGGTCTCGAGGTCGGGCGCATCAAGGAGCTCGTCGACACGAAGGCGGACCAGTTCGCCGACCTGAGCAAGGTCATCGACGTCAACGAGTGGGTGTCCTGGAAGGAGAAGCAGGCCACCACCAAGGACGGCAAGGTGATCGGCGCGGGTACCGACATCGGCCCGATGTCGCTCTGCTACAACACCGATCTCTTCAAGAAGGCCGGCCTGCCGACCGACCGCAAGGAGGTCGCGGCCAAGATCTCCGGGGGCTGGGAGGACTACCTCAAGCTCGGTGAGGAGTACAAGAAGAAGGCCCCGGCGGGCACCTTCTACATGGACTCCGCCAGCGCCATGTACAACGCCGTCGTCAGCTCGAACGCGGAGCAGTACTACGACGCGAGCGGCAAGCCGATCTACAAGGACAGCCCCAGCGTCAAGCAGGGCTGGAACCTCGCGGCCGAGGCCGCGGACAAGAAGCTGACCCAGGGCCTCGCCCAGTTCAGCGACCCGTGGGCGGCCGCTCTGCGCAAGGGCACCATCGCCACGGTGGCCTGCCCCGCCTGGATGGCCGGCCAGATCTCGGTGAACGCCGGTGACGGCAACAAGGGCAAGTGGGACATCACCACCGCCCCCGGTGAGACCGCCGCCAACTGGGGCGGTTCGTTCCTCGGCGTCCCGACGGCCGGCAAGCACGTCAAGGAGGCCGGCGAGCTCGTCAAGTGGCTGACCGCCCCCGAGCAGCAGGCCGCCGTCTTCAAGGCGATCGGTGTCTTCCCGTCCAACAAGGGCGCGTACGACCTGCCGGACGTGAAGAACGCCACCCTGCCGTACTTCAACGACGCGCCGATCGGCCAGATCTACGCCGACGAGGCCAAGTCCATCCCCGAGACGGTGCTCGGCCCGAAGGACGCCTCGATCAAGGACACCATCTCCACCCAGATCAACAACATGGAGCAGCGCGGCACCAAGCCCGACAAGGCGTGGGAGGCGGCGACCAAGTCGATCGACAAGGTGATCGGCTGACCGTCGCAGCGGCGGGCGGCCCCAGGGCCGCCCGCACCTGCGTGTCCCCAGGGGGCGTCCTGTCGATCAGGGCCGGGTCCGATCGACGGACACCCCCCGCCCGCGGGGTGGCCCGTGCCGTTCCGGCGGGCTTGCACGGGGCGACCGGGTACCTTCCCGGCCGCCCCGTGGAAGCCCACCGCGCACGCCTTCGGCCCATGCCCCGTACCCGGGTAACTCAAGCAATCCAGGGAAGGACTCCCGCTCGTGGCCACCTCGACTCCCACCCGGGACGCATACGCGCCGCCACCCCGCGGCTCCCAGCGCAAACCGGTGAGCACCCGCCGGCAGACGTGGCGGAGCCGGCTCTGGCGGTTCGACGACAAGGCGTCGCCGTACGCCTACATCGCCCCGTTCTTCCTCATCTTCGGCGCCTTCGGGCTCTACCCGCTGATCTACACCGGCTGGATCGCCCTGCACCGGGTCGAGATGACCGGCATGGACCAGATGGAGTGGGTCGGCTGGGAGAACTTCGACAGGATCCTGCACGACTCCGAGTTCTGGACGGCCGTCAGCAACACCTTCCTGATCGGTGTCATGTCGACGGTTCCGCAGCTGCTCGTCGCGCTGGGCCTGGCGCATCTGCTGAACTACAAGCTGCGCGCCAGCACCTTCTGGCGGACGATCATCCTCACCCCGTACGCCACCTCGGTGGCCTCCGCGGCGCTCGTCTTCGCCCTGGTCTTCCGGGCCGACGGCGGTCTGCTGAACTGGGCGCTGCACTTCGTCGGCCTCGGCGACACCAACTGGGCCAACGGCCACTGGACGTCCAAGATCGCCATCTCGGTCATCGTGATCTGGCGCTGGACCGGCTACAACACCCTGATCTACCTGGCCGCGATGCAGGCGGTCCCGTCCGACCTGTACGAGGCGGCCTCGCTCGACGGTGCCTCGCGCTGGCAGCAGTTCCGCAAGGTGACCATCCCCTCGCTGCGGCCCACGATCCTCTTCACGATCGTCATCTCGACCATCGGTTCCATGCAGCTGTTCGGTGAGCCCCTGCTGCTGGAGGGCGGCACGCTCGGCGCGACCGGCGGCAACGAGAATCAGTACGAGACCCTCAGCGTCTACCTCTACAACTACGGCTGGAACCTGCAGCATCTCGGCCCGGCCGCCGCAGTGGCCTGGGCGATGCTCGCCCTCCTGCTGATCATCGCCGCGGTCAACTGGCTCATCGGCCGCTTCGTACGCAAATCCGCGGTCTGACCGGGAGCGATATCCAATGACCATGACCAGCCCCACCAAAGCTCCGGAGCTCGGCCTCCCAGTACGTTCCGCCCACCGCGCGGCGAAGCGCCCGAGCCGTTTCAAGCCCGGCGCCGGCCAGCAGCTGAAGGGCGGCCCGTTCGCCTACATCGCCCTGACCGTCGTCGGCATCGGCTCGCTGCTGCCGCTGTACTGGACCCTGGTGGCCGCGTCCCACACCCAGGACGAAGTGCTGGCCACCACCCCGCCGTTCCTGCCGGGTGGCCGGCTCTTCCACAACCTCGACGCCGCCTGGACCCAGGCCCACCTGGGCAAGGCGATCGTCAACAGCATCATCGTGGCCGGCTGCATCACGGCGGCGACGCTCTTCTTCTGCACCCTGGCCGGCTACGCCTTCGCCAAGATGCGCTTCCGCGGCCGCGGTGCCCTGATGACCGGCGTCATCCTGACCCTGACGATCCCGCCGCAGCTCAGCGTCGTCCCGCTGTTCATGATGATGGCCGACCTCGGCTGGGGCGGGAACCTGGAGTCGGTGATCTTCCCGACCCTGGTGAGCGCCTTCGGCGTGTTCTTCATGCGCCAGTACCTGAGCGAGGCACTGCCGTACGAGCTGATCGAGGCCGCCAAGATCGACGGCGCGAACAACTTCCGCATCGTGCTGAGCGTGGTGCTGCCGGTGGCCCGCCCCGCGATGATGGTGCTCGGCATGCTCACCTTCGTCCAGGCGTGGAACGACTTCTTCTGGCCCTACCTCGCCCTGAACCAGCAGAACCCCACCCTTCAGGTGGCCCTCGGCCAGCTGAGCGCCTCCTACACGCCCGACACGAGCATCGTGATGGCCGGCGCGCTGATCAGCACCCTGCCGCTGCTCGTGGTGTTCGTCGTCTTCGGCAAGCAGATCGTCGGCGGGATCATGTCCGGCGCCGTCAAGGGCTGACCCCCGCCCGCCTCTTCACCGTCCCGGACGCCCCGTACGGTCCTCGCCCGCACCGCGGACCGTACGGGCTCCGGAGCCCCACCCTGTCAGGCCCCTGTCCGTCACTTCCTGGGAGCGCTCCCGCATGACTGCTGTACGACCCGACACCGCACCGAAGCCGGCGCCCGAGACCACGAAGTTCCCGACGGGCTTCCTCTGGGGAGCGGCCACCGCCGCCTACCAGGTCGAGGGGGCCGCCGCCGAGGACGGGCGCACGCCCTCCATCTGGGACACCTTCAGCCGCACCCCCGGCAAGGTCCGCAACGGCGACACCGGCGACATCGCCGCCGACCACTACCACCGCTACCGCGACGACGTGGCCCTGATGAAGCAGCTGGGGCTGAAGGCGTACCGCTTCTCCATCTCCTGGTCCCGGGTCCAGCCCACCGGCCGCGGCCCCGCGGTCGAGCGCGGCCTGGACTTCTACCGCAAGCTCGTCGACGAGCTGCTGGAGGCCGGCATCACGCCCGTCGCCACCCTCTACCACTGGGACCTGCCCCAGGAGCTGGAGGACGCGGGCGGCTGGCCCGAGCGCGCCACCGCCGAGCGGTTCGCGGACTACACCGCGATCATGGCGGGCGCCCTCGGCGACCGCGTCGGCACGTGGACCACCTTCAACGAGCCGTGGTGCTCGGCCTTCCTCGGCTACGGCTCCGGGGTGCACGCCCCCGGCCGCACCGAGCCCGCCTCCGCCCTGCGGGCGGCCCATCACCTCAATCTCGCCCATGGCCGGGCGATCGAGGTCCTGCGCGGTCAACTCCCCGCTACCGCGCAGACCTCGGTCACCCTCAACCTCCACCAGGTGCGCCCGCTGACGCCGAGCCCGGCGGACGTGGACGCCGCCCGCCGCATCGACGCGGTCGGCAACCGCGTCTTCACCGGCCCGATGCTGCACGGCGCCTACCCGGAGGACCTGCTCACCGACACCGCGCACCTGGTGGACTGGTCGAAGCTGGTCCAGGAAGGCGACCTGGAGGCCATCTCGCGCCCGGTCGACGTCCTGGGCATCAACTACTACACGCCGACCCTGGTCTCCACGCCCGCCGAGGGCACCGGGGACACCCGCAACGACGGCCACGGCGCGAGCGACTACTCGCCGTGGCCCGGCTCCGAGCACGTCGCCTTCCACCTCGCCGAGGGGAAGGCGACCACCGCCATGAACTGGTCGATCGACCCCAACGGGCTCTACAACCTCCTCATGGACGTCACCCGGGACCACCCCGGCATCCCGCTGATGGTCACCGAGAACGGCGCCGCCTTCGACGACTACGTCTCGCCCGAGGGCCGGGTACAGGACCCCGAGCGCATCGCCTACCTGCACGGCCACCTCGACGCCGTGCAGCGGGCGGTGGCCGACGGCGCGGACGTGCGCGGCTACTTCCTCTGGTCGCTGATGGACAACTTCGAGTGGGCGTACGGCTATTCGAAGCGGTTCGGTGCCGTGTACGTGGACTACGCCTCCCAGCGCCGCATCCCGAAGGCCAGCGCCCACTGGTACGCCGACGTGATCCGCCGCCACGCCCTGCCCCCGCAGGACGGTCGCGCCTGACACCACCCCTCCCTCTCCGGTACGTCCTGACCCGTACCGGCCCGCTGAGACCCGGCACCCGTGCCGGGTCTCAGCCGTTTCCTCCCCATCAGCGGTCCGCGGCGCCCCGGCCTGTGCGTCCCGCTTGACCACGCGCGTAGAGTGGGAGCGCTCCCACGGAACGGAGCGGGGGAGCGGCCGACCGGTCCCGCAGAGTGTCAAGGGAACCAACACCAGGACTTGGTTTGGTTATCCGACTGTGAGAAATTGACCGCGAACGGGAGGCAGCCATGACGGCAGCGCGAGTACGGAGCGGGGGCCGGCCCACGCTCGAAGAGGTCGCGGCACGGGCGGGGGTGGGCCGGGGCACGGCCTCACGCGTCATCAACGGATCGCCCCGGGTCAGCGCCCACACCCGGGAGGCGGTGGAGGCCGCCGTCGCCGAGCTGGGCTACGTACCCAACCGCGCGGCCCGCGCCCTGGCCGGCAACCGCACGGACGCCATCGCGCTCGTCGTACCCGAGTCGGAGAGCCGCTTCTTCGCGGAGCCCTACTTCTCCGACATCGTGCGCGGGGTCGGCGCCGCCCTGGCCGACACGGAGATGCAGCTGCTGCTCACCCTCGTCGGCAGCGACCGGGAGCGCCGCAGGCTCGCCCAGTACCTCACCGCGCACCGCGTGGACGGCGTGCTGCTGGTCTCCGTGCACGCCGACGACCCGCTGCCCGACCTGCTCGAACAGCTCGGCATGCCCGCCGTGATGAACGGCCGCAGATCCGCCGCCGAACCGCTCTCCTCGGTCGACTCGGACAACTTCGAGGGGGCCCGCGGCGCGGTGGAGCACCTCGTCTCGCGCGGCCGCCGCACCATCGCCACCATCACCGGCCGGCTCGACGTCTACGCCTCCCAGCGCCGCCTGGACGGCTACCGCCAGGCCGTTCGCGAGGCCGGCCTGGAACCCGACGAGCGGCTGATCGCCCCCGCCGACTTCTCCGAGGAGGGCGGCGTCCAGGCCATGCGCGACCTGCTCGCCCGCCGCCCCGACGTGGACGCCGTCTTCGCCGCGTCCGACGTCATGGCCGCCGGCGCCCGCCAGGTCCTGCGCGAGGCCGGCCGCCGCATCCCCGACGACGTCGCCCTCATCGGCTTCGACGACTCCGCCGTGGCCCGCCACATGGACCCCGCCCTCACCAGCGTGCGCCAGCCGATCGAGGAGATGGGCCGCACCATGACCAGGGTCCTGCTCGACACGATCGCCGGCGAGAACGCGGACCGCCCGCAGATCGTGCTCCCCACGGAACTGGTGGTCCGCGACTCGTCGTGAGGGCCGCCGTGTCCAGCCTGCGCGGAGCCCGCGACCGCCCGGCGCCGGGCGGAAGCGTTCACCGCACACCGCACTCGGCGCCGTGAGGGCACGGGCCCTGCGCCCGCACCCTCACGTGCCCCCCGGACAGGCCCTGGGCGTAGAGGGCTTCCGCCGCACGCACGGGCACCGCAGCACCCCCGCGATGGACCAGGGTGAGGGCCACGTGCGCTCAGGGTGCTCGTCGCGCGTCAGGCATGGTCCTCGGGCGCCGGGCCCGGCCCGGTGAGCAGGGCGGTGATCTCCTGGGCGAGGTGCGGGGCCAGCTCGCCCCAGCCGTCCTTGTAGCCGTAGACGCTCGCCAGGCCACGGGCGTCGTAGTCGCCGTTCATGACTTCGATGTCGGCGGTGGTGATGAGCCCGGGGTGGGCGACGCCGACGGCGCCGGAGACCTTCAGCAGCTCCCTGCGGAGGGTGCGCAGGTAGACGGCGGCACGTATCGCCTTCGAGGGCGCGTCGACGCCGCGCACCAGCCACGGGTCCTGGGTGGCTATGCCGGTGGGGCACTTGTCGGTGTGGCACTTCTGCGCCTGGATGCAGCCGATGGAGAGCATCGCCTCGCGGGCGACGTTGACCATGTCGGCGCCCAGGGCGAACGCGACGACGGCGTTCTCGGGCAGGCCCAGCTTGCCGGAGCCGATGAAGGTGATGTCGTCGGTGAGGCCCTGCTCGGCGAAGGTGCCGTAGACACGGGAGAAGCCCATCCGGAACGGCAGGGACACCGAGTCGGAGAAGATGAGCGGAGCCGCCCCGGTACCGCCCTCGCCTCCGTCCACGGTCACGAAGTCGACCCCGCGGTCGCCCCGCGCCATCAGGGCGGCCAGCTCCTCCCAGAAGCCCATGTCGCCCACGGCGCTCTTGATGCCGACCGGCAGACCGGTCTCCCCGGCGAGGAGCTCGACGAAGTCGAGCATCGAGTCGACGTCGTGGAACGCGGTGTGCCGGGAGGGCGAGGCGCAGTCCTCGCCCTCCGGGATACCCCGGATCTCCGCGATCTCGGAGGTCACCTTCGCCGCCGGCAGCAGCCCGCCGAGCCCCGGCTTCGCGCCCTGCGAGATCTTGATCTCGATCGCCCTGACCGGGGCCCCCGCGACGATCTCCTTCAGCTTGTCGAGGCTGAAGGTGCCGTCCTCGTTGCGGCAGCCGAAGTACGAGGTGCCGATCTGGAGGATCAGGTCGCCGCCGTTGCGGTGGTACGGGGAGAGGCCGCCCTCGCCGGTGTTCTGCAGGGCGCCGGCCAGTGCCGCGCCCTTGTTCAGAGCCGTGACGGCCGCGCCCGACAGTGAGCCGAAGCTCATCGCGGAGATGTTCACCACGCTCGCCGGACGGAACGCCTTGGCCCGCCCGCGCGGACCGCCCAGCACCTTGGCCGAGGGCAGCGGGGCCTGCGGGTCGTGGAGGCCGGGCAGTGGGCCGGCGAACGTGCGCTGCTTCACGTACGCGTGGCCCTGCACATGCTCCACGTCCATGTCCGTGCCGAACCCGAAGTAGTTGTTCTCCTCCTTCGCGGAGGCGTAGATCCAGGTGCGCTGGTCGCGGCTGAAGGGGCGCTCCTCCTCGTTGGAGGTCACGACGTACTGCCGCAGCTCCGGCCCGATCCTCTCCAGCAGATACCGGGCGTGGCCGATCACGGGAAAGTTCCTGAGCAGCGCGTGCTTCTTCTGTACGAGGTCGCGGGCTGCCACCAGCGCCAGTGCCGCCGCTGCGGCCGTGCCGATACTCCGGGCGCGCATGAGCGTTCCTCTCGTCGACTGTGGGATAGCCCGACCATAGAGAAGGGCCGGTTCGCCCAAGCGAACCGGCCCTTCTTCATCAAGGGTGAGTAACGGGACTCGAACCCGCGACATCCTGGACCACAACCAGGTGCTCTACCATCTGAGCTATACCCACCATGTCCGGTCGTTTCCGACCGGCCGAGAAAAAGTGTACAGGGTCGGGGAGGGTGCTCGCGCCCTCATTCCCCGGCCGCCGGTCCCGCCCCGCGGAGGGGCGGTGACCAGCGGCTTCCCGGAGGCGTCAGGCCCGGGGTCCGGAGACCCGTGCCGCGATCCCCTTCGCGCGTTCGGAGTCCGGGCCCGGCTGGGGCACGAAGACCGCCTCGCGGTAGTACCGCAGCTCCGTGATGGAGTCGCGGATGTCCGCGAGGGCCCGGTGGTTGCCGTTCTTCTCCGGGCTGTTGAAGTACGCCCTCGGGAACCAGCGGCGGGCCAGCTCCTTGACCGAGGAGACGTCCACGATCCGGTAGTGGAGGTAGCCCTCCAGCAGCGGCATGTCGCGGGAGAGGAAGCCGCGGTCGGTGCCCACCGAGTTGCCGCAGAGCGGGGCCTTGCCGGGCTCCTTCACGTGCTCCCGGACGTAGGCGAGGACCTGCTCCTCGGCGTCGGCCAGCGTCGTGCCGCCGGCCAGCTCGTCCAGGAGGCCCGAGGCGGTGTGCATCTGCCGCACCACCTCGGGCATGGTCTCCAGCGCCGCGTCCGGCGGGCGGATCACGATGTCCACCCCTTCGCCGAGCACGTTCAACTCCGAGTCGGTGACCAGCGCGGCCACCTCGATGAGTGCGTCTTCCGCCAGCGAGAGCCCGGTCATCTCGCAGTCGATCCACACCATGCGGTCGTTCATGCGCCCCACCCTACGGGGCGCTCCGCTGTCCGGGCAGGGCCGGGCGCCCCGCGGCGTACACGTCGGGGCCCGCCTTCGCGTGCTCCGCGCGGCCCGCGTCCAGCACCGCGGAAGCGGCGGCGGACGGGCCCGCGACGGCGGTCCGGCGGCTCGCGGCGGTCCCCTGGGCGGGCACCGCCACCTCCGTCACCGTCGCGACCGGCTCCGGCACCCCGCCCTGCGGACGGCGGGCCCGGTAGGCGGCCCGGTACGCGGCGGGGGAGGAGCCCAGCTGGCGGCGGAAGTGCCCGCGCAGCGCCACCGGTGAGCGGAAGCCGCAGCGGCCCGCGACCTCGTCCACCGAGTAGTCGGACGTCTCCAGCAGCCGCTGCGCCTGCAGCACCCGCTGGGTGATCAGCCACTGGAGCGGTGCGCTGCCGGTGAGCGAGCGGAACCTGCGGTCGAAGGTCCGCCGGCTCATGTAGGCGCGCGCGGCCAGCGTCTCCACGTCGAACTGCTCGTGCAGATGCTCCAGCGCCCAGGCGACGACCTCGGCGAGCGGGTCGGAGCCGATTTCCTCCGGTAAAGACCTGTCCAGGTAGCGCTCCTGGCCGCCACTGCGCCGGGGCGGTACGACGAGCCGTCGGGCGAGTGCCCCGGCGGCCTCCGTGCCGTGGTCCGAGCGGACTATGTGCAGGCAGAGGTCGATGCCGGCCGCCGTCCCGGCGGAGGTCAGCACATCGCCGTCGTCGACGAACAGCTCGCGCGGATCGACGTGGACCGACGGGTAGCGCTTGGCCAGCGTCGGCGCGTACATCCAGTGCGTGGTGGCCGGGCGGCCGTCCAGCAGGCCGGCGGCGGCGAGCACGAAGGCCCCCGTGCACAGCCCGACGATGCGGGCGCCCTCCTCGTGGGCGCGGCGCAGCGCCTCCAGGGCCTCCACGGGCGGCGGTGAGGTGATCGAGCGCCAGGCGGGCACCACGACGGTGCCGGCCCTGCTGATCGCCTCCAGCCCGTAGGGCGCGGTCAGTTCGAGTCCCCCGGTGGTGCGCAGCGGTCCCTCCTCGCCGCCGCACACGAGCAGGCGGTAGCGCGGAACTCCCGCGTCCTGGCGGTCGATTCCGAACACCGACAGCGGGATGGAGCTCTCGAAGATGGGGCCACCGCTGAACAGCAGTACGGCGACGACTTCCCGGCGTCGTCGTCCGCCCAGCTTCCGTACAGCCTCCGTTGCGGTGGCGGAGTCCTGGCTCATGACGCTAAGCCCCCCTCGGTGTTCGCGTCTTCCTGGTCCTTGCGGGCCTGTCGCACCTGCACTTGTCCCCTCGGTCGTGCACGAGTCCCCGGCCTTCGACGCCCAAGATCGAATCTACTGCGTCCCGTGGTGCCGTCGTGACAAGTTCACCAACCGGCTCATTGTCGACAAGGCAACCTGGCGGGAAGCGTTCGATCACGAAGCGTTTCACTCGTGAGTCGTGCAGGGAAGTGCGTCCGGCGTTCATGGCCCGTCCCCATTGGGCGGAAGCGTACCGGTCGGTCTCTTCCTGCCTGGTGGCAAGGGGGTTGACCGGCCATTTCGGCAAGGAACCGACCGGTCCCTGAAGTTGGCTGGAAATGTACGGTCGCGTGTGCGGAAATCAGTCGTTCTACCGGCGCACAACCCGGGGCGCCCATCCGCCCCCGCGCGCCCCCTCGCCGGGTCGTGCGGCCGGGTCGCACGGGCCGGAGCGCCGGGTCTGGCCGGCAGCCGAATACCGGCCACCGGGTCGCGGCGGCGGCCGGTCGCCCGATGGGTTCCGGACGCGGCCCCGGGCGTCGGCCCCGTCGCCCGGACGGGTGGCTTCCGGTTGGGCGCCGCGGGGGCCCGTGAGGCCGCCCCGGGCCGGGCCTGAGCGGCCGGGGCGGGGCCTCGGGCGGCGGCCGGGACGTCGGTGTACCGGGCAACCGGCATTGCCATACGGGGCCGGTCTCGGGCATGCTCCGGAAAACGTCGCATGCGCCGTGCGCGGGACGGGCAGTGGAGGAATGGCGCCGTACCCTTGGGGGTAAGGGGTTGGGAAGATGATTCCCGGACACCACGACACCACCCGCTGACGCATCTTCCCCACGTCGCTCTCCTCACGAGGACTCTCTTCGCCGAGACACCGATGGCCGGTCACGAAATCCCCGAACCCGCGGACCGCAAGCGGGTAGCCGACCCCATGTCGGACCCGCAGGCGGCCGAACAAGCGCGCCGTCCGTGCGATCCCGCCTTCCGGCATGGGGTCGTCGTCGGCTTCGACGGCTCGACCTCCAGCGAGCGGGCCCTCGCCTATGCCATCGGCATGTCCCGGAGGACGGGCTCCGGGCTGATCATCGTCCATGTCGCCAACCGGCTGCCGACCACGGTCTGGGCGGGCTGCGAGCCCCCCGTCTTCGTGGACGTGCCCGACCACCGCACCGAGGTCCTCGGTCTGGAGCTCGCCTGCGCGGACTACCTCGCCGAAGTGCCCTGGGTGCTCGTGGAGCGCGGCGGCGACATCTGCCACGAACTGGAGGAGGTCGGCCGCGAGTACTCGGCCGACGCGATCGTCGTGGGCTCCACGCACGGCATCGTGGGCCGGATCTTCGGCTCGGTGGCGGGCCGGCTGGCGCGCCGCGCACAACGACCCGTCGTCGTCATCCCGTAGCGCGCCCAGCCGCCCCGCGGGTCACTCGACGGTGACGGACTTGGCCAGGTTGCGCGGCTTGTCGATGTCCCGGCCCATGGCCAGGGCCGTGTGGTACGCGAAGAGCTGGAGCGGGATGCCCATGAGGATCGGGTCCAGCTCGTTCTCGTTCTTCGGTACGACGATGGTGTGGTCGGCCTTCTCCTGGACCTGGTGGGCCACGGCGAGGATGCGGCCGCTGCGGGCCTTGATCTCCTCCATCGCGGCGCGGTTCTTCTCCAGCAGGTCGTCGTCCGGCACGATCGCCACGGTCGGCATCGCGGGCTCGATCAGCGCGAGCGGGCCGTGCTTCAGCTCGGAGGCGGGGTATGCCTCGGCATGGATGTACGAGACCTCCTTGAGCTTCAGCGAAGCCTCGCGCGCCACGGGGTAGCCGCGCACCCGGCCGATGAACATCATCGACTTGGCGTCCGCGTACTCGGCGGCCAGCCGCTTGATCTCGTCCTCGCCCGCCAGGATCTCGCTGATCTGGGCGGGCAGCTTGCGCAGGCCCTCGATGATCCGCTTGCCGTCGGCGACCGACAGGTCACGGATGCGGCCCAGGTGCAGGGCGAGCAGCGCGAAGGCGACCACGGTGTTGGTGAAGCACTTGGTGGAGACCACGCACACCTCGGGACCGGCGTGCACATACGTACCGCCGTCGGCCTCCCGGGCGATGGCGGAGCCGACCACGTTGACCACGCCGAGGACGCGCGCGCCCTTGCGCTTCAGCTCCTGGACGGCGGCCAGCACGTCGTACGTCTCGCCGGACTGGGAGACCGCGACGTACAGCGTGTCCGGGTCGACCACCGGGTTGCGGTAGCGGAACTCGGAGGCGGGCTCGGCGTCCGCGGGGATGCGGGCCAGCTCCTCGATCAGCTGGGCGCCGATCTGGCCCGCGTGGTACGAGGTGCCGCAGCCGAGGATCTTGATCCGGCGCACCCCGCGCGCCTCGCGGGCGTCCAGGTTGAGCCCGCCCAGGTGCACGGTGGAGAACCGGTCGTCGATCCGGCCGCGCAGCACCCGGTCGACGGCGTCCGCCTGCTCGGAGATCTCCTTGTGCATGTACGTGTCGTGGCCGCCCATGTCGTACGACTCGGCCTCCCACTCCACGGTGGTCGGCGTGGCCGTCGTGGTCGAGCCCTCCGTGGTGTACGTACGGAAGTCGTCGGCCTTGAGGGTGGCCATCTCGCCGTCGTCCAGGGTGACGACCTGGCGGGTGTGGGCGACCAGGGCGGCGACGTCCGAGGCGACGAACATCTCCTTCTCGCCGATGCCGAGGACGACCGGGGAGCCGTTGCGGGCCACCACGATGCGGTCGTTGAAGTCGGCGTGCAGGACCGCGATGCCGTACGTGCCCTCGACGGAGCGCAGGGCCTCGCGGACCTTCTCCTCCAGGGTCTTGGCGTCCGAGCGGGCGATCAGGTGGACCAGCACCTCGGTGTCGGTCTCGGAGAGGAAGACGACGCCCTCGGCGGTCAGCCGGGTGCGCAGCTCGGCGGCGTTGTCGATGATCCCGTTGTGGACGACGGCGACCTTGCCCTCGGCGTCCAGGTGGGGGTGGGCGTTCTCGTCGCTCGGAACGCCGTGGGTGGCCCAGCGGGTGTGGGCGATGCCGGTGGTGCCGGCGAAGCGCTTGGGGACCCGGGACTCCAGCTCGCGCACCCGGCCCTTGGCCTTGACCGACTTCAGCGCGGCGGGCCTGCCGGCCGCCGGCTTCCCGGTGATCACGATGCCCGCGGAGTCGTACCCCCGGTACTCCAGCCGCTGGAGACCCTCCAGCAGCAGCGGGGCCACGTCACGCTTTCCGATGTAACCGACGATTCCGCACATAGAGCCTTCTGCCCTCCATCGACGTACAAGTAAGTGGTACCCGGCCGTGAGGCGGCCTCAGCCGTAGACGATGCGGCGCAGCTGACGGAGCGAGAGCTCCGGGGGCGCGACCGCCCGGTGCGGCAGTTCGGCCGCGATCCGTTCGAAGATCTCCGCGTTGACCAGGCCGCCGGACTGCAGTTCGCGGTGGCGGCGGCGGACGAATGCCTCCGTCGTCTCGTCGAAGTACGCCAGCACGTCGAGGATCACCCGGGCGGCTTCACCGCGGGGGAGCGCGGTGCTGCGCACCACGTGGTCAATGAGGTCGTCGTACGACGAGCGGCGTTCGAGCACCCGTCGATACTGCGGTGGAAGGGGCCTGAGTGCAACAATTCTGCCCGATATCGGGCAGGAAGGCGGGCGAGTAGCCCTCTTTTTCGGTCTTGGGTGGATTTCGCGGGGGGTGCTTCCGGTGTCGGAGGGGGTGGTGGAGCGGCTTGGCGCGGCACTGGTCGGAGCCGATGGGGTGAATTATCCGATCAGCCGCAAAGCGCTCACCGGGTGCCGGAGCGGCCAACGCCCCTGAGTGGTCTACACCTTGACCATCCATGAGGCACGCGGTACGCATGGCGGCGGTGCGAATGGTCCAGGACCCAGCAGAGCGAACCCGTAGAAAGGGAATCGGCTTGTGAGACTCCACACGGTCCGGCGCAGTGGTCTTCCCCGTGCTCTACCCCGGCTTCTCGGCTCGCTGCTCCTCGTCGCGGCGGCCGGTGTCTCCAGCGCGTGCGCGGCCCCCGCCGCCTCCGCCGCCGACAGCGCCGGAACGGTCTGGGCGCCCCGGCCCCTCGGCCAGGTGGTGCCCGCCCCCGCCTCGGTGAGACCGGGCGGCTCCCCGTACCTCCTCACCGGCGCCACCCGCATCCGGGCCATCGGCGTCTCCGGCGAGGCCCGCAAGGTCGGCGAATACCTGGCCGGCCTGCTGCGCCCCTCCACCGGGTACGCCCTGCCCGTCACCGACAGCGACGCCGCCGACGGCATCCGGCTCCGGCTCGACCCCCGCGCCGGCAAGCTGGGCGCCGAGGGTTACACCCTCACCTCGGGGAGCGGTTCCGTCACCATCACCGCCCGGCAGCCCGCAGGGCTCTTCCACGGCGTCCAGACGCTGCGTCAGCTGCTGCCGGCCCAGGTGGAGCGCGACAGCCCCCAGAAGGCGCAGTGGCGGGTCGCGGGCGGCAGCATCACCGACACCCCGCGCTACGCCTACCGCGGCGCGATGCTCGACGTCTCACGGCACTTCTTCTCGGTCGCCGAGGTGAAGCGTTACATCGACCAGGTCGCGCAGTACAAGATCAACACCTTCCACATCCACCTCTCCGACGACCAGGGCTGGCGCATCGCCGTCGACTCCTGGCCGAAGCTGGCCACGTACGGCGGCTCCACGGAGGTCGGCGGCGGGACCGGCGGCTACTACACCAAGGCCCAGTACCAGGAGATCGTGCGGTACGCGGCCTCCCGCTACCTGGAGGTGGTGCCGGAGATCGACATGCCCGGCCACACCAACGCCGCCCTCGCCTCGTACGCCGAGCTGAACTGCGACGGCGTCGCGCCGCCGCTCTACACCGGGATCAAGGTCGGCTTCAGCTCCCTGTGCGCCGGCAAGGACGTCACGTACGACTTCATCGACGACGTCGTGCGCGAGGTGGCCGCGCTCACCCCCGGCCGGTACTTCCACATCGGCGGTGACGAGGCGCACTCCACCAGCCACGAGGACTACGTCACGATCATGGAGCGGGCCCAGGCGGTCGTCGGGAAGTACGGCAAGACCGTGATGGGCTGGCACCAGCTGACCGGCGCCGACCCGGTCAAGGGGGCGGTCGCCCAGTACTGGGGCTACGACGCCACGAGCGCCGCGGACCGCCAGCAGGTGGTGGACGCGGCGAAGAAGGGCACCAAGCTGGTGCTCTCCCCGGCGGACCGGGTGTACCTCGACATGAAGTACAACGACCAGACCGAACTGGGCCTGAAGTGGGCCGGACTGGTCGAGGTCCAGCGCTCCTACGACTGGGACCCGGCGACCTATCTCACCGGCACGCCCGAGAGCGCGGTGCTCGGCGTCGAGGCGCCGATCTGGTCGGAGACGCTGACCGACAGCGACGACATCGACGCGATGGCGTTCCCTAGGCTGCCCGGCGCGGCCGAGCTGGGCTGGTCGCCGGCCTCGACGCACGACTGGAACACCTACAAGGTGCGGCTGGCCGCTCTCGGGGAGCGGTTCACCGCGCAGGGGATCGACTACTACCGCTCGCCCCAGGTCCCGTGGCCGGCGTCGGAGACGGCCGGGAAGTGACACGGCGCCGCCCGGCGGCCGGGAGCGGGTGCCCCGGCCGCCGCGGGGTGACATGACGGAGGCCGGGGGCCATGTGCCCCCGGCCCGCCGCACGGACTCGGTCCGCCGGTGTCAGGCGACCTTCCTGGCGTCCTCGATGGCCTTCGCGAGGTCTTCCAGGATCGGCGCGCACTTGTCGTAGCTGTAGATCGGCTCGGTGGTGCGCGGGACGACCTGGCCCGCCTTGACGGCCGGCAGCTGCGTCCAGGTCGGCTTGGAGGTCAGCGCGTCCGGCTGGAGGGCCGAGGAGCGGTTGTCCATCATGATGATGTCGGCGTCGTACTTGTCGACGTTCTCCCAGCTCAGGTTCTCGAAGAAGCCCGCCTTGTCCACCTTCGGCTCGACGAAGTCCACGCCCAGCTCCTGGAAGTACAGGGTGTCGGCGGACATCTTGGCGAGCGAGACGTAGAACAGGTCCTGGCTGGCCGAGCCGATCATGACCTTGATGTTCGGCTTGGACTTCGCGGCGGCGCGCAGCCGGGCCGCGGCCTTATCGAAGCGGGCCTTCGCGGCGGTGACCTTCGCGGCCTTGACGTCGGCGCCGAGCGAGGCCGCGAGGTCCTCGTGGCGCTGGATCGCCTTCGGGATCGTGGTCTGGGCGGCCCACAGGGCGACGCTCGGGGCCAGCTTGAGGATCTTGTCCTTGGACTGGTCCGGCACGTACCAGAGGGCGTCCTTCTCCCACATCGCGGTGACCAGCAGCTCCGGGCCGAGCGCCGCGTACTTCTCGACGTTGAACTCGCCCCAGACGTTGCCCAGGATCTCGACCTTGCCGATGTCCAGGTCGCCGGCCTGCACATCGGCCTTGCCGTCCTTGGTCTTCGTCGGGCCGAAGACGGCCTTGACCTCGATGCCGTAGTCGTGGAGGGCGGCGGCGACACCGGTGAAGGCGACGATGTTCTTCGGCACGGACTTCGCCTCGGCGGTCTGCCCGCGGTCGTCCTTGAACTTCCAGGTCCCGGCGGCGGCGCTCTTGGAACCGGTGGCGGCGGAGTCCTTCGAGTCGCTGTCGCCGCAGGCCGCGAGCGCGGCGCCGAGACCTATGGCGCCGCCCATGGCCAGCAGGCCACGGCGGGTGGGGCGGGAGGCTCGGGCAGTGCGCATGACGGAATCCGCTTTCGTACGAGCCGGAGACCGGCAGGTGACACGTTAAAGGGAAGGCTAGCCTAACCTCGTCACGGTTCGGTGCCGGGTGCCCCGCTCACGCCTCAGCGGCCGGGACGCCGGCCCCGCCCACGATGAGCCGGCTCGTGAACCCGGCCCGGCACAGCCGCTCGTACGCGGCGGCGACCTCGGCGGGGACGGGATCGGCGGCCATGAAGCCCCGGGCCGGGTAGATCAGCAGGCGCTGCAAGGCGCCGACCAGCATGTCGATGACCATGCGGTCGTCCTGCACGGAGGCCAGGTACTGCTCGAACGTGACCGGCTCCGACGCGCTCACGAAGGTGACGCCCGGCCAGAGCCTGCGCGCCGTGGCATGGGCGCGCCGTTCCTCGTACGGCTTGCTGACCAGCAGTACGGACGAGACCGGGACGCCCGCCTCGTCGAGGACCGCCCGCGAGAAGCGGATGTTCTCCCCTGTGTTGCGGGCGCGCGGTTCGATGAGCACCGCATGGTCGGGGACGCCGAGTCCGAGTGCCCGTTCCCGGTAGTGCACGGCCTCGCCGCGCGGCATGCGCGCCCGCGTGGTGGGGCTGGTGGCGCCGGTGAACAGGATGAGGGGCGCCATGCCGCGCCGGTAGAGGCACGCGGTCGCGTCGGCGACCCCGAGGTCATGGCTTCCGAGGCCGATCGCCACCGAGCAGGGGCGCGGGTCGTGGTGCATCAGGTGGTGCTCCCACAGGAGCCGGGCATCCGACCACGACTGGGAGGAGACGGTCACGCGGGGCGGCCTTCGCCGTGGGCCGAGTCCGGAACCTCGAAGTCGTACGACCAGGTGAATCGTGAGGCCGCGTGCACTCCTATCGCGAACTCGACGACGGTACCGTCGGCCGTGTACGCGGTCCTGTGCAATTCCACCACCGGCTCGCCTCCGGCCAGCATGAGCAACTTCGACTCCTCGGGGGTCGCGACGCGCGCGAAGAGTTCCTCGCGCATGCGGTCGATCTCGTAGCCCGCGTCGTAGAGCACGCGGAAGCCGCCGCCGCGGCCCGCGGGGCCCGGGACGGGGTCGACCAGGCGCGTGCCCTCGACATGCTCGGGGCGGTAGTAGCTGGTCAGCGTGTGCGTCGGTTGTCCGGCCTCTCGTACGACGCGTGCGCGGGCGTACACGAGGGAGCCGGGAGCCAGTCCGTGCGCGGCAGCGGCGGCGGGTGGCGCCTCGACCCGCTTCACCGTCTGCGTCTGGTCGTCACGTTTGTGGGCGCGCCCGGAAGCCACGCGGTCGGCGATGAACGCGACCTCGTCGCCGTCGCGCCACTCGGCCTTGTCGTACCGGCTGACGCCGAGACGCTTGAGCGGAGGCCGTTGCCGTACGACTGTGCCGTGTCCGCGCGACGAGGTGACCAGCCCCTCGGCCTCCAGGGCCCGGTATGCCGCGTGGACCGTGGACTTGGAGCCCTCACCCGCTTCGACGAGATCCCTGATGTGCGGCAGTCGGTCCCCCGGGGAGTAGGCGCCGCTCCGGATCCGGTCGGCCAGCCTGTCCGCCAACTCCCGCCACTTGGGCGCCATGCGCAACTCCTCTCGCGACGTCTCAAGGAGCAGTCAAGCACAGCACCGAGGAGGTTGACAGTCCCAGGACTGTGGACCACTATCGACCCCAATGGGGCGTAATCCCAGGACTGCGGTGCAATTGAGAGGTGTGGTGCCATGACGGCCGGCAGCAAGGCGTGACAGGGTCTGTCCCGGTTAACGGAGCGATTCGGGAGGGACGGCGTCCTCATCGTCCCGACAACCGATTCGGGGGCGGAGGGAGCCGACCTCGTGCCCGGTGCGGCGCTCCGCCGGCCTCCGTGCGAGTGCGGGCACTCGTTGTGCCCCGACTACGTGCCGGAGGACGAGGACTGAGGGGGCCGGCCCACGCGGGGCCGAATGGCCGATCGGGGGCCCGGTGCCGGACCCCCGACCGACGTGCTCGGCCCCGTTTCTCAGGCTTGGAGGCCCAGCTCGCGGGCGATCAGCATGCGCTGGACCTCGCTGGTGCCCTCGCCGATCTCCAGGATCTTGGAGTCGCGCCACATCCGGGCCACCGGGTACTCGTTCATGAAGCCGTAGCCGCCGTGGATCTGGGTCGCCTCGCGGGCGTTGTCCACGGCCACGGTCGAGGAGTACAGCTTGGCGATGGCCGCCTCCTTCTTGAACGGCTCGCCCGCCAGCAGCCGGGAGGCCGCGTCCCGCCAGCCGACGCGGGCCATGTGCGCCCGCGTCTCCATGTCCGCGATCTTGAACTGGATGGCCTGGTTGGCGCCGATCGGCTTGCCGAAGGCGTGCCGCTCGGCGGCGTACTTGACCGACTCGTCCACACAGCCCTGCGCCAGGCCCGTCGAGAGCGCCGAAATGGCGATCCGGCCCTCGTCCAGGATGCGCAGGAACTGGGCGTAGCCCCGGCCCTCCTCGCCCAGCAGGTTCTCCAGGGGGACGCGCACGTCGGCGAAGGACAGCTCGCGGGTGTCCGAGGCGTTCCAGCCGACCTTGGAGTAGGGGGCGGCGACCGTGAAGCCGGGGGTGCCGGACGGGACGATGATCGAGGAGATCAGCGGGGCGCCGTTCTCCTTGCGGCCGGTCACCGCCGTGACGGTCACCAACTCGGTGATGTCCGTACCGGAGTTGGTGATGAAGCACTTGGAGCCGTTGATCACCCACTCGCCCGTCGCCTCGTCGCGCACGGCCGTCGTCCGGGTGCCGCCCGCGTCCGAACCGCCGTCCGGCTCGGTCAGGCCGAACGCGCCCAGCGCCTCGCCCGAACAGAGCCTCGGCAGCCACCGCCGCTTCTGCTCCTCGGTGCCGAAGCGGTACACCGGCATCGCGCCCAGCGAGACCCCGGCCTCCAGCGTGATCGCCACCGAGGAGTCGACCCGGGCCAGCTCCTCCAGGGCGATGCCGAGCGCGAGGTAGTCGCCGCCCATCCCGCCGTACTCCTCCGGGAAGGGCAGCCCGAACAGGCCCATCCGCCCCATCTCGCGCACGATCTCGTACGGGAACTCGTGCCGCTCGTAGAAGTCGCCGATCTTCGGGGCGACGACGTCGTGCGCGAACTCCTCGACGGTGCGGCGCAGTTCCTCGTGCTCGGCGGTCAGCCGGTGGTCCAGGGACATGGGGACGTTCACTCCTTGTGGGACGGGACGTTCACGGCGTCGCGAGCGCGCGGACGGTACGGGACGGGCTGGGTCGGCCCAGGTGTCCGGCGAGCCACACGCTGGTGGCGGTGAGCTCGTCGAGGTCGACCCCGGTTTCGATGCCGAGGCCGTCGAGCATCCACACGAGATCCTCGGTGGCGAGGTTTCCGGTCGCGCTCTTCGCGTACGGGCAGCCGCCGAGGCCGCCGGCCGAGGCGTCCACCGTGGACACCCCGTGCCGCAGCGCCGCGAGGGTGTTGGACAGGGCCTGCCCGTACGTGTCGTGGAAGTGCACGCCGATCGCGCCGGTGTCCACCCCGGCCTCGTTCAGCCCGGTCAGCAGGGCCTGTACGTGGCCGGGGGTGGCGACGCCGATGGTGTCCCCGAGCGACAGTTCGTCGCAGCCGAGGTCCATCAGCGCCTTCGCCACCCGTACGACCTGGCCGACCGGGACGGGCCCCTCCCACGGGTCGCCGAAGCACATCGACAGGTAGCCGCGCACGTGCACGGCCTCGGCCTTGGCGCGGGCCACCACGGGCTCGAACATGGCCAGCGACTCGTCGACCGTGCGGTTCAGGTTGCGGGCGGCGAACGTCTCGGTCGCGGAGCCGAACACGGCGATGTGGCGGGCCCCGAGCGCCAGGGCCCGGTCGAGCCCGCGCTCGTTCGGCACGAGGACCGGCAGCGCCACGTCGCCCACGTCCCCGATGTCACCGAGCATCGGGAACAGTTGCTCGGCGTCGGCGAGCTGGGGCACCCACTTGGGGTGCACGAAGCTCGTCGCCTCGATCGTGGTCAGCCCGGCGACCGCGAGCCGGCGGATGAACTCCGCCTTCACCTCGGTGGGCACGACCGTCTTCTCGTTCTGGAGTCCGTCGCGGGCGCCGACCTCGTGGATGCGGACCCGGGCGGGCAGGCCATCGGCGGGCACGGTCATCGGCAGGGTGCGGGCGGTCGTCATGCGTCCTCCCCGGCGACGGGGACCACGACCGCCAGTACCTGGTCCATGGCGACCGTGGCCCCGGCCGTGACATCGAGTTCGGTGACGGTGCCGGCGTGCGGGGCGGAGATGACGTGCTCCATCTTCATCGCCTCCACCACCAGCAGGCTCTGCCCGGCGACGACCTCGTCCCCGACCGCCACCTTGACCACCGTGACGGTGCCCGGCATGGGCGCGGCGAGCGTGTCGGCGCCGGAGCGGGCCGCGCCGGTCAGCGACGCCTCCACCGGGTCGTGGTCCCGTACGTGCCAGCTGTCGCCGTCCCGGCCGAGCCAGTGCCCCTCCGGGGAGGCGGCGTACGCGAACACATGGGTGACCCCGGCGAGTTCGAGCGTGATGCGGCCGTCCTCCACCGCGAGCGTCCGGGCCGTCTCCGGGCCGCCGGGCAGCGGTCCGAGCGGGCCGCAGGCCCCCGATTCCGGGGCCGGGGGCTGCGCGCCCTCGCCGACATGGCCGAAGGTCAGCTCCGTGGACCCGCCGCCGCACGACCGCAGGCCCACCTGGACCGGGTCGTGGCCGGGGATGTGGAAGTCCCGCAGCGTCCGGGCCGGGGTGGAGCCGAGCCGCCAGCCGTCACCGGCCGAGAACGGGTCGGCCCAGGCGCCGGCGCGGGCGCGGGCGGCGGCGGACGCGGTGTGCTGCCGCAGCAGAGCGGCCGCCGCGTACACCTCCTCCGGCACGCCCTCGGGGACCAGCGCGGGCGCCTCGCGCTCCACCAGGCCGGTGTCCAGCTCGCCCGCCACCACCGCCGGGTGGCCGAGCAGCCGGCGCAGGAAGCCCGCGTTGACCGGGACGCCGAGGACGACGGTGTCCGCGAGCGCGGCCCGCAGCCGGCGCAGGGCGGTCGCCCGGTCGGGGCCGTACGCGATGACCTTGGACAGCATCGGGTCGTACAGGCTGCCGACCTCGCCGCCCTCGGCGAGCCCCGAGTCGGTCCGCACCCCGCCGCCCTGCGGCTCGCGCAGCGCCAGCACGGTCCCGCCCGAGGGCAGGAAGCCGCGCGCCGGGTCCTCGGCGCAGACCCGGGCCTCGACGGCGTGCCCGGTGAGCGTGATGTCGTCCTGCCCGTACGGCAGCCGCTCACCGGCGGCGACCCGCAGCTGCCACTCCACCAGGTCCAGGCCGGTGACCAGCTCGGTCACCGGGTGTTCGACCTGGAGGCGGGTGTTCATCTCCATGAAGTAGTACGAGGACGGGTCGCTGCCCGGGACGATGAACTCCACCGTGCCCGCGCCGACGTACCCGCAGGAGCGGGCCGCCTGGACGGCCGCCTCGCCCATCGCCGCCCGGGTCCCCTCGTCGAGCAGGACGGACGGCGCCTCCTCGATGATCTTCTGGTGGCGGCGCTGGAGCGAGCACTCGCGCTCGCCGAGGTGCACCACGTGGCCGTGGGCGTCGGCCAGCACCTGGATCTCGATGTGGCGCGGCCGGTCGATCCACCGCTCCACGAGCAGCGTGTCGTCCCCGAAGGACGCGCGCGCCTCGCGCCGGGCCGCCGCGATCTCGTCCGCGAGCAGCACCGCGTCCCGCACCAGGCGCATGCCCTTGCCGCCGCCGCCCGCCGAGGGCTTCAGCAGCACCGGCATGCCGATCCCGGCAGCAGCGTCCGCCAGCTCGCCGTCGCTCAGCCCGCTGCCGGACGACCCGGGCACCACCGGCACACCGGCCGCCGCGACCGTCTCCTTGGCCCGGATCTTGTCGCCCATCAGGGAGATCGCGGTGGCGGGCGGCCCGATGAAGACGAGCCCCGCCTCCGCGCACGCCCGGGCGAAGGCGGCGTTCTCCGCGAGGAAGCCGTAGCCGGGGTGGACGGCCTGCGCGCCGGTGCGGCGGGCCGCCTCCAGGAGCCGGTCCGCGCTCAGATAGCTCTCCGATGCGGGCGCGGGCCCGATCCGCACCGCCGTGTCGGCCTCCCGTACGTGCCGCGCCTCGGCGTCCGCGTCGCTGAAGACGGCGACCGAGCGCACGCCCAGCTCGCGCAGGGTCCGGATGACCCGGACCGCGATCTCGCCCCGGTTGGCGACGAGGACCGTGTCGAACATCGTCATCTCTTCCTCACATCCGGAAGACGCCGAAGCCGGCGTCGCCCAAGGGTGCGTTGGCGCACGCGGTCAGGGCGAGCCCCAGCACCTGCCGGGTCTCCAGCGGGTCGATCACGCCGTCGTCCCAGAGCCGGGCCGTGGCGTAGTACACGCTGCCCTGGGTCTCGTACTGCTCGCGGATCGGGGCCTTGAAGGCTTCCTCGTCCTCGGCGCTCCAGCCGTCGCCCAGCTGGTCGCGCTTGACGGTGGCGAGGACGGAGGCGGCCTGCTCGCCGCCCATGACGGAGATCTTCGCGTTGGGCCACATCCACAGGAAGCGCGGGCTGTAGGCCCGGCCGCACATGGAGTAGTTGCCCGCCCCGTACGAGCCGCCGACCACCACGGTCAGCTTCGGCACGCGGGTGCAGGCGACGGCGGTGACCATCTTCGCGCCATGCTTGGCGATGCCGCCGGCCTCGTAGTCCCGGCCGACCATGAAGCCCGAGATGTTCTGGAGGAAGACCAGCGGGATGCCGCGCTGGTCGCACAGCTCGATGAAGTGCGCGCCCTTCTGGGCGGACTCGGAGAACAGGATGCCGTTGTTGGCGACGATGCCGACCGGGTGGCCGTGGATGTGGGCGAAACCGGTGATCAGCGTCGTCCCGTACTCCGCCTTGAACTCCGCGAACCGCGAGCCGTCCACCACCCGGGCGATCACCTCCCGCACGTCGTACGGGGTGCGCGAGTCGACGGGCACCGCCCCGTACAGACCGGCCGGGTCCACCTTCGGCTCGTCCACCGGCCGCACCGACCACGGCAGCGGGCCCCGGTCCGGCAGCGTCGCCACGATGTTCCGCACGATCCGCAGCGCGTGCGCGTCGTCCTCCGCCAGGTGGTCGGTGACCCCGGACGTACGGGAGTGCACCTCGCCGCCGCCCAGCTCCTCGGCCGTGACCACCTCACCGGTCGCGGCCTTCACCAGCGGCGGGCCGCCCAGGAAGATCGTGCCCTGGTTGCGGACGATGACGGCCTCGTCGCTCATCGCCGGGACGTACGCCCCGCCGGCCGTGCACGAACCCAGCACCGCCGCGATCTGCGGGATGCCGGCCCCGGACATCCGGGCCTGGTTGTAGAAGATCCGCCCGAAGTGCTCCCGGTCGGGGAACACCTCGTCCTGCAACGGCAGGAAGGCGCCGCCGGAGTCCACCAGGTACAGGCACGGCAGCCGGTTCTCCAGCGCCACCTCCTGGGCGCGCAGATGCTTCTTCACGGTCATCGGGTAGTACGTGCCGCCCTTGACGGTCGCGTCATTGGCGACGATCACGCACTCCCGGCCGCTGACCCGGCCGATCCCGGCGATCACCCCGGCGGCCGGCGCGGCGCCCCCGTACAGCCCATCGGCCGCCAGCGGGGCCAGCTCCAGGAAGGGCGAACCCGGGTCGAGCAGGGTGTCCACCCGCTCCCGGGGCAGCAGCTTGCCGCGCGCCACATGCCGGGCGCGGGCCTTCTCACCCCCGCCGAGCCTGGCCGTGGCGAGCCGCTTGCGCAGCTCGTCGGCGAGCGCGTGATGCGCCGCCTCGTTGGCCTGCCAGGCCCCCGAGGCGGGATCGGCCGCGCTCGCCAGCACCGGTGCCTGCTGCATCCTGTCGAGCCCCCTTGCCCGTACCGCAGTGTGTGGATCGGCGTCAACGCGACGTGTTAATGACCGTTAACGTGTCCACAGGTTAACGACCGCTAACCCGCCTGTCTAGAATGGCTGCTCATGAGCACCCATGCCGCCGCCCGCGTCGCGGCTCCCACCCGGCGCGAGCAGATCCTCCGGGAGGCCGCCCGCCTCTTCGCCGAGCGCGGCTTCCACGGGGTCGGCGTCGACGAGATAGGGGCCGCCGTCGGCATCAGCGGACCCGGCCTCTACCGGCACTTCCCCGGCAAGGACGCGATGCTCGCCGAACTCCTCGTCGGCATCAGCGAACGGCTGCTGGCCGGCGGGGAGCTCCGGGTGTCCGAGGACGCCGCCTCCGGCGACGGATCGCCCGAGGCCCTGCTGGACGCGCTCATCGAGGGCCACATCGACTTCGCCCTCGACGACCGCCCCCTGATCACCCTGCACGACCGCGAGCTGGACCGCCTGCGAGACACCGAACGCAAGCGGGTGCGCCGCCTCCAGCGGCAGTACGTCGAGGTCTGGGTCGCCGTCGTCCGCGACCTCTACCCGGACCTCCCCGAGCACGAGGCCCGCGCCGCCGTCCACGCCGTCTTCGGCCTGCTGAACTCCACCCCGCACCTCGGGCGCCCCGGCGCCCTGCCGGACCGCACCGAGACGGCCGCCCTGCTGCACCGCCTCGCCCGGGGCGCCTTCGCGGCGGCGGGGGAGCGGGGTTAGGAAGCCCCTCCCGGGGCGCCCCTCCCGGGACGACACGGTGACCCGTGCGACCCGCTTCGGGTGCCCGGGTTCCGTGGCGGGGCCCGGCGTGGCACCGTCGGCGGCCGGCGGCGCGCCGCCCATGGCCACGTCCAGGATCAGGAACTGCCCGCGGTTCAGGGCCTCGTCCCAGGTGGCCGCGTCCATCGCGGACGCCTTCACCCGGTGGTACGGCCGGCCGTCCAGGGACCAGCGGACAGCCGGCGGGCGCGCAGGCTGTCGACCGACGAGAGCGCGAGCGCGAGGACGTGCAGGGAGAGCACCGCGAGAAGGGCCCAGAGGGCCGGGGTGCGCAGGGCGAAGGCGAGCATGGTCGCCGCCGTGAGCACGAAGGCGAGCGAGGAGCTGATCGGTACCCAGCGGCGCTGCGGCCCGAAGTGCCGATAGGGCTCATCATCGGACGGAGGTTGCGGCAAGTGACGCGTGGTCATAAAGCCCCCCCCGGCTGCGCATGTCCCGGTATCAGGCGCCCCACCCTGGCACCAAAGGTATAGACCACTTGCCGTCCGCCGGGGAATGAAACACCGGATTGGCGCAAAGTGAGTGGTCTGGACCTATTTCACGCCGGGGGCCGGGTGGAGCGGAAAGTGCCAGGTCACAGGCGGATGAACGGTCGCCCAACATCCAGGTACCGGACGCCGGGCACGCTGCGCACACGCCACGGCACAATGGGCCCATGCCGATACCCAGCCGCGCCGCCCTCGTCGAACACCTCGTCCGCACGCGCATCGCGGGAGACGTCGCCACCCCGCGCGACAACAACCTCTCCCACTACCGCAGGCTCGCCAACGGCGACCGGCACTACTGGCTGGGTCTCGAACTGGGCGACCGCTGGCGCGACGAGCAGGACGTGCTGGCGGTGATGGCCGAGCGGTGCGGGGTCAGCGACGACCCGGAGCACCGGTTCGGGCAGGACACCATCGACCCCGAGCTGACCGTCGCCGCCCTGGACCGGGCCGCCGCCCGGCTGCGGAAGGCCGCCGACGGGGCGCAGCGGGTCCTGTTCGCCACCGGCCACCCCGGCGGCCTGCTGGACGTCCACCGGCAGACGGCGGCGGCGCTGCGGGCGACCGGCTGCGAGATCGTACGGATTCCGTCCGGGCTTATGGCGGACGAGGGCATGGTCTTCCAGTTCGCGGACGTCGCCGTCCAGGAGCGCGGGGCCACCCTCTGGCACACCCACTCCCCGGCCCCGATGGCGGCGATCCTCGACGGCCTGGAGCGGGAGGGCCGGCCGCTGCCGGACCTGGTCGTCGCCGACCACGGCTGGGCCGGGTGCGCGGCGCAGCGCGGCCTGGACGCCATCGGGTACGCGGACTGCAACGACCCCGCCCTGTTCCTGGGGGAGTCCGAGGGCACCCTCCAGGTGGCCGTGCCCCTGGACGACCACGTCCTGGACCCGCGTTTCTACGACCCGATGACGGACTACCTGCTGGACGCGGCCGGGCTGCTCTGAGGGCCGTCCTCGGCGTGGGTGGCGCGGTGCACTGCCGCAGCAACACCCGCACCCGCCGCCGCAGCCGCGAGGGCGGCACCTGCTCCAGCTCGGCCCGGCTGAGCGGTCAGGGGCCCCGCTCCCCGTCCCCCTCGCCGGGCACGGCCGTCGGATCGTCTCCGGCGGCCCGGATCCGGCGCCGCTGCTCCCGCCCCGAAGTCGGGTCCAGGTACACCCGCTTGATCGACGCGTACCGCTCCCGCAGCCGCCGCTCGGCCAGCTCGCTGGCCGATTCGACCTGCTCGGCGCTGACCGTGTCCAGGAAGTCGACCTTCGCGGCGACCAGGGTCTCGTCCGGCCCCTGGATGAGCGTGGTCAGCTCCAGTACGGAGATGACGTGCGGCACCGAGAGCAGTTCTTGCCGGATGCCCTCCCGCATCGGCGCCGACACCGGCCGGCCGATCAGCAGCTGGGCGTTGGACCGGCCGAGCACCCAGGCCACGTACACCAGCAGCACCCCGATCAGCAGGGACGCGATGCCGTCCCAGACCCCGGAGCCCGTCAGCTGGCCGCCGAGCAGCCCGCCCGCCGCCAGGAGCAGCCCGACCAGGGCCGCCGAGTCCTCCATCACCACGGCCTTGACGGCGGTGTCCGGGGTGCGCCGGAAGTAGTGCCTGGCGGGCGCGCCCAGCCGGCCGGCCTCGCCGCGCACCTGCTTCAGCCCGGTCCGCAGCGAGAACCCCTCCAGCAGGAAGGCGACGACGAGCACCAGGTACGAGAGCAGCGGACTGCCGAGGTCCTCGCCCGCGAGCAGGGTGTGCACACCGTCGTAGATCGAGAAGACCGCACCGCCGACGAAGGTGGCCACGGAGGCGAGCAGCGCCCAGACGTACCGCTCGGGGCCGTACCCCAGCGGATGGTCCTCGTCGGCCGGCTTCTCGCTGCGCTTGAGCGCGGTGAGAAGCAGCACCTCGGTGACGGTGTCGGCGACGGAGTGGGCCGCCTCGGAGAGCATCGCGCTCGATCCGCTGATCAGCCCGGCGACCGCCTTCGCCACGGCGATGCCGAGATTGGCGAGCGCCGCGACGACGACGGTGAACGTGGACCCCCCGCCACTGCTTTTCGCGTCAGTCATGCTGGGGAGTATGTCCGCAGCCGGGCCGCTCATGTCCGACGCGCGGCCGGGGGCCCGGGTGACCGGTCACCGGGGGACGCGGACGACACCCTCCTGGATGACGGTGATCGCCAGGCGCCCGTCCTGGGTGTGGATGCGGGCCTGGCCGAGCCCGCGCCCGCCGGACGCGGACGGCGACTCCTGGTCGTACAGCAGCCACTCGTCGGCCCGGAAGGGCCGGTGGAACCACATCGCGTGGTCCAGGCTCGCCCCCACCACATCGCCGACCGCCCAGCCGCCGCGCCCGTGGGCGAGGAGGACGGAGTCGAGCAGCGTCATGTCGGAGACGTACGTGGCCATGCAGACGTGCAGCAGCGGATCGTCGGCCAGCTTGCCGTTGGTGCGGAACCACACCTGCGAGCGCGGCTCGCGCGGCTCACCGACCGTGCCGAACGGCGGCTCGTCCACGTACCGCAGATCGACGGCCGCCCGCGCCTCGATGAGCCGGTCCACGACCCCGGGGCCGCTGAACCGGTCGGCGTAGCGGGGCAGCATCTCGGCGGCCGTGGGCAGCGTCTCGGGATCGGGCGCGGCCGGCATGTCCGCCTGGTGCTCAAGCCCGTCCTCGTACGTCTGGAACGAGGCGGAGAGGTGGAAGATCGGCTGCCCGTGCTGGACGGCGACGACCCGCCGGGTGGTGAAGGACCGGCCGTCGCGGATGCGGTCGACGGTGTAGACGATCGGCGCGCCCGGGTCGCCCGCGCGCAGGAAGTACGCGTGCAGGGAGTGGGCGGACCTCTCGGCGGGGACGGTGCGGCCCGCGGCGACGAGCGCCTGGGCCGCGACCTGTCCGCCGAAGACCCGGGGCACGAGCGCGGAACGGCTGGTGCCCCGGAAGATGTCCTGCTCGATCTGCTCCAGGTCGAGCAGATCGAGCAGGGAATCGAGTGCGGTGCTCATGGAGGGAACGTAGCCGCTCTACAGACCCATGGACTTGGCGATGATCGACTTCATGACCTCGCTGGTGCCGCCGTAGATGCGGTTGACCCGGTTGTCCGCGTAGAGGCGGGCGATCGGGTACTCGTTCATGAAGCCGTAGCCGCCGTGCAGCTGGAGGCAGCGGTCGATCACGCGGTGCGCGACCTCGGTGCAGAACAGCTTCGCGGATGCGGCCTCGGCGGCGGTCAGCTCACCGGCGTCCAGCGCCTCCAGCGCCCGGTCTGCGACGGCCTGGGCCGCGTCGACCTCGGCCTGGCAGGCGGCCAGCTCGAACTTGGTGTTCTGGAACGAGGCGACGGTCTTGCCGAAGACGGTGCGGTCCTGCACGTACTCCTTGGCGAACCGCACGGCGGCCGCGGCCTGCGCGTAGGCGCCGAAGGCGATGCCCCAGCGCTCGGAGGCCAGGTTGGTGCCGAGGTAGCCGAAGCCCTTGTTCTCCTCGCCGAGCAGGTCCTCGGCCGGCACCTTGACGTCGACGAACGCCAGCTCGGCGGTGTCCGACACCCGCAGCCCCAGCTTGTCGAGCTTGCGGCCGACGGAGTAGCCCTCGGACTTGGTGTCCACGGCGAACAGCGAGATGCCGAAGCGGCGGTCGTCCTCGCGAGGGGCGGAGGTCCGGGCGCAGACGATCACGCGGTCCGCGTGCACACCGCCGGTGATGAAGGTCTTGGCGCCGTTGAGGACGTAGTGCGTGCCGTCCTCGGAGAGCTTGGCGGTGGTCTTCATGCCCGCGACGTCCGACCCGGTGCCCGGCTCGGTCATCGCGAGGGCCCACATCTCCTCACCGCTGACGAACTTCGGCAGCCAGCGCTTCTTCTGCTCGCCGGTGGCGAGCATCTTGATGTACGGCAGGCCGAGCAGCGTGTGCACGCCGGACCCGCCGAAGGAGACGCCCGCCCGAGCGGTCTCCTCGTAGATGACCGCCTCGTACTTGTGCGAGTCGATGCCCGCCCCGTCGTACTCCTCGTCGACCGTGATCCCGAAGACGCCCAGCTCCGCGAGCTTGAGATAGAAGTCGCGCGGCGCCTGCCCCGCGGCGAACCACTCGTCGTACACGGGCACGACCTCGGCCGCGATGAAGGCGCGGATGGTCTCCCGGAACGCCTCGTGGTCCTCGTTGAATACCGTACGGCGCACGGGGTGCCTCCCTGATCGGCGATCTCGGCTGCTGCGGTCTGCCGGACTCTGGTGCGGTCCATTTTCCGACATGGCTAAGCGCTTGCTCAGCCTTGGTTAAAAGTTACCCGGCGGTCACGGCGCTGTCCAGGGTGATGCTGAGCACGCGGGGTGAGGGAGGGGGCTGCCCCTTGATCGCGCAGGTGCGGCCCTTGCCCGCACTCACCCCTGCCGCAGCGCCAGCCACAACTCCGTGCGTACGTCCATCGCGTCCAGGTCCATCCCCAGCAACTCCCCGCACCGCGCGATCCGTTGGCGGACGGTGTTGCGGTGGACGGACAGGGCCACCGCCGTCCGGTCCCAGCTGCCGTGCAGGGCGAGCCAGCAGCGCAGGGTCTCGGCGAGCGGCGCGGTGAGCGGGGCGAGGAGCGCGCGGGCGTGGGCGGCCGCCGGGCCGGGCGGGAGGAGGGCGGCGAGGCCGGTGAGCGGGGTCTCCGTGTGCAGCGGGGCGCGGGTCGCCTCCGCGTGGGCCAGGGCGCGGGCCGCCCCGGTGTCGGCGTCGGCCCTGCGCATGCCGCGTTCGAAGGCGGGGACCGCGGTGTTGCGGCCCCAGGCGGCGTCGGAGTCGTATCCGGCGCAGCCGCCGGGAAGCTTGCCGGGGAACTTCGGGTTGTCGTAGAAGTCCGGGC
>NZ_SSBI01000031.1 GCF_004795015.1 Streptomyces sp. A1277 | reverse complement strand
AGCTCCGACAGCAGACCGTCGACATCCTCACGATCCAACGTCAGGTCATCGGCGAAATGCCGGTCACCGGTCGCGTCGGGCACGTACTTCACACAGACAACGATCCTCAAGCTCACGCCGGCTCTCCTACTGCATCGTCATTTCCGGGCTGCCTTGTTGCACGCAGCATAGGCGCCTGATGGGGCGTTTTCCGGTCGGGGCGACCGACGCTCCGACCGTAATATTACTCGCCAGTACACCCAGCGTGTGCCCAATGAGCAAGCGCTTTGCACTGTGATCTGCCCAACGCGCGGCGTCCGGGAACCAGCGGGGCGCCCTCAGTCTCGCAGAGCCGTGAATCTGCCCTGGTGATAGACGAGCGGGCGGCCGCCGCCCGCCGGATCGCCCGCGACGACCTGCGCGATCACGATGCGGTGGTCCCCCGCCGGAACCCGGGCCACGACCCGGCAGACCAGCCACGCCAGCACCCCGTCGAGCAGCGGAACGCCTTCCGGGCCGCTGCGCCAAAAGGTGGACGGGCCGAAGCGGTCGGCGCCGCTGCGGGCGAAGGTGGCGGCCAGCTCCTGCTGGTGCTCGCCGAGTATGTGCACGCCTACGTGCTCGGCCTCGGCGATGACCGGCCAGCTGGAGGACGAGGTGCCGACGCCGAAGGAGACGAGGGGCGGCTCGGCGGCCACGGAATTGAGCGAGGTGGCGGTGAAGCCGACGGGCCGGTCACCGGCCGCGGTGATCACGGCGACTCCGGCGGCGTGCTGCCGGAAGACCGAGCGCAGGAGATCCGGGGATGCCGTGCGGGGCTCGCCGAGCCCGGGTGATGCCGTCATGGGGAGGTCCTTCTGCGCGTCAGGTGTGCGGGGCCGCGGATGTTCAGGCATCCGGACAGCACGCGCCGGCGGTGCGGACGAGGTCGATGTGCACTCGGCCATGGAGCAGGAGTTCTGACGGCATAGCGTCAGAGTGACGATGCGCGGCCGGTGCAGTCAAGGGTGTCCCACGAGGTGGGAGATGCATCACGGGCCGTCACATCGCCTTCCCGAGTGCGGCGACGACGTCGGCGGTGCGGGGCTGGCCGACGGCCCGGCGGACGATCCGGCCCCCGGCGTCGAGGACCAGCACGGTCGGGGTCCGGCTGATCTCCAGGTCGCGCACGAGAGTGAGATGCGCCTCTGCGTCGATCTCCACATGGGCGACCCCTTCGACCATTCCCGCCACCTCGGCCAGGGTGCGCCGGGTGGCCCGGCAGGGCTGGCAGAAGGCGGTGGAGAACTGGACGAGAGTGGCCCGCTCCCCCAGTTCCGCGCCGAGTTGGGCCGCGTCCAGCCTGTCCGCATGCGCCTGCCCGTCCACCTTCGGCCTCCTGTCAGAGCTCTTCGCAGAGGGTCAGCACTCCCGCTCGCCGGTACATTCCCCGGTCGCCCACGTGACGAGAATCTCGCGGCCCGAACCCGCCGAGACTGGCCACCGCGTCGCGCATGCGGCACGATCGGGCCAATGCCGAAAACCTACGGCTGCGTAACTTCCGCCGGGAGAATCCTCCGCAGGCGCTGAAGAAAGGGTCTTCCCCAGATGGCAGAACTCGTCTATCGGCCGGTCATCGGCGCCGCTCGCACTTTTTTCAAGGCGCTCGACCTGAAGATCGACACTCAGGGTTCGGAGCACATCCCGAAGACCGGCGGCGCTGTTCTGGTCAGCAACCACATCAGTTATCTGGACTTCATCTTCAGTGGGCTCGCGGCGCTCCCGCAGAAGCGACTGGTCCGCTTCATGGCCAAGGAATCAGTTTTCCGG
Organism: Streptomyces sp. A1277; assembly: GCF_004795015.1. Taxonomy (GTDB): domain Bacteria; phylum Actinomycetota; class Actinomycetes; order Streptomycetales; family Streptomycetaceae; genus Streptomyces. The sequence continues at coordinate 91,377 of NZ_SSBI01000031.1, read as the reverse complement.
CACAAGGTCTCCGGACCGCTGATGCGCGGCATGAAGCACATTCCCGTCGACCGCAAGCAGGGCGAGGACGCGTACGCGCACGCTCTGGCCTCGCTGCGCTCCGGGGAGATCGTCGGAGTGTTCCCCGAGGCGACGATCTCGGAGTCCTTCACGCTGAAGAGCTTCAAGTCGGGCGCCGCGCGCCTGGCGCAGGAGGCGGGCGTTCCGCTGGTGCCGATGGCGCTGTGGGGCACGCAGCGGCTGTGGACCAAGGGCCGCCCGCGCAACTTCAAGCGCAACCACATTCCGGTGACCATTCGCGTGGGCGAGCCCGTGGAGGCCCCCACGGACCAGTACGCGGGCGCCATCACGCGCCGGCTGCGCGAGCGCGTGCAGGAGCTGCTGGAGGCGGCTCAGCGGGCCTATCCGGTACGTCCGAAGGACGCGAGCGACACGTGGTGGGTGCCCTCGCACCTGGGCGGTACGGCTCCCACGCCGGCCGAGGTGCGCGAGCGCGGCTGACGGCGGGCCCGGCCGCCGGGGAAACGTCACTCCGGGGTGCGGACGGTCCGTCCGCACCCCGGAGGTCGGGCACGGCCTAAACGGCCGCCATCTCCTCCTTGAGCGCGAGGAGGAATCCGTCGACGTCCTCCTCGGTGGTGTCGAAGGCGCACATCCAGCGCACGTCACCGGCCTGCTCGTCCCAGAAGTAGAAGCGGAAGCGCTTCTGCAGCCGTTCGCTCACCGCATGCGGCAGCCGGGCGAAGACGGCGTTGGCCTGGACGGGGTGGAGGATCTCCACGCCGTCCACGCCGCGTACGCCCTCGGCGAGCCGCTGGGCCATGGCGTTGGCGTGCCGGGCGTTGCGCAGCCACAGGTCACCGGCGAGCAGCGCCTCCAGCTGTACGGAGACGAAGCGCATCTTGGAGGCGAGCTGCATCGACAGCTTGCGCAGGTGCTTCATGGCGCGCACGGCGTCGGGGTTCAGGACGACGACGGCCTCGCCGAAGACCGCCCCGTTCTTCGTGCCGCCGAAGGAGAGGACATCGACGCCGACGGTGTTGGTGAACGTGCGCATCGGCACGTCCAGGGACGCCGATGCGTTGGCTATGCGGGCCCCGTCGAGGTGGACCTTCATGCCGTGCTCGTGCGCGTGCTCGCAGATGGCGCGGATCTCGTCGGGCGTGTAGACCGTGCCCAGCTCGGTGTTCTGGGTGATCGAGACGACCTGCGGCATGGCGCGGTGCTCGTCGTCCCAGCCGTACGCCTGCCGGTCGATGAGCTCCGGCGTGAGCTTGCCGTCCTCGGTGGGCACGGTCAGCAGCTTGAGGCCGCCGACCCGCTCGGGCGCGCCGCCCTCGTCCACGTTGATGTGGGCGGACTCGGCACAGATGACCGCGCCCCAGCGGTCGGTCATGGCCTGGAGCGACACCACGTTGGCACCGGTTCCGTTGAAGACCGGGAAGGCTTCGGCGGTGGGGCCGAAGTGGCTGTGCATCACGCGCTGGAGGTGGCCGGTGTAGTCGTCCTCGCCGTAGGCGATCTGGTGGCCGCCGTTGGCGAGGGCCAGCGCCGCGAGGACCTCCGGGTGGGCCCCCGCGTAGTTGTCACTGGCGAAACCGCGCACCCGCGGGTCGTGATGGCGACGCGCGTCGGTCTTTAGGGTTGCGGGGTCAGCCACAGGCGCTTTCCGTTCACTTCCGGGGCGGGCCGGTCCCAGACGCCGGCGATGGCATCGGCCAGTTCCTTGACGTCGGTGAAGCCCGCGAACTTCGCATTCGGGCGCTCGGCGCGCATCGCGTCGTGCACCAGTGCCTTCACGACCAGGATCGCAGCCGCGCTGCGGGGGCCGTCCTCGCCCCCCGCCTTGCGGAAGGCGTCGGCGAGCGCGAGGGTCCATGCCTCGGCCGCCGCCTTGGAGGCGGCGTACGCGGCGTTGCCCGCGGTGGGCTTGCTCGCCCCTGCCGCACTGGTCAGCAGGTAGCGTCCGCGGTCGCTGCGCAGCAGCCCGTCGTGGAAGGCGAGCGAGGTGTGCTGGACCGTGCGGATCAGCAACTTCTCCAGCAGCGTCCAGTCGGCGGGGTCGGTCTGCGCGAAGCTCGCGCTGCCGCGCCAGCCGCCCACGAGGTGGACGAGCCCGTCGATCCGGCCGAACTCCTTCTCCGTCTTGGCCGCCCACTCACGGGTGGCCGCGAGGTCGAGCAGATCCACGGTGTCGCCGGTGACGGTGGCCCCGCCGTGGGCGTAGCGGGCCGCGTCGACGGCCTCGGCGAGCCTGGTGGGGTGCGCGTCCGCGGCGACGACGACCGCGCCCGCCTCGGCGAGCCTGAGCAGGGTCGCCCGGCCGGCCGGTCCTGCGGCTCCCGCGACGGCGACCACGGCGCCTTCGAGCGCACCGCTCGCGTCGCCCGTGCTTGTTCCGTTCATGGCCTCCGCCTCCTTGGCGCCTGTGCTCACGCGGCAGCCTTCCCCGCGTCCGAGGCGGTGATGCCCTTGGTCGAGGCGATCACGTTCTTCAGCTTCTTGGAGAGGGCCTCATAGAACATGCTCAGGGGAAACTCGTCGGGAAGCACGTCGTCCACGAGTTTCCGCGGCGGCTGGGAGAGGTCGAGCGCGTCCGGGCCCTTGGCCCAGCGGGAGCCGGGGTGCGGGGCGAGGTAGGTGGAGACGAGGTCGTACGCCGCGAACCAGTGGACGAGCTTGGGGCGGTCGATGCCGTCCCGGTAGAGCTTCTCGATCTCGGCGCACAGCTGGTTGGTGACCTGCGGGGCCCGCTCCCAGTCGATCCGGAGCGTGTTGTCGGTCCAGCGCACGACGTCGTGCTTGTGGAGGTAGGCGAAGAGGAGCTGGCCGCCGAGGCCGTCGTAGTTGCGTACGCGCTCGCCGGTGACCGGGAAGCGGAACATCCGGTCGAAGAGCACGGCGTACTGCACGTCGCGGCCGTGGGCGTTGCCCTCGGCCTCCAGCTTCACGGCCTCCTTGAAGGCGGTGAGGTCGCAGCGCAGCTCTTCGAGGCCGTACATCCAGAACGGCTGGCGCTGCTTGATCATGAACGGGTCGAACGGCAGGTCGCCGTGGCTGTGGGTGCGGTCGTGGACCATGTCCCAGAGCACGAATGCCTGCTCGCAGCGCTGCTGGTCGTTGACCATCTCGCGGATGTCGTCGGGCAGCTCGATGCCCAGGAGGTCGACGGATGCCTCGGTGACGCGGCGGAAGCGGGCGGCCTCGCGGTCGCAGAAGATGCCGCCCCAGCTGAAGCGCTCGGGGGCCTCGCGCACGGCGATGGTCTCCGGGAAGAGCACCGCGGAGTTGGTGTCGTAGCCGGAGGTGAAGTCCTCGAAGGTGATGCCGCAGAACAGCGGGTTGTCGTAGCGGGTGGCCTCCAGGTCGGCGAGCCACTCGGGCCAGACCATCCGCAGCACGACCGCCTCGAGGTTGCGGTCGGGGTTGCCGTTCTGGGTGTACATGGCGAAGACCACCAGGTGCTGGAGCCCGTCGGCGCGGTCCTTGGCGGGCTGGAAGGCCAGCAGTGAGTCCAGGAAGTCGGGCACGCCGAAGCCGTCGGCCACCCAGCGGCGCAGGTCGGTGACGAGGGCGCGGTGGTAGGCGGCGTCGTGCGGCAGGAGCGGGGAGAGCTCCTCGACCGCGGCGGTCACCCGGGCCACGGCGGCCTCGGCGAGGGCCGGAGAGGGCGCACCCTCCGCGTCGAAGTCGATGGAACCGTCCTTCGACTGCCAGGGTCGGATCTCCTCCACGGCATTCTTGAGCGCGGGCCAGGCCGGGTGCTCGATCACCCGCGGCGCGGCAGCTATGCCGCCGGGTGCGGCGTCGTGCACAAGAATTTCCGTCATAACACTTCCTCCACGGGAGAACCTCGCGTCCGACAACCGTATCCGTGCGCGACTCCCCGAAACAAGTGGAGCTTGCGGAAATTATCCTGCCTACCCTCATGGTCACCGCTGTTTTTCCTGTCGCACGGCGCTGCGACAGCTCCTTCGGTGGGCTCATCGCCCTGGCCGCACGGCCTGCGGCCCCTCCCCCGTCCGCTGCCCGCCGGACACTAGGCTGCCGACTGCGGCCATGGCGCCGTGCCGTGCGGATAGGAGCAGCGCGCGGGAAGAGAGCGTCGACGGAAGAGAGCGTGCCTTGTCTTTCCTCACCATCGGTCACCGTGGGGTGGCGGGCGTCGAGCCGGAGAACACCCTGCGCTCGTTCGTCCGCGCCGAAGAGGCCGGGATGGACCTGATCGAGCTGGACCTGCACCTGAGCAAGGACGGCGCGCTGGCCGTCATGCACGACGCCGAGGTGGACCGGACGACCGACGGCACGGGCCCGATCGCGGAGAAGACCCTCGCCGAGCTGCGCGCGCTGGACGCGGGTCAGAGCGAACGGGTACCGGTCTTCGAAGAGGTCCTGGACGCCGTGCGCTCCCCGATCCAGGCGGAGATCAAGGACGTGGCCGCCGCACGCACGCTGGCCGGGGTCATGCGGGAACGCGAACTCGTCGGCCGGGTCGAGGTGATCTCGTTCCACGACGAGGCGATCGCCGAGATCGCTCAGCTGGTTCCGGGTGTGCGGACGGCCCTCGTCGCCAGCCGTTGGGGTAATGACGTGGTGGACCGCGCGAAGGCGGTGGGGGCGACCCGGCTCGTGCTGAACATCCGGCGCATCACCCTGGAGCTGGTGGAGAAGGCCCACGCCGAGGGGCTGACGGTGGTGGGCTGGACGGTCAACACACAGGACCAGCTGCGGCTGGCCCGCGGGCTCGGGCTCGACGGCGCGACCACGGACTACCCCGAGATCCGCCGCGCCGGCGGCGTCACCGCGTAGCACCCGGCCTTCCGCGGGCCCCCGCGTCAGGTCTGCTGCGGCAGCTCCTTGACGAGCAGTTCGAAGGCGAGGTCGTCGCGCTGCGGGATGCCGAAGCGCTCGTCGCCGTACGGGAACGGGGTCAGCTTGCCCGTACGGCGGTAGCCGCGGCGCTCGTACCAGGCGATGAGCTCCTCGCGTACGGAGATCACGGTCATGTGCATCTCCCGCACTCCCCAGCTCTCCCGCACGGTACGCTCGGCCTCGGCGATGATCACCTTGCCGAGGCCGGCGCCCTGGAGCCCGGGACGCACGGCGAACATGCCGAAGTAGGCGGCCTCGCCCCGGTGTTCGAGCTGGCAGCAGGCAATCGGGGCGCCGTCGCGCTCCACCACGAGCAGCCGGCTGCCGGGGCTCTCCACCACCTCGCGCACCCCCTGAGAGTCGGTGCGCTGCCCCTGCAGGATGTCCGCCTCGGTGGTCCATCCGGCGCGGCTGCTGTCGCCGCGGTACGCCGACTCGATCAGCTCCACGAGCGCGGGTATGTCCGCTTCGGTGGCGTCGCGGAAGGTCAGTTCTCCCGATTCCCGGGGCGGGGCGGTGTCCATGGCGGGGCTTCTCCGGTTTCTGTGCAAGGGCGGTGCCGCAGAAGGGTAACTCCCGGTACCCCGTCCGGGCTCCGGACGGTTTCTACGGGGCGTGCCGGGGCGGCGCGAGGGGCGCTTGCACCAGGCGCATCGCAAAGTCACCCCCGCCGCGCGCTCCCCCTGTACCCCAGTGCGCCGCGTACGGGCCACCAGCCCCGGGTATCGACTGGTTGATGGCGATGTCGTTTCGCCCGGGGGGAGGGCCGCTGTGCACGGACCGGCGATGTCCGGATGGCTGCTGATGGCGTTGTGCGCGGTGACGGGCGCCTACTGCCTGCTGCGCACCCGTACGGGCAGTGCGCAGGAGCGCAGGACCGCGCGGGCGGAGGCGCTGATGGGCTTCGGGATGGCCGCGATGGCGATACCGGCCGCCGCCGTCGCCCCGCCCACCTGGGGATGGGGCGTGTACGCGGCGCTGTTCGGCGTCGCGGCCCTGCGCGCCCTGTGGTTCTCCCGGCGCAGCGGCCACCACCTGCACCATGTGGTCGGCTCTTCGGCGATGGTCTACATGGCCGTGGTGATGGCCCGGGCGGGCGGCTCGGGGCACGGCACGCACGCGATGGGCGCGCACAGCATGGCCGCGGCGGGCGGCATACCGGTGCTGACCGGGCTGCTCCTCGCCTACTACGCCGTGTACGTGCTGCGCTCGGGCGCCCGGCTCATACCCGTGGCGGCCACGGCCTCCGGGGGCAGGGGCGGCGGGCCGGTGGTGACGGGATGGGGGGCGCGGCCGGAGCTGGCGCTGGCTTGCCGGCTGACCATGGGCATAGCAATGTTCGCGATGCTTCTCACCCTGTGAGACGGGGCGGCGGGCGTCCGTGGTGTGCGTCACTTGGCGCGCGCAGCCATACCCGTGTCTGGCGCGCCCCTCATAGGCTGACGCCATGTGGGTCTCCCTAGCGCTGCTGCTGCTCGGTGCACTGGCCGCCGTCGTGACCCCGCGCCTGATGGCGCGGGCCGAGTGGCCCGAGCGCGAGCCCGTGGTGGCGCTGTGGGTCTGGCAGTGCGTGGTGGTCGCGGTGCTGCTGTCGTTCGGGCTGGCCATGACGTTCAGCGCCGCCGCGGCGTGGCAGGCGGTACGCGGCCACGTCTTCGCGCCCGCGCCGCACGCCGTGGTCGAGGCGTACGCACTCGCGGACTACGGCCCGTGGTCGGCGGTGATGGCGGTACTGCTGGCCGCCGGCGGGGTGTGGACGGCCGCCATGCTGGCCCGCGAGATCCACCGCGCGCACCTGCGGCGCAAACAGCGGCGGGCCGAACTCCTGGTGCGCGCCCCGCTCATGCCCGGCGAGGAGCCCGGGAGCGGACGCCTCGTCGTCCTTGAGGGCGAGCGCCCGGACGCCTGGTGGCTGCCGGGGGCCGCGCCCCGACTCGTCATCACCACGGCCGCGCTCGGGCGGCTGAAGGGCCGGCAGCTGGACGCGGTCCTGGCCCATGAGCAGGGCCACGCGCAGGCGCGGCACGACTGGCTGCTCAACTGCTCGGAGGCGCTGGCCTCGGGGTTCCCGCAGGTTCCGGTGTTCGCGGCGTTCCGGGGCGAGATGCACCGGCTGGTCGAGCTGGCGGCCGACGACGTGGCCTCGCGGCGCTTCGGCCGCCTGACGATCGCGCTGGCCCTGGTCGAACTCAACGAGGACCGGGGCGTGTTCGGCCCCTGCCCGGCCGCGGACGCGGAGCTGCCGCTGCGGGTGAACCGGCTGCTGGCCCCGGCGGGGCGGCTCACGGCCGCCCGCCGGCTGCGGTTGACCGCCGCGGCGACGCTCGTTCCCGCGGTGCCACTCGTGGTCGCGTTCGTACCGGGGCTCAGCGCGCTGAAGTGAAGCGGGGCGGCGGTGCCCGGTACTCCGGGTGCCGGGCGCGTTCCCCGATGGGGTGGTCCGGCTGTCGTCCGGCGCGCTGGAATGGGCCGAGGCCGCGGGCTTCGGCGAGGATCGTGCCATGCACGTGTCCCCGCGCTCCTTCGTGGACCACGCCCGCGCCTCTTGGCCTCTCGCGCGCGCGGGGGCCGTCTGCGCGGTGCTCGCCGGGGCGGTGACGGCCCTGGTCGTCGCGCGGTGGCAGCCGCTGACGGACCTGGACCGCTCGGTCGCGGACGCGCTGCACCGGCGGGCGGTGGCCGAACCCGGTCTCGTCCACGTCAACCGGCTGCTGACGGACTGGCTGTGGGACCCGTGGACGATGCGCGCCCTGATCGCCGTCGCGGTGGTGGCCCTGTGGTGGCGCGGTGCCCGGCCGCTCGCGGTCTGGGTCGCGGCGACGGCCGTGGTCTCCGCGCTCCTCCAGCAGGGGATCAAGGCGGCCGTCGGCCGGGACCGGCCCCGGTGGCCCGACCCGGTGGACTCCGCCTCGTACGCGGCGTACCCGTCGGGGCACGCGATGACGGCGACGGTGAGCTGCGGTCTGCTGCTGTGGGTGCTGCGCCGTTCCGGCGCCCGGCGCCGGCTCCGTCGGGCGGCCCTGGGCGCGGCGGCCGTATCGGTGCCCGGGGTCGGCCTGACCCGGCTGTACCTGGGCGTGCACTGGCCGTCGGACGTGCTGGGCGGATGGCTCCTGGGCGCGGCGCTGGCCGCCTTCGCGGTCTGCGGCTACGAGCGGTACGCGGCCCACGGCCGCACTGGCCGGGCAGCCTGAACAGGCGCTCTTGCCCGCCCCCACCCCGTCGGCGAGGATCGGTGCCATGCCGGTCAAGGGTGTGCTCTTCGACTTCTCCGGGACGCTGTTCCGGATCGAATCCGTCCGTTCCTGGCTCGCCGGGGCCCTCGCCGAGCGGGGGGTGAGCGTGGACGAGGCGGACTTCGAGCGGTACGCGACGGAGCTGGAGGTGTCCGGCGCGCTGCCGGGTGGCCCCAATCCGCAGCGGATGCCCGAGGAGCTGGCGGACGGCTGGACGCACCGCGACGAGAGCGCGGAGCTGCACCGCGCGGTGTACACCGGGCTGGCCCGCCAGGTCGCCCTGCCGGACCCGGGGCTGTACGACACCCTGTACGACCGCCATCTGTCCCCGGACGCCTGGCGCCCCTACCCGGACGCGGCGGAGGTGCTGGCCGGGCTGCGTGAGGCCGGGGCCGGGATCGGGGTCGTCAGCAACATCGGCTGGGACCTGCGGCCGGTGTTCCGGGCGCACGGCCTGGACCCGTACGTGGACGCGTACGTCCTCTCCTTCGAGCACGGCGTCCAGAAGCCGGACGCACGTCTCTTCCACACGGCCTGCACACTTCTGGGACAGCACCCGACGGATGTGGTGATGGTCGGCGACGACCGTGTGGCCGACGGCGGGGCGGCCGCGCTGGGCTGCGAGGTGCGATTCGTGCGGCATGCGCCGGTGGATGAGCGGCCGGACGGACTGCGGGAGCTCGGACTTGCCGCGATGGTTGCCTGACAGAGATGTGAGAGATGTCCCTGACGTGCAATGGGTCGGATTGTCACATCGGGGCCTTAGCCTGGTAGGTATGTCCCCGACTCCGTGCCCGTCCAGTTCCGTACGCCCCTCCGCAGTGGTGAATGAAGACATTCGCGACCTGTGGCGGCGTTCGGGCGGCCACCTGTCCCCGGAGGACGAGGAGGAGTACCAGCGTCTGCTGGTCGAGTGGGCCGCCGCCACCAAGGGCAACCCCAGGTCCGCCGCCTGAGGCGTGCCGGCTCCGGCGATCCCCTGCGTCGCCGGAACCGGGCACGGCACTCGGGCCGGCACCGGCCGCGCACGGACCCCATGGGGCCGCGTATGGGTGACGGCGGGCCGGGCGGGGCTACAGCATGTCCCGTCACGGCTGATCGGTCAATGAATTACCGGTTCGCGCACGCGCGGAGCCGCGGGTGCGTGGCTTGGTCATAGGCGAATAGCGGTACCGGTTCGCGCACGCGCGCAGCCGCGAGGGCGGGAACCGGGCCGGGCCCGCTCAACCCTCGCCGAGGCGGCCGGCCTGGCGGGCCGCCGCTTCGAGGATGCCGGAGAGCAGCCCGGGGAACAGCGCCTCCAGGTCGTCGCGCCTGAGCCCGTTCATCTTGGCGGTGCCCCGGTAGGTCTGCCGGACGATGCCGCTCTCGCGGAGCACCCGGAAGTGGTGCGTGGTGGTGGACTTGGTCACCGGCAGGTCGAAGCAGGAGCAGGTGAGCTCGTCCTCGGCCGCCGCCAGTTCCCGGACGACGGACAGCCGCACCGGGTCCGAGAGGGCGTGCAGGACCGCTTCGAGCCGGATCTCCTCGCGCGCGGGGTGGGCCAGGGTGCGCGCGCCCGCTGCCGGGGCCACGGTGCTGACAGGGGTCACGGTGGCTCTCCGTATCGTCGCTCGTCCGGGGCTCCCATAATACGAGGCTCATCGTAATTTGGTGTAGCGGTCAGCAGCTGTCCTAAAGGCGGCCTAGCGTGAAGTGGTCGCCGGGCAGCGGGCCCGGTGCCGAGCAGGAGGCACCGCAGGATGACCACGGCCGACACCCCGGAGAACGCCCAGCCCTTCGCGTGCGCCGCAGACCTCGAAGCGTGGCTGGAGGAACACCACGCCGACCGGCCGGGCCTCTGGCTGAAGGTCGCCAAGCGGAATTCGGGCGCGGCGTCGGTGACGGCCGACGAGTACACCGACGCCGTCCTCTGCTACGGCTGGATCACCGGGCAGCGCAGGTCCTGCGACGAGACGTACTACCTCCAGCGGATCACGCCCCGCCGGCCACGCAGTGTCTGGTCGCTGGTCAACGTGGAGAAGGTGGAGGCGCTCGTCGCGGCCGGGCGCATGCGGGAGCCGGGACTCGCCGAGGTCGAGGCGGCCCGGGCGGACGGGCGGTGGGAGGCGGCGTACCCCTCGCAGAGTCTGGCCACCGTCCCCGCCGACCTCGCCGCCGCGCTGGCGGCCGACGAGGCGGCCGGGGACTTCTTCGAACGGCTCGGCAGGTCCGACCGGTACCTGGTGCTCCTGCGTCTCATGACGGCGTCGACACCCGAGGTCAGGGAAGCGCGCCTGCGCAGGGCGGTGGCCGCCATGGCCGAGGGACGCAAGGTCACCTGACGGACCCGCACCACCTCACCCGCGCAGGGCCGTCAGATGCGGGAAGCGGAACTCGGTGCGGCTGCGGAACTCCTCGCCCGGGCGCAGGACGGTGCTGGGGTGGTCCGGGCGGTTGGGCGAGTCGGGCAGGTGCTGGGTCTCCAGGCAGACGGCGCTGTGCCGGTCGTGGCGGCCGCCGTCGGCGCTTGCCAGGGTGCCGTCCAGCTGGTTGGCGGTGTAGACCTGGATGCCGGGCTCGGTGGTCCACACCTCCATGGCCCGCGCGGCGCCGGGTGCGGTGAGGCGGGCGGCGCGGCGCAGTCCGGCGGGCGTGTCCGGGCCGCGAAGGACCCAGCAGTGGTCGAAGCCGCCTGCCCGGCGCAGTTGTTCGTGCGGAAGCGTGACGCGTTCCGCGAGGGTCTGCGGTGCGGTGAGGTCGAACGGGGTGCCTGCGACGGGTGCGGCCGGGCCCTCGGGGATGCCGTCCTCGTCCACGGGCAGATAGCGTTCCGCGTCCACCTGGAGGGTGTGCCCGAGGATGTCGCCCCGGGCGGCCAGGTCGAAGTAGGCGTGGTTGGTGAGGCTGACGACGGTGGTGCGGTCGGTGGTCGCCGCGTAGTCGAGCGCGAGGGTGCCGGCCGCGTCGAGAGTGTAGGTGACGGTGACGTCCAGCGCGCCGGGGAAGCCCATGTCGCCGTCGGGGCTGTGCAGGGTGAGCCGCAGGGTGGCGGCCTCCTCGCCGGCGTCGCCCTCGGCCTGCCAGACGCGGGTGTGGAAGCCGTCGGGGCCGCCGTGCAGGGCGTGGCCCCGGTCGGTGGCGGGGATCCGGTGCTCCGTGCCGTCGAGGGTGAACGTGCCGTGCGCGATGCGGTTGGCGTAGCGGCCGACGAGGGCGCCGATGAAGGGGTTCTTCCCCGTGTAGTCGTCCAGGGCGGGCAGCGAGCGCACGACGGATTCCGGGGTGCCGGCGGTGTCGGGCACGGTGAGACGGTGCAGGATGCCGCCGTAGGTGAGGATCTCGGCGCGGACTCCGGTGCCGGAGTCGAGCGTCCAGACGTCGACGTCCGCGGGCCCATGGGCGCCGAACGGTTTGCGGTTCACGGTGGGGCGAGGCATCAGGGATCCTTGGGGCGATCGGACGGCCGGGGTGGCCGGACGGGGGGACCGGGGCGCGTATGCCCAACTCACCAGAGGTCGCGGCAAGTTGGAGCGGCGTTTACGGTGCGGCCCGGCCGGCGGCGGGCCGGCGAACGGTGGATTCGCGGATGACGAGCCGGTAGCCGGGCCGGGGCCGCCGGGGTTCGCTCACCCGGTCGCCGGAGAGGCGCTCGACGAGGCTGTCGACGGCGAGCCGGGCGATGGCCTCCTTGTCGGGCGCCACGGTGGTCAGCGTGGTGGCCCCGTAGAGGCTCTCCTCGATGTCGTCGAAACCGACGACGGCGACGTCCTCGGGGATGCGCAGGCCGCGCTCGGAGAGGGTGCGCATGGCGCCGATGGCGATGAGGTCGTTGTACGCGAACACGGCGTCGGGCCGCTCCCCCCGGTCCAGGAGCGCGGCCATGGCGGAGGCGCCGTCCTCGCGGCCGTAGCCGTCGGTGACGACGACGAGCGACTCGTCGGGCTCGACGCCGGCGGCGGCCAGCTCCTCGCGCCAGCCGCGCAGCCGAAGGTGGGCGGGCTGGCGTTCGCGGCCGGTGCGCGAGCCGAGGAAGGCGATCCTGCGGTGGCCGAGTTCGACGAGGTGGCGCACGGCCTCGCGCGCGGCCGCGACGTTGTCGATCGCGATGTGGTCGTACGGGGCCTCGTACTCGCGCTCGCCGAGCAGGACCAGGGGCGCGGTGTCGGCGCGCGCCGTCAGGTCCTCGGTCTCCAGGTGGATCGGGCTGAGGATGAGTCCGTCGATGACGTGGGACCGGAAGCCCTGGCTGACCAGGAGCTCCTTCTCGCGCAGTCCGCCGGTGTGGTCGACCAGCACGGTGTAGTCGTGCCGGGCGGCCGCGTCGACGACCGCGCCTGCCAGCTCGGCGAAGTACGGGTTGCCGAACTCGGGGACGGCGAGCGCGATGATCCCGGTGCGGCCCTTGCGAAGGTGGCGGGCGGTGAGGTTCGGCCGGTAGCCGAGCTCGTCGATGGCCTGCTGCACCTTGGCGCGCATCTTCGGTGTGACGTGCTGATAGTTGTTCACCACGTTGGACACGGTCTTGATGGACACGCCCGCCCGTTGCGCAACGTCCTTGAGGCTGACGCCCACGGCACTCCCTGAATCGACTTGTCGCGCGGTGAGGCGCGGTGGCCCGGCTGCGCCGGTTCGGCTCGATCGGCTCGAACGGTGCCGGGGCCGCGACGGCCCCGGCACCGGTTCAGGTGGTTCTGCGACTGCGCGCCAGATAGCGCTGGGCCACGACGACAACGATAAGGAACCCGCCACTGACGACCGACTGGTACGAGGAGTTCAGCGTGCCGATCTGGTTGATCAGGTTCTGGATGACCTGGAGCAGCAGGACGCCCCAGAGGGTGCCGCTGATCGAGCCGGCGCCGCCGATGAGGAGGGTGCCGCCGATGACGACGGCGGAGATGGCGTCGAGTTCCATGCCCACGCCGAGGATGGTGACCCCGGAGGAGAGCCGGGCGGCGTTGAGCGCACCGGCGAGGCCGGCCAGCAGTCCGCTGAGCGTGTAGACGAGCATCTTGGTCCGGGCGACGGGCAGCCCCATCAGCGTGGCCGCGTCGCTGCTGCCGCCGACGGCGAAGATCGTCTGCCCGAACGAGGTGCGCTGCAGGAGGAGCCCACCGGCGCCGAAGAGCGCGAGGGCGACCAGGATCGGATAGCCGAAGCCCCAGATGCTGCCCTGGCCGAGTTCGGCGAAGGCGGAGTCCTTGGGCACCAGGTAGGTGGTGGCGCCCTCGTCGGTGATCGCGAGGAGCAGACCGCGCGCGCCCAGCAGCGTGGCGAGGGTGACGATGAACGGCGCCATTCCGGCGCGTGCCACGAGGAATCCGTTGAGCAGGCCGATCGCACCGCACACCACGAGCGGCGTCAACAGGGCGGGCAGGAAGCCCCATTGGGAGGCCCAGGCGGCGAGCACCCCGCCGAGTGCGAAGACGGAGCCGACGGACAGGTCGATGCCGCCGGTGATGATGACCATGGTCATCCCGAGCGCGACCACGGCCAGGAAGGATGCCTGGACGGTCACTCCGCGGGCGTTGTCCAGGGTGTGGAACGACGGGTAGATGAAGGACGCGACGATCACGACGGTGAGCAGGACGACCAGGACGCCCTGGCGTTGCAGGAGTTCGGCGATCCGCCGGCCGGTCGCGGCCGGCGCTCCGGCCGTGGTGGCGGGCTTGCCGCCGCCCGTCGCGGGGGTCTTGCGCGGTGCCGGTGCGGAGGCCACCGGGGCAGGTGAGGTTTCGTTCATCGGGACCGACGCTCCCGGGCGACGTAGACGGCGGCGATGATGATGGCCGCCTGGGCGATCTGTGCGGTGGAGTCGGGCAGGTCGTGCTTGATGAGGGTGGCGCGCAGCAGCTGCATCAGCAGGGCGCCGGCGACGGTGCCGAGAACCCGGATGGAGCCGCCGTTGAGCGGGGTGCCGCCCACCACGACCGCCGTGATGGCGGAGAGTTCCATGAGGGTGCCGAGCGAGGAGGGGTCGCTGGCGGTGAGCCGGGCGGTGGCCAGGATGCCCGCGAGTGCGGCCAGCACCCCGCAGAGCATGTACACACCGATGAGCACCCGCCGTACGGGGAGACCCGCCAGGGCTGCGGCGGACCGGTTGCCGCCGATGGCGACGACCTGGCGGCCGAAGGTGGTGCGCGTGACGAGGAAGGCCACGGCGCCGGCGAGGAGGGCGGCGATGAGGACGACCAGCGGGATGCCGAGGAAGGAGCCGGTGCCCAGGGACAGCAGGTCGGGGTTGACGATCTGCTTGAGCTGGCTGTCCGCCATGACCAGGGCGAGGCCGCGGCCGCCGACGAACAGGGCGAGGGTGGCGACGATCGGCTGGAGGCCGACGAGTGAGACCAGGGTGCCGTTGACCGCGCCGACGAGGGCTCCGGCCAGCAGCGCCATGACGAGGGCGGGCACCAGTCCGTAGCCGAGGTAGAGGGGCAGCAGCGCGGCGGCCAGGGCCATGGTCGAGCCGACGGAGAGGTCGACGCCCTCGGTGCCGATGACGAGCGCCATGCCGAGGGCGACGATGACGATGGGGGCGACCTGGACGAGCTGGGTGCGGAGGTTGTCCACGGTCATGAAGTGCTCGGTGAACAGGGCGTTGAAGAGCAGGACGACCGCGACGGCGAGGTAGACGCCGTACTCCTGGTACCAGGCGGGGTCGCGCAACCGGGCCAGCGGCCGGGCTGCGGGGGTGGAGACTGCGGCCTGGGTCATCGGGGGTCCTCCTTGGCGGCCGGCGCCTTGTCCACGGGTGCCGGTGAATGGTCGGCGAGCACTTCGAGCAGGTGGCTCTCGGTCACCTCGTCGCCCGCCAGTTCGCCCGCGACCGCGCCGCCGCGCAGGACGACGATGCGGTCGGCGCCCTCGATCAGTTCCTCGATGTCGGAGGAGATGAGCAGGACGGCGAGGCCCTCGCGGGCGAGGTCGTCGATGAGGCTCTGGACCTCGGCCTTGGCGCCGACGTCGATGCCGCGGGTGGGTTCGTCCAGCAGCAGGACCTTGGGCTCCAGGCAGAGCCAGCGGGCGAGCAGGACCTTCTGCTGGTTGCCGCCGGAGAGTTCGCCGACCTTCTGCTCGGGGCTCGCGGCCTTGATCCGCAGTCGCTTCATGAAGATGTCGACAATGCGGTCCTGCTTGGCGCGGGAGACGATGCCGGCGCGGGAGAGGCGGGGCATCGCGGCCAGCACGATGTTCTCGCGGACCGAGAGGCCGGGCACGATGCCCTCGGCCTTGCGGTCCTCGGGCAGCAGGCTGATGCCGGAGCGGATGGCGGCCGCGGAGGTGAGCCGGCGCAGGGTGCGTCCGCCGATTCTCACCTCGCCGGAGTCCAGGCCCAGCGCACCGGACAGGGCCTTCGCGGTCTCGCTGCGCCCGGAGCCGAGGAGGCCGCCGAGTCCCATGACCTCGCCCGCGTACAGTTCCAGGGATACGTCGTGCAGTTGGTGGTCGCGGGAGAGACCGGTCGCGGTGAGGACGGGGGTGCGCGCCACCTCGTGGCCCTCGGAGTCGAAGTTGGTGAGCCCCTCGCGGCGCACCTCGGCCATGTCGCGGCCGAGCATCATCGAGACGAGCTGCATCCGGTCGAGGTCGGCGAGGTCGCCGGTGTGGATGTGGTGGCCGTCGCGCAGGACGGTGACGCGGTCGCAGATCCGGTAGAGCTCGTCCATGCGGTGGCTGACGTAGAGCACGGCGATGCCGCGTCCGCGCAGGTCCTCGATGACCCGGAAGAGGGTCTCGACCTCGCGCGGCTCCAGCGAGGAGGTGGGTTCGTCCATGATGACGACCTGGGCGTTGACGGAGACGGCACGGGCCAGCGCGACCATCTGCTGGGTGCCGATGCCCAGGGTGTGCAGGGGGCGCCTGGGGTCGACGCGGACACCGAAGCCGTCGAGGAGTTCGGTGGTCTCGCGGTGCATCCGGGCGAAGTCGATCAGGCCGAAACGGTTCTTCGGCTCACGTCCGAGGAAGATGTTGCGCGCCACGCTCATCAGCGGGACGAGGTTCACCTCCTGGTAGATCGTGGAGATGCCGGCCTGCTGGGCCTCGAACGGCCGGGCGAAGGCGATCTGTTGGCCGGCCAGCCGCAGTTCGCCCTCGTCGGGCCGGTAGACGCCGGTCAGCACCTTGATGAGGGTGGACTTCCCGGCTCCGTTCTCCCCCACCAGGGCGTGGGTCTCGCCGGCGCGCAGGGAGAAGGAGACGCCGTCGAGGGCGACGACGCCCGGGAACCGCTTGCTCACCGAGCGGGCCTCCAGGACGGCCGGCGCCTGGCCGGCCTCCTTCACGGCGGCGGGCGCGGTGGGCTCCTTCACGTCGGCGGCCGGCTCCGGCGGCTGCGGTACTGCTTCGGGTGGTGCCATGGCTGGTCTTGGCCTTCCGCTCTTCCAAGGGGGTGGGCCCGGTGGCCGCCGTGACGGGTGGGAGCGTCACGGCGGCGGGTGGACCGACGGGGCCGGTACGCGGCCGGCGGGCCGGCGCCCGGTGGTGCCGGGGCGTGTCCGGGACACGCCGTTACGGGCAGGTGGGGCCGGGTCGGATCAGAACGCGCCGCCGAGCGAGTCCTTGGCGTTGGCCTCGTCGTAGGCGCGGTCGGTGATGATGACGTTCTCCGGGATCTCCTCGCCGCCGTAGAACTTCTGGGCGGTCGCGAAGGCCAGCGGGCCGAAGCGCGGGTTGGACTCGATGACGGCGTTGTAGTCGCCGTTGACGATGGCCTGTACGGCGTTGCGGGTGCCGTCGACGGAGACGACCTTGACGTCCTTGCCGGGCTTCTTGCCGGCGGCCTTCAGCGCGGTGACGGCGCCGAGGCCCATCTCGTCGTTCTCCGCGTAGACGGCGGTGATGTCCGGCTTGGACTGGATGAGCTGCTCCATGACCTGCTGGCCCTTGTCACGGGCGAACTCGCCGGTCTGCTGGGCGACGATCTCCATGTCGGGGGCCTTGGCCTTGAGCTGGTCGACGAAGCCCTTGGTGCGGTCGGTGGTGACGTTGTTGCCCGACGAGCCGAGGAGGATGGCGACCTTGCCCTTGCCGCCGGTCGACTTGATCATCGCGTCCGCGGCGCGCTTGCCCTGCTCCACGAAGTCGGAGCCCAGGAAGGCCACGTAGTCCTTGCAGGCGGTGGAGTTGAGCTTGCGGTCGACGGTGAGGACCGGGACCTTCTTGGCGGCGGCGGCCTTCAGCGCCGGCTCCAGACCGTCCGAGTTGAGCGGGGCGACGATGAGGAACTGCGCGCCCTGGGACAGCATGTCCTGGATGTCGCTGATCTGCTTGGACAGCTGCGACTGGGCGTTGGTGGTGAGCAGCTTCTTGACGCCGACCTTCTTGGCCTCGTCCTTGATGGACTGGGTCTCGGCGATGCGGAAGGGGTTGGCCTCCTTCTCCGACTGGGAGAAGCCGACCACCGCGTTCTTCAGGTCGAGCTTCGGCGCCCCGTACGCCTGCAGCGAGCAGCCGGAACCGGACGACGACTCGGGGGTCTTGGCCGCCTGGGCGCCCTGGCTGCTGTCCGCGTTGGCGGAGTCCGAGGTCTCCGACTTGGAGCAGCCGGTGGCGGCCAGCGTGGCGGTGGCGGCGAGGACGCAGGCCACGGCGAGGGTACGGGATCGGCGCTGGATCATCATGCGCTGGAGCTCCTTGGCGGGATGACGGCACGCCGAAAGGCGTGCGGTCGGTCATGGCTGGACGACGCATCGGCCGCTGCACGGCGGCTGATGTCACTGCACTCACGGCCCCGCTAGGAGACGGCCCCTAGCTGCTCGAACTGCGGTCGTGAGAGCCTGCGCGGCCTCTCGGCGGCTCGGTTTACAACGTTATATAGGCGGTGCGGCGCGGGCGGCAAGAGCGTTGTCGATGCGTTTCCAAAATGTGTCGGAGCCGCCCGGCCCGCCCGGGCCACCCGGGCCCACGGGTTGCTGCCGGACCCCTGGACAGCCGCTTGACGGCGTGCTGTCATACCGCCGGAACCCCATTTTCCAACGTTGCAGAGAAAGTGCCTCGCCCTCCCCGGATCGCGACGGCGCCCTTCGTCGTGCGCGCAGCCGGTCCGGACCGCTGCGCCGTGGCGGCCCCCCTTGTCTGATGTGCCTTCCTTGAGCCGGAGCCCCCATGTCCGGCAGAGCAGGAGCCCTCCCCCATGCCCCTGAACCGCAGACAACTCATGACCGGCGCCCTCGCCACCGTCGCCGCCACCACGGCGGCCGGCCGCTGGTCCTCCACCGCGACCGCCGCCGGGCACCGGGTGCGACCGGCCCGCGGCGGCCACTACTCCCCCAACGCCGCTCCCCTGCACCCGACCGCCTTCCTGAAGCTCCCGCCCGGCCGGGTCACCGCGCGGGGCTGGCTCGCCGGACAGCTGAAGCTCCAGCTCGACGGGTTGTGCGGCCGCTACGAGGAGTTCTCGCACTTCCTGGACTTCACGGCCACCGGCTGGGTCCGCCCCGAACTCGGCGGCTGGGAGGAGGTCCCGTACTGGCTGCGCGGCTACACCGACCTGGCGATCGTCACCGGCGACGCACAGGCGCTCGCGTCGGTGCGCCGCTGGTTCGACGCGATCCTCGCCACCCAGCAGGCCGACGGGTTCTTCGGCCCGAAGGCGCTGCGCACCTCGCTGAACGGCGGCCCGGACTTCTGGCCGTTCCTGCCGCTGGTGCAGGCCCTGCGCTCCTGGCAGGAGTACTCCGGTGACGCCCGGGTCATCCCCTTCCTGAGCCGGTTCTTCCGGTACATGAACACCCAGGGCCCCGGCGCCTTCGACACCAGCTGGATCGCCCTGCGCTGGGGCGACGGGCTGGACAGCGTGTTCTGGCTGTTCAACCGCACCGGCGACACCTTCCTGCTGGACCTCGCCGACAAGATCCACACGTACGGCGCCGACTGGGGCGACAACCTGGTCAACCCGCACAACGTGAACATCGCCCAGGGCTTCCGGGAGCCCGCCCAGTACGCACTGCGCAGCGGTTCGGCCCAGGACACCCGCGACACGTACGGGACGTACGGCAGGGCCATGGACCAGTACGGGCAGTTCCCCGGCGGCGGCTTCGCCGGGGACGAGAACGCGCGCCCCGGGCACGGCGACCCCCGGCAGGGCTTCGAGACCTGCGGCATCGTCGAGTTCATGGCCAGCCACCAGCTGCTGACCCGGATCACCGGCGACCCGCTGTGGGCCGACCGCTGCGAGGAGCTGGCGTTCAACTCGCTGCCCGCCTCGCTGGACCCCTCGGGCAAGGCGGTCCACTACATCACCAGCGCCAACAGCGTCGACCTGGACAACGTGGCCAAGTCGGAGCGCCAGTTCCAGAACGGCTTCGCCATGCAGGCGTTCCTGCCCGGTGTCGACCAGTACCGCTGCTGCCCGCACAACTACGGCATGGGCTGGCCGTACTTCACCGAGGAGCTGTGGCTCGCCACCCCGGACGGGGGTCTCGCCGCCGCGATGTACGCCGCCTGCGAGGTGACCGCGAAGGTCGCCGACGGCACCGAGGTCACCTTCACCGAGGAGACCGGCTACCCCTTCACCGACACGGTCACCCTGACCCTGAAGACACCGAAGCGGCTGGGCTTCCCGCTCGTCCTGCGCATCCCCGCCTGGTGCGGCTCCCCGGAGATCGCGGTGAACGGGCGGCGCGTGGACGCACCGGCCGGCCCCGCCTTCACCCGGATCGACCGCACCTGGGCCGACGGCGACCGGGTCACCCTGCGCTTCCCGCAGCGGACCACCGTCCGCACCTGGGAGCACAACCGCGGCTCCGTCAG
Source organism: Streptomyces sp. A1277 (assembly GCF_004795015.1). Lineage (GTDB taxonomy): Bacteria > Actinomycetota > Actinomycetes > Streptomycetales > Streptomycetaceae > Streptomyces. The sequence continues at coordinate 71,536 of NZ_SSBI01000031.1, read as the reverse complement.
CGTGGACCGCGGCCCGCTCACGTACTCCCTGCGCATCGGGGAGACGTACGAGCGCATCGGCGGCACCGACCGGTTCCCGGAGTACGCGGTCCACGCCGCCGGCCCGTGGAACTACGGACTCGTCCTGGACGCGGCGAATCCGGCCGCCTCCCTGCGCCCCCGCACGGTCCGGCGCGTCCGGGACGGCAACCCCTTCACGCTCGACGGCACCCCGCTGACGATCACCGCGAAGGCCCGCCGCATCCCGGAGTGGACGGCGGACGACGAGCATGTCGTCGCCCCGCTCCAGGACTCCCCGGCGCGCAGCGGCGAACCGGTGGAGGAGGTCACACTCGTCCCGATGGGGGCGGCCCGGCTGCGCATCACCTCGTTCCCCACGGCCGCCCCGGACGCGCGCCCCTGGCTCGCCGACCGCTGGTACCGCATCCGCAACCGCCACTCCGGCAAGGTCCTCGGCGTGGACGAGATGTCCACCGCCGACAGCGCCCACGTCGTCCAGTTCACCGACAACGGCACCGACGACCACGACTGGCGGCTCGTCGCCGAGGGCGACGGCTGGTACCGCATCCGCAACCATCACTCCGGCAAGGTCCTCGGCGTGGACGAGATGTCCACCGCCGACAGCGCCCACGTCGTCCAGTTCACCGACAACGGCACCGACGACCACCTCTGGCAACTCGTCCCGGACGGCGACGGCTGGTACCGCATCCGCAACCGCCACTCCGGCAAGGTCCTCGGCGTGGACGAGATGTCCACCGCCGACAGCGCCCACGTCGTCCAGTTCACCGACAACGGCACCGACGACCACCTCTGGCAACTCGTCTGATTCCCGGTGCCGCGCGCACTCCCCCGTACCGCTCCCCGTCCCCGGGGGCGAACCGAATCAAAAGGAGACGAACCTGTGAGGCGTTTACGTGTACCCGGCCGCGGGCCGTGGTGGAGACGGGCGGTCGCGACGACCGGTCTGCTGGCGCTGGTGTCCACCGCACTGATCGGGGTCGGTGCGGCGCCGGCCGGTGCCGCGTCCTGGTCACCCAAGTCCCCTCCCATGACGACGCCCTGGACGAACCAGGTCCCGGTCGACAAGCCGCTGCCGGAGTATCCGCGCCCGCAGCTGACCCGGCCCGACTGGTCCAACCTCAACGGCATCTGGGACTTCGCGATGACCGGCCGGGACGCCGGGCAGCCGTCGTCGTTCCCCGACCAGATCCGGGTGCCCTTCGTCGCCGAGTCCGCGCTCTCGGGCATCCAGCGCAGGATCACCGAGAACGACAAGCTCTGGTACAAGCGCACCTTCACCGTGCCGTCGAACTGGAACGGCCGCCGGGTCGAACTCAACTTCGGCGCCTCCGACTGGCAGACCACGGTCTGGGTCAACGGCACCCAGGTGGGCGCGCACAAGGGCGGGTACGACTCGTTCGCGTACGACATCACCCCGCGGCTGAACGGCGGCACCAACACCGTCGTGGTCTCCGTCTACGACCCGACGCAGACCGGCGGCCAGGCCGTCGGCAAACAGCGGATCAACGATGTCCAGCCGCACAACGGGGGCGGCATCTTCTACACCGCCGCCTCCGGCATCTGGCAGACGGTCTGGCTGGAACCGGTCGCCGCCGCCCACATCACCCGCCTGGACATGACGCCGGACCTGGGTGACAGCACCCTGCGGGTGAAGGTGCAGGCCGCGTCGGCGGCCGGGCGCACCGCCAGGGTCACCGTCTCCAGCGGCGGCACCGTGGTCGGCACGGCCACCGGAGCGGTCGGCTCCCAGGTCTCCGTGCCGGTGCCGGGTCCGCATCTGTGGAGTCCGGACGACCCGTTCCTGTACGACGTGAAGGCGGAACTGCTCGACGGGTCCGCCGTGACCGACGCGGTCGGCAGCTACACCGGCATGCGCTCCATCGCCGTCGCCAAGGTGGACAACGTCCTGCGCCCGGTCCTCAACGGCGAGTTCGTCTTCCAGACGGGCACCCTGGACCAGGGTTACTGGCCGGACGGCATCTACACCGCGCCGACCGACGCCGCCCTGAAGTCGGACCTCCAGGCGCACAAGGACCTCGGTTTCAACATGGTCCGCAAGCACATCAAGGTCGAACCGCAGCGCTGGTTCTACTGGGCGGACAAGCTGGGGCTGCTGGTCTGGCAGGACATGCCGGCCATGGACACCGGCAAGAGCCCCGACGCGGCGGCCCGCACCCAGTGGGAGGCCGAGTTCCACGCGGTCATCGACCAGCACCGCAGCTCCCCGTCCCTGGTGATGTGGGTCGACCAGAACGAGGGCTGGGGCCAGTACGACCAGGCCAGGATCGCCAATGAGGTCAAGGCGTACGACCCGAGCCGGCTGGTCGACAACATGAGCGGGGTCAACTGCTGCGGCTCGGTGGACGGCGGCAACGGTGACGTGGTCGACAACCACATCTACGTCGGCCCGGGCAACACCGCGCCGACCGCCACCCGGGCGGCCGTCCTCGGCGAGTTCGGCGGCCTGGGGTACAAGGTCCCCGGCCACGAGTGGTTCCCCGGCGGCGGCTTCAGCTACGAGGACCAGCCGAGCATCGCCGCCCTGAACGACCGGTTCGTGGGGCTGATCGACGGCATCCGGGTCGGCCAGCTGCCGGCGGGCCTGTCCGCCTCGGTCTACACGGAGATCACCGATGTGGAGAACGAGGCGAACGGGCTGCTCACCTACGACCGCCAGGTCGTCAAGGTGGACGCGGCCCGGGTGCGGGCCGCGAACCAGGCCCTCATCAACGCCTCGAAGAACCCGGCCCCGCCGGTGGCCCTGCCCACCGGGCAGTACAAGTCGCTGCGGGTCACCACCCCCGGCTACACCAACAAGTACCTCCGCCACCAGAACGGGCTCGCCTTCACCGAGGTGGTCGACAACGGCAGCAGCGCGCTGCTCAAGAACGACGCCACCTGGAGGATCGTCCCCGGCCTGGCGAACGGCGACTGCTACTCGTTCGAGTCCCGCAACTACCCCGGCGAGTACCTGCGCCACCGGGACTTCCGGGTCCGCCGCGACGCGAACGACGGGTCCGCGCTCTACAAGGCCGACGCCACCTGGTGCGCGGTCGCCGGCACCGGTGGTGTGCGGCTGACCAGCGCGAACCTGCCGGGCAGCTATCTGCGCCACATCGACTCGGAGGTGTGGCTCGCCACCCCGGGCGGTGGGCACGCCTGGGACAACCCGGCCACGTTCACCGAGGACACGACGTGGGCGGTGGAGGCGCCCTGGGCACCCTGAGCTGAAGTGAGGTGGGTGCCGGGGCCGGGCGGGTGCGCCGCCGGGCCCCGGCACCGTCATGCGTCGCCCATGACCAGTCCCTCGATCGTGTGCTTCTGGACGATGGGCACGAGCCGGTCGACCACCGGGCAGCCCAGATGTGCCCGGACCCGCTCGGGCAGGGCGGCCCAGAACTCCCGGGTGACCGCCATGTCGTGGTGGCCGTCGTTGCCCGCGCCCGGGGCGTCGACGCCCAGCACCAGGACCGGGCGGGCGTCGGCCGACCGGTTGGCCGTGCCCCGGTGGATGGTCAGGGCGGAGCGGGCCGAGATGTCGCCGCGCTGCGGGTACTTCCGCTCGGCCAGGGCCTCGTAGCGCGGGTAGTCCTCGCGGCGCGGGAACATGGCGTGCCCGAACCGGGCGTCGTCGTCCCACTGCGTGCCGGGCGCGATCTCGAACGGGCCCATGTCCTCCCGCGTGTCGACGGCGGTCAGGTTGAAGGCGAGCGAGGTGAGCCGGCGCTCGCTCCGCGTGGCCTCGGGCATCGGGAAGTCGCGGTGCCAGGGCTGGTTGACCGCCCCGGCCAGCGGCACGTCGAAGCCGAGCTCGACGATGCGGTAGTCGGGGCCGAGGACCGCCTCGCTGACCGCGCGCACCCAGGGGTGGTCCACGAGGTCCACGAAGCCGCGCAGCTGCTCCGGGTGGATCTCCACGTAGTACCGGTGCGGGCCACGTCCCACGGCGCCGCCCTCCCGGCCGCGCGCCTCGGCGAAGGCGGCGTCGATGTCCTCGCGCATCCGGTCCGCCCACTGCGGACCGAACGCGCCGCGGCACGCGGTGATCCCGGCCGTGTACAGGTCGCGCACGGCCTCGTCGGCGTGCGGGAACGGGGCGGTGGTGGTCGCGGCCTCATGCATGACGTGGTCCTTCCATCGGGGCGGGCTCCGTATGACACCGCCATATTGCAACGTTGCAACCAACGTGGCAAGAGTCTGCGCGGACGGGTTCGGCGCCACCTGTTACGGTCACTGCGCAAGGGGCGCGGCCCGCCGCCCCCGTACGCAGAGAGCAGGAGCAACGACCGTGGCAGCGAGACTCAAGGACGTCGCCGCGCTCGCGGGCGTGTCCGTCAGGACCGTCTCCAACGTCGTGAGCAACGCGGCCGCCGTCGCCCCGGCGACCCGGGCCCGGGTGCTGGCCGCGGTGGAGGAGCTGGGGTACCGACCCAACCTGGCCGCCCGCAACCTCCGCCAAGGCCGCACCGGGCTCATCGGCGTGGTCGTCCCGGAGATCCACTCCCCCTACTTCGGCGCGCTGACGGGGCTCCTCATCGACGCGGCACAGGAGCGCGGCTGGACGGTGCTCCTGGAGCGGACCGGGGGCCGGGCGGAGCTGGAGCGGCGGCTGCTTGACGGCTCCGAGGGGCACCAGGTGGACGGGATGATCGTCAGCCCGTGGTCCACGCCTCCCGCCGAACTGGCCTCACTGGCGGGCGGCCTGCCGTTGGTCGTCCTCGGCGAGCTGGACCCGCTCGGGTCCATCGACCACGTGGCGCTGGACAACGTCGCGGCGGCCCGGGACGCCGCCCGTCACCTCGCCGCGCTGGGCCGCCGGCGCGTCGCCGCCATCGGGCTGCAGTCCGCGCTGGGGCACGGCACCGCCGAACTGCGGGCCGAGGGCTTCCGGCTGGGGCTGCGGGAGGCGGGGCTGAGCCCGGTCGCCGAGGTCGAGGTGGCCGACCTGCACCGGGGCGAGGGGGCGCGGGCGCTGCGCGAGCTGCTGTCCCTGCCCGAGCGCCCGGACGCGGTGTTCTGCTTCAGCGACGAACTGGCCCTCGGGGCGCTGCGGGCCGCCGCCGAGCAGGGGGTGCGGGTGCCCGAGGAGCTGGCGCTGGTGGGCTTCGACGACATCGAGGACGGGCGGTTCTCCACCCCCTCGCTGACCACGATCGCCCCGGACCGGGCGCAGATCGCCGAGCGGGCGGTGCAGTGCCTGAGCGAGCGCGTGCTCGGCCGGCTGGCCGCGCTGCCCGCGCGCCGGATCGTCGTCCCGCACCGGCTGCTGGTCCGGGAGAGCACCGGGGGGCCGACCCCGGCCGCGTAGGGCGCGCCCGGGCAGGCGGACGCGCCCGGGCAGGCGGACGCTCCCGGCGGTGCGGGCTGTCGCCGCGCACCGCCGGGAGGGCCTTTGGGACTACGGCTGTTCGCGGTCGTGCAGGGCCGTCACCTCCTGGTCGGTGAGCGCCTTGTCGTACACCCGCACCTGGTCCACGGAGCCGTTCCAGAAGTCGGTGTTGCCGCCCGACCACTTGGCGCGGCCCACGGACAGGGCGCCGCTGCTGACGTCGGCGGACCCGGCCGGCGCGGTGGCCGCGAGCTTGCCGTCCACGTACAGCTTGATCTCGTCACCGCTGCGGACGCCGACCAGGTGGTACCACCGGCCGAGCTCGGGCGTCATCTCCAGCCGGGCCCGGTGGGCGCCGGGGGTGGAGAAGGCGAACGCGCCCTGCCCGTACTGGAGGTAGAAGGGGTTCTCCTGGCGCCGGCCGTCCTGGCTGACGACGGTGGCGTAGTTGCCCGGGAGCGCGTCCAGGGACGCCCAGGCGGAGACGGTGTAGTCGCCGGTGGTGTCGACGACCGGGCCGCTGGTCTCGGCGTACTGGCCCTCACCGTCGAACTTCAGCGCCGAGCCGTGCACGCCGGCCGTCCAGGACGTGCCCTGGGAGAGGGTGAGGTTCTTGTGGTTCGGGCCGCTGTCGGCGGCCTTGGTGCCCTTGTTCTCGTCAAGCGACCAGGCGCCGCCGCCCTTGACCGGTGTCTTCGTGCCGGCCGCGGCACCGGCGGCGATGACCTGGCGGTTGATCTTCCGCACCTGGGCGGCGTCCACCTTGATCTCGCGGCGGTCGTACGTCCAGAGCCCGTTGAGCTCGTTCTCCAGGTCGGTCACCTGGGTGTAGATGGAGCCGGAGAGCTCGGCGCCGGCCGCCTCCAGGTAGTAGTCGCGGGTGTTCTCGACGTACTTGGCGGTCAGCGCGGCCTTGTCCGCGACACCGCTGTAGATCACGGTCGGCGCGCCGGGCCACATGTGGCCGGGCATCCGCAGGGTGAAGCCGCCGTGCTCACCGTCCATCGCGGCGCGGTTCGCGTCCGGGAAGGCCGGGTCGGTGTTGTTGTAGTCGTGGTGGTCGATGATGTCGCCCTTGCCCGAGTCGCCCTTGGAGTTGCAGCAGTTGACACCGCTGTGGGCGTTGACGACGCGGGAGGGGTCGGCGGCCTGGACCCGCTCGGTGATCCTGCCGGTCTCGGTGCGGTCCCACTCGCCCCAGCCCTCGTTGAAGACGATCCAGGCACCGATCGAGGGGTAGTTGTGCAGCTGGGTCATCATCTCGGCGCCCTGGTCGAGGAAGGCTTGGTGGCCCTTCTCGCCGGTGAGGTTGCCGGAGACGAAGTCCTGCCACACCAGCAGACCGAGCTGGTCGGCGTGGTAGTACCAGCGCGCGGGCTCGACCTTGATGTGCTTGCGGACGGAGTTGAAGCCGAGGTCCTTCTGTGCCTTCAGGTCGAAGACGAGGGCCTTGTCGCTGGGCGCGGTGTTCAGGCCGTCCGGGTAGAAGCCCTGGTCGAGCTGGGCGAGGGAGAAGAACGGCTTCCCGTTGAGGACCAGCTTCTGGTAGCCCCCGACCTCGGCGATGCCGAGGGAGCGCATGCCGAAGTAGCTGTCGACGGTGTCCTTGGAGCTGCCGTCCTTGAGGGTGACCTCCAGGCCGTACAGGTAGGGGTCGTCCGGCGTCCACAGGTGCTGCTTGCTGACGGGCAGGTTCAGCTCGCGGTTGGCCGGTCCGGAGATCCTGCCGACGACCTTGCCCTTCTTGTCGCGGGCGACGGCGGTGACCTGGGCGGACTTCGAGGCGTCCGTGGAGTTGACCGTCAGGGCGAGGCGGCCCTTGTCGATGTCGGGCGTGGTCGTCAGGGAGTCGACGGCCGCCGGGGCGACGGGCTCCATCCAGACGGTCTGCCAGATCCCTGAGGAGGGGGTGTAGAAGATGCCGCCGGGGTTGGCCGACTGTTTGCCGGTGGGCTGGTCGGCGCCGGTGGTGTCGGTGACCGCGACGACGATCTCCTGCTGGCCGCTGCCCTTGACCGCGTCGGTGATGTCGGCGCTGAAGGCGGTGTAGCCGCCGGTGTGCTCGGCGACCTTCTTGCCGTTGACCCAGACGGTCGCCTCGTAGTCGACGGCCCCGAAGTTGAGCTTCAGCCGGTTGCTCTTGCCCTTGCCGTGCTTGTCGCCCTTGACGGCCCAGTTCTTCGGGACGGTGACGAGCTTGCGGTAGAACATGTGGTCCTCGTGGCGCTCCAGACCGGAGAGCTGCGATTCGACCGGGAAGGGCACGGTGATGCGCTCACCGAGCTTCTTGCCGAAGACGGGCTTCTCGCCGGCCTTGGCCCCGGCGAACTCCCAGGGGCCGTTCAGGTTCTGCCACTTGTCGCGGACCTGCTGCGGCCGGGGGTACTCGGGCAGCGGGTCGTTGCGGTCGAGCTTGTCGCCCCAGGTGGTGGTGAGGCGGTGCGTGGAGAGGTTGGTGGCCGTGCGGTTGATCTCGGGGACGGTCTCGCGGCCCGACTTGAGACCGGCTTCGCCGTCGTAGGCGACCGTGACCCGCTGGTCCTTCTGGACGGCGGCGGCGAGGGTGACGACGAGTTGTTCGGAGTTGCCGGGGGCCCGGGTGACGGACTTGACCGGCATCGGGGTGGTGTCGGCCTCGATGGCGAGGTGGTTCTTCAGCTCCGCGTAGTCGCTGACCTTGTCCTCGAACGCCAGCCGGAGCTTCAGGCCGTCGTCCGCGACGCTCAGCCCGACCGGGTAGACCTCGAAGTCGGCGGGCGGGGTGAAGGCGGACTCCGGGACGAGTTGCCTGGCGAGCTTCGCGCTGGACCAGCGCAGGAACATGTTGGCGCCGCCGGTGTCCTGGAACATCTCCAGCCTGAACGTGTGCGGCTCGCCGGCCTTGAGCGATATCGGCGCGCTGGTCTGCTCGTTGTCCCAGTCGGGCAGCCAGTGGTCGATGACGGCCTTGCCGTCGATGAAGAGCCGGAAGCCGTTGTCGCCGATCGCGGCGAAGGTGTAGTCGCCGTCCTCGGGGGCGGTGATGTCGCCCGTCCAGCGGGCCGTGGTGTTCTCGGTGCGGCCGGTGGTGGACTCGAAGGCGCCGGTGAGGCCGGGGAAGTTGATCTGCGGGTCCAGGGCGACGCCGCCGAGCTTGTCGAAGTCCCGCGCGCCGGGCGCGGACATGCTGAAGTACTCGCCCTTCAGCCCGTGGACGGTGGTGGCCGGGTCACCGGCCTTGAAGGTCGTCGCGGAGGCGGCACCGGCGGGCGTGGCCGCGGCGGCCGGGACCAGGGTGGCACCGAGGGGGATCAGGAGCGCGGCGGCGCAGGCCGCTGTCCTGAACAGAGCGCGGGGGCGGGGCGTTTGTCGTCTCAAGGCGTCGTCCTGTCGAGAGAGCTGAAGTGCCTCGAACCTGTGAGGCACAGCACACAATCGAACATTGAGCCACAGCACCAAACGCAAAACAACAGTCGTGCGTGGGGAATTTTCAACGATAGAAAAAGGTGGGCGAGGCGCTCCGCCGACAGGTCCACGCAGACCGCCCCCTTCGCACACCAGGGGTGCGAAGGGGGCGGAGCGGGGCGGAAAGGCGCGGACGGGACCGCCGGGTCCACGCGGTCAGATCGCGTATCCGTACTGCTCGGGGGCGTGCACCGTGCCGTTCAGCTCGCGGGCCGCACCCTGGGCCCACGAGGGGCTGCGCAGCAGCTCGCGCCCGAGGAGCACGGCGTCCGCGCGGCCCTCGGTGAGGATCTTCTCGGCGTGCTGCGGGTCGGTGATGAGGCCGACGGCCGCGACGGGCAGCGAGGTCTCCCGCTTCACGCGCTCGGCGAAGGGCACCTGGTAGCCGGGGCCGGTCGCGATGCGGGCGCGGGGCGCGTTGCCGCCGGTGGAGACGTCGAGCAGGTCCACGCCATGGGCCTGGAGATCCACGGCCAGGCGCACCGTCTCGTCGGCGGTCCAGCCCTCGCGCTCGTCCTCGGGGTTCTCGGTGAGCCAGTCCGTGGCGGAGACTCGGAAGAAGACCGGCAGGTCCTGCGGCCACACCTCGCGGACCGCGTCGACCACCTCAAGAGCGAAGCGCACGCGGTTCTCGTAGCTGCCGCCGTACGCGTCGGTGCGGTGGTTGCTGTGCGGCGAGAGGAACTGCCCGATCAGGTAGCCGTGCGCTCCGTGCACCTCGGCGACCTGGAAGCCCGCGTCGACGGCGCGGCGGGCGGCCTCGCGGAAGTCGTCCACGACGCCCCGGATCTCGTCCGCGGTCAGCTCGTGCGGCACCGGGTAGCCCGCGTCGAAGGGCAGCGGGCTGGGCGCTACCGGAGTCCAGCCGTGCGCCTCGGGGCCGACCGGCCCGCCGCCGGTCCAGGGCGCGGCGGTGGACGCCTTGCGGCCGGCGTGGGCGAGCTGGATGCCCACCACGGAGCCCTGCGCCTTGACGAAGTCGGTGATCCGGCGGAACGCGGCGGCCTGGGTGTCGTTCCAGATGCCGAGGTCGGCGGGGCTGATCCGGCCCTCGGGGCTGACCGCCGTCGCCTCGGTGAGGATCAGGCCGGTGCCGCCGGTGGCGCGGGCCGCGAGATGCGTGAAGTGCCAGTCGGTGGGCACACCGGTGTTCGGCCCCACGGGCTCGGCGCTGTACTGGCACATCGGTGCCATCCACACCCGGTTGGGCACGACAAGCGACCTGAGGGTGCAGGGCTCGAAGAGGGCACTCACGACGGACTCCGATTCGCCGGTACGGAAGGATCGCTAGTACGATACATCCCGTACTACGACGTCCGTCAAATTACGACGCCTCTCGTACAAGGAGCCGCCGGGGTGCCCGCCGGTCAGGTCGGCGCCCGTCAGGTCAGCGGGTAAGAGGTGCGGCCGGATGCCTCGTCTATCTCGTCGTGGGCCTTGGTCAGCAGCTTCATCGCCAGTTCGTTCAGCGCGCGGGCTCCCGCGATCTCCTCCCCCACCCGGGGCTGTTCCGCGTCGGAGGGATGGCGGCTCGCATAGCCGTGGACGCGTACCTCCTGACCGTCGGAGAGCCGCACCAGGGCGGCCGCGCGGGTGCGGTGGGTGTCTTCCTCGAATTCCAGCTCGATGTGCCATCCGACAGCGGTCGTTGTCATGGCGCTCACCTCCGGAGGTCTCCTCTCCAGGGTGCGCCCCGCGCCGGGGAGGCGCGCGGCCGGGCTCCCGGGACTTCGTACGGGCTCAGGCGCCGGGCAGGCGGCCCCGGCGGCGGAGCGGGATGCGGGCGTCCGCGTCGTACATCTGGTTCCAGCCGCGTCCGGCGCCCGAGGCCCAGGTGACGTGGGCGGTGCCCCCCTCGGTCCGGACGGCCTCCACCGTCATGGCGCGGTCGCCGTCGCGCACGTCGCCCCGGCGCAGCTCGCCCGCCCTGACGGTGACGGGGTCCGCCGGGCCGCTCTCGGCCTCGTCCGCCGCGAGGCCGAGAGCGGTGGCCAGCTCCCGGGCGCGGGCCGGGGTGCAGACGAAGGAGAGCGCGCCCGAGGGTGTGGAGAGCGTGATGCCCACCTCTGCGCCTACGGGGGTGGCCTCCAGCGTCCCGGCTGACGCGCCGGTGTCCTCGTGCTCGTTCGTCATCGCTCCACACCTTCCCGCGTTCCGGCCCCCCGGGCTCAGCGCAGCCGGAGGCTCTCCGGCGGGCCCAGGTAGCTGGGTTCGAGGCCGCCGGTGTCGACCACCAGGTTCTGCAGCACCACCGTCGGGTCGACCATCCAGAATTTCAGCACATGCACAGCGGGGGTCGCGATGCGGTGGACGGTGGCGGGCCCGTCACCGGGGTGGGGTGGGGTGGGGTGGCATGCGCGGGCGCGACGGTTTCGAAAGTTTCGGGCACCTCCCCGCACATCCGGCGAAAGGGCCGGAGGTACGGGCGCGGGACGGTGCGCGAGGTGGGAGCGGGGACCGGGCGGGGCGCGGTGCGGTGCTGGTACGGCCCCCGCCCGGTGGCGCGAGGGGCGGTCAGCCCCGTACGGGGGCGGCGGCCACCGGTTCGACCAGGGCGTCGCACACCAGCCGGCGCCGGTGGTCGAGCGTGCGCTCGGGACCGGTGAGGCGCAGGCGCACGGTGTGCCGGATGTCCTCGGCGCCGCTGGAGGTGGCGAGCCGCAGCTCCAGCGCGCCGGGCTCGACCACTTTCCGGCCGCCGATGCCGGTGAAGGAGACCAGGTCGGCGTGGAACCGGAAGCGCACGCGCGCCTCCTGGCCCGCGTCGAGCGGGACCCGTGCGTAGCCGATGAGCCGGGTGTCGGGGCGGGTGGTCTGGGCGACCGGGTCGTGCACGTACAGCTGCACGACCTCCGCCCCCGCCCGGTCACCGGTGTTGCGGACGGTCAGCTCGATGTCCGCGCCGCCGTCCGTGGGGATCTCCTCGGGCACCGGGGCGCAGGGCTCCCAGGCGAAGGAGGTGTACGTCAGCCCGTGGCCGAAGGGGAACAGCGGCGTCGGGTCCAGGTTGCTGACCCCGTTGGCGAGCCCGAGCGGCGGCTGGAGGTAGGTCCAGGGCTGGCCGCCCGGGTGGCGCGGGACGCCGACCGGGAGCCGGCCGGAGGGGCTGACCCGGCCGGAGAGCACGCCGGCGAGTGCCGGACCGCCCTCCTCGCCGGGGAAGAACGCCTGCACCACGGCGGCGGTGCGCTCCGCCCAGCGGCCGAGCGCGTACGGGCGGCCGGTCAGCAGCACCAGGACGACCGGGGTGCCGCTGTCCAGCAGCGCGTCCAGCAGTTCGCCCTGCACGCCCGGCAGCGCGAGGTCGTCGGCGTCGCAGCCCTCCCCCGAGGTGCCGCGCCCGAACAGTCCGGCCCGGTCCCCCAGCACGGCGACGCACACGTCCGCGTCCCTGGCCAGGTCCACCGCGGCGGCGATGCCCGAGGTGTCCGCCCCGTCCACGTCGCAGCCGGGCGCGCCGGTGACCTCGGCGCCGGGGAACTCACCGCGCAGCGCGTCGAGGACGGTCGGGATGTCGATGCCCATGGCGGTCTCGGGGTGCAGGACGCCGACGTGGCTGGGGAAGGAGTAGCAGCCGAGCATGGCCAGCGCGTCGTCGGCGCGCGGCCCGACCACGGCGATCCGTCCCCTGCCGCCCAGCGGCAGCACGCCCATGGGGTTGGCGAGCAGCACCACGGCCTGTTCGGCCAGTTCGCGGGCGAGGGCCCGGTTGCGCGGCGGGTCCAGGTCGATGGTCTCGCGCGCCTTCTCCGGGTCGCTGTCCCGCAGGAGTGCGGGCAGCGGGGTCCAGCCGGGGTCGAGCAGCCCGAGTGCGCACTTCTGCAGCAGTACGCGGCGCAGCGCCCGGTCGACGAGTTCCTCGGGGACCGTACCGGCCCGTACGGCTGCGGCGAGTTCGTCGCCGTAGCTGCGGACGGTGGGCAGCTCCACGTCGACCCCGGCGCCGAGCGCGAGGCGGGCGGCATCGGCGCGGTCCTCGGCGACCTTGTGCAGCGTCTCCAGGAAGCCGATGGCGAAGTAGTCGGCGACGACCGTGCCCTCGAAGCCCCAGGTGTCGCGGAGCAGCCCGGTCAGCAGGGCGGGGTCGGCCGCCGAGGGCACGCCGTCGATCTCGGCGTAGGACTGCATGACGGAACGGGCTCCGCCTTCGCGCAGGGCCATCTCGAAGGGCGGCAGGATGACGTCGGCCAGTTCCCTGGCCCCGGCCCTGACCGGTGAGAGGTTGCGGGCACCGGCCGATGCCGCGTATCCGGCGAAGTGCTTGAGGGTGGCGACGATGCCGGCGGACTCCAGGCCCCGCACGTAGGCGGTGCCGATGGTGGCGACCAGGTAGGGGTCCTCGCCGATGGTCTCCTCGACTCGGCCCCAGCGCAGGTCGCGCACCACGTCCAGGACCGGGGCGAGGCCCTGGTGGATGCCGACGGACCGCATGTCGCCGCCGATCCGGTGGGCCATCTCGGTGACCAGGTCCGGGTTCCAGGCCGCGCCCCAGGAGAGCGGGACCGGGTAGGCGGTGGCCCCCCATGCGGTGAATCCGGCGAGGCACTCCTCGTGGGCGAGCGCCGGGATGCCGAACCGTCCGGCGCCCGTGATGGCCTGCTGGGCCCGGGCCAGGGAGATCGCGCCCACGGCGGGGTCCACGGGGGCGGTGCCGAAGGGGCGGGTCAGCTGGCCGAGGCCGCGTGGGATCAGCGCGTCCCAGTCGATCGCGTCGGCCATCTCGTTCTGGTGCGGGGCGACCCCGTCCCCGTCGGCGTCGGCGCCCACCCAGATTCCGTACAGCTGGGCGGTCTTCTCCTGGAGGGTCATCCGGGAGACGAGATCGGCCACGCGCTCCTCGGGAGCGAGCGCGGGGTCCTGCCACGGGCCTTCGACGGCGGTGGCCGCTTCGGTGCTGCGGGCGTGCGGAACAGGGGGGTTTGCCATGGCGGCGGGGATTCCTCTCAAGAGTGCGGTGGTACGCGGCGGCATGGGTGCGTTACTTGCCGCCCACCCCCATCAGTCCGTTGACCAGTGCCTTGCGTGCCACGAGGTACACGGCGAAGATCGGCACGACGGAGAGCACGATCGCGGCCAGCACGGCCGGGATGTTCACCCCGAACTGGGACATGAAGTTGAAGAGGCCGAGGGTCAGCACGCGGTTCTCCTCCGACTGGGTCAGGATCAGCGGGAACAGGAAGCCGTTCCATGCCTGGAGGGCCGTGTAGACGGCGACCGTGCTGATGCCCGCCTTGGACATCGGGATCGCCAGCTGCCACAGCATCCGCAGGGGCGAGGCGCCGTCGAGCGCCATCGCCTCGTACATCTCCTCGGAGACGTCGCGCATGGTGCCGCTGAGGATGAGCACCGCCACGGGCATCGCGAACGCCGCGGTCGGCAGGATGATCGCCGGCAGGCTGTCGTACAGGCCCATCTTGCTGATGAGCAGGTAGAGCGGCACGACCACGGCCTGTGCGGGGATGGCCACGCCGAGCAGGAAGGTGCGGAAGGCGAGCCCGGAGAGCCGGCTGCGGGTGCGTACCGCGACGTAGGCGACGGGCACCGCGAGCACCAGCACGATCGCCACCGTCGCCACGGCGACGATCGCCGTGTTGGTGAGCATCGTGGAGAAGCCGCTGTCCAGCACCGTGCGGTAGTTGTCGAGCGTGGGGTGGGTCGGGACGGCCAGCGGGTCGCCGTTCAGCGCCTCGTCCTGGTGCATGAGCGAGGAGGAGACGAGCGTGTAGAGCGGGACCAGCACGAGGACGAGCCAGACCAGGGAGCCGAGGCCGGCCAGTGGGTTGCCCCGCCTGCGGCGGCGCCGGGTGGCGGCGGGGCGGGTGCGGGCCAGGGGCTGTGCGGGGCGCGCCTCGGGGCGGGTGTCGATCGACATCTCGTCACATACCTTCCCGGGTGGAGCGCATGTTCCCGAAGCCGCTGAAGCGGACCAGGATCAGCGAGAGGGCGGTGGCCACGACGACCAGGGCGGTCGCGATCGCGGCGGCGTACCCGAGGTCGTAGGTCTGGAAACCGGTGCGGTACATCAGGTACGGCAGCACGGTGGTGTCGGTGCCGGGGCCGCCCTTGGTCATGATGAGGACGGTGTCGAAGTAGGTCAGCGAGCCGACGATCATGAGGACCGACGAGGTGGTGATGGTGTTGCGCAGCTGCGGCAGGGTGATGTGGAAGAACTGCCGGAACATGCCGGCGCCGTCGATCTCCGCCGCCTGGTAGAGGACCTGCGGGATCTGCCGGGTGCCGCCTTGGTAGATCAGGGTGTGGAAGGGCATGAACTGCCAGCCGCCGACGAACGCCACGGTGAGCAGGGCGCCGGTGGAGGAGCCCATGATGTTCGGATCGATGCCGAACCAGGGCCCGATCTCCTTGATCACCCCGAAGTTGGGGTCGAGCAGCGCGTGGAAGAGCATCGCGATGGCCGTGGTGGAGAGCAGCAGCGGGATGAAGAAGATCGCCGAGAGCACGGCGCGGCTGCGCTGCCGGCCGGCGGCCCAGACGCCGAGGAGCAGGGCCACCGGGGTCTGGAAGGCCCAGCTGATCGTGGTGAGGAGCAGGCTGAGCCAGGCGGCCTGGCGGAACTCCGGGTCCTTGAAGAGCCGGGTCCAGTTGGCCGTGCCGACGGAGGTCGGGGAGTTCAGCCCGTCCCAGTGGCAGAAGGAGAGGTAGACGGCGATCCCCAGCGGGACGATCGCGAAGAGGGCGAAGAAGACGATGCCGGGCAGGGCCCAGGCGACCGGGGGGCGGCCGACGTTGCCGGCGGCCGCCTTCCTTCCTCCGCGCACCTTTGTGTACGAAGAGACGTGGGGCATCGTTACTTGACGGCCTTCATCGCGGCGACGAACTGCTCGGGCGTGGACTTGCCGGCGAACAGCTTGCTGATCTCGGTGAGCAGCGGGGTGGCGTACTGGGACTCCAGCGCCTGGTCCCACGAGAGGGTGAAGCTCGGGGCCTTCTGGACCATCTCGTACTGGTCGGTGGCGAACTGCGGGTTGGGCGAGCCGCTCAGCATGGAGGCGGCGTTGGACGTGGTGGGCACGTCGCCGTTGTCGACCAGGGCCTGGGCGTAGGACTTGGAGGCCATGGTCTTCAGGAAGGCTATGGCCGCGTCCTTGTGCTTGGTGCGGGAGTTGATCGACCAGTAGTTGGTGGGGTTGCCCACCACGTCGGCCGGGTCGCCGACGCCGCCGGCCACGGTCGGGAAGTTGGCCCAGCCGAGGCTTTCCTTGGCGAACTTCGGCGCCTTGCCGAGCTGGGTCGAGTACTCCCACGAACCCATCAGGTGCATGGCCGCCTTGCCCTTGTTGAGCAGGGTGGGGGCGCCGCCGTTGCCGTAGTCGACGGAGTTGAAGTTCTTGCCGAAGGCTCCGTCGTCCACGAGCTGCTTGACGGTCTGGGCCGCCTTGAGGACGGCCGGGTCGCCCCAGGCCGAGCTGTCACCGTTCTGGATCTTCCGGAAGACGTCGGGACCGCCGATCCGGTCGAGCAGGTACTCCATCCACATCAGCTCGGGCCACTTGTCGGAGCCGCCGAGGGCGAAGGGGGTGATGCCCTTGCTCTTGAAGGTCGTGATGGCTTTCTGCAGGTCCTCCCACGTCTTGGGGACCTCGACGTTGTTCTCGGCGAAGAGGGTCTTGTTGTAGAAGAGCATCACGGGCTGCATGCCGCGCATCGGCACCCCGTAGATCTTTCCGTCGAGGCTGCCCGCCTCGACGATGGACGGGAGGAAGCCGTTCTTGAGGGTGGCGTCGTTCTTGACGGCCGAGGTGAGGTCGACCAGCTGGCCCGCGTCGAGGTACGGCTTGATGGAGCCGCCGCCCCAGTTGTAGAAGATGTCCGGGGCGCTGGGCGAGCCCATGGCGCTGCGGAGCTTGTTGACGTACTCGGTGCCCGGCACCGGGACCAGCTTGACCTTGACCTTCGAGGTCTTGTTGAACTCCTTGACGGCCGCTTCCTGGATCTTGACGGCGTCGTCGCCGTAGACGTACGCGGTGAGGGTGCCGCCGTCACCGCCGCTGTCGCCGTCCGATCCGCAGCCCGCCAGGACCCCTGCCATGACCATGGCCGCACCGGCCGCGGTCCATCTCGCCGCGCGCCTGCCCTGAGTGAAAATTCCCGACCGCATGACCGCACCCCTGTCGAATGTTTCGGAGTTGCTTGCGAATGTTGCCGGAACCGTACGGTCGGGTTTCGGGCCAGTCAAGAGGTCGGGTGGAGCGAATTTTCCCGAGGGGCCCGCCCCTCTCTTCAGGCGTCCGGCGGTTACGATTCGCTGCATGAGCCCCGCAAACGTCCAGTCACATCAGGAGAATGCGCCTGCCGGAGCGTCGTCGGACGGCGTTGCCACGCTGGCGGAAATCGCCCGAGCGGCCGGAGTCTCGGCTCCGACAGTTTCGAAGGTGCTGAACGGGCGTGCCGATGTCGCGCCCAGTACCCGCACCAAGGTGGAGGAGTTGTTGCTGCTGCACGGCTACCGCCGCAGACGCGGCGCCACCACGCAGTCGCGACTGATCGACCTGGTCTTCCACGAGCTGGACAGCTCCTGGGCGATGGAGGTCGTGCGCGGCGTCGAGAACGTCGCGCGCGAGGAGGGCCTGAGCCTGGTCCTCTCGGAGAGCGCGGGCCGCCTCAGCCCCGGGCAGACCTGGGTGGACGGGGTGCTGGCCCGCCGGCCGGTCGGGGCGATCCTGGTCCTGTCGGACCTCACCGCCGCCCAGCGCGCCCAGCTCACCAGCCGCAGCATCCCGTACGCGGTGGTCGACCCGGCCGGCGATCCCGGCGACGACATCCCTTCGGTCGGTACGACGAACTGGCAGGGCGGTCTCGCCGCCACCCGCCACCTGACCGGGCTCGGGCACCGCAGGATCGGCGTCGTCAGCGGCCCGTCCCGGATGATGTGCAGCCGGGCCCGGGTGGACGGCTACCGCGCCGCCCTGGAGACGGCGGGCCTGCCGATCGACCCGGCGCTGATCCGCGAGGGCGAGTTCCAGCACGAGGCGGGCTACGCGGCGGGCATGGAGCTGCTGCGCTCCGCGGACCGGCCGACCGCGATCTTCGCCGGCAACGACCTCCAGGCGCTCGGCGTGTACGAGGCGGCGCGCGAGCTGGGTCTGCGCATCCCGGAGGACCTGAGCGTGGTCGGTTTCGACGACCTGCCGCTCACCCGGTGGATCGGGCCGCCGCTGACCACGGTGCGCCAGCCGCTGATCGAGATGGCCGAGACCGCGGCCCGCCTGGTGCTCGACCTGGGCCGCGGCCGGCAGCCCGCGACCACACGCGTCGACCTGGCCACCAACCTGGTGGTCCGCAGCAGCACGGCCCCGCCCTGCCGCTGACGCCCAGGGCGGGGACACCCCGGGCCGTCGTCCACGCCGCTGTCAGTACCCCGGTGCAGACTGGCGGATATCCGGCACAACGGCGTTTCGGGAGGTTCGGTCATGACTGGGGTACTGCTCACCGTGGGCACCCGCAAGGGACTCTTCATCGGTCGCCGGCGCGGCGGCACCTGGGAGTTCGACGGGCCTCACTTCAACGCGCAGGCGATCTACTCGGTCGCCATCGACACCCGGGGCGAGGCACCCCGGCTGCTCGTCGGCGGGGACAGCGCCCACTGGGGCCCGTCCGTCTTCCACTCCGACGATCTGGGCGCGAGCTGGGTCGAGCCGAAGGAGCCGGCCGTCAAGTTCCCCGAGTTCACCGGCACCTCGCTGGAGCGGGTGTGGCAGTTGCAGCCGGCGGGGCCCGAGGCGCCGGAGGTGGTGTACGCGGGGACGGAGCCGGCCGCCCTGTTCCGGTCCGGGGACGGGGGCGAGTCGTTCGAGCTGGTGCGCCCGCTGTGGGAGCACCCGACCCGCTCGCGCTGGGTTCCGGGCGGCGGGGGCGAAGGGCTGCACACGATCCTGACCGACGAGCGCGACGCCCGGGCGGTGACCGTCGCGGTCTCCACCGCCGGGGTGTTCAGGACCACCGACGGCGGTGACAGCTGGGCCCCGGCCAACAAGGGGGTCTCGGCGGCCTTCCTGCCCGGCCCGGACCCGGAGTTCGGCCAGTGCGTGCACAAGGTGAGCCGGGACGCGGCCGACCCCGACCGCCTCTACCTCCAGAACCACTGGGGCGTCTTCCGCAGCGACGACTCCGGCGGCCACTGGACGGACATCGGCGCGGGCCTGCCCTCCGACTTCGGCTTCGCCGTGGCGGCCCACCCGCACCGCGCGGACACGGCGTACGTCTTCCCCATCAACGCCGACGCCGACCGGGTGCCCGCCGAGCACCGCTGCCGGGTCTTCCGGACGACGGACGCGGGCGCCCACTGGGAACCTCTGACGGCGGGCCTGCCCGAGAGCGCGCACTACGGCACGGTGCTGCGCGACGCGCTCTGCACGGACGACGCGGACCCGGCCGGGGTCTACTTCGGCAACCGCAACGGCGAGCTGTACGCGAGCGCCGACGACGGGGACAGCTGGCGGCAGCTCGCCTCCCACCTGCCGGACGTACTATGCGTACGGGCGGCTGCCGTCGACGTGTGACCGCCGCCCCGCAACCGCCTCAGGGCAGGCGCCAGTCCACCGGCTGGGCGCCCTGGCCCACCAGGAGTTCGTTGACCCGGCTGAACGGCCTGGACCCGAAGAACCCGCGGTCGGCGGACATCGGGGACGGGTGGGCGGACTCGATGGCCGGCAGGTCGCCGAGCAGCGGCCGCAGATTGCGGGCGTCGCGGCCCCACAGCACCGACACCAGCGGCTTGCCCCGGGCGACCAGGGCGCGGATGGCCTGCTCGGTCACTTCCTCCCAGCCCTTGCCGCGGTGGGCGCCGGGCGAGCGGGGCGCGGTGGTCAGCGCCCTGTTCAGCAGCAGCACGCCCTGGCGCGTCCACGGCGTCAGGTCGCCGTTGGACGGGCGGGGCAGGCCCAGGTCGGTGTTGAGCTCGCGGTAGATGTTCTCCAGGCTGCCGGGGAGCCTGCGCACCTCGGGGGCCACCGCGAAGCTCAGCCCGATGGCCATGCCCGGTGTGGGGTAGGGGTCCTGACCGACGATCAGCACCCGTACCTCGTCGAAGGGCTGCTGGAACGCGCGCAGCACGTTCGCCCCGGACGGGAGGTAGGTGCGGCCCGCAGCGACCTCCGCGCGCAGGAAATCGCCCATCGCGGCGATGCGCCCCGCCACAGGGGCCAGGGCCTCGGCCCAGCCGGGCTCGACAACTTCGTTCAACGGTCGTGCAGTCACGGAAGATCACCCTACCGGCGCAACGCGGGGCCCCGGCGATAGGGTGCTGCCGTCCTTCCCCTTCGTCCCCCCGGGAGCCGGTCCATGACGTCACACGGGCACGCGGCCGGCGAACCCGGTGCGTACGTCCTCGGGGTGGACTCGGGCGGCTCCGGGCTCAGGGTGGCGCTCGGCACCCCGGGTGCGGACGCCCCACTGGACACGGTCGTGTGCGGCGGGCCGGTGCGCACCGGCGCCCACGGCATCGACGCCGCCCATCTGCTGGAGCAGGCGCTGCCCGCCGCCCGTGCGCTGCTCGACCGGCACGGCGACGGCGGCCGGATCACCGCGGCGGCGGTCGGGGCGGCGGGCATGGCCACGCTCGGCGACCAGTTGCGCGCCGAACTGCCGGCCGCCCTGGCGGACGCGCTGGGGGTGCACCGGATCGCGCTCGCGGCCGACGCGGTGACGGCGTACGCCGGAGCGGTCGGGCAGCGGCCCGGCGCGGTGGTGGCCGCAGGGACCGGTCTGATCGCGCTCGGCACGGATCTGACGCGGTGGCGGCGGGCCGACGGCTGGGGGCATCTGCTGGGCGACAGCGGAGGCGGTGCCTGGATCGGGCGGGCCGGTCTGGACGCGGCGATGCGCGCCCACGACGGGCGGCGCGGCGGCTCGGCGGCGCTGCTGGCCCGGCTGGAGGCGGTGTTCGGCCCGCCGCAGGAACTGCCCGGACTGCTCTACCCGCGCGTCGACCGACCCGCCGTGCTGGCCTCGTTCGCCCCGGAGGTGGCCGCGTGCGCGGCCGAGGACCCGGTCGCCGAGGGCATCCTGCGGGCCGCCGGGGCGCACATCGCGGAGGCGGCCGCTGCGGTGTGCCCCAAGGCCGGAGCGGACGAGGAGGGGTACGAAGTCGCGCTGACGGGCGGGCTGTTCCGGATGGGCGAGCCGTTGCTCGTACCCCTGCGCGAGGAATTGGCGCGGCTGCTGCCGGGGGCACGGGCGGTCCCCGGTTCGGGTGATCCCCTGATCGGCGCGCTGCGCATCGCCCGGGCCCTGGCCACCGGCGGTCTGAGGCTGCCGCATCATCCGACACTGCTCTGCCTGCCGGGGCCCGCGCCGGTGACCTCGGGAAACGGCGACGCGGACGCTGACGACAGATCAGGGCAGTAGCCCGGTAAGCCGCCGATCGGATAAATGCGGACAGAGGCCGCTCGACCGGACCCTCCCCGAGCAGGGGCGTATCCAAAACCAGTAGCATGCGGCGCCATGAGCACCCCCACTGGGCCCGCTTCCGGCCTGCCTGTACGAATGCCGCGACCTCGCCAGTCCGGACGGCACCGCCGCCCGGAGCCCGTGGTCGCACCCGAGGGCGCTGCCGCGCTCGTTCTCGCCGTTCCCGGTGTGCCTTCTTCGGACAGCCGCAGACTGGCCGAAGAGGTCATCAGCATCGCCCGTTCCGAGCTGCCCGGCCTCAACGCCCTGATCGGCTACATCGACGGCGACGACGCCGAGTACCCGGCACTCGCCTCCGTGATCGCGCACTCCGCCGCCGAGCGCACCGCGCGCTACGAGCAGGCGCTGGCCGTGGGCCGCGAGGTCGCCGAGCCCGAGGGCCCGGCCGCCGTGGTGGTCCCGCTGCTCGCGGGTCCGGACAGCACCCTGGTGCAGCGGATACGTCAGGCGATCACCGACAGCGAGGCCCCGGCGGAGCTGACCGACGTGCTCGGTCCGCACCCCCTGCTGGCCGAGGCGCTGCACGTGCGCCTGTCCGAGGCGGGGCTCGCCCGTGCGGACCGGGCGAGGCTCTTCACGGTGGCGACGGCCGCCGACGGGATCGTGCTCGCCACGGTGGGCGGCGAGGAGGCCGTGCGGGCCGCGGGGATCACGGGCATGCTGCTGGCGGCGCGGCTCGCGGTGCCGGTGATGGCCGCCGCGCTCGACGTGGAGGGTTCGGTCGCCTCGATCGCGGAGCAGTTGAAGGGCTCCGGCTCGCTGCAACTGGCCGTGGCGCCGTACCTGGTGGGCCCGGAGCTGGCGGAGGGCCTGCTGGACGCGGCGGCGAAGGAGGCCGGCTGCGCGAGCGCCGAGCCGCTGGGCGCGTACCCGGCGATCGGCAAGCTGGTGCTGTCGCTGTACACCTCAACCCTGGGGATCGCTCCCCCGGTGGCCCAGGGGGCGCAGGCCCGCTGAACCTCCGAGCGTACGAGGCCCCGGTACCGGACGGCAGTCCGGCACCGGGGCCTCGCGCATGGGCGCGCCCCGCCGGTCAGGCGAAGACCACGCAGGAGGCCGCCGGGGCGTCCAGGGAGCCTTCGTGGGAAGGGATGCCGGTCTGCGGGTCCACGGTGAACCAGGCGACGTTCCCGCTGCGCTCGTTGGCCGCGTACAGCCGGCGCCCGGTGGGGTCGAGCGCGAGGTCGCGCGGCCAGTGCCCGCCGCAGCCCACGGTCGTGACGAGGGACGCCTGCTCGCCGGTCGCGTCGAGCGCGAGTACGGAGATGCTGTCGTGGCCGCGGTTGGCCGCCCACAGGAACCGGCCGTCGTGGGCGACGACGACCTCGGACGGGTAGCTCTCGCCGGTCACGCCGTCGGGGAGGACGGGCGTCTCGCCGACCGGTTCCAGGACGCCGGCGACGGCGTCCCAGCGGCACACGGTGAGGGTGGGCTCCAGCTCGTTCAGCACGTAGGCGTGGCCACCCGCGGGGTGGAAGGCCAGGTGGCGGGGGCCGGTGCCGGGGCGCAGTGCCGTCTCCCCGTGCGGGCGCAGCTCCCCGGTGGCCGGGTCGAGCGCGCAGACGCGTACCGAGTCGGTGCCGAGGTCGACGCTGAGCACCCAGTCCCCGGACGGGTCGGGCAGCACCTGGTGGGCGTGCGGGCCCTCCTGGCGGTCCGCGACCGGCCCGCCGCCCTCGTGGGCGAGGACGGCCGCGACGGGGCCGAGCGAGCCGTCGTCGGTGACGGGCAGCACGCTGACACTGCCCGAGCCGTAGTTCGCGGTGACCAGGTGGCCCGCCGCGAGGGCGAGGTGGGTGGGGCCGTCGCCGTCCACCGGCCGCGTCTCGCCGAGCGGGCGCGGGATGTCCTCGGTGATGTCGAGGGCCGCGGCCGCGCCCGGTTCCCTCTCGCTGACGGCGTAGAGGACCGTACCGCCGGGGCCCCTGCCCCGGCCGAGCGCCAGGTAGGACGGGTCCGGTACGGCGTCCGTCGCGCCGAGGACCGTGAGCGCTCCGGTCTCCTGGTCGACGGCGGCGACGGTGACGCCCCGCCCGCCCGCCGAGGTGAACGACCCGATGAATGCCCGGCCCGCACCATTGCTGCTGTCCACCGCACTGCTCCTCTCCGCCGACTGATCGCGGCGGCCGCGGCCGTCGTGATCTTCCGCCGCGACGGTAGCAGTGCCCGGGTGCGGTCCGGACCAAGGGTTGGATCAGGCGGTGGCGGCCGGGGGTGCGCCCGGCGGGCTGTGCAGGGGCGCGGCGAGTTCGGCGAGTGCGCGCTCCAGGCTGTGCAGGTGGGCGAGCGCGGGCTCGGTCACGGCGGGGTGCGCCGGGAGGGCGGCGGCGACCGCTGTACGGGCGGGCCGCTCGGGGGCCGTCAGCGCCTCCACGGCGCTCTCGACACGCCAGCAGGCGGCGGCGAGCCGGGCGTCGTGGGATGCCTCCGGGTCGGCGGCCACCGAGGCCAGGCCCCGTACCTCGCGCGCGCACTCGTCCAGCAGGGCCAGCACGTGTCCGGCCCGGGCCCGGCGGGCGCGCAGCGGGCTCAGGGGGTGGACCAGCGGGGCGAGCGAGAGCCGGACGCGGCCGAGAAGCGCCTCCAGCTCCGCGACGCGCGGCGCCGGGTCGGCGGTGGGCGAGCCGGAGAGCCGGGCCGCGGCCTCCTCCGTGCAGGCGTGCACGCAGCGCAGGGCCCGCTGGATCCAGGCGTCGGTGGTGGCGTGGGTGGTGACCGGCAGGACGAACAGCACGGCGAGCATCGCGCCGAGCGCGCCGACGGCCGTCTCGCCGAGCCGCAGGGCCAGCAGCCCGGGGTCGAGCACGCCGAGGGAGCCGTAGAGCGCCCCGGCCATGACCGTCACGGAGAGCATCATCCAGGTGTAGGAGACCGCGGCCGTGTAGAAGATGCCGAACACTGCGGCGGCGACGAGCAGGGCGGTGGGGACGGGTGCCCCGTGCAGGGGGACGACGACGGCGAGTCCGACCGGGATGCCGATGAGCGTGCCCAGGACCCGGCGGAAGCCGCGTACCAGCGTCTCGCCGCGCGAGGCGGTGTTGACGAAGACCCACCAGGTGGCGCCGACGGCCCAGTACCAGCGCTGGTCGGACATGAGTTGTCCGGCCATGAGCGCGACGGCTCCGCCCGCCGTGGCCTGGAGGGCCTGGCGGGTGGTGACCCTGGCCAGACCGGTGCCGCCGGGCGGGGCGGGCACGGCGGGCGCGGTCAGCCGGCGCTCGTAGCACCACAGGCCGAAGCGGACGGCCGACGCGGAGAGCAGGGACAGGGCGACGGCCGAGTAGAGCTCGGGGAGCTGCCGGGGCAGCGTGTGCAGGAACTGCGTGGTGAAGAACGCCATGAACGCGAAGACCCCGAGGGAGTGCCCGCGCGGTCCCCACCGCCGTGCGTAGACGCCCGCGCCCATGACCGCGAGGAAGGCGGCGTCGCGGGCGAGCGGATGGTCGTGGAGCACGGCGGCGAGGGCGAGCACCGGGAAGCCGGCGGCGGGGAGAAGCGCGGTGGTGACGGCCTGCCCCCGGACGGTGGGGTCCAGCACGGTGAACAGGGCGAGCAGTGCGGCGAGGCCGCCGGTGATGGCCGCGACGAGCGAGTGGCCGGCGAGCCCGCACACCACCACGGCGAGCCCGATGCCGAGCACGGCGCGGCAGGCGGCGCGCAGCCGCAGCCGTCCCGGGTCCCGGGCCACGAACGCTCTCTTCAGCACTGCTGCTCCCCCGCTCCGGTCCGCCGGTCTCCGTGTCCCGGCATGAAAAAGGCGCCGCGGGGTTCCGCAGCGCCATCGACAGGTACATGAGAGCACCCCAGTGCATCCTGGCTCAAATTGAACGCGATTCACTGCGCCATTGGCCCAATCGATGAGGACGGCGAGCCGCCAGCGGGTTACCAACGGACCACCGTGCGGCACAAGCGGCGCAATCGACCCGCCCAGGCCGGCCAGGGCCCTCACCAGGACGGCGTTCCCTGGTCTAGACATGTCAAGTTGCCATCGCTACGCTCACCCTTGGTCTAGACCGCAGCACTCTCCGGACATCACCCCACATCTCCAGGAGCGACGTATGCGCAAAAAGATCACTTCCTTACTGGCCGGCCTGGGGCTGGCCGGCGCGGCCCTGCTGGCCACCTCGGGCACCGCCCAGAGCCACGGCTACACGGACTCCCCCATCAGCCGTCAGCAGCTCTGCGGGATCGGCACCGTCAAGCACTGCGGGCAGATCCAGTGGGAGCCGCCGAGCGTCGAGGGCCCCAAGGGCTTCCCCACCCGCGGACCGGCCGACGGCCACATCTGCTCGGGCGGCATCGGCCGCTTCTCCGAACTGGACGACCCGCGCGGCGGCGCCTGGCCCGCCACCCACGTCACCGCCGGTCAGAACTACACGTTCAACTGGCGGATCGAGGCCCGCCACGCCACGACCGACTTCCGCTACTACATCACCAAGGACGGCTACGACCCCACGAAGCCGCTCACCCGGGCCGACCTGGAGCCGCAGCCGTTCCTGACCGTGCCCTTCGGCGGGAAGCTGCCGGGCTCGACGGTGAGCCATTCCGGCGTGCTGCCGCAGAAGTCCGGCAAGCACCTGATCCTCGGCGTCTGGACGATCGCCGACACCGGCAACGCCTTCTACGCCTGCTCCGACGTCCAGTTCTGACGTCCGGTCCGTGCCCCGCGCCACCCGCCCGTGCGCGGGGCACATCCGGCCGTGACAGTGGCAGGACGGCCCGAAACACACCTGAGCCGTTGGTACAGTCGCTGGCCCGAACGAGACCGAAAGAGGCCGGCGACGTATGGCGGTGGACGCACTCGACACCCGTATCCTGCGACTGCTCATCGAACAGCCGCAGACGAGCGTGCGCGAGTACGCGCGCATCCTGTCCATCGCCCGGGGCACCCTCCAGGCCCGGATCGACCGGCTGGAACGGGACGGTGTGATCACCGGGAGCGGCCCTTTCCTCTCCCCCGCCGCGCTCGGCCACCCGGTCCTGGCGTTCGTGCACCTGGAGGTCACACAGGGACACCTCGACGACGTCGGTGAGGCCCTCGCCGCCGTGCCGGAGATCGTGGAGGCATTCTCGACCACGGGCGGCGGCGACCTGCTGACCCGGGTCGTGGCACGGGACAACGGGCACCTGGAGGACGTCATCCAGCGGCTCATCCGGCTGCCCGGCGTGGTCAGGACCCGGACCGAGGTGGCGCTGCGCGAACGCGTGCCGCACCGGGTGCTGCCCCTGGTCGAGTCGGTGGGCCGGGCCGCGGCCGGCGGCCGGTGACGAGCGCCCGTCACCGGGCTCCCCCGCCGCGCCGCCCGGGCCCTGGCAGCCCGTCACCGCGCCCCCGGAACCCGGCCGGTGACCGCCGGTCGTCCGCGCTCCGCGCGCCGGATATCCTGATCTTGCCGCGCTCCCCCACCCCGCCCTCGTCCCCGACGAGGCCGCCGCCGCGGCAGTCGAAGCGGCCCTCGGTCCGGGCCGCGCGCGAGGCCCGAACTATTCGAGACAGGTGTGCACAGGTGCTGGTTGCTGGTCGGTACCGGCTGATATCCGCCATCGGCCGGGGTGGCATGGGCGAGGTCTGGCGGGCCACCGACGAAGTCCTCGGCCGCGCGGTCGCCGTGAAGCTGCTCCTGGGTGAACACGCCGACGAGTCGGCCACCGCCCGGTTCCGGCTGGAGGCACAGACCGCCGCCCGGCTGAGCCATCCCCATCTGGTGGCGGTCTTCGACTTCGGGGCCTGGGAGGACCGGCTCTTCCTCGTGATGGAGCTCGTCGAGGGCAGAAGCCTGGCCGACCTGCTCCTGGCCCAGGAGCGGCTGGGCCCCGAGCAGGCCGCCCGCATCGCCGGACAGGCCGCCGCCGGACTGGCCGCCGCGCACCGGCAGGGCATCGTCCACCGCGACATCAAGCCCGGGAACCTGATGCTGGACGGCGAGGGCACCGTCAAGATCGGCGACTTCGGCATCGCCCAGTTCGTGGACGACCCCTCCGCCGCGCTGACCACGACGGGCCACATCGTCGGTACGAGCCTCTACCTCGCCCCTGAGCGGGCGCTCGGCCGCACGGCGGACGCCGCCTCCGACATGTACTCGCTCGGCTGCGTGATCTACCAACTGCTGCTCGGGCAGCCGCCGTTCCGCTCGGACACCGCCACCGCCACCCTCTACCAGCACGTGGACACGCCGCCCGTGCCCCTGCGGCAGCGGGGCGTGGACGTGTCCGCCGCGTTCGACGCCTACCTGCTGAGCCTGCTCGCCAAGCAGCCGGAGGACCGGCCCACCGCCCAGCAGGTCGCCGACTGGTTCCACAGCGACGCCTGGCGGGGCCGGGCCGAGGCCCTGCCGCCGCACCAGCCCGCCCCGGCGCTGACGCCGCCCCCGGCAGCCGCCTACCAGGCACCGCCCGCCCCGCGCCCCGCCCCGGGTGCGCCGGCCCCCGGAGCGGAGTCCGGCGCTCCGACCACCTACCGGCTGCCGCAGACCTCCGGGCACGGCCGGCGCGCGGCGTCCCGGAGCGGGAACACCCGCAGCGGCAACGCCCGGCGCCGCACCGCCGGCGAGGCGATCCGGCGACGGCCCCGGGTGGCCAGCGCCATCGCGGGCGTGATCGCCTTCCTGGCCGCCGTGTACCTGGGTATGAGCCTGTTCGCCCCCGACACCGGCTCGGCCAGCACCCCGGACGGCGGTACGTCGACGAACGCGCCGCAGACGCCGGGGGCCGGCCGGTGACCGGCGCCTGCTACCAGCGGTCGTGGACCGCCGCGCGAATCCGGCGGTCGTAGAGGTCCCGCACCGCGTCGAGCGTGCTCTGCGGCAGCGGGTCGAGCGCGGCGGCGGCCGCGTTGGCCCGCGCCTGCTCCGTCGAGCGCGCTCCGGGGATGACGCTGGTGACACCCGGCTGCTGGATGATCCAGCGCAGCGCCGTCTGCGCCGGGGTCGCGCCCTCGGGGGCGAGCGCGGCGAACTCCGCGGCGGCGGCCACACCGGTCTCGAAGTCGATGCCGGAGAAGGTCTCGCCCTGGTCGAACGCCTCGCCGTGCCGGTTGTACGTGCGGTGGTCCCCGGGGGCGAAGACGGTGTCCGCGGTGTACTTGCCCGACAGCAGCCCGGAGGCGAGCGGCACCCGGGCGATGATGCCGACTCCGGCCGCTTGCGCCGCCGGCAGGACCTCGTCCAACGGCTTGAGGCGGAAGGGGTTGAGGATGATCTGCACGCTCGCGACGCCCGGACGGGCGATGGCCGTCAACGCCTCGGCGCACGTCTCCACGCTCACCGCGTAGGCCGCGATCCGCTGCTCGGCGACCAACGTGTCGAGCGCGTCGTACACCTCGTCGGAGGCGTAGACGGCGGTGGGCGGGCAGTGCAGCTGTACGAGGTCGAGGGTGTCGACGCCGAGGTTGGCGCGGGACCGGTCGTTCCACGTACGGAAGTTGTCCAGGGTGTAGTTCTCCGGCAGCTGGTCGGCGCGGCGGCCCATCTTCGTCGCGACGAAGACCCCGGCGTCGGGCCGCTCCTTGAGATAGCGGCCGATGAGCTGTTCGCTCCGCCCGTCCCCGTACACGTCCGCCGTGTCGAAGAAGGTGACGCCCGCTTCGACGGCCGCGTCGAGCACCCCGAGGGCGTCCGCCTCGCGGACCTCCCCCCAGTCCCCGCCGAGTTGCCATGTGCCTTGTCCGACGACCGATACGTTCCGTCCGGTCCTGCCCAGTTCGCGCTGCTCCATGGGGATCATGCTACGGCCGTCCCGGCGGACTGGCCGAGCGCGGTGAGCCGCAGCATCTCGTCGTCGGCGAGCCGCAGGGCGCCCGCCGCCACGTTGGCCTCCAGGTGGGCGGGGTCGCCGGTGCCCGGGATGGCCAGGACGTGCGGGCCCTGCTGGAGCGTCCACGCCAGCCGGACCTGGGCCGGCGAGGCGTCATGGGCGCGGGCGACGTCGACCAGCGCCTCGTGCTCGGCGGCGTCGGTGGCCCCGGACTCACGGCCGGCACCGGCGATCGCGTAGAAGGGGACGAAGGCGATGCCCAGCTCGCCGCACATGCGCAGCACCTCCTGGGAGTCGGGGCGCCGCTCGCCGATGCCGTAGCGGTTCTGCACGCAGACGACCGGTGCGATGGCCCGGGCCTCGGCTATCTGCTCGGGCCAGACGTTGGACAGGCCCAAGTGGCGGATGAGTCCTTCCTCGCGCAGTTCGGCCAGGGCGCCGAACCAGTCGCCGATCGGGTCGGGCCGGTTCACCCGCAGGTTCACCACGTCGAGGTGGTCGCGGCCGAGCTGGCGGATGTTCTCCTGGACCTGGCCGCGCAGCTGCTCGGGCCGGGCCCAGTCCAGCCAGTCGCCGCAGGGGCCGCGCCCGGGACCGACCTTGGTGGTGATGACCAGGTCGTCCGGGTAGGGGCCGAGCGCCCGGTTGATCAGCTCGTTGGCGGAGCGCAGGGGTGAGAAGTAGAAGGCCGCCGTGTCGATGTGGTTCACGCCGAGTTCGACGGCGCGGCGCAGCACGGCGACGGCCCGGTCCCGGTCGTGCGGGGTGCGCTCACTGCTGAACGCCGCGCCGTTCTGGGTCAGCCGCATGGCGCCGAAGCCGATGCGGTTGACGGTGAGGTCGCCGAGCCGCCAGGTGCCTGCGGCCGCTGCGCCGAGGGAGTGCGAGATCAAGGCTGTTGCCTTCCGTGTGGGTGCCGTTGGGGAGGCCGCCGTATGAGGGGGCGCCAGAGAGCTTGCGGAATTGCCGATTGAGTGATACGGTAACTTTGACAGTTGCGTGCCGATCGCCGTTTCTGGTGAGAGTGCAGGATAGCTTCCGCCTCGCCGCCTGTCCATCCCCGCCCCACCCCTTCCCGCACGCGCGTGCGCCGCCGCGCGCCGTCGCGGGGCGACTTGACCAGACTTGCCAACCCCCTTTCGCGCGCCCGCAGTTCGTTGACGGGGTCATGACGACGTGTGAGTGTTCGGTCGCTCGATCACGGACACCACCCGGACGGACGGCGCGCGGCTGCCGCACGGGCGGGTGCGTCTCCCCACGCCGGTGCCCGTGACCGAGGTCCCCACGAAACGAGGAGCCTCGATGAAACGCAGACCGATGACGGCCGGGACAACCCTGGCCGTCCTCGCCGGAATGCTGGTCGCCATCAGCGGTCCACCAGCAGCCGCAGAACCGTCACCGACCCCCGGCCCCACGGCACTCACCGCCGCCGTGTCGGCCGCCGACCGGGCGGCCGCCAGCGGGCTCGACTCCCTGGCCAAGGGCCCGGACGAGCGCTACGAGCGCCAGATGGTGACCCCGTGGGTCAACGGCCTCTACTCCGTCGCGTACGAACGCACCTACCGCGGCCTGCCGGTCGTCGGCGGCGACGCCGTCGTGGTGGCCGACTCGAAGGGGCGGGTCCGCGGCTCGCAGTCGGCGGTCTCCCGGCGCATCAACGTGCCCACGACCGCGACGGTTTCGGCGAAGTCGGCCGAAGCCGCCTCCCGCAAACAGCTGCGTTCGGTGGAGCGGGTCGAGAGCCACCGGCTCGTCGTACGGGCCACCGGCGAGCGCTCCCGGCTCGCCTGGGAGACCGTGCTCACCGGCCGGAGCGAGAAGGCGCCGAGCCGGCTGCACGTCTTCGTCGACGCGGGCACCGGGGCGGTACTCGACAGCTACGACGACGTCAAGGCCGGCACGGGCAACAGCCAGTGGAACGGGCCCTCCCCGCTCTCCATCAACACGGCGGCTTCCGGCGGCAGTTACTCGCTGCGCGACCCGAGCCGCCCCGGACTGAGCTGCGCCGACTACAGCACCGGCGGCGTCTTCACCAAGTCGACCGACTCCTGGGGCACCGGCAGCGCCTCCAGCAAGGAGACCGGCTGCGTCGACGTCATGTGGGCGGCCCAGCACGAGTGGGACATGCTGCGCGACTGGCTCGGGCGCAACGGCCACGACGGCAACGGCCGCAGCTGGCCCGTCAAGGTCGGCCTGAACGACGTCAACGCGTACTGGGACGGGTCAACGGTCTCCATCGGCCACAACCAGGCCAACCAGTGGATCGGCGCCATGGACGTCGTGGGCCACGAGTTCGGCCACGGCATCGACCAGTACACACCGGGCGGCGCCAACAACGAGTCCGGGCTCGGCGAGGCCACCGGCGACATCATGGGGGCGCTGACCGAGGCGTACACCAACGAGCCGGCCCCGTACGACGACCCGGACTACACCGTCGGCGAGAAGATCAACCTCGTCGGCAACGGGCCGATCCGGATCATGTACAACCCCGGCCAGATCGGCGACCCGAACTGCTACAGCTCCTCCATACCCAACACCGAGGAGCACGCGGCGGCCGGTCCGCTGAACCACTGGTTCTACCTGCTGGCCGAGGGCTCGAACCCGGGCGGCGGCAAGCCCTCCAGCCCCACCTGCAACAACTCCGCGGTCACCGGCGTGGGCATCCAGAGCGCCGGCAAGGTCTTCTACGGCGGCATGCTCCTCAAGACCAGCGGCATGACCTACAAGCGCTACCGCACGGCCACCCTCACCGCGGCCAAGAACCTCGACGCCACCTGCGTGCTGCACAGCCGTACGAAGGCGGCGTGGGACGCGATCAGCGTCCCCGCCCAGAGCGGTGACCCCACCTGCACGCCGAGCGCCGACAATGACTTCTCGCTCTCCCTCGACCCGGCCTCCGGCTCGGTGAAGGCGGGCAACACGGTCACGGCCACCGTGCGCACCACCGTATCCTCCGGCAGCGCCCAGACGGTGAACCTGTCCGCGAGCGGCCTGCCCGGCGGCGTCAGCGTCTCCTTCAGCCCCTCCTCCGTGCAGTCCGGCTCGACCTCGGCCATGACGGTCTCGACGACGCCGGCCGCCGCGCCCGGGTCCTACACCTTCACCGTGAAGGGCGCGGGCGCCCAGGAGCACACCGCGCAGTACACACTGACCGTCACCGACGGCGGCGGCAGCCCGGGCGGCACGCCGCCCGACATCGGCGTCGCCAACGTGCAGGCCCACCTCGCCCAGTTCCAGACCATCGCCTCGCAGAACGGCGGCAACCGGCGGGCCGGCAGCAGCGGCTACACCGCCTCGCTCGCCTATGTGAAGGGCAAGCTCCAGGCGGCCGGATACACCGTCAGCGAGCAGACCTGCACCACCTGCACCTATCCCGGCAACAACCTGATCGCGGACTGGCCGGGCGGCCCCTCCGACAGCACCGTGATGTTCGGCGCCCACCTGGACAGCGTGTCCGCCGGGCCCGGCATCAACGACAACGGCTCCGGCTCCGCGACCCTGCTGGAGAACGCCCTCGTGCTGGCCCAGCAGAACCCGGCCATGACCAAGCACGTCCGCTTCGCCTGGTGGAACGGCGAGGAGCAGGGCCTCCAGGGCTCCAAGCACTACGTGAATCAGCTGACGTCGGCCCAGCGCAGCGCCATCAAGACCTACTACAACTTCGACATGGTCGCCTCGGCCAACGGCGGCTACTTCATCAACAACCTCAACTCCGCCGCCTCGGTCCCGATGAAGGAGTACTGGACCTCCCTCGGGCTCGCCCCGGAGGAGAACGTCGAGGGCCAGGGACGGTCGGACGACTACTCCTTCCAGCAGGGCGGCATCGCCACCTCCGGCTACGCGACCGGTGCCAGTGCCACCAAGACCTCGGCCCAGGCGGCCAAGTGGGGCGGCACCGCGGGCCGTTCGTACGACCCGTGCTACCACCAGTCGTGCGACACCACCTCCAACATCAACGCCACCGCGCTCGACCGCAGCGCCGACGGGGTCGCCTACACGCTGTGGAAGACCGCGGTCGGCGCCACCGCACCGGCCGACGACTTCTCCGTCTCGGTGAACCCGGTCTCCGGGAACGTCCAGCCGGGCGGGTCCGCCACCGCGACCGTGTCCACGGCCACCACCGGCGGCGCCGCGCAGAGCGTGCGGCTCACGGCCTCGGGCGCGCCGAGCGGTGTCACGGTCTCCTTCGCGCCGTCCTCGGTGCAGTCGGGGTCCTCGGCCACCATGACCGTCTCCGCCGGGGCGCAGACCGCGGCGGGCACGTACACCCTCACCGTGACCGGGACCGGCACCGCCACCCACACCACCACGTACTCGCTCGTGGTCGGTGGCGGGGGCAGCTGCCAGCCGCGGCAGGTGGTCGCCAACGGCGGCTTCGAGAACGGGACGGCACCCTGGACGCAGACGGACGGCGTCATCAACAACCGGACCTCCGAGAAGCCCGCGCACAGCGGCTCGTACCAGGCGTGGTTCGGCGGCTGGGGCAGTACCCACAGCGACACCGCGACGCAGTCGCTGACCGTGCCGGCGGGCTGCTCGGCCTACCGGCTGTCGTTCTACCTGCGCACCGACTCCGCCGAGTCGGCGTGGGGGCAGGCGTACGACACCTTCACCGTCAAGCTGGGGTCCCGGACACTGGCCACGTACTCGAACCTCGACGCGAGCAACGGCTATGTCCAGCAGACCTTCGACGTGGCGTCGGCCGCCGGGCAGACGGTGACGCTCGGGTTCACCAGTAAGGAGGACGCCTACCTGCAGACCAGCTTCGTCGTGGACGATGTGGCCCTCGATGTGAGCTGATCCGGCGACGGGGGCGTGTTCGAGGGGGCGGGGCGTGGAGGACACGCCCCGCTTCCGCCGCCGTGGGCCTCAGCGGACCGCGGCGGCCAGTCTGCGCACGAAGTCGTCGATCTCGGGCCGGCCGCCGGTGCGGCCGGCCAGTCTGCCGTGCAGCCCGCGCAGTTCCTGCCCGAGCAGCGTGGAGGGGTGCACCTCGGTGCTGTCCAGGAGGGGCCCGGCGACGGCCGACGCCGCGGCCGGCTCCCCCGCGCAGACGTAGGCGTCGGCCGTCCGGGCCAGGAACAGCATACGGGCCGAGTGCATGCCGGGCGGCAGCAGCCGGATCGCGGTGCCGGCCGCGTCCAGGGCGCGGAGGGCGTAGCGGCGCTCCCCGGTCGCGGCGGCGAGATCGCGCAGGGCTCCGGCGGCGCCGGATTCGACCCGCAGCCGCACGGAGGCGACGGAGAGCCAGGGCGCCTCCGCCTCGTCCCGCTCGCCGGCCCGGTCCATCTGCGACCAGGCGCGGCCGATGTGGTGCAGGGTGCGGTCGGCGTCGCCGCGGACCGCGTGGCCGCGCGCCTGGTACAGATCGCTCATGGCACCCGCCCAGGGCCGGCCCGCGGCGGCCCGGTGGACGGCTTCGCCGTACGCGACCGCGGAGGGGCCGTCGCCCTCCAGCCGGGCGAGGGTGCTCATATCGCTCAGGGCCGCCACCTGGGCCCCGACATGCCCGGCCGTCGCCGCCCACAGCAGGGAGCGGTCGAGCCAGGCCATCGCCGTGCCGTTGCGCCCCCGCAGCAGCCGCAGACAGCCCGCCGACTGGGCGTACTCGGCTGCCAGCGGCGCGAGTTGACCCTGATAGGGGGCGGCCGGGAGGGCCATCCAGCGGAGCATCGCGTGCAGGGTGCGCTCGACGACGGCGGTCGCCTCCGGCCAGGCGCGCTCCTCGTCCGCGCGCAGGCAGACGGCGAGCAGCGCGGTCAGGGCGTGCACGGTGTCGGTGTCCAGGGCCGGGTGGGACGAGGTGTCCGGGCCGAGCGAGCAGAACCGGGCGTGCAGGGCCACCACATCGGGCAGCGCCGGGACCGCGCAGCCGTCCCGGCCGTGCACCGGGCAGGCCAGGCCGTAGGCGGGCAGCCGCGCGGGCAGGACGGTCCCGGGCGGGAGCATCGCCGCGAGCGTTCCGCCCGCGGGTTCGCCGGGCAGCGGCCCCTGCCCGGCCGGCTCCGGAACCGGGCCCCGCACGTCGGATACGGCTTCCGCCCGCTCCCGCGCCTCGGCCTCCTCGCAGGCGGCCAGCAGGTCGCCGCCGGCCGCCAGCAGGTGGTCCAGGCGGCGGGCCAGCGGGAGCGGGGTCCTGCGGGTGCCGTGTTCGAGTTTGCTGATGGCGGTGTGGTCGTAGCCGACCCGGAGGCCCACCTGGGCCTGGGTGAGTCCGGCCCGCCGGCGCCAGTGACGCAGCCGGGTGCCGAACGCCCGCCATGCCCGGGCGCCCCGGGGCCCCGCGGCGACAGGGGCCGTCGTGCCGGTCATCCGGGACCCCGTCGTGCCTGGTCAGCGGCGCGCTGTGCGCCACGTCTACGGCTCATGCCCGGAGGATAGCGAGCACCCGGGCCCGCTGTCCCCGGGGCTGCGGCCACATGTCCGGTAACAGGCGCGGGAGTTCGCGGTGCCCGGTGCGGGCGGCCGGTCTCGCGCGCCGCTTGGTTGCGGTGGCAACGACCCGTTCCGCCGCAGTCACTCCCCGTACGCGCCCTGTCATCACCTGAATCGATGGCCTGTCAGTTCCCTTGCGCGGTTGCCCTCAAGCCGCCTTCAATGCGGACACTCGTGAGGTATCCGTCGTCAACTGTTGTCCTCAAGGGCGTCTGGAGAAGCGGTTGTTGCACACCTATTGACGCAAGGGGAGCGAGGGAGAAGTATCCCCATCGGCCGGAGAGAGCGCTCTCCGGCTTCGTGTCGTGCACCCGTTCCGCGACTCAGGAGACATTCCCCCATGTATGGACCCCCCTTGCTCCACAGACCCGCACCTTCGTCCGGAAGAAGACGTACCGGCGTGCTGGCCGCCGTCGCCGGTCTCGTCGTCTCGCTCCTGGCCTTCGTTCCCTCGACCTCCGCCAGCGCGGCCCCTTCCCTGCTCTCGCAGGGCAAGACGGTGACCACGTCCAGCCAGGAAGGCGCCGGTACCCCCGCCACCGCCGCCGTGGACGGCGACAACGGCACCCGCTGGTCGAGTGCCTTCTCCGACCCGCAGTGGATCAAGGTCGACCTGGGCGCCTCCGCCTCGGTCAGCCAGATCGCACTGAAGTGGGAGGCCGCCTACGCCAAGAGCTACCGCATCGAGTTCTCCACGGACGACTCCACGTGGAGCACCGCCTACTCGACCACCACGGGCCCCGGCGGCAACGAGACGCTGAACGTCTCCGGCACCGCCCGCTACGTCCGGCTGACCGGCACCGCCCGTGCCACCCAGTACGGGTACTCCCTCTGGGAGTTCCAGGTGTTCGGCACCACCGGTGGCGGCGGCGGTCCGCAGATCCCCGGTGGCGGCGACCTCGGCCCCAACGTCCTGGTCTTCGACCCGTCGACGCCCAACATCCAGGCCAAGGTCGACGAGATCTTCCACCAGCAGGAGTCGGCGCAGTTCGGCACCGGCCGCTACGCGCTGATGTTCAAGCCGGGCACGTACAACAACATCAACGCCCAGATCGGCTTCTACACCTCGATCGCCGGACTCGGGCTCAAGCCGGACGACACCACGTTCAACGGTGACGTCACCGTCGACGCGGGCTGGTTCAACGGCAACGCCACGCAGAACTTCTGGCGTTCGGCCGAGAACCTGGCGCTCAACCCGGTCAACGGCACCGACCGCTGGGCCGTCTCGCAGGCGGCGCCCTTCCGCCGGATGCACGTCAAGGGCGGCCTCAACCTCGCCCCGAACGGCTACGGCTGGGCGAGCGGCGGGTACATCGCCGACAGCAAGATCGACGGCCAGGTCGGACCGTACTCGCAGCAGCAGTGGTACACCCGCGACAGCTCCATCGGCAGCTGGGGCAACGGCGTCTGGAACATGACGTTCTCCGGCGTCGAGGGCGCGCCCGCGCAGAGCTTCCCCGAGCCGCCGTACACCACGCTCAACAACACCCCGGTCTCCCGGGAGAAGCCCTTCCTCTACCTGGACGGCAACGCCTACAAGGTCTTCGTCCCGGCCAAGCGCACCAACGCACGCGGCGTCTCCTGGAACGGCACCCCGCAGGGCGAGTCCATCCCGCTGAGCCAGTTCTACGTGGTCAAGCCGGGTGCCTCCGCCGCCACCATCAACGCGGCCGTCCAGCAGGGCCTGCACCTGCTGTTCACGCCGGGCATCTACCACGTCAACCAGACGATCAACATCGACCGGGCCAACACGGTCGTCCTCGGGCTCGGCCTCGCCACGATCATCCCGGACAACGGGGTCACCGCCCTCAAGGTCGGTGACGTGGACGGCGTGAAGCTCGCCGGGCTGCTGATCGACGCCGGCCCG
This sequence comes from Streptomyces sp. A1277, assembly GCF_004795015.1. Classification (GTDB taxonomy): domain Bacteria; phylum Actinomycetota; class Actinomycetes; order Streptomycetales; family Streptomycetaceae; genus Streptomyces. The sequence goes on along the minus strand of NZ_SSBI01000031.1, from coordinate 34,259 downwards.
CAGAACTCGCAGGTGCTGCTCCAGGTCGGCCCCGACGGGGCCTCGGCCGGCCACGCGGCGAACCCGACCAGCGTCCAGGACGTCTTCGTCCGGGTCGGCGGCGCGGGCGCCGGCAAGGCCACCACGGGCATGGTGATCAACAGCAACGACACGATTATCGACCACACCTGGCTGTGGCGCGCCGACCACGGCGAGGGCGTCGGCTGGGAGACCAACCGGTCCGACTACGGCCTCCAGGTCAACGGCGACAACGTCCTGGCCACCGGCCTGTTCGTGGAGCACTTCAACAAGTACGACGTCCGCTGGTCCGGCGAGAACGGCAAGACGATCTTCTACCAGAACGAGAAGGCGTACGACGCCCCCAACCAGGCAGCCATCCAGAACGGCAGCACCAAGGGCTTCGCGGCCTACAAGGTCGACGACTCCGTCAACACGCACGAGGCATGGGGACTCGGCAGCTACTGCAACTTCACCGCCGACCCCACCATCCACCAGGACCACGGCTTCGAGGCCCCGGTCAAGCCCGGCGTGAAGTTCCACGACCTGCTCGTCGTCTCCCTCGGCGGCCAGGGCCAGTACAACCACGTCATCAACAACACCGGATCGCCCACATCCGGGACCTCGACCGTTCCGTCGAACGTGGTGTCCTTCCCGTGACGGGAGGCGCATGACACCCGATACCCGAGGTGAGTGAAAGGCGCGGGGCCCGGCGGTGTGCCGGGCCCCGCGCCGCCGTCACAGGGGCCATTGGGTCGGGGGCGGGCCGCCGAGCGTCTGCTCGGACCAGATGACCTTGCCCCGGTCGGTGTACCTGGCGCCCCAGCGCTCCGCGAACTGGGCGACCAGGAAGAGGCCCCGGCCGCCCTCGTCCGTCGTGGCGGCGTAGCGCAGGTGCGGGGAGGTGCTGCTGCAGTCCGACACCTCGCAGATCAGGGACCGGTCGTGAAGCAGCCGGACCTTGATGGGCTCGGAGCCGTAGCGGATGGCGTTGGTGACGAGCTCGCTCAGGATGAGTTCGGTGACGAAACCCTCCTCGTCGAGACCCTGGTCGGACAGCCAGCGGATGGCCTGCCTGCGGACGCCCGCGACGGCCGCGGGGTCCGGGGGGACGTCCCACTGGATGCGCCGGGACGGGTCCAGGGTGCGGGTCCTGGCCACCAGCAGGGCGACGTCGTCGCCGGGGCGGCTGGGCAGCATGGCGTCGAGCACGTCGTCGCAGGTCTCCTCCGGGGTGCGGTCGCGGTCGGCGAGCGAGCGGCGCAGGAGTTCGAGGCCGTCGTCGATGTCCCGGTCCCGGCGCTCCACCAGGCCGTCCGTGTACAGGACCAGACGGCTGCCCTCGGGCACCTGCAAATCGGTCATCTCGAAGGGCATGCCGCCGATCCCGAGGGGCAGCCCGGGCGGGATGTCGGGGAAGCTGACCGTGCCGTCGGGCAGGACGAGCGCGGGTCCCGGGTGGCCGGCCCGGGCGATCGTGCAGCGTCCCGAGACGGCGTCGTAGATCGCGTACAGGCAGGTGGCGCCGGTGATCGCGCCGCCGCCCACCTCCTCGTCCTGGTCCATCCTGACGACCAGCTCGTCGAGGTGGCCGAGGAGTTCGTCGGGCGCCAGGTCGAGCGTCGAGAAGTTGAGGACCGTGGTGCGCAGCCGGCCCATGGTGGCCGCCGCGTGCAGACCGTGTCCGACGACATCGCCGACGACGAGGGCGACCCGTGCGCCGGACAGCGGGATCACGTCGAACCAGTCGCCGCCCACACCGGCCTGGGCCGGCAGGTAGCGGTAGGCGACGTCCAGGGCGTTCTGCTCGGGCAGGCCGCGCGGCAGGAGGCTGCGCTGGAGGGTCACGGCCATCTCGTGCTCGCGGGTGTAGCGGCGGGCGTTGTCGACGCTGACCGCTGCCCGGGCCACCAGTTCCTCCGCGAAGGAGAGGTCGTCCAGGTCGAAGGACGCCTCGTTCTGCGCCCGCCAGAAGTTGGCCACGCCGAGGATGACACCGCGGGCCCGCAGCGGGACGGAGAGCAGCGAGTGGAACCCGTGCTCCAGGATGCGGGCGGCCTGTTCGGGGTCGGGTTCGCGCCACCGCTGGGAGGTGGTCAGATCGGAGACGATCCAGGTGTGCCCGACGCTGGTGCCGAGGCGCTCGGGGGTGGTCGGTACGAAGCCGATGACGCGCCCGGCCGGGTGGAGCGGGTGGTCCTCGTCCACGCAGCGGACGGCGGTGCGGCGCAGGCTCATGACGTCGCCCGTGGGCGGCCGGGGTTCTCCGCCGCGCAGGACGGAGTCGGCGAGGTCGACGGTCACGCAGTCGGCGAACCCGGGGGCCGCGACGTCCGCGAGTTCCTGGGCGGTGGTGGTGACGTCGAGGGTGGTGCCGATCCGGGCGCCGGCCTGGTAGAGCAGCGTCAGGCGTTCGCGTACGGTCTCCGCCCGTCCGGTGACGGCCCGCAGTTCCGTGGTGTCGCGCAGGGTCGCCACCATGCCGGGCTGGCCGCCGCGCTCCTCGGTGGGGCGGAGGTTGACGGCGAGCAGCCGGTCCCCCGCGGGCTTCAGCTCGTCGGTGGCGACCTGTCCGGAGGCGAGCAGTTCGCCGGTGCCGGGGTCCAGTCCGAGGTCGGTGACCGCGCGCCCCTCGGCGTCCGGGGGCAGGTCGAGCAGCCGCCGCGCCTCGTCGTTGGCCAGCAGCAGCCGGTGGTCGGCGCCGATGATGAGGACGCCTTCGCGCACGGCGTGCAGCACCGCGTCGTGGTGTTCGTACATCCGGGTCATCTCGGCCGGGCCCAGGCCGCGCGTCTGACGTCTCAGGCGGCGGCTCACCAGGGCGGCGCCGGCCGTGGTGAGGGCCAGCGCGGCGATTCCGGCGCCGATGGTGAGCGGGACGCTCGGGTACGCCAGCCGGTTCACGGCCTCGACTTTGATGCCCACGGCCACGAGTCCGGCCACCGACCCGTCCCGGCGCAGGACGGGCACGGCCGAGGCGACCGCCCTGCCTCGGCTGGCCGAGACCGTGCGGGTGACGGACCTGCCGTCGAGGGCCTCCTTGTAGGGGACGGGGACCTTCTTGCCGATGAGCGCGATGTCGCGGTGGGTGTAGAGGACGCCGTTGGTGCCGGCCACGACGACGACTTCCACGCCGGTGCTCTGCCGGATCTCCTCGGCGCGCGGCTGGAGGACGGCCGTGGGGTCCTTGCTGTCGAGGGCGGCGGCGACACCGGGGGCGTGCGCGAAGGTCTGGGCGACGCTCAGCGACTGGGCGCGCGCCGCGCTCATGCTGTCGCGCCGGCCCTGGACGACGAGCGCGACGACCGCGGCGGCGACGAGCAGGACGACGATGCTCAGCATGAGGACGAAGAACTGGCCTGCCACCGTGCGGACACTGAAGAGGGCGCGCAGCCGGCGCCCTGGTGAGGTCCGCTCGCGGGGCGGCCCGGAGGGCGCGGGTTCGTCACCGCCGGGGCGGCCGCCATCGTGTCGATGCGGCCGTCGGGCGGAGCGGTGAGACCACGCCCGGAATCGACCTGTACCACCCACATCTTCAGGTTTAACACGGATTGCCGGAGTGCGATCGGTGTGCGTGACCCGCCCCCGGGCCCGGGCGGGCCCGTCCGGTGCGATCGGGTGACGCGGGGCGGCCGGGCGCGTGCCCGGCCGCCGGGAGTGCCGCCCGCGCCCCATGATCCGGAAATGGTGCCTGTGTTCCTGACCAAGGCGGTCGAGCTGCTGCTCGGCCGGGAGAGCCGTTCGCTGCACCTCAAGGCGGCGGGCTGGGCGACGGTGCTGCTCGCCCTGACCGTACTGGTGGGCTCCTGGGTGGAGCTGGTGGCCGAGCGGCATGCCCCGCACGCCACCATCACCTCCTACCCCCGGGCGCTGTGGTGGTCGGCGGAGACCGCGACGACCGTCGGGTACGGCGATTTCTCCCCGGTGACGCTGTGGGGGCGGATCGTCGCCGTCGCCGTGATGGGCGTCGGCATCACGACGTACGGGATGGTCACGGCGGCCCTCGCGACCTGGTTCGTGGGGCACGAGCAGCGGCGCCGCCACCGGCTCGCACGCGAGGCCGAGCACGCCGCGCGCGCGATGCGCGACGAGACCGAGCAGTTGCTGCACGAGCGGTTCGACCGCATCGAACGGCTGCTCGCGGAGGCGGGCCGCAGGCCGCCGCAGTGAGCGGTGCGGTGGCCGCACACGGTCGCCGGACACACGTCGAGCGGCCCGGCGACGTGTGAACGGCGTGGTGCCGGGCATAGGACCGGTTACCGACAGGAGGTGGTGGCAGTGGGCCGCATCAGAGTCGTCCGGCGTCCTCAGCTTCCGCAACGGCCGCCGCCCCTCGATCTGCGCACGCCGTCCGGGCGCCCGCTGCCCTACTGACCGCGTCCGCGCACCACCGCCCCTGCGCCGCCGCGCGGGTGCGCCGTGCGCGTCCGCCGCACGTGCGAGCAGACGGGCGGTTTTCGTATGCCCTCCCGGTTCCCGGCGGCCCGTGGGCGGTGTTCTCCGGGACCTTGTCGATCACCCTCCCGGTGAGCGGGGGAACCCGGCAGGATGTCGGTGTACAGGGCCGTCGTCCTCGGACGGCGGTACCGACCGAGGAAGGGAGCCCCATGCGGGAGACGCGTGCAGAGCAGTCGCCGTCGGACGAGGAGACCGCCCAGGGCGCGGCCGAGGAGGCCCAGGTGATCGTGGTGGGGGCCGGGCCGGCCGGCTCGTCCGCCGCCTATCACCTCGCCAGGGCCGGTGTCGACGTGCTGCTGCTCGAAAAGTCCCGCTTCCCCCGCGAGAAGGTGTGCGGGGACGGCCTGACCCCGCGCGCGGTGCACCAGCTGATCCGGATGGGCGTCGACATCAAGGCCCCGGGCTGGACCAGGTCGCGGGGCATGCGCTGGGTGGCCGGCGACCGGCAGGTGCAGATCGACTGGCCCGCGCTGGGCGGCTACCCGGACTTCGGGCTCACCCGCAGCCGGCACGACTTCGACGACATCCTGGCCCGTCACGCCGTCGCCGCCGGTGCCCGGCTGCGCACCGGTGTGAAGGTGAAGGAGCCGGTGACCGACCGGGCGGGCCGGATCACCGGGGTGACGGCCGTGTCCGACGCCGGGCCGGTGGTGCACCGGGCGCCGGTCGTGATCGCCGCCGACGGAGCCTCGGCCCGGATCGCCCTGGCCATGGGGCTGCAACGGGACGCCAAGCGGCAGATCGCCACCGCCGCGCGCCGGTACTACCGCAGCCCCGAGCGTTCCCAGGAAGAGTTCCTGGAGCTCTGGGCCGACCTCCGCTTCCCCCGTAGCGACCACTATCTGCCGGGGTACGGCTGGATCTTCCCGATGGGCGACGGCCGGGTCAACGTCGGCCTCGGCGCACTCCCCCACCGCCGTCACGGCAGCGCCGATCTGCGGGCCACACTGGATGGGTGGCTGGCCCGTACGCCCGCCGAGTGGGGGCTGCGGGAGGAGAACGCCGAGGGGCCCGTGCGCAGCGCCGCCCTCCCGCTGGGCTTCAACCGCCACCCCCTCTACACCCGGGGGCTCCTCCTGGTCGGCGACTCAGGGGGCATGGTCAGCCCGTGGAACGGCGAGGGCATCGGGCAGGCCCTGGAGGCCGGTGAGGTCGCCGCCGAGACGACGGCGCTCGGGCTCGCGCTGCCGCCGGGCCCGCGGCGGGAGCGGGCGCTGCGCCACTACCCGGCCGAGATGAACCGCCGCTGGGGCCGCTACTACCGGCTCGGCAACACCGCCGCCGACCTGATCTTCAGCCGGTCGGGCTTCCAGCCGGTGCTCAACCGCTATGTGATGGGGTCACCGGCGCTGCTCAACACCCTGGCCCGGCTCCTCACCAACCTCACGCAGCACCCCTCGCGCGACGCGATCGACCATGTCCTGAACACGGCGGTCCGTCTCGTCCCCGCCCCGAGCCCCCGGCGCCGCTGACCGGGCCGCCGCTTCAGGTGTCGTACGGGTCCGCCCCGGGCACCCCGAGCAGTTTCACGATGTAGCAGCAGCTCGCGAACTGGCCGGTGTCGAGGTCGATGAGCAGGCGGTTGGTGCCGCTCATGACCTCCTGCGGGTCGTGGCCGCTGAGCGCGAAGGCACGGACGGCGCTGCGGAGCTGTCCCATGGTGGCGGCGGCGACTGGTACGACGTGATCGAGACCGGCGGCAGACGCGACCTGGTCATCGGCGACGTCCGGGGGCACGGCGTCTCCTCCGACGTCCATGCCCTGGGTGCCGGCCGGGTAGCGGCCCTCGGTGACGACGCCGGGCACGACGGGCAGCTTGTGCGGCAGCAGGGCGTCCTGGAGGCCGCGGGCGGGGGCGGCCTCGGCGTCGTAGCGCTGGGCCCGCTGGAGCGCCTGCGCGATCAGACCGGCCAGTGCGGTCAAGGCCGTACGCTCCTCCGGGCTGAAGCCGCGCGGCTGGTCGAAGCCGAGGATGCAGGAGCCGACGTGCCGTCCGGAGGCGATCAGCGGCAGGAAGGCGCGGGCGCCGACGTCGGCGTCCATCCTCGGCCGGCCGGTTGACGTAGGTGATCCGGCCGAAGCGGTCGAGCGAGAAGATGCCGCTCGGCAGCCGGTCGGCGGCCTCGGGGACGACCGGGCCGATGCCCAGGTCCACCAGGAAGCCGGTCAGGTGCCCGCCGGGACCGGTGCCGTCCCGGCGCCCGGAGACCTCCAGCAGGTGGGAGCGCCCGTCCGGGCCGCACAGCCGCATCCGGCGTACGACGGGGCCGCCGGAGCCGGCCGCCTGGGGGTCCGGCCGGGCCTGGCCGCGGGGCCGGGGCGTGCCGGAGCGGTGGGCGCCACGGGCATGGCGTCCACCGCTCCGCTCACCGCAGGCGCGAGCGCCTACCGGTCGTCGCCGGGCGGGCGGCGGTCACCGAACTGGTCATTGAGCTTCTGCTGGGCGGAATCGACCTGCTTGCCGTACTTGCCGCCGGTCCTCTTGTCGACGAAGTCGCCGCCCTTCTCGACTCCCTGGCGGGCCTGGTCCGGGTGGCCCTTGATCATGCCCTTGATCTTGTCGAGCATGCTCATGACTGTCCTCCTTGGAACGCTGACCATCCCAGCATCCACGCGTTGCCCGGGTGTCGCACCCCGGGGCGCCACCGGCGCCGGCCACGCGAAAAGGGGTGGAAGGAAGCGGGTCCGCTTCCTTCCACCCCTGCTCACGGCTCCGCCCCGAGCGCGGAGCCGCGGGGATCAGTAGGCGCCGAAGACGTTGTCCATCGAGCCGTAGGTGGCGGCTGCGTAGTTGCACGCGGCCGTGATGTTGGCGACCGGGTCGAAGATGTCCATCGAGGTGCCGGGCACGTGGTAGGCGTCGAAGGTGGGCTGGATCACCTGGAGCAGGCCCTTGGAGGGCGTGCCGGCGACAGCGTTGGAGTCCCAGTCGTTGACGGCGAGCGGGTTGCCGGAGGACTCGCGGATGATGTTGCGGTAGATGCCGTCGTAGCTGCCGGGGATGCCGTTCTGGGCCATGACGGCGAGGGATTCCTTGATCCAGCCGTCGAGGTCGTCGGTGTACGTGGTGGCCGTCTGCGTCTCGGTGGCCGCGGCGGTCTTCTCGGCGACCGGCACGGTCGTGCGCTCGGAGCGGTCGGCGCGGTCGGCGCTCTCGGTCCGGACGGTGGTACCGGCCGTCTTCTCGGCGTTCTCCGCCTTGAATTCGCTCTTCTTGGCGGCCTTCGGGGCGGCGGCCTCCGACTGGGCGCCGATGGTCAGCTTCAGACCCGGGTGAATGAGGTCGGGGTTGCCGCCGACGACGTTTCGGTTGTCCTTGTACAGACGCTCCCAGCCACCGCTGAGGGAATGACCACGGGCGATCTTGTAAAGCGAATCGCCGGAGACCACGGAATAGGTGGTGGGCGTGGCCTTGCGCACGGCAATTTCCTTGCCGGCGACGGAAGTCGGGGCGGCGGCCTTTTCGGCGACGACGCTCTTCGCGGGCGCCGCGGAAGCCGATCCGGCGGTCATCAGGGGGAGCGCGAGAACGGCTCCGCCCGCGCTCACGGCGATGAAACCGCGGGTCAGGGACGTGGACTTGGCACGACGGTGCTTACCCGGGATGGGCATGGCGCATTTCCTCTCCGCCGCCTGCGAGGTGAGCTGTCGGGTTGGGACTGGAGATGTCCGGCCGCACATGGCGACTTCACCCCTAGCCGCTCCGGATACCGGACCGGCGGCAAACCTGGGTCCCCCGCTCCTGCCGTACGTGATGTGGTCGGGTCCCCGGACGGCGGCAGGATTCGGCGTTCCATCCGGATTGATTGACGGTGACCGTAAGCGAGAAACGACGGCCGGAACAAGCCCGGAATTCGTGATCACAATTGTTTTGCAAGATCAATCAAAGGAAATGCTCATGATCGGCCGTCGCGAAGGAAGTCAACTTTCTTGGCACGTCTGGGAACCGAGGCATCGGATCATGCGTCAGGGATGGGAAACGTGATGCTGACCACTGCGCCCGAAAGGGGCGATTTAGCAAGTGTTGACGCCTTTGAGTGCCCCCAAAGGCCCCTCAAAGCTCCTTTCTTCGTATTTCAGGCATAGGCGTGCAATTGGGACATCACGGGGTGTGGCCGGTGGCGGCGACCTCGCGGACGAGTTCCAGGGCCTCCACGGCGTGGCCGAGGGCGCTGGTGGGCTCGTCGAGCAGGATGAGCGGGGTCTGCCGGGCGAGGACCATCGCGAGCCGGCAGCGCTGGCGCTGCCCGCCGGAGAGCCGGCCGACGCGCTCCCCGGCCAGGGGCGGTGGTGCCGGTGGCGTCGAGCGCGTCGCGTACGGCCCGCTCCTCCTCGCGCGACCACTGCCGCAGGAGCCCCCGGTGCGGGCTGCCGCCGTACCGTACGAGCCCCGCCACGGTGATGGCCTCGGGGGCGCGCGGCGACTGGGGCAGCAGGGCGACCCGGTGCTCGGCGCGGCGTTGGCCCCTCTCCCAGATGTCCGCGCCGTCCACCAGGACCGCGCCGGAGACGGGGCGGTGGAGCCGGGCGACGGTGCGCAACAGGGTCGACTTGCCGCAGCCGTTGGGGCCCACGACGGCGACGACCTGTCCGGCGGGCACGGCGAGGTCGGCGTCCGCACGACGGGGCGATGGAGGTATCCGGCGTGCGAGGAAGGCGATGGAGCCCGCCACGGCGACCGCGCACCCGGCGAGCGGCGAGACGGCCGCGGCGACGACGAGCCGCGAGGGAGCCCATCGCCCAGTAGCGGTAGGGCCCGGAGGCGGACTGGGTGCCCAGCAGGACGTACGAGGTGAGCCCGTGGAAGGCGGCGCCGAGTGCCGAGCCGGCCAGGACGAGCCGCAGTGGCGATCAGCCGCGCCGCCCGGAGGCGGCGAAGAGCAGGACCACCACGCTCGCGGTCATGCCGCCCGCCGGCGCCCATCCCAGCGGTGCGGTGGGCGATTTCGCGCCGAAGTAGGTGAGCCCGAGGACCACGGCGAAGGCGGCCCCCGAATGGACGCCGAGGAGTGCTGTTTCGGCGAGCGGGTTGCGGGTGGCGGCCTGGAGGAGGCATCCGGCGGTGCCGGGGCAGGCACCGACGAGGACGGCGGCGAGGGTCCGTGGGAGGCGTACGTCCAGGACAGCGAGGTGCAGTTGGGCGTCCGCGCGGGCGGCAGGGTCGCCGGTGAGGTAGTGCCAGGCTCCGCCGGCGGAGCCGGTGCCGGTGCCGATGACGAGGGCGAGCAGGACGCGGGCCGGCGGCAGGAGTGCGAGCCCGGTGGCCGTCCAGCGGACGCAACGCCCTTTCCCCGCCAGCATTTCGCTGGAGAAGGACCTTGTTTCGGGCCGTCCCCCTTGCAGGATCGACATATGGTTAGCCTAACCTAAGTGTTCTGTGCGGATCGCGGCGGTCCCCGGGGCGCACCCCTGCCCTGAGAAGCCGTCAAGCGCTCTGTACTGCTCGCCCCGTCGGTTGCTACGGAACGCCCGCCCGGACCTACTCGCCCCTCGCATACAAACGGAGATCCCAGGCCATGGCGCCGCATCCCACCTCGTCACCCCGTCGCACCCTCCGCCCCGCCGTGGCGGCACCGCCGGCCGGCGTCTGCGCTCTCGCCATGAGCGCCTGCGGAGCGTCCGGCGAACCGGACGCGTCCGCCCACGCGGGCGCGGCGACGACGACGCGGGTGACGGATGCGACCGGAACCGCGGTGAAGGTCCCCTCGGCGCCCGAGCGCGTCGTCGCCCTCAGTCAGATGGACCTGCACGCGGCGCTCACCCTGGGCGGGCAGCCGGTGGGTCTCACGGCGGGCCGCGGCCAGAAGGGTGCTCCCGGCCACCTCGCCGTCCGGGCGAAGGGCGTCCCGGTCGTGGGCGCCGTCGCCGGCCCGGACATCGAGAAGGCCGTCCAGGCGGACCCGGACGTGATCCTGGCAGGCCGGCTCGCTGACGAACAGGTCCTCCAGCAGGTGCGGAAGAGCGCGCCCCCGGTCGTCACGATCGACAGCGGCGAGGACTGGACGAAGTCGCTCACGCTCACCGGCAAGGCCCTCGTCGGCGAGCCGGCTAAGGAGCCCGCGTACCAGCGGCTCAAGGCCGTGCGCGCCGGACAGGCGACCGTGGTCGACGGCGCCAAGTGGACGAGCCCGGGCGGCGCGCAGGCGGCCGTCTCGGTGCTCGACGACATCCGGAAGGCGACGGTCAAGTGACCACCGAGCAGGAACTCACCGGCCGGCTCGCCCTGGTGACGGGAGCGGGCCGCGGCATAGGCGAGGCGGTCGTGCGGGCCCTCGCCGAGCGCGGCTGCCGGGTCCTGGCGACCGACGTGGACCGCGAAGGGGTCGACGCCCTGGCCCGGGAGCTCGGCGAGAACGTCGTCGCGCGGGCCCTCGACGTCACGGACGCGGCGGCCGTCGACGCGCTCGTCGCCGAGGCCGAGGAGTCGGTCGGCGCGCTCGGCATCGCGGTCAACGTCGCCGGGATACTGCGCTGTTCACCCGTCTCCGAGCTGACGGACGAGGACTGGGCGGCGACGTTCGCCGTCAACACCAACGGGGTCTTCCACGTCTCGCGGGCCGTCTCACGCCGGATGGCCGAGCGCGGGGCGGGCAGCATCGTCACCGTCGCCTCCAACGCGGCGGGCATACCCCGGACGACCATGGCGGCGTACGCGGCGTCGAAGGCCGCCTCCGTGATGTTCACCAAGTGCCTCGGCCTGGAGCTGGCGCCGAGGGGCGTGCGCTGCAACACTGTCTCGCCCGGCTCCACCCTCACCGACATGCAGCGCGGAATGTGGCCGGCCGGTGAGGAGCGGGACGACGGGCCCGCCGCCCGGCGCGTCATAGCGGGGGACCTGGCGAGCTACCGCACGGGCATCCCGCTCGGCCGGATCGCCGAGCCGTCGGACATCGCCGAGGCGGTCGCCTTCCTGGTGTCCGACCGCGCCCGCCACATCACCCTGCACGACCTCTACGTCGACGGCGGCGCCACGCTGCGGGCCTGACCGGCACGCACGGCGTCATTGACAGCGGCCCGCAGCCCTCCCCCACTGGAGACCACCACGATGTCTGCCTCACTGCGCGTACCCACCGCCCCGCCCCAGGCCGCCCCACCCCGCGCCCCGTCCCCCGGCCCGGCCACCGCGCTCCTGGACGCCTACCGGCCGGGCGCGGACCGCTTCCTCGCCTCGCCCGGCCGCACCCTGCTCGGCACCGGCACCGCCGCCGAGGTCCCGCACGACGACAGACCGCCCGCCGTCCGCGTACAGGAAGCCCTGGACGCCGCGCGGCGGGCCGGGAACGCGGCGCCGGTCGTCATGGGCTCGCTGCCCTTCGACCCGCGGGCGACGGCCTCGCTGGCCGTGCCGCAAACCGTGCGCCGGGCCCCCGCCCTGCGCGACGACCCGCTCGTCGCCCTGCCCGTGCCGGCCGCCGAGCCCGGCACCTGGCAGACCCGGGAGGTCCCCGCGGCCGCCGGTTACGCCGCGGCGGTGGCGGCGGCGGTCGGGCGGATGCGTGCCGGGGAGTTCGACAAGGTCGTCCTCGCCCGCACCCTGGAGCTGACCTCCTCGCGCGACCTCGATCTGCCCGCCATGCTGCGCCGGCTGGCCCGGCACGACCCGGGCGGCTACACCTTCGCGGTCCCCAGCGGCCCCGGCCGCACCCTCATCGGCGCCAGCCCCGAACTCCTCGTCGCCCGCACCGGCGGCCGGCTCACCGCCAACCCGCTGGCCGGGTCCGCGCCCCGCAGCAGCGACCTCGCCGAGGACGTGCGGCGGGCGGCCGCACTGCTGGAGTCGCCCAAGGACCTCCACGAACACGCCGTCGTCGTCGACGCCGTACGCGAGACCCTCGCCCCGTTCTGCACCGGCCTGGACGTGCCCGAACAGCCCACGCTGGTACGGACGGAGGCCATGTGGCACCTGTCCACGACCGTCACCGGCACGCTGGCGGACCCCGACACCTCCTCCCTCGTCCTCGCCTCCGCGCTGCACCCCACGCCCGCGGTCTGCGGCACGCCCACCGATGTGGCGCGGGCCGTCATCGCGGAGTCGGAGCCCTTCGAGCGGGGCGCGTACACCGGCATGGTCGGCTGGCAGGATGCGGACGGCGACGGCGAGTGGGTGGTGACGATCCGCTGCGCCGAGGCGGAGGGCCGCTCCCTGCGGCTGTTCGCCGGCGCCGGTGTGGTCGCCGCCTCCTCCCCCGAGGCCGAGACCGCCGAGACCGGCGCCAAATTCCGTACCTTCCTCAACGCCGTGGGAGCCGCCCTGTGAGCACCGCACCGCACGAAGACGCACCGGCCTGGCCCGCCGAGTTCGCCGCCCGCTACCGGGCGGCCGGGCACTGGCGCGGCGAGACGTTCACGAGCATGCTGCGCGAGCGGGCCGAGGCCCACGGCGACCGCGTGGCGCTGGTGGACCCGGCGCCCGTGCGCCGCGCCTGGACGTACCGCGAGCTGGACGAGCGGGCGGCCCGGCTGGCGGCCGGCTTCCGGGCGCGCGGGATAGCCAAGGGCGAGCGGGTCGTCGTCCAGCTGCCCAACATCGCCGAGTTCGCCGAGGTCGTCTTCGCCCTCTTCCGGATCGGCGCGCTGCCCGTCTACGCGCTGCCCGCCCACCGGGAGACGGAGATCGGCTACTTCTGCTCCTTCGCCGAGGCCGTCGCCTACGTGATCCCGGACCGGCACGCCGGCTTCGACCACCGCGTGCTGGCGACCGCCGTGCGGGAGCGGACGCCCACCCTGAAACACGTGTTCGTCGTCGGCGACCCGGGCGAGCACACCGCCCTGTCCGACGTGCCGTGCGAGGAGACCTCGGCGCCGGACGACGGCCCGGAGCCGCACGACCTGGCCTTCCTCCAGCTGTCCGGCGGCACCACCGGGGTTCCCAAGCTCATCCCCCGTACGCACGACGACTACATCTACTCGCTGCGCGGCTCCAACGAGATCTGCGGCGTCGACGCGGACACCCGCTACCTCGTCGTGCTGCCCGCCGCGCACAACTTCCCGATGAGCTCGCCCGGCTGGCTCGGCACGCTGTACGCCGGTGGCACGGTCGTCCTGTGCCCGCGCCCCGACCCCGCGACGGCCTTCCCGATCGTCGAGCAAGAGCGCGTCACGATGACCGGCATGGTGCCGCCGCTCGCCCTGCTGTGGACCGAGGCCGCCCCCGGCGCGGAGCAGGACCTCTCCAGCCTGGAGCTGATACTGGTCGGCGGCGCCAAGTACAGCGAGACGGCGGCCCGCCGCCTGGAACCGGCGCTCGGCTGCCGGCTGATGCAGGTCTTCGGCATGGCCGAGGGTCTGGTCAACTACACGCGGCTGGACGACGACCAGGAGACCGTGGTCACCACCCAGGGCCGGCCGATCTCCGACGACGACGAGATCCTCATCGTGGACGACGCCGGACAGGAGGTCGCCGAAGGCGGCTTCGGGCACCTGCTGACCCGGGGTCCGTACACGATCCGCGGCTACTGGCGTGCCCCCGAGCACAACAGGTCGGCGTTCACCGAGGACGGCTTCTACCGTACGGGCGACATCGTGCGCCGCACCCCCAGCGGCCACCTCGTGGTCGAGGGACGGGCGAAGGACCAGATCAACCGGGGCGGCGAGAAGGTCGCGCCGGAGGAGATCGAGAACATCATCCTCGCCCACCCGTCCGTGCACGACGTGTCGGTGGTCGGGGTGGCCGACGCGTATCTCGGCGAACGCACCCTCGCCTACGTGATCCTGCGCGAGGACTCCGGACCGCTCGGGGCGCCGGCCGTGAAGCGGCATGTGCGCGAGCGCGGGGTCGCCGCGTACAAGGTCCCCGACCTGGTCGAGTTCGTCGACGTCTTCCCGCAGACCGGAATCGGCAAGGTCAGCAAGAAAAGCCTCCGCTCCGAATCCGCCCCCGCGTCCGCCGCCGCCTCCGCCTCCGCCGAACAGCACTGAGCCCGCCCCGAGCGGACCGAAAGGCATTCCCATGGCACTCCCCGCCATCGCTCCCTACGCCCTGCCGTGCGCGGACGAACTGCCCGTGAACCGTGTCGGCTGGACCGTCGACCCGGCACGCGCCGTGCTGCTCGTACACGACCTGCAGAACCACTTCCTGAGCGCCTACCGCCCCGGCGTGCAGCCGCTGACCGGCATGCTGGAGAACACGGCCCGCATCCTCGGGGCGTACCGCCGCGCCGGGATCCCGGTCGTCTACTCGACGCAGCGCGGCGGCCAGACCGCCGAGGAACGCGGGCTCCAGCTCGACTTCTGGGGCCCCGGCCTGGCCGACGACCCCGAGGCCCTGGCGACACCGGAGGCAGTCGCGCCCGCACCCGGCGACACGGTCCTGACCAAGTGGAAGTACAGCGCGTTCGCCCGCACCGATCTGGAGGCGCTGATCCGCGAGGGGGGCCGCGACCAGCTGGTGATCACCGGTGTGTACGCGCACATCGGGGTGATGATGAGCGCGGCCGACGCATGGATGCGGGACATCCAGGCGTTCGTGGTGGCCGACGCCGTCGCGGACTTCTCGCGCGAGGACCACGACATGGCACTGCGCTGGGCGGCGGGCCGCTGCGCGGTCGTGACCACCACCGACCTGCTGCTGAAGGAGGTCTGAGCGCCGTGGCCCTCGCACCGGAGCAAATCCGCGCGGACGTCGCCGCACGGCACCGCGCCGAACGGTGCCCGCTGCCGGGGGTGGGTGCCTCATGACGGTCCTGCTCGCCGGCCAGGCGGCCGCGCCGGGGGCGCCGCAGGCCGTGCTCCCGTTGACGGCGGCCCAGGCCGGCGTGTGGTTCGCGCAGGCGCTCGACCCGCTGAGCCCGGCGCAGAACACCGCGGAGTGCCTGGAGATCGACGGGCCGCTCGATCCCGAGGTCTTCGCCGCCGCGCTGCGCCGGGTCGTCGCCGAGACGGACGCGCTGCGCGTGCGCGTGGAGGACGGGCCCGGCGGGCCGCTCCAGCACGTCGCCGCCTCGGTCGGACTGCCGTTGACCGTGCGCGATCTGCGGGAGGTGCCGGACGCGCGGGGGCAGGCGCTGGCGTGGATGCGGGCGGATCTCGCGAAGCCGTGCGACCTGGCGGCGGGCCCGCTGTTCGGGCACGCGCTGTTCCGGGTCGGGGACGAGCGCTGGCTCTGGTACCAGCGCGTCCACCACCTCGTCATGGACGCCTTCGGCCACGCGCTCCTCGTGCGGCGCACCGCCGAGGTCTACTCGGCGCTCGCCAAGGGCACCGACCCAGCCCGACGCCCCTTCGGCACGCTCGCCGGTCTCGTCGCGCAGGACACCGCCCACCGGGAATCGGACGCGTTCGAGGCGGACCGGGCCCACTGGTCGGCCGCCTTCGCCGACCGGCCCGAGGTGCCGAGGCTCGCGGGCCGGGGCGCGCTGCCCTCCCGTACGTTCCTGCGGCGCACCGCCCGTCTGGGCCCGGAGGCCACCGGGCGGGTGCGGGACCTCGCGACGGCGTTGCGCGCCAGCCGGTCCGAGGTGCTGATCGCCGCGCAGGCGCTGTACGTGTCCCGGGCGACGGGCCGCCGCGACGTGGTCCTCGGGCTGGCGGTGACGGGACGGGTCGGGGCTGCGGCGCTGCGGGTGCCGGGCATGGTGGCGAACGTGCTGCCGCTGCGGGTGGCCGTCGAGCCGGAGGCGACCTTCGGTGAGCTGGTGCGCGAGGTGGTGCTCGGGGTCCGCACGGTCCGCCGCCACCAGCGCTACCGCTACGAGGACATCCGCCGCGATCTGCGGCTGTCCGGCGGGAGCAGGGCTCTGGGGCTGTCCGGCGGGAGCAGGGCTCTGGTCGGCCCGCTCGTCAACGCGATGCCGTTCGACCACGACGTGGACTTCGCCGGTGCGCCGGCCCGGGCCCGCAACCTGTCGGCCGGCCCGGTCGAGGACCTGACGGTCCACATCCACGACCGCGCCGACGGCCGCGGCCTGACCTTCGACCACGACGCCAATCCGGCCCTGTACGACGAGGACGCGCTCGCCGCGCACCAGGAACGCTTCCTGCACCTCGTGGAGCGGCTGGCCGAGGCGGGCCCCCGCACCCCGCTCGCCGCGCACGGCATCGCCACGCCCGCCGAACTGGAGCTGGTCACCGACCGGTTCGTCCGCACGGACCGCGAGCTGCCGCCGACGACCCTGATCGGCCCGTTCGAGGCGCAGGCCGACCGCACCCCGGACGCGACCGCGCTGGTGTGCGGGGACGCCTGTCTCACCTACGCGGAGCTGAACACCCGGGCCAACCGGCTGGCCCGCCATCTGCGGACCCTGGGCGCCCGGCCCGGGGCGACGGTGGCGGTGGCGGTGCCCCCCTCGGTGGAGCTGGTCGTCTCGCTGCTCGCCTTGCTGAAGGCCGGGGCCGCCCATCTGCCGCTGGACCCGCAGGACCCGGCGGAGCGGATCGCATACGTGCTGCGGGAGGCGGCCCCGGTCTGTGCCGTCACCGACCGCCCGGACCGCCTGCCCGAGGGCACGGGGACGCCCCGGGTGGTTCTGGCGGGGCTGGACGTCTCCGGACACCTGTGGACCGATCCGCCGCGCCCGCTGACGCCCGGTCACCCGGCCTGCGTCCGCTACCCCTCGGGCTCCACGGGCCGCCCCGAGGGCGTGGTCGTCGCTCACCGGGCGATCGACAACCGGCTGCGCTGGATGCAGGACGCCTGCCCCCTGGGCCCCGGCGACCGGGTGCTGCAGCAGACGCCGTCCTCGTCCGACGCGTCCGTGTGGGAGTTCTTCTGGCCGCTGCGCGCGGGCGCGGCGCTCGTCGTCGCCGGGCCCGGAGAGCACGAGGACCCCGGCCGCCTGGCCCGGCTGATCCGCGAGCAGTCCGTGACCGCCTGCCACGTCACGCCGTCGGCGCTCCGGGCCTTCCTGGCCGACGCGGATGCCGGCCGGTGCGCGGGGCTGCGTCACGTGTTGTGCGGCGGCGGGGCACTGCCCCGGGAGACGGCGCACGCCTTCGGGCGCACGCTGCCGCACGCCGCCCTGCACCAGGTGTACGGGCCGGCGGAGGCCGCCTGCGGTGTCACCTTCCACACCTGCGCCCCGGACGGCGCCGGTCCGGTGCCGATCGGACGGCCCGCGTGGAACACCCGGCCGTATGTGCTGGACGACGCGCTGCGGCCCTGCCCGCCGGGGGTGCCGGGAGAGCTGTGCCTGGCCGGCCGGCAGCTGGCCGACGGCTACCTGAACCGCCCGGAACTCACCGCCGCCCGCTTCGTCGCCGACCCCTTCGGCCCGCCCGGCGCACGCATGTACCGCACGGGCGACCTGGCGCGCTGGACCGAGGAGGGCGAGCTCGAACACCTCGGGCGCGCCGATGCCGGTGCGCGGCCGGCGACGGGCTTCCGTGAGGAGGCGCTGACCGCGCTGTTCGCGGACGTGCTCGGGGTGACGGCGGTCGGCCCGGACGACGCGTTCTTCGACCTGGGCGGGACCTCGCTGCTCGCGGTACGGCTGGTGGCGCGGGTGCGGGAGGAGTTCGGCGCTGAGCTGACGGTCGGCGCGCTGTTCGAGGCGTCCACCCCGGCGGCCCTCGCCGCCCGGATCGACGCGGCGGACGTCGCCTCCGCCTGACCGGCCGCCTCCACGCCCGGCTCCGGTCAGGCGGGCCCCGCGCCACCACGGCTGCGAGGCGTCCTCCCGCATAAGAAGAATCCCCGGTCCGCAATTGCGGACCGGGGATTCTCGCGAGTATATTGAGGGATTCTGTGCGCACACAGAAAAGGCCCCACACCAGGGGCCACTAAAAAACACCTTAGCCGTCAGGGAGCAATTTTGTCAACTCGGGAAAGTGCCGAATTGCAGAAGGAGCAGGAATTCATCGACCGGCTCTACGACCGTGTCGACGTGCTGCGCGGCGTCGCCGCTCAGCGGGTCCAGGACGCCCTGACGCCCGTGGGCACAGGGCAGCAGGCCCGGCTCGAACGCGATGTGCTCGTCTCCGAGCGCTCAGGTCTGCTCGCCGCTCTGAACGCGGTCGACGGTTCGCTGTGTTTCGGCCGCATCGACCTCTCGGACGGCGTCGCGCACCATATCGGCCGCATCGGAATCCGCGAGGACGACACCGCGCACACGCCCATGCTGATCGACTGGCGCGCCCCGGTCGCCCGGCCCTTCTACCTCGCCACCAATCACACCCCGATGGGTCTGCGCAGGCGCCGGCACATCACCACCGAGGGCCGCGCGGTCACCGAGTTGCACGACGAGATCCTCGATGTGGGGGACCGGGAGCGCACCGGCTTCGAGGACCCGAGCGGGGACACCGTCCTGCTCGCCGCCGTGAACTCCGCGCGCACCGGCCGCATGGCCGACATCGTGCGGACCATCCAGGCGGAGCAGGACCGCATCATCCGCGCCCCGCACCGCGGTGTCCTCGTGGTCGAGGGCGGCCCCGGCACCGGGAAGACCGCGGTGGCGCTGCACCGGGCGGCGTTCCTGCTGTACGAGCACCGTGAGCTGCTGGCCAAGCGCGCCGTCCTGATCGTGGGCCCCAACCCGGCGTTCCTCAGCTACATCGGCGAGGTGCTGCCCGCGCTCGGCGAGACCGGCGTGTTGCTCGCCACGCAGGCCGAGCTCTTCCCCGGGGTCCACGCCCGCGGCACCGACGCCCCCCGCGCCGCCGCGGTGAAGGGCGGCGCGGCGATGGCCGAGGCGCTGGCCCTGGCCGTGCGCGACCGGCAGCAGCTGCCCGAGCCCGGTGCGCCGGTGATCGTCCCGCACGACGACGGCGACCTGATCCTGGACTGGGAGATCGCCTACGAGGCCCGGCAGGCCGCGCGCGACACCCGGCTGCCGCACAACCTCGCCCGGCCGCACTTCGCCTTCCGGATCATCGACGCCCTGACCGCGCAGCTCACCGAACGCATCGGCGCCGACCCGTACGGCGGTCCCAACTTCCTCGGCCCCGACGACATCGCCCAGCTCGGCAAGGGCGTCGCCGTCAGCCGGGAGGTGCACGCCGCCATCGACGAGCTGTGGCCGCCCCTCACCCCGGAGGGCTTCCTCGCCGACTACCTCGCCGAGCCGGTCTACGTACCGGAGGCGGACGCCGAGGCCATCCGGCGCGCGCCCGGCGAGGGCGGCTGGACACCGGCGGACGTGCCGCTGCTGGACGAGGCGGCTGAACTCCTCGGCGTGGACGACAGCGCCGAGCGGGCGGCCGCCGAGGCCGAGCGGCAGGAGCGGATCGCGTACGCCCAGGGGGTGCTGGAACTGTCCAGGGGCTCGGAGTCCTTCGAGTTCGAGGACGAGGAGTCGGAGCTGCTCGCCGCCCACGACATCATCGACGCCGAAAGGATGGCGGAGCGGCAGGAGGAGGCCGACCACCGCAGCGCGGCCGAGCGTGCCGCCGCCGACCGGACGTGGGCGTTCGGGCACATCATCGTGGACGAGGCGCAGGAGCTGTCGCCGATGGCGTGGCGGCTGCTGATGCGCCGTTCCCCGACCCGGTCGATGACGCTGGTGGGCGACCCGGCGCAGACCTCGGAGGAGGCGGGGGTCGGCTCCTGGAAGGAGATCCTGGAGCCGTACGTGGGCGACCGGTTCGAGCACGTACGGCTCGGGGTCAACTACCGTACGCCCGCCGAGATCATGGAGTTGGCGGCGAAGGTGCTGCGGGTCGAGGACCCGTCGTTCGAGCCGCCCGGATCGGTGCGGTCCACCGGTGAGGTGCCTTGGGTCCGGGACGCCGGGGACGACCTGGCGGGTGCGGTGGCGCGGGCGGTCGCGGAGCTGACACCGGAGGAGGGGCGCCTCGCGGTGATCGCGCCGCGTGAGCTGCACGAGGAGATCGCCGCCCCGCTGGACGGGGTCGCGGCCGGTGCCGAGCCCGATCTGACCCGCACGGTGGTGCTGCTCGGCCCCCGGCAGGCCAAGGGCCTCGAATTCGACCATGTGCTGGTCGTGGAGCCCGGCCGGTTCGGGACCAGCGACCTGTACGTGGCGCTGACGCGGGCCACGCAACGGCTGGGGATCGTCCACCGGGAGGCGCTGCCCGCGTCGCTGCGCTGACGTTTGCGGGCAACCATGTCCGCGGGCCGGGCTGTTGGATGGGGACAGCCCGGCCGGACGAACGGATTCCGGGGAGCCTTGACACCCCGGAGCGGCAGGAGGAGCATCCTCACGTCGTTGACAACGTTGTCGGGACGACGCCGTTCCGCTGCGGTCACGGCGCACGCCTCCCGTCGCGTTGACCGTCCGTCACATACGAAGGGCAGGAACGGTGCCACAGACGCACAACCGTCGAACGCACACCGGTGTCCGGGCCGTCGGCTCCGTCACGGCCGCCGCCATGGCCGTACTGGGGCTGGCGGTCTCGGCCGCCCCCGCATCCGCGTCACCCGGCAAGAACACCGTCCGTAACCCGGTCGCGTACGTCGATCCGCTCATCGGCACGTCCAACGCCGGCAACACCTACCCGGGCGCGGTGCAGCCGTTCGGCATGCTGGCGTGGAGTCCGCAGAACTCGAAGGGCAAGCAGGTCTCGACGCCCGCTCCCGGCGGCTACCAGTACGACGCGAAGAAGATCCGCGGCTTCAGCCTCACGCACCTCAACGGCGTGGGCTGCTCCGGCGCCAACGGCGACATCCCGATCATGCCGTACGTGGGCGACGTGGACTCCTCCCCCACCTCGGACACCGCCGACGCGAAGTACGCGAGCGACTTCTCGCACGACGACGAGACGGCATCGGCCGGCTACTACGAGGTCGGCCTGGCCAGTGGCGCGTCGGCGGCGCTCACCACGACCGCGCGGACCGGGTCGGGGCGGTTCGGCTTCCCCGCCGGCAAGCCCGCCAGCATGCTCTTCCGCACCTCCAACTCGGAGACCGGCAGCACCGGTGCCACCGTGCACGTCAACCGGGCCGAGCGGACCGTGACGGGTTCGGTCACGGCGGGCAACTTCTGCGGGCCGCAGAGCGCGAACAACCGCAAGGACCTCTACACACTGTACTTCACCGCCCACTTCGACAAGCCCTTCGCGAAGGTCGGCACCTGGAAGGACGGCACGCTCTCCCCCGGCTCCACCTCCGCCTCCGGCGGTACGGGCTACAGCGCCTCCGGCAACGCCGTGGAGGGCAAGGGCTCCGGCGCGTACATCACGTTCGCGGACGGGACCACCGAGGCCCGCGCCAAGGTCGCCGTCTCCTACGTCAGCCAGAAGAACGCCGAGGCCAACCTCCGCGCCGAGAACGGGCCCGGCAGGAGCTTCGACGCCGTCAAGCGGCAGGCCACCGCGAACTGGAACAAGGCGCTGAAGTCGATCGAGATCGGCGGCGGCACCGAAGCCCAACGCACCACGTTCTACACCGCGCTCTACCACTCCATGCTGGAGCCGACCCTCACCAGTGACGTGGACGGCCGCTACCTCGGCGCCGACCGCGAGCCCCACCGGCTCGCCAAGGGGCAGAAGGCGCAGTACGGCACCTTCTCCGGCTGGGACCAGTACCGGGCGCAGGTGCAGCTCATGGCGCTGCTCAACCCGAAGGCGGGCAGCGACTACGCGCAGTCCCTCTTCAACTACGCCAACCAGCGCGACGGCGAGTGGGACCGCTGGCTGCTGGAGAACGGCAAGACGAGCGTGATGTCCGGCGACCCGTCGGATGCGGCGCTCGCGGGGATCTACGCCTTCGGGGGCCGTGACTTCGACGTCAGGGGCGCGCTGAAGTCCCTGGTCCGGGCGGCGACCGTGCCGACCGCGAACGACTCGGACAGTGCGGGCTGCAACGTCGAGTGCGTGGGCCAGCGTCCCGCCCTCGACAAGTACCTTGAGCTGGGCTACGTACCGGCGGACAACTGCCACTGCTGGGGCGGCGCGGCCGAGACGCTGGAGGACGCGGCGGCCGACTACGGCCTGTCGGAGCTGTCCCGGCAGCTGGGCCGGACGGCGGACGCGAAGAAGTTCCTGGACCGGTCGGGCAACTGGACCAACGTCTTCGACGCCAACGCCACCGAGGACGGCGGCTACATACGCGACCGGAAGTCCGACGGCAGTTGGGCGGGCACCTTCACACCCGGTACCGGCAGCGGCTTCGTCGAGGGCACCAGCGCCCGGTACACCTGGATGGTCTACTCGGACGTGGCCGGTCTGGCGGGCGCGATGGGCGGCAACGAACGCGCGACGGAGCGGCTCGACGCGTTCTTCCGCACCCCGGGCGGAAAGTTCGACTTCTCGGCGAAGGACGCCACGCGCTACGACCCGACGAACGAGCCGGACATCAACGCGCCCTATCTGTACAACTACTTCGGGGCCCCGTACAAGACGCAGGAGACGGTCCGGGCGGAGCTGGACCAGCTGTGGACCGACGGTCCCGGCGGCATCCCGGGCAACGACGACGCGGGGACGATGTCGTCCTGGTACGTCTTCTCGGCGCTGGGCATGTACCCGCAGAACCCGAGCCGCGCCGATCTGACGCTCACCGCCCCGCTGTTCCCGCACGCGGTGGTCCACACCGGGCACGGCAGGACGATCACGGTCGACGCGCCCGCCGCCTCGGCCGACCACACGTACATCCACGGCCTGAAGGTCAACGGCCGTACGTCCACGAAGCCGTGGGTCCCGGACTCGCTCGTCGCCCGGGGCGGCCGGCTGGACTTCACCCTCGGCACGACGGCCGACACCACCTGGGGCGGCGCGCCGGCCGACGCGCCGCCGTCCTTCCCCGGCGGCGGGCTGAAGTACTTCACGGGTGCCTCCCCGGACCAGCTGAAGGCCGAGCCGGGTTCCGAGGGCACGCGGACGGTCGTCAAGGTGCAGAGCCTGGAGACGAAGGCGACCACCGTGCACTGGACGGCCGAGCCGCCGGCCGGGGTCACCGTCACCCCGTCCGAGGGCGACTTCACCGTGCCGGCGCGCGGTGCGGCGCAGGCGAAGCTCACCGTGTCGGCCGGGGCGGACACCGCCGAGGGCTACTACACGGTCCCGGTGACGCTGACGTCATCGACGGGTCAGGAACTGCCGAAGACGTCGGCTGCGGTGACGGTCGCCGAGCGCGACAGCCTGCTGTGGAACCGCAACAGCACCGGGATCTCGGCGGACGACGAGAACCCGCAGGCTAACTTCGACGGTGAGGGCTGGAGCTACTCGGCCGAGGCACTGGCCGCGGCGGGCGCGGAGCCGGGCGGCACGGTCTCATCGGGCGGTTTCGACTTCGCCTGGCCCCAGGTGCACGCCGGTGACCCGGACAACATCGAGGTGGTCGGCTCGGGTCCGCAGGTGCTGAACGTCCCCTCCGCGCAGGGCGACACGAAGATCGCCTTCCTGGGGAGCGCGGCCGAGGGCGAAGCTTCGGGGACGGTGACGCTGACGTACACCGACGGCACCACGCAGCAGGCGGAGATCGGCTTCAGCGACTGGACGCTGGGCGGCGGCACGCAGCAGCCGTCGTTCGGCAACACGGTCGCGGTGCACACCGGATACCGCGATGTGCAGGGCGGCGGGAAGGACCCGGTGGGCACCGAGCTCTTCGCCACCGCGCCCATCACGCTCCAGGCCGGCAAGCGGCTCGCGAGCGTGACGCTGCCGAGCAACACGGAGGGCGGGATCATCCACGTCTTCGCGGTGGCCACCGCCTGACGCACCCCCCGCAACCGTTCGGGCCGGCCCCGCGTGGGGCCGGCCCGTACGCCGTGCTCAGACCAGGTCGAACCGGTCCAGGTTCATCACCTTGTCCCAGGCGGCGACGAAGTCGCTCACGAACTTCTCCTTCGCGTCGTCGCTCGCGTAGACCTCGGCGACGGCGCGCAGTTCGGAGTTGGATCCGAAGACCAGGTCGGCGCGGGTGCCGGTCCACCGGACCTCACCGGTGGCGTCGCGGCCCTCGAAGGCGCTCTGGTCGTCGGCGGTCGACTTCCACGTCGTCCCCATGTCGAGCAGGTTGACGAAGAAGTCGTTGGTGAGGGTCCCCGGGGCGTCGGTGAACACGCCGTGCGAGGTCTGCTGGTGGTTGGCGCCCAGGACGCGCAGACCGCCGACGAGGACCGTCATCTCGGGCGCGCTCAGGTTCAGCAGGTTCGCCCGGTCGAGCAGCAGGTACTCGGCGGGCAGCCGGTTGCCCTTGCCGAGGTAGTTGCGGAAGCCGTCCGCGACCGGCTCCAGCTCGACGAAGGACTCCACGTCGGTCTGCTCCTGCGAGGCGTCGACGCGGCCCGGGGTGAACGGGACCTCGATGCCGGTGCCGGCCGCCTCGGCCGCCTTCTCGATCCCGGCGGCGCCCGCGAGGACGATCAGGTCGGCGAGGGAGACCTGCTTGCCGCCCCGCTGCTCGGAGTTGAAGGTCTCCTGGACGGACTGGAGAGTGCGCAGGACGCCGGCGAGGCGGTCCGGGTCGTTGACCTCCCAGCCGTTCTGCGGTTCGAGGCGGATGCGCGCGCCGTTGGCGCCGCCGCGCTTGTCGCTGCCCCGGAAGGACGAGGCGGAGGCCCAGGCAGTGGAGACCAGTTCGGACACCGACAGGTCCGTGGCGAGGACCTTCTCCTTGAGCGCCGCGATGTCCGCGGCGTCGATCAGCTCGTGGGTGCGGGCCGGCAGCGGGTCCTGCCAGATCAGGGTCTCCTCGGGGACCTCGGGGCCGAGGTAGCGGACGACCGGGCCCATGTCGCGGTGGGTCAGCTTGTACCAGGCGCGGGCGAAGGCGTCGGCGAACGCGTCCGGGTTCTCGTGGAAGCGCCGCGAGATCTGCTCGTACGCCGGGTCGAACCGGAGCGAGAGGTCGGTGGTCAGCATGGTCGGGGCGTGGCTCTTCGACGGGTCGTGCGCGTCGGGCACGGTGCCGGCGCCGGCCCCGTCCTTCGGCCGCCACTGGTGGGCGCCCGCAGGGCTCTTGAACAGCTCCCACTCGTAGCCGAACAGGATGTTGAAGAAGCTGTTGTCCCAGGTCGTCGGGGTGTCCGTCCAGATGCCTTCGAGGCCGCTGGTGATGGTGTCGCCGCCCTTGCCGGTGCCGTACGTGCTCTCCCAGCCGAGGCCCTGGCGCTCCATCGGGGCGGCCTCGGGGTCGGGGCCGACGTGGTCGGCGGGACCGGCGCCGTGCGTCTTGCCGAAGGTGTGGCCGCCGGCGATCAGGGCGACGGTCTCCTCGTCGTTCATCGCCATCCGGCGGAACGTCTCGCGGATGTCGCGGGCCGCGGCGATCGGGTCCGGATTGCCGTTGGGGCCCTCGGGGTTGACGTAGATGAGGCCCATCTGCACCGCGCCGAGGGGGTTCTCCAGCTCCCGGTCGCCGGTGTAGCGCTCGTCGCCGAGCCAGGTGGTCTCGGGGCCCCAGTACACGTCCTCGTCGGGCTCCCAGGCGTCCACGCGTCCGCCGCCGAAGCCGAAGGTCTTGAAGCCCATGGTCTCCAGGGCGACGTTGCCGGTGAGGACGAGGAGGTCGGCCCAGGAGATGTTCTTGCCGTACTTCTTCTTCACCGGCCACAGCAGGCGGCGGGCCTTGTCCAGGCTCGCGTTGTCCGGCCAGCTGTTGAGCGGGGCGAAGCGCTGCTGGCCGGAGCCGGCGCCGCCGCGGCCGTCGCTGATGCGGTAGGTGCCGGCGCTGTGCCAGGCCATCCGGACCATGAAGGGGCCGTAGTTGCCGAAGTCGGCGGGCCACCAGTCCTGCGAGGTCGTCAGCACCTCGGCGATGTCCCGCTTGACGGCGGGCAGGTCCAGGGCGTTGAAGGACTCGGCGTAGTCGAAGTCCTCGCCGAGGGGGTTGGCCACGGCGGGGTTCTTGGCGAGGATCCGCACGTTGAGCCGCTCCGGCCACCACTGGCGGTTCCCGCCGCCCTGCGTCGGGTGCGGCGCGCGACCGTGCGCGACGGGGCAGCCGCCGGCCTCCTCCGACTTGGGGTCGGTGACGATCGCGTCGTGGTTCTCAGTCATGGATTTCCTTCCGGACGGGCGGATCACGGCGCTCCGGGACTGCGGAGGGTGAAGCGGCCGGACCCGTCTCGGCCCTGGTGTCGTCCTGCCCTGGCTTCGGCCGGAACCGATCCTACGATGGACCTAGTCCAAGTCAATACGGCACACACCCTGGAATGGATCAGTGCCCGGCCCGCTCCGGATGTCCGACCGCCGCCGTATATTGCCGCGAAGGAACGCCAGTGCGACCGGGGGATCAGCACGATGCGATCGGGCGGGGCGGGAAGTGGCTGGTGCTGGACCTGTCGTCGCGCATGGGACCGGCCTGCGCCGGCCAGACGGACCCCGCCTGCTCGTCCCGGCGGGGCGACCGGTGGTTCTGCCGGGCGGAGACGTCGGGCTGGAAACCGATCGCCCGGACGACGGCCGGCGGCTGCGGGGACGTACAACGGGTGGAACGCGCCTTCCCGTCCGCGCTGTGCGCGACGTTGGAGCCGTTGTCCCGCTAGGGAGTGTCCGGCCGGCGGTGGACGCTGACGGCGTAGCCGCCGCCGTCGTACGGGGAGGCGTCCCACGTCGCGAAGCGGTCGGCCGGGACGAGACCGGAGGCGGCGCAGCAGTCGTCGTACTCCGCGAGCGTGAGGCCGGGCTCCACCGGCAGGTGGGCGGCGTCCAGGCCGAACCCCGCGACCAGCAGGCCGCCGGGGCGCAGGGCCGCCGACAGGCGCCGGACGACGGTGGCCTCGCTGCCGGGGGCGAGCAGCGCGAAGACGTTGCCCGCGGCGACGACGAGGTCGAAGCCCGGCTCGATGCCGAGGGCGGCCGGGTCGAACGCGGCGAGATCGGCCCGGAACCAGGGCAGTTGCGGTGCCTGCTTCCGTGCCACGGCCAGCATCGACGGGTCGACGTCCACGCCGACGCAGTCGTATCCGAGCTCGGCGAGCCGGATCGTGACCCGCCCGGTGCCGCAGCCGGCGTCCAGCACGCGCGCTCCTGCGGGCACGAGTGCGGAGCAGAACCGCGCCTCACCGTGCATGTCCTTGCCGCTGCGGGCCAGGGCCGCGAAACGGGCGGCGTAGTCCTCCCCCGACGTGTCCCCGGTCAGCTCGGTCCAGCGGTTCATGTGGCCCACTGTAGACGGGGCAGGGAGCTGCCCGGAGCGGGGGCGGGGCTCGCGGCCCCGGCCATGGTTCGGTTTCCCGTACCCCCGATCCGGGGGCAGGCATGATCGATCCGGGCGGCCCGCCCGCGCAGGATGGGGGACATGGCTGAGACAGCGACACACACCGGGACCCAGGCCGCCGTCCGGGCGCAGGACCTGCACCGCGAGTACGGGCGGGGCACCGCCGCCGTACGGGCGCTGCGCGGAGTATCGGTGGAGCTCGCCCCGGGTACGTTCACCGCGGTGATGGGGCCGTCCGGCTCCGGCAAGACCACCTTGCTGCACTGCCTGGCGGGGATGGACCGGCCCACGCGGGGCTCCGTCCGGTGGGGCGATACGGAGGTGTCCCGGCTGCCCGAGCGGCGGCTGGCGGAGTTGCGGCGCGGGCGCGTCGGGTTCGTGTTCCAGGCGTTCAACCTCATGCCGGCGATGACGGTCGAGCAGAACGTCGAGCTGCCCGGCCGGCTGGCCGGTGAGCGGCCAGGACGGGACCGGGTGCGGGACGCGCTCGCCCGGGTGGGGCTTGCCGGGCGCGAGCGGTCCCGGCCGGGGCAGCTGTCCGGTGGACAGCAGCAGCGGGTGGCGGTCGCCCGAGCGCTGGTGTCGCGCCCGGAGGTGCTGTTCGCGGACGAGCCGACCGGGGCGCTCGACCGGGCCACGGGGCGCGAGATCCTGGATCTGCTGCGCGCCGGGGTGGACCAGGAGGGGCAGACCTGCGTGATGGTGACCCACGATCCGGTGGCCGCCGCGTACGCGGACCGGGTGCTGCTGCTCGCCGACGGTCTGCTGGTGGACGAGCTGGTACGGCCGACCGCCGCTCAGGTCGGCGAGCGCCTGAGCCGTCTGGACGGCTGAGCCCGTGATCGTCCTGCTCGCTCTGGGGCGGATACGACGGCAGCCGGCGGCCTTTGCCGGTCTAGCGGTCGCGCTCCTCCTCGCCATCGCCACGGTGACGCTGTTCGGTTCGCTGTTCGCCACCGGCCTCGCGACGCCCACGGCCGCCCGGAACGCGGTCCACGGGCCCGGTCTGATGGTGATCGCCGGTGCCTTCGGGGAGATCGCGGTGCTCGTCGCGTTCTTCGTAGTGGTCAACGCGCTGGGCTCCGCGCTGCGTCAGCAGCACCGCGAGCTGGCGCTGCTGCGTACCGTCGCGGCGACGCCCCGGCAGGCGCGGCGGCTGGTCCGTGGCCAGGTAGTCGTGGTCTGCGTGCTGGTGACGGTGCCGGGCTGGGCCGGGGGCGCGGTCGCGGCCCGTCTCCTCCTCGCCGAGCTGCAACGGCGCGGGATGGCGGCGCCGGGTGTCGGGGTGCCGTGGACACCTGTGCCGATGCTGGTCGCGTCGGCCGCCGCGTTCGTCGTCGCGCTGGTGGCATCGGCCGTCGCGGCGCGGCGTGTCACCCGGCTCGCGCCAGCTGCCGCGCTCACCGCGGACTCGACGGAGCAGGGGCGGACGGGCGTGGTGCGGCTGCTCGCCGGAGCGGGTGCGCTGGTGGGCGGCGGGTTCCTGCTGCGGCTGGCGGCGACGCGGCCGTCGGGTGAGCTGGACAAGGCGGGGCAGGCGGCGCTGCTGGGCTCGCTGGTGCTGCTGATCGGGGCCGCCCTGGCGGGGCCGCTCGCGGGCCGTGTCCTGGCGGGCGTGCTGGGTCTGCCGGTACGGGCCCTGGCGCCCCGTACGGGCTGGCTGGCCGACGCCAACCTGCGTGGATACGCGCGGCGTCTTTCGTCGGCCGTGGTGCCGGTCGCGCTGCTCGTGGGCCTGTCGGGCACCATGACGATCATGACCAGCACCGCCGAGCACGCCACGGGCGCGGCCACCGGCAGCGTCACATCGGACACGGATGTCTGGCTCCGGCAGGCCGAGCTCGCCCTGCTCGTGTGTTTCGCGGCCGTGTCCACGGTCAACACCCTGGTCGCCGTGACCGCCGAGCGGCGCCGCGAGTTCGCCCTGCTGCGGCTGGTCGGCGCCACCTGGTCGCAGCTGATGCGCATGCTGACCGTGGAAGCGGTGCTGACCGCCGCGGTGGGTGTCCTGCTCGGCGCGGCGGTCGCGGGCGCCGCGTCGGCGGCCTTCAGCATCGCGGTGACCGGGTCGGCGGTGCCGTCCGTCCCGGGTGGTGCCGGGTGGCTCGTCGCGGGCGCGGCGGCACTGACCGCCCCGGTGATCCTGGGCACGGGTCTGCGGGCGGTGCACGGTCCCGCGGCGGAGCAGGCGGGCGGTGCCCGTGACTGAGCGCGGCGAGGGCGCGGCGGCCGGGGCGCCCGGGGGCGTGCATGGCTGAGCGGCGCCGGTACTTCCGCGTCCGGGGCGGCGAGTGGGTCTTCGCCGTCGCCGGGCTGCCGCTCGCCCTGATCGGCGGTGTCTACGCGCTGGCCGTGCTGTACGCGGGCGTGCTGCTCTCGCTCACGGTGCTCGGCCTGCCGTTCGTGGTCGCCGCGCTAGTGGGTGCGCGGGGTATCGGCACGCTGCACAGGCGGCTGACCGCGCGGTTGCTCGACGAGCCGGTCGAGCCGCCAGGCCGTTTGCCGCGTCCGAAAGGGGCGCTCGCCCGGGGCCGCGCGGTGCTGACCGACCCGGTGGCCTGGCGGACGCTGCTGTATCTGGTGCTGCGGCTGCCGCTGGGTGTGGCGGGCTTCGTCGTGGCCGTGGTGCTTCCGTTGGGCTGTGTCTGGCTGACCGGTTTTCCGCTGTGGGGTCGCCTGCTGGAGCCGGGCGCGCGGCCCGCCGTGTGGCTGGATGCCGTGGCGGCCGTGCTGGGCCCGGTGCTCCTGTGCGCGGTGCCCGCTGCGCTGCGGGCGCTGAGCGGGGCGAGCCGGTGGCTCGCCCGGTCGTTGCTCGGCCCGGCCCGCGCCCAGCGGCGGGTCAGGGAGCTGGAGAGCGCCCGCGCCACCCTCCTGGTGGGGAACAGTGACCGGCTGCGCCGTCTGGAGCGCGATCTGCACGACGGCACCCAGGCCCGGCTGGTCGCCCTGGCCATCACGCTCTCCCTGACGGAGGACGCGCTCGCCCCCGCCACCGGCCCGGACCTCGGGCGGCTGCGCTCCCTGCTGCGCCGGGCCCGCGACCAGACCGACGAGACCATCACCGAGCTGCGCCGGCTCACCCGGGGCATCCACCCCGTGGCGCTGGACGGGGGTCTCGACCAGGCGCTGCCCGCCCTCACGGCCACCTCGTCGGTGCCGGTCACCGTCCGCCTGGAGCTGCGGGAGCGCCCGGACCAGGTGATCGAACAGGCCGTCTACTTCTGCGCCGCCGAGCTGTTGACCAATGTCGCCAAGCACAGCGGTGCCCGCTCGGCCGAACTCACGGCGCACGCGTCCAACGGCCGTATCCGGCTGACCGTACGCGACGACGGCCGGGGCGGGGCGGCGCTCGGCGCGGGCACCGGCCTGACCGGGCTGGCCGAACGGCTCTCGGCGGTGGACGGGACGCTGCGGACCGACAGCCCGGCGGGCGGCCCCACCACGGTCACCGCCGAGCTGCCCACGCGCGTATGACAGCGGTCAGGTCGCGCCCAGCCCCAGGTAGGCCAGGACGGCCTTCACCCGCCGGTTGTCGGTGGCCGTGGCCCGCAGTCCGAACTTGGTGAAGACGGCGGCGACGTGCTTCTCCACCGCGCGTTCCGACACCACGAGCCGGGTGGCAATGGAGCGGTTGGAGTGTCCTTGCGCCATCAGCTCCAGCACGTCGCGCTCGCGCGCTGTGAGGGCGTCCACCCGGTCGCGCTGCCCGCCTCGCATCAGCCCGGTGACCACCTCCGAGTCGAGGGCCGTGCCTCCGCCGGCGACCCGGTGCAGGGCGTCCACGAGGTCGGAGGTCCGGGCGACGCGTTCCTTCAGCAGATATCCGATGCCCGCAGCGCCGCCGGCCAGCAGCCGGGCGGCCAGGGCGGTCTCGATGTGCTGGGAGAAGACCAGGATGCCGGTCCCGGGCGTCCGCTCACGGATCTCGACGGCCGCGCGGATGCCCTCGTCGGTGTGTGTGGGCGGCATCCGGATGTCCACCACGGCCACATCGGGCCGGTGCTCGGCCACCGCCGCGAGCAGTTCGGGGGCGGTCCCCGCGGTGGCCGCAACCTCGCAGCCACGGGCGCCGAGCAGCTCGACCATGCCGTCGCGCAGGACGACGGAGTCCTCGGCCAGGACCACGCGCAGTCGCCTGTTGATCACGCCTTCATTATCGGGCCCGGCGCCCGCGGTCACGTACCCGCCCGCGTCAGCCCGGCTTCGGCGGGTTCTGCGCGTCGAAGGCGAAGACGGTGTTCCGAGCCGCCGCCACGATCACCGCACGCCCCGCGACGGTGACGCGCGGGCTCGCGCCCTGCTGGCCGGTCAGTCCGTCGGCCTGCGGACCGGTCGTCCACAGGGACGTGCCGTCGGTCGGCGACAGCGCGACGACCCGGCCGGTGGCGGAGCTGAAGTACAGCACCCCTTCTCCCGCCACGGGGCCGGACGCGCCCTCCACGCTCGTCTGCCGGGACCACTTCTTCCGGCCGGTCGCGGGGTCGAGCGCCGTGACGAGACCGGTCTGCCCGCTCACGTACACGGTGCCGTCCGCCATGCCGGGCGTTCCGCCGTACGTCGTGGCCAGGCGGGAGTACGCGGCCTTCCCCGAGGCCGGGTCGACCCGCACCACCGCGTCGTAGCCGGTCAGTGCCGCACCCTCCCAGTGCTCCCGCAGGAGGACGAGCCTGCCGTCGGCGACGCCCATCGGCACGGCGGGGCCGTCGACCGCGATGGCCTCGCCCCAGGCTCCCGTGGTGCGGTCGACCGGGTACAGGGCGGGGTGGCGTACGGACGAGGCGGCCAGCTCCGCGTCCGTCACGCACATCGCGTAGAGCCGCGCGCCCACCGGGACGGGTGCACACTGTTCGCCGGCGGGGAAGGACGTCGTCCAGGCGAGGTCGCCGCTGTGCGCGTCCCGGAACTCGAGGGCGGAGTCGGAGGGGTCGACGGACACCACGTCGTTGCCCAGCAGCACGGCGTCCCGCGTGCGGCCCGTGATGGCGGTCGACTGGCCGCCGACCGGCACGGACCACAGCTCCCGCCCGCTGTCCGCGTCGACGGCGACCACCTCGGTGGTCGGGTCCTGCGGGGCGTCCTGGGCGGCGAAGCGGTAGCCGAGCACCGTGTCGTCGGTGGCGCCCACCAGGTGCATGCCCTGGACGGGGATGCCGGGGCTCAGAGCCGTCCACGCCCGGGAGCCGTCCACGGCGCTGATCCGGGCCGCGACGACCCCGCCGCCCCCGCAGAACACCGCGTCGCCGTGCGTGACGCACCGCAGCTCGTCGGGGATGTCCGGGCGGCCGCCCGCCACGGTCTCGCTCCAGGGCTTGAAGCCGTCCGGCAGCGCGGCCCCCGGCGCCGCGGCGGCGGCGCCGTCCTCGGTGTCGTTCCCGCCGAAGGCGCCCGCCTGCAGCGCGGTGACGCCCGCGCCGATCGCCGCCACGGCGACGGCGGCGGCGAGCACGGGCCGCCAGCGGCCCCGCAGCCGCCGGCCGATCGCGGTGCGGGAGCTTCCGGAGCCGTCATCGGCGCTGCCGGTACCGGCCGCGTCCGTGGCGGGGCCGTTCGGTGCGGGAGTGTCGCGCGTCGCGAGGTGGTGCTCGGTGAGGACGTCGCGGGTGCGGCTCACAGCCGCCCCCGGCCCGTCCGCCGCGCTCCCGCCCAGCTCGGCCGGCAGGTCCCGCAGCAGTTCGAGGAGTTCGTCCGCCGAGGGGCGGCCCTCGGGCTCCTTGCCCAGGCACGGCTCGACGACGGTACGCAGCGCGGCCGGCACGGCGTCCAGCGACGGTTTCTCGTGCACCACCTGGTACGCGGTCAAGTACGGGCTGTCGGCGTCGAAGGGCCCGCGCCCCGTCGCCGCGTAGACCAGCAGCGTCGCCAGCGAGAAGACGTCGGACCGCGGCCCGACGCCCCTGGGCGCCTGCAACTGCTCCGGCGACATGAAGGGCGGGGTGCCGATGACGCGTCCGGTCATCGTGAGTGTCTGCTGGTCGGCGGCGCGCGAGATGCCGAAGTCGATGACGCGCGGCCCCTCGGCCGACAGCACGACGTTCGAGGGCTTGAGGTCACGGTGGACGACGCCCACCCGGTGGATGTCGCGCAGCGCCTCCGCGAGACCGATGGCGAGGTTCCGCAGCCCGGCTCCGCCCAGCGGGCCGTCGTCGGCGATGCGCTGCGCGAGCGTCGGTCCCTCGATGTAGGTCGTCGCCATCCACGGCTGCTCGGCCTCGGGGGCGGCGTCGACCACGGCGGCGGTGAACGCCCCGCTCACCCGCCTCGCCGCCGCGACCTCCTGGCGGAAGCGGATGCGGAATTCGCTGTCGCCGGCGAACTGCTGGTGGATCAGCTTGATCGCGACGGGCCGCCCCGAACTCGTACGGGCCAGGAAGACGGTGCCCATGCCTCCCGACCCGAGCCGCGCCTCAAGCGGATAACCACCGATCTCCGCCGGATCGCCTGCGCGCAGCGACACTCTTCCCGACCTCTCGTCCCCCGGGCACCTCTGCCGCCACGGGCCTGCGTATCTGTCCTGGACACAAACTAGCCGCAGGCCGGTCCGGCAGAGCAAAGCGGGTGACATCCCGGTCAGGCGCCGGGAGATGTGCCGGGCGGGGCCGGCGCGCACCCGCGCACCGGCCCCGCCCGCCCAGGACGGCGTTCAGCAGGCTCCGAGGTCCTGCCAGACCCCCCACTCACCCGTGCTGCCGGGCGTCTCGTTCTGAGTCCACCACTTGGCCTTCCAGGTGTGGCCGCCGTACGAGACGGTGTCGCCGCCGGTGTAGACGGCGCCGCTGTTCCACGCCCCCGTGGCGCAGCTGCCGCCGGTGGG
>NZ_SSBI01000030.1 GCF_004795015.1 Streptomyces sp. A1277 | reverse complement strand
CAAATCTCTCGCCTCATGACAGCGATCACCTCGCCCACAAACACCCGCTGACCAGCACCAAAACACCGTCCCCCTGGACCAGCACGACCGACTCTCACCACCACCGACACGAACCCGAGAGATCGCAGCCTCGTTCGGGGCCGTGTAGACAGGCTTCAGCGCCTTGGCGATCTTGTCCCAGTCCTGGCGGGCCGCGTGCCGGAAGCTGTTCCTCAGCAGGTGAAGCCGTCAAGAAACAACATGGCGGGTATCGGCGCCGACCGACGTGAGTAGGGCAGCTGCGGTGGGGTGTCGACGGTCGGCGGGGGTGATGTCGATTCGGCGGGCATCGAGGGTTGGCAGGACGTCGTTGATCGCGTTCCACAGAGTGCTGCGGCTGACGCCGAACAGCTCGGCGAGGGCATTGAGGCCGCAGATGCGGCGGCGGTAAAGGATTGTGGCCAGAATCCGGTCGCCGTCGGTGATCTTCTGTCGGAAGACGCCGCCGCGGGTGCCCGGGCGTCGGTTGCCGCCGCGCTGGCGGTGGCGGCGCTCTTCGATCACGGCCGCGTAGGGCACGATCAGCTCTTCGAGCAGCGTATGCAGCGCCTCGTGGCTCATGCCCGTCAGGGTCGGGTCGGTCAGCGCCTGGCGGGTCGGCGTCGCGGAGGTCTGCCCGGTCCGGTCCTTGCCGGTGATCCAGGCGCGTAGATCGTCGGCGCGAGTGAAGTAGCGCACGACGGTGGGCGTGATGGTGATCTTCTGTTCGTCCAGGAGCTTGCGGGTGGCCTTGATCGCTTGTCCGATGGTGACCGGGTTGATGCCGAGCAGGTCGCAGAGCACCTTCTGCGGGCAGACCTGGCGCAGGTAGACGATGGTGAGCAGGACTTCGTCCGGGCCGGAGAGCAGGGATCGGCTGCGGCCGGTCGTGGCGACGCGCCGTCCCTTGCGGAGCACGTAGCGGTGTTGTTCGGCCGCCGCTTCCTGGGCTGGGGCCAACTTGGTGCGCAGTGCGTCCAGTTCGCTGATGTTCATGCCGGTCAGGCGGGGGTCGGCGAGCATCTGCAGGACCTGGGTGCGGGCTTGAGCGCGTTCGTCGGCGGGCGGTGCGGGGGCCGCGCCGCCGGTCGGGGCGATGCTGTAGTTCCACTGACCCTGGTCGTTGTGGGCGGTGATCGGCAGGGCCTGCAGCTGTTCTCGGCTGATCTGGATGCCGGTCGGGTAGGAGGTGTCGTCGAGTGCGGCCTCGACACGCAGTCCGGTCCGGGTTGTGGTCGCGGCGATCGTCTTGAGAACGACCTCGTGGCTGGTCAGCGGCCGAGAGCGCCAGTTCATGGTGATGTGGGAGAACAGCCGGTGCTCGATTTTGTTCCATTTCGAGGTGCCCGGCGGGAAGTGGCAGACCGTGACGGTCAGACCGGCGTCGGCGGCGAACGCGGCCAGCTCGGCCTTCCACAGCCGGTAGCGGTAGCTGTTGGAGCCGCCAGCGTCCGCGGTGATCAGCAGCCGGGACGCCGCGGGGTAGTCGTGCCGTCCGCGCTCCTGCCACCAGCGGCGGATCGAAGCGGCGGCGAACGCGGCGGTGTTGTGGTCGGTGCCGATGTTCACCCAGCCGGTGTTCGCGGTCATGTCGTAGATTCCGTACGGGATCACCGAGTCCACGTGCGGGCCGGCGAAGAAGCTGTGGTCCTCGACCTCGACGGGCCGCCCGGTCGGCCGCCATTCGCGCCCGGCCATCGGCAGCTGTCCCAGCTGTTCCTTCTTCTTCGCGTCCACGCTGATCACCGGCTCGCCCGCGGCCTGATGCTCTTTGACCTGCTCGTTGATATAGCGGAACTGTGCGTCCCGATCGGGGTGCTGATCGCCTTCCAGGGTTTTGGCGGTGCCCTGCAGGCTGAATCCGTGCTCCCTCAAAAGGCGGCCCACCGTGGGCGCGGTCACCCGATGCCCCTGTCGGGACAGCTCGGCGGCCAGCTGCCGCAGCGACTTCGTCGTCCAGCGCAGGGGCGACATCGGATCACCACGCTCGTCCGGCTCGACCAGCGCCATCAGCGCCGGAACCAGCCGGGAGTCAACAGCCTCGGCCCGCATCCGCCCGCCACCGGGGCGCCGGACACGTCCCTCGGGCAGAGGTTCCGCACCGGCCTCAAGCTCGAACACGCCTTTGCGGACAGTCGTCTCGCTGACTCCGGAGATCCGCGCGACCAGGCCGACGCCTCCGTGCCCGAGCAGCCGGGCCTCGGTCGCCAACGCCAGCCGCCGCTGACGCTCGTCCAGATGCGGCAGCAGGACTTCGAACCGCCTCACCCGCTGGCCGCGGACCTCGTCGGATATGCGCATACCACAACAACGAGCGCATTCCCGTGAAGCAACGCGTTGTTTCTTGACGGCCTCGGTGAACGACGCAGGTCTGGACAATCGTTCGAGACCAGACCGTCTCCACGGCCTCGGGCAGGCCCTTCAGTCCGTCGCAGACCAGCATCAGGACATCGTCGATGCCCCTGTTCTTCAGATCCGTGAAGACGCTCAGCCAGTACTTCGCGCCCTCGCCGCCGTCACCGGTCCAGATCCCCAGGATGTCCCGGTGCCCTTCGGCCGTGACCGCCATCACGACGTAGATGGGGCGGTTCGCCACCTGCCCGTCCCGGATCTTGGTTCTGTCGACGATCTTGTGATCCGGACAGCAGGGCGAGCGGTTCCGTATGTTCGCGATCATGAATCGCGTGCTCTCGTGATGTGCTCCTGAAGCTGTTTCCGTACCTGTCTGCGTTGCTGATCGAGGAGGTCGAAAGACAGCCGGGCGGGGTCGTGTTGAGGACGCGGGTGCGTGCGGCGACCGCGGCCTGCCGGTGCGGTGAGAGCTCTGGGCGGGTGCACGGCCGTTACGTGCGGCGGCTGCGTGATGTCGCTGTTGGTGGTCTGGGTTTGGTGGTCGAGTTGTGCGTACGCCGTTTCCGCTGCGAGAACCCGGCCTGTGCCGCGGTGACCTTCGCGGAGCAGGTCGTGGGCCTGACCACTGCGCACAGCCGCCACACCCCGCTGCTGCGCGGGGTGCTGACGCAGATTGGGCTCGCCCTGGCCGGGCGGGCGGGAGTGCGGATGGCGGCCGCGGTCGGCGTCCCGGTGGGGCGGGACACGCTGTTGCGGCTGGTCAGAGGACTGCCCGATCCGGAGGTCGGTGCGGTGGAGGTGCTCGGGGTGGATGACTTCGCCTTCCGCAAAGGCCGTCACTACGGCACCGTGCTGATCGACATGGACACCCATAGTCCGCTCGATATGTTCGACGGGCGCGACGCCGAGGACCTGGCTGCGCGGCTGCGTGGTCACCCCGAGGTCAAGGTCATCTGTCGGGACCGTTCCGGTGGATACAGCGAGGGCGCACGGCTTGGGGCACCGCAGGCCGAGCAGGTCGCCGACCGGTTCCACCTGTGGCAGAACCTCGGCCAGGCTGTGGAGAAGACGGTAAACGTCCATCGCTCGCGGCTGGCCGAGCCCGGCCCCGCGGTCTCTGCGGACGCGGAGCCGAAGACACTGCAACCGCTTCCCGAGCTGAAGATTGTTTCCCGGCTGCGCGATCAGCATGCCGCCGTCCACGAGCTGTGGGAACAGGGCATGTCGAAAGCGGCCATCGGCCGGAAAATCGGGCTCCATCAGGCCACCGTCCGCAAGCTCGTCAACGCCCGCTCCGTCGACGACGTCATCACGAAGACTCTCCAGCGCGCGCACGTTGTCGATCCGTACACCGGCTACCTGCATCGGCGCTGGAACGAGGGCGTCAGAAACGCCGCCCAGCTCTACCGGGAGATCAAAGAACTCGGTTACTCAGGAGGCGAGCTGGCCGTCCAGCGCCATCTTCGCCGCTACCGGGACGGGCGCGGGCACGCACCCGCCGTCGGCCCCAAGCCCCCGTCGGTCCGCGAGGTCACCTCCTGGATCATGACCCATCCCGAACACCTCAACGACGAGGTCGCCGACAAGCTGCACCACCTGCGCGAACGCGACAACAATCTGGACCGGCTCACTCTGCACGTCAGGAAGTTCGCCACCATGATGACCGGACGCCACGGCGACCGCCTCGAAGGTTGGATCACCAGCGTCGAGCAGGACACCCTGGCACCGCTTGCATCCTTCGCCCGCAACCTCCGCCGCGACCTCGACGCCGTCCGCAACGGCCTGTCTCTGCCGCACAGTTCTGGAGCCGTCGAGGGCAACATCAACCGGCTGAAGATGCTTAAGCGCCAGATGTTCGGCCGGGCCAGCCTCGATCTCCTTCGCAAACGCGTCCTGCTCACCCGATGAGTCCACCCGTCCGGATCACAAGATCGTCGACAGAACCCGGATCTTCACGTTGATGGCGTCCACGAACAGCACCGGGTAGACGCGGTCCAGTGGCCGGTTGGACCACTCCGCCATGCCGTCCATCACCTTGTCGGTGATCGTGGAGATCGTGGCCTTGGACACGCTCGCGCCGTAGACCTCGGCCAGGTGCGCGGATATCTCGCCGTGGGTGAGCCCCTTCGCGGACAACGACAGCACCATCTCGTCCACGCCGGACAGGCGCCGCTGCCGATTCTTGACGATGGCCGGCTCGAACGTGCCGGCCACGTCCCGGGGGACCTTCACCTCGACAGGGAGGCCGGAGGAGATACGTGCGAAACCCGCTACTTGGTGACTGGCAGTCACATCTGGTTGCACGCCGTATCGGTTGTTCTGTGACGGTGTGTGACAATCGTAGGCTCCGAGCCGGGGTAGTGTGCTGTCGATCATGTGGTTGGCGGTGTGGTTGTGGCGTCGGTGGAACGGACTGCGTATCCGAGGTTCAAACGGATCATCTCCGAGCACGAGCTGGCGCAGTTCTTCACCCCGGATGAGGCCGAGATCGCATGGGCGCGGTCGCGGACCCGTGAGCGCCCCGAGGCACTCCTTACGCTGCTGGTGCTGCTGAAGTCCTGTGCCCGGTTGGGCTTCTTCCCCGACCTGGAACAGGTCCCCGAGCCTGTCGTTGCCCGGATCCGTGCCGAGGCCGGGCTGCTCGAGGATGTGGTGGCAGCGGCTGCGCGACGGTCCGTGGAGCGCTATCGGGTCTGGGCTCGGGAGTACCTGGGCCTGGTGCACGATCCGGCCCGCGCCCGCAAGATCGCGGCTGCCGCGATGGAGGAAGCGGCGCCGATCCGCGCTTCGGCGGTAGACCTGGTCAACGTGGCGCTGGAGGAGTTGGTCCGCGCGGGCCTGGAGCTGTCGGGCTTCTCGACGCTGGACCGTATGGCGGCCTCGGTCAGGACGCGGGTGGAGAGCGAGATATGCGCCCGGATAGCCGAACGGGTAGGTCCGGCCCGGGATCGGCTGGTGGGGCTGCTGATAGTGCCGGACGGCGAGCGCCGCAGCCCGTTCGACCAGGTCAAGGAGCCGGGCCGGCGTGCGACGTGGTCAAGGTTCCGGCAGCACGGTGAGCGGGTCGACCTGGTCGACGGCTTCGGCGACGCAGCACGGTGGGTGGAGGGCGTGGCCGCGGCGAAGGTCAGCGCGTTCGCGGAGCAGGCTCGCGTGCTGTCGGTCGGCGAGATGCTCGACGTCGCGGAGCCGCGCCGGACCGCGCTGCTGGCGTGCACGGTTGCGAACGCCAGGGCGCGGGTGCGGGACGAGTTCGTGGTGATGCTCTCCAAGCGGATGGCCAGGCACGCCAAGCGGGCCCAGGAGGAGCTGACGGCTCTGGAGCAGCGCCACAAGGCATCGACCGAGCAGCTGCTGGTCGCCTACAAGGACGTGCTCACCGTGCTGAAAGAGCATGTCGTCGACGAGCGCGCCGACCAGGTGGGGCAGGGCAGACTGGACGACGCGCTGGCGGTCAAGCGCATTCGTGAGGTCGTGGAGACCGGTGGCGGGTTCGAGTCGCAGCTGGCGGAGATCGAGGCGCTGGCGGCCTATCGGGGCGGGAACTGGACGCCGTTGGTGGAGCGCTTCTTCCGCCCGGACCGGCCCACGATGTTCAAACTCGCCCGGACCCTCACCTTCGTGCCCACCTCCCGGGACCGCAGTGTGCTCGATGCCCTGGAGCACGCCGTCGCCTCTCGGCATCTGACCCGCGAGCTGATCCCCGCCGTCGGCGTGGACGGCTCGGTACTGGATCTATCCTTCGCCTCCGCACAGTGGCGCACTACGGTGTGCGCGAAGGGCCAGCCTGGGATGCTGGTGCGCCGGCACTTCGAAGCCATGGTCTTCACCTACCTCGTCGAGGAACTCCGCTGCGGGGACATCGCCGTCGTCGGCGGCGAGGACTTCGGCGACTGGACGAGCATGCTGCTGCCCTGGGAGCGGGTGGAGCCGCAGATCCCCATCTTCTGTCAACAAGCCGGCCTCCCGGACACGGCCTACGGCTTCGTTGACAACCTCAGGGACCAGCTGACCAAGATCGCGCGGGCGGTGGACGCCGGATACCCGGACAACGCGGACCTGACGATAGACCCGGCCACGGGGGTGCCCTCACTCAAGAGGCGTGAGGGAGCCGAGCGCACCGCGTCCGCCGCGGCGCTGGGGGCCGAGCTGGACCGGCGTCTGCCAGCACGGGGGATTCTGGAGCACCTGGCCCGGGCCGCGCACTGGACCGGCTGGTGGCACCGCCTCGGCCCGCTGTCGGGGTCGGACCCGAAGCTGAAGGATCCGCTGGCCCGGTACGTGGTCACTGCGTTCACCTAGGCTCCGGCCTCGGCGCCACGCAGGCCGCCCGGCACATGAACACCGTCTCGGCACACGAGTTGGCCGCGATCGCCAAGCGCCACTGCACGCCGAAGAACCTGGCCCGCGCCGGAGCCGACGTGGTCGATGCCCATCTCGACCTGGACCTGGTCCGGGCCTGGGGCGACGGGTCAGTCGCGGCGGTGGACGGCACCATGATGGACGCCGCTGTCGACAACCTCCTCGCCGAGACGTCGATCCGGTACGGCGGCTACGGAGGCATCCCCCATCACTTGGTCGCTGACACCTATGTCGCACTCTTCTCCAGGTTCGTGCCCTGCGGCGTCTGGGAAGCCGTCTACCTGATCGACTCCCTGCTGCAGAACCAGTCGGCCGCCCGCCCGGAGCAGGTGCATGCGGACACGCAGGGCCAGTCGTTCCCTGTCTTCGGACTCGCCCACGTCCTGGGAATCGACCTCCTGCCCAGGATCCGCAACTTCCAGGACCTCACCTTCCACCGCCCCGACCCGACAGTGCGCTACCGCCACATCGACCCGCTGTTCTCAACCGCCCCCCGCACCGCGATCAACTGGCAGCTGATCCGCCACCACTGGCCCGACCTCATGCAGGTCGCCCTCTCCGTCAAGCAGGGCACGGTCTCATCGGTAACGCTGCTGCGGCGCCTGAACAACCGGTCGCGGAAGAACCAGATCTACCAAGCGTTCCGAGAGGTCGGGCGCGCCGTACGCACCGTCGTACTGCTGCGCTATCTGTCGGATCCGGCGCTACGGGAGCAGATCCAGAAGGCCACGAACAAGGCCGAGGCGTACAACGGGTTCACCAAATGGCTGCACTTCGGCAACGCCGGCTGGCTCGCCAGCCGCGACCCGGAGCTCCAGGACAAGGCAGTCAAGTTCCTCGCCCTCGTCGCCGCCAGCGTGGTCTTCTCCACCACCATCGACATGACCTGGACGCTGCAGCGGATGGCCCGCGAGGGCTGGACCCTGAACGCGACCGACTTGGCGGTCCTCAGCCCCTACCGGCGCGAGAACGTGCTCCGCTTCGGCGATTACACCACCGATCAGCTCCACGTACCCCCGCCCGCCTACAACCCCACACTCCATGCCGCTACCGACATCGCGGCCCCAGAACCCATGGCGCGACGGTGACGGGTGCTCTCGGACCGGGGGCTTCGCCCGCCGGTCTTGGACAGCGCTGCCCCAAGGCCAGTGACCTGCCAATCGTGCCGATTGCCCTTCCCGTTCCTCGAAGGTGCCCGGTACAGTGCACACATGCATCTTTCGTCGTGTCTGAGCTGGTGGCGCTCCTTGTAGGAGCGGCCACCTCTCATGCATGCAACCGGGCCGTTCGGACGGACGGCCCCTTTTTGTGTCCTCCTGGATCAGGGCCTTGCCATCCTGACGGCGACATTCGCCCGCCAGGAGACACCGATGAATACCACCGCCCAGACCGTAGCCCCCAAGGCCCCCTCCATCGCTTCGGCCGACCCACTCGGGATGTCCGCAGCTCAGGATCGCAGCGCGGTGCTCGAAGAACTGATCCTCAAGGACCCCGGACAATTCCGAGTGCTCACCGGGGACCGTCCCACCGGCCGCCTGCATCTGGGCCACTACTTCGGCACGCTGCACAACCGAGTGCGTCTCCAGAACCTCGGCGTGGAGATGTACGTGATCATCGCGGACTACCAGGTCCTGACCGACCGCGACATCGCGGACAACCTGACCGAGCACGTCGAGGAGCTGGTCCTGGATTACCTGGCCATCGGTGTGGACCCGGCACGCAGCACGATCTTCACACACAGCGCTGTCCCGGCTCTCAGCCAGCTGCTGCTGCCCTTCCTCAGCCTGGTCTCCGTCGCTGAGCTGGAACGCAATCCGACAGTGAAAGATGAGATCGCCCACTCGCGGCAGTCCACCGTCAGCGGCCTGATGTTCACCTACCCCGCTCACCAGGCCGCCGACATCCTCTTCTGCAAGGCCAACCTGGTCCCGGTCGGCAAGGACCAGCTGCCTCACCTGGAACTCACCCGGACCATCGCCCGCCGTTTCAACGACCGCTACAGCGCCGGCTCCGCCGTCTTCCCCCGACCCGATGCCCTGCTGTCGAACGCGCCCCTCCTGCTCGGCACAGACGGCGGCAAGATGAGCAAGAGCCGAGGCAACGCCATCACCCTGGCCGCCGACGCCGACGAGACTGCCCGCCTGATCAAGGGGGCCAGGACCGACTCCGAACGCCACATCGCCTACGACCCGGCTGATCGCCCGGAAGTGTCCTCTCTTCTCCTCTTGGCGGCCCTGTGCCAGAACCGGACACCAGAGCAGGTCGCCTCCGACATCGGCTCCGCAGGAGCCGCCGCGCTGAAGAAGACGGTGACCGAGGCCGTCAACGAATATCTGGCCCCCATCCGGGCCCGCCGAAGCGAATACGCGAACGACCGCGCCTACCTCCGCGAGATTCTGCGCGAGGGTAACGAGCGAGCCAATGCCGTTGCCGACAGCACCCTCGCCGAGGTGCGTGCCGCGATGAACAGCCGCTACTGACATCCTGGTGCTGCCCGCATAGGAACAGAGCCCCAGGCACGCGAAAGCGCGGCTGCGGTCACTATGCGTAATCGGCGGCTGGGGGCCCGCATCGGCAACAGGCCACCTGGTCTTTGGAGGTGATACGCGCGGTAGCGCCCGGGGCATGCCCCGGGCGCTACCGCGCGTATCACCTCCAAAGACCGACAGGACCGACATCGGTCAGCACCGTCTTCGCCCGTGTCCCGTTGCGGGAGTTGCCGCTGCCCCGGCCCTCGGCGTCGTGCTTCTCGTATCCGAGGTGATCGGTGATCTC
The DNA here is from genome assembly GCF_004795015.1 of Streptomyces sp. A1277. Lineage (GTDB taxonomy): Bacteria > Actinomycetota > Actinomycetes > Streptomycetales > Streptomycetaceae > Streptomyces. The sequence goes on along the minus strand of NZ_SSBI01000030.1, from coordinate 85,265 downwards.
GCCCTCCAGGGCGGACTCCAGGACCCGCTTGGTCAGCTGCTGGAGCAGCCCGCCTTCCCCAGTCAGCTGCAGACCCTCGCTGCGGGCCCGGTCCACGAGCATTGCGACCAACTGCTCGTCACTCGCCGGCACGGCCGCCGTCGGCTCACTGCCCGGTATCTGCTCGATGGTGGTGTCGCTCATCTGGCGTCTCCTTGATCATCGGATCCGCCGATCATTGAACACTCCCGCAGTCAGTCACTCTCCGTGGCAGGGGTAGATATATGCAGGTCTGCTTCCATCCCGATTCCGCCGCGAATCTCACCGCTCACGCCTCGTGGCCGGACACCTGCAGACATGGCCGAAGCACACCCGCACCAGTCCACTGGGCATGCCGCAGGTTGCTTCGGATGCGCTGGATGAGGGCCGGGCGGCCCCGGTGCGACGCGCCGAACTCCTCGGTCTCCACCTGCTCAACCGCTTTGTCTTGCCGAAGTATTCAGGTGCTGGTTCCGTCGCGCCCGGCAGCCGCAATCGGTGGTCTGCTCCCGGAAGCTCTTGGCGGAGAGCGGCGTCGAGGAGGAAGCGCAGGGCTCCGGCGGTGGGCCTGGCGGTCGGGGTGAGGCGGGGGTGGGCGCCGGCGCCGATGTAGCGGGTGCCGTCGGCCAGGGAGACGTGCAGGCCACAGGCGTAGGCGCGGTTGGATATGCGAATCACCGCGGGCAGGGCCTCTGGGCCGGTCACGCTTTACGCGGTGCCGGCCGCGGCCAAACCGGGACGCCGGGCGGTTCCGGGTCGAGGGCTTCGAGGATCGGAGTGGTCCAAGCACCGCCGCCATCACCGCGCGGGCAGCGGTGAAGGCGCCCGCGGGGGTGTCCAAGAGGTAGCCCGGCCTCGTGCCGCGGTGAGCTCCGGCTGGTGTTCGAGTGGCGTTGGCCGCCGCCTCGCGTCGGAGTTCCGCATCAGGGGCGCTGGGAGTGGGCGTCACCCGGTCATAAGGGCACCGGGCGCCTGCCGGCTCAGCCATTGGCGTCGGCCGGGATCGCACAGGGCGGTGGGGGCGCCCAGGCATCCTGGGCGCCCCCACCGCGGTGATGCTGAGGTGTTACGGGCGTCGGTGGCTGTGGTAGTAGCTGCCGACCTGCTCGTGGTAGCCGGCATCGCCGACGTGCTTGTCCTTGTCGAACTCCGGGGAGTCCTTGATCTGGTCCTTGGTGAGGTCGACGAAGATCTTCCGCTCGGCGGCGTCGATGCTGCTCACGGTGCCGGCCGGCAGCAGGACGTGCTTGCCGAAGATCCAGACACCGGTGTCGACGACCAGGTACGAGGAGTCGACGTCGTCCGAGTGCTTGTCGACCTTGCCGATGCTGCCGTCGGTGGCCTCGACCTTGAATCCGATCAGGTCGGTGCCAGCCGTATGACCGGCGGTCGGCTGATAGCCCCACATGTTGTCACTCATAAGACGGCTCCTTCATCGATATCTGCCACTACCTCGGTCCTAAAACCGTGAAACGGGTCGGTGCCTCCAGGAAACCGGTGGCACCCTCTCAGGCTCTCGCCTGCCCGGGGTTCCGGCCCTCACACATCCCGATCCCGAGGTGGGCATGGATTAAAGGGGGGACCGGAGATCCCACCGCTGGAGGTCATGGTTCGTGATGGAATCCCCGGCCGTTTTCCTCGGGTGCCCGGTACATGCATTACTCATGCCTGCTCCTCTTTTCTCTCTTGGGAGGGCGACATGCTCATGAGGTGCGGGTGGGCCGCGACGACAAGTCGTCGCGGCCCACCCGCACCTCATGAGCAGTCTGCTCAGCCCGTGATCGTCACCATCGGTACCAGCGACCCCGCCGGCCATTCGCCGTCGGTCGGATCACGAATCCGAGCAGCCAGACCACCAGCACGATGATTGCTATCCACCACAGTGCCTTCAGTGCGAAACCAGCACCGAAGAGAAGCAGGGCGAGCAGAAGAACAAGAATGATGGGAACCATGATTATCAACCTCCGAGACATCCCCTGCCCCAAAGATTCGGCCTCACGCCAAATGCCTTACGAAATTCTTATGGACGCCGCCCCGGCCTGGTCAGGGGCAGCTTCGAGGGCGCGGGCTTTGTCATCGTGCGCGTCGAGGCTGAGCTGCTGGACACCTTGTTCGGTCGGGAGGCGACCCGCCGAGATCCGGGCGGCATGGACGAACAGGCGTACGGCCTCCAGCTCGGGGCGGTGGGCGGCGCGCGGCGGGCGGCAGGCGGCGTGCACCGGGCACCGGGCACCGGGCACAGATCTTCTCCGAGCAGGCCCGGGTCACCCCGAGGCGAGCCGTGCGTCGAGGGACTGCCGGGCGGTCGAGGCCCGTACGTAACCGGGGCGGACGTGTCCGACCGGTTCGGCGCCGGCACTCACCGGCCGGGACAGCTCGGTCCACACCGACCCCGGCTTGCGTACGGCGGGGGTCGGCACGCTGAGCCCCGGGCCGAAGGGCACATCTCCGCGGGGACAGGGCCGCCACGCCCCGCAGGGAAGGCGGCCCTCCCTCTGCGGCGCGGGTCAGCGCCGCGGTCCGGATTCCGCCGCGGACAGCCTCTCCGGTGCCATGTCCTCCGTAACGCTCAGCTCCTGGGTTCCTACGACGGACAGCAGTTCCAGTTGCTCGGCTCCCGGGCTTCCGGGCGGAGCGGTGAACCACAGCAGGCGTTGGCGTCCGTCCTCGCTGAGGAGGTTGTGGCAATCGAGTTCGATGACGCCGAGCATGGGGTGGACGATCCTCTTGTGGTCCATGCGGCGCACCGCGACGTCGTGGGTGTCCCAGAGGGCTGCGAACTCCTGGCTGCGGCGGCGCAGCACGGCGACCATCTTCGTGACCTCCGCGTCCCGGCCACGCCGGGCGGCCGCTGCCTGGAGATCGGCCACGAACACCCGGGAGTGCTGCGGGTGGTCCTCGGGCGGGTAGATCTCGCGCGCCTGCGGGTCGGTGAACCAGCGGTAGACGAAGCTCGCCGACGGGCCTCGGTGTGCCGGGGACTTGCCGAGCAGGGTCAGGGCCAGGTCGTTCTCCACCAGGGTTTCGTGCAGATCGGTGATAACGCGCGCGGGTGTGTTGGACAGCCGGTCCAGGAGTCCGAGGAGCGCGGGCTGCACGTGTGCCGATGGTCCGTGTACGGACGGGGGGACCGGCCGTTCGGCCAGGTGGAACAGGTGGTCGCGCTCGTCGCCGTTCAGGCGCAGGGCCCGGGCGAGGGCGGCCAGGGTCTGGGCCGACGGCTGCACCCCGTTCTTCTTGCTGCCGCGTTCCAGCTCGGTGTAGTAGTCGGCCGACAGTCCTGCCAGCTGGGCGACTTCCTCGCGGCGCAGCCCGGGGACGCGCCGGCGCGGGCCTTGAGGGAGACCGACCTCGGCGGGGCGGATGCGGTCGCGGCGTGTCCTGAGGAAGGCGCCGAGTTCTGGGAGGTTCACCCCTCCATGGTCGCTCGTACGCCGGAGCGCAGCCAGGGGGTGGCATCCCCTGGGTAGACGCAGCCCTGGCTGGGGACGGAGGACCGGCCGATCGTGGAGGGCGCAGCAGGGCAACGGCAAAGCCGCGGCCCCGCCCCCACCCACCACAGGAGTCAGCCATGCCTATCCCCACCGCCCTCGACGGGACCGCTGCCTCGGCCCAGCCCTCCGTCTCACCCCGTGTCGCGATCGTCACCGGCGGTTCGCGCGGCATCGGCCGCCGGACCGTCGGCCGGCTGGCCGCCGACGGGTACGCCGTCGTGGTCGGCTACGCCGGCAACCGGGACGAGGCCGAGGCAGCCGTGAAGGAGGCCGTCGCCGGTGGTGGCCGGGCGGTCGCGGTACGCGCCGACGTCGCCGACGAACACGCGGTCGCGGCCCTGTTCGACACGGCCGAAGCAGAGTTCGGCGGGGTCGACGTCGTCGTGCACGCGGCCGGGCGGATGCACCTGGCACCGATCGCCGAGCTGGACCTGGCCGTCCTGGACGACCTGCACCGCACCAACATCCGCGGCACGTTCGTCGTCGTCCAGCAGGCCGCCCGCCGGGTGCGCCCCGGCGGCGCGATCGTGACGTTCTCCACGTCCGTGGTGGGGCTCGCCTTCCCGGGCTACGGCGCGTACGCCGCCGGCAAGGGCGCGGTCGAGGCGCTGACGCTGATCCTGGCCCGGGAGCTGCGGGGCCGGGACGTCACCGCCAACGCCGTCGCACCCGGCCCCACGGCCACCGACCTGTTCCTGGACGGCAAGGACGAGGAGACCATCGCCCGCCTGGCCGCCCAGCCTCCGCTGGAGCGCCTCGGTACCCCGGCCGACATCGCCGAGGTCGTGGCGTTCCTGGCCGCACCGGCCGGCCACTGGATCAACGGACAGGTCGTCCGCGCCAACGGTGGGATCATCTGAACCGCCCGCGGCCACTCCATCGGTCAACGAAAGGCCCTATCGTGAAAAACGACGACAGCGGGAAGGTCATCCTGGTCACCGGGGCCTCCAGCGGTATCGGGGCGCTCTCCGTGCGCGCTCTGGCCCGCGCCGGTCACACCGTGTACGCGGGCATCCGCCGGACCACGACCCGCAACGCGACCGCGGTGGCCGGCCTGACGCGCTACGGCACCGACCACCAGGCCGACGTGCACGCCGTCGAGCTGGACGTGACCTCCCAGGACTCCGTCGACGCCGCAGTCGACCGGATCTTCGCCGAGCGCGGCCGGCTGGACGTGGTCGTGCACAACGCCGGGCACATGGTCCTGGGCGCCGCCGAGGCGTTCACCACCGAGCAGTTCGCAGACGTGTACGACGTGAACGTCCTGGGCACCCAGCGCGTCAACCGAGCCGCCCTGCCGAAGTTGCGCGAGCAGGGCTCGGGGCTGCTGGTGTGGATCGGCAGCTCCAGCAGCCGCGGCGGCTGCCCCCCGTTTCTGGCCCCGTACTTCGCCGCCAAGGCCGCGATGGACGCCGTGGCCGTCAGTTACGCCGCCGAGGTGCTCCCGTTCGGCATCGACACCGCGATCGTGGTGCCCGGTGCGTTCACCACCGGCACCCGCCACTTCGCCAACGCGGGCGCCCCCGCCGACACCGACCGTGCGGAACTCTACGACCGGCGTCACCGCCCCCTGATGGACGATCTGGGCAAGCGCCTGGCCGTGCTCGTCCCTTCGGACGCCGATGTGGCCGAGGTCGCTGAAGCCGTCGCGCGCCTGGTCGCGATGGAGCAAGGCACCCGGCCCCTGCGCACCCACATAGACCCCAGCCGGGACGGCAGCGAAGTCGTCTCCGCGGTCGCCGACCGACCGCGTCCGCGCCGACTTCTTCCGCCGCATCGGACTGGACAGCCTGCTCACCGCAGGCAGCTCCCTGTAACGCCCCATTGAGAAGAGGAACGACCAGCCATGCCTTTCGCGAACTTCAAGGTCCCCGAGAAGACCCTCACCCCGAAGCAGAAGGAGGAGATCGTCACCCGCACCACCGAGCTGTACGTCGAGCTCTACGGCGAGCGCGCCCGCAACAACACCATGGTGCTGGTGGAAGAGGTCGCCGACGGCGGCTGGGGCGTCTCCGGCAACGTGCTGACCCTCGCCATGCTCGGCGAGGCGGCACCGACCGGCACCAGCGACGCCTGACCGCCCCACTGGCCGTGACCCGGCCAGGACAGCACCTTGAAACCGAGAGCCGCCGGGTCGAACGTCCGGCCACCCGGCCTCGTTCATCCGGGGGCCGGTGAGATCAGCGAAGCCCTTCCTTGTGTCCCCGTACCCGATCGGTCGGCGGTGTCCGCCGGGGTGCGGGGACGGGGTACGGCAGCGGTCAGCCTCAGATCGAGCCGCTTGACCATGTTCAGGCGGAAGGTGCCGTACGGGTTGGCGTCGGACCAGACGCCGCGGGCTGCTCCACGAAGATCCGCCGGACAGGCCCTAGCAGTAGCCGTCCACCCTGGCACCGGCTGGGGTGAGGTTGGGCCAGGGATGCCCTGCCCTGTCGGAGGCGGCGGACCGTAGGAGGTCAAGGAGAGTGCACCCCGGGTAGCCCTGGAAACTCGCGTAGGAGCCCCGGTAGTAGCAGTTCCAGTAGCTCACGGCCCGTCGTTGGGTGCGCGCGAAGAAGGCGGGGTTGTCCATGATGAACTGCCCGTAAGCGCGGTGGCCGCAGGTGCCGGGCGTGGCGAGGTCGCGGAGCTCGTCGCGGATGACGACCAGGATCTCCAGGACGTACTCGCCAACCAGCTGCACGACGAAGGGGACGACCCATGGGTCCGTCGAGCCGGCGACCTTCTCCAGGTGGCGCTGTCTGACCATCCCGTCGCAGTGCCTTGAGTACAGGCAGTGCAGAAGCTGCCGTTGGCGCGACGAAAGCGACGCCACCGCGTCGGTCGGCGGCTCGTCGTTGTAGAGGCGCCCGGGGATCAAAACCTGCCGGCCCTCCACAGCGACCGAGAACGAGGCATGCGGCTGGAGCCGAGGATCAGGCATGACCGCCAGGGCTGCCCCGGCATCGCTTGCGAGCTCGGCCGGGAACGCCCTGATCAACGGATCGCTGCTGTCGCGAGGCGGCTGCACGGGCCGAGTATAGGCGGACGCCTCGGTCAGTCAGCCGGCACCGATGGCCCCACACCCGCTCAACCCGGCCAAGGTGTGCGGTCGGAGCACTGGCCTTCGGGTCAGCCGGCGGCCTCGCTCTGTGCGTGGTCGTCCGAGTGCGCGCAATGTCTGCGTCAGCATCTTCTGGCTCACCCCCGAGATCCGGCGTGACAGCTCGGAGAAGCGCATGGTCTGCGGTTCGCCGACGGTGGCCTCGCCGTGACGCGGGCCGTCCCCGCCGAGCGCGGCGAGCACCAGGGCGCGGGCGTGCTTGGCCTTGAACAGCAGTACCAGTTCGGGCGCCGGACCCGGCCGCTGCCTGCCGCGTCGAAGGTGTATCCGGGAAAGCGCTGACGGACCTGGGGAAAGCCCGCGTCCGGGACCGCGATCTCGATGTCGCCGTGAATGCGCGTCTGCCTGCCCAGGAACAGGTCCAGCGCCCAGCCCGCGGCCATGTACCAGGGCGCGCGGATCCCGGCCAGCTGCTGCGCGACCTCGTTCGGAGTCCAGGAGGACGACCACCTGGCGTCGAGGTCATCGATCTCGTCGGGTGACAGCTCGATACCGCCGCTGGGCAGTTGCTCGCTCATCGGAGGAACTTATCAGCGTTCAAGTGCCTGGCCGTGGCCCGCGACTGGAGGAGTGACGCGCTGTCCGGGTCGCTGTCGGCCGCCGTCCGGTGGGGCGATACTGATCGTGACAGTCGTGCCCGCCGGTGGACCGACCGGCGGGCACGGGCCAGGTCGGCAGGGGCACAGCTCCGGCGACGTCTGCGAGGGGAGCCGTTCATGACCACGGCGAAAGACCTGTTCATCACCGCTATGGACCCGAAGGCGGAGCGTTCCGTCGGGCAGGGCGACCTCTCGCTGGCACTCGCGGGGGCTGAACTGATCGACCTCATCGGCACGGGAGCGGTCGGTGTGGACGGCGACCGCATCGTCGTGGGGGATCCGGCGGAGCCGGACGACCGGCTCATGGCCGAGGCTGCGGCGGCGCTCTCCCGGCAGGAGCCCCATGAGCGGATCGAGGACTGGCTGTGGCGCCGGGGCCGTGACCTCTCGGCCGCGTACCAGGCCGCCCTGGAAGCGGACGGCGAGCTGTCCCCGAAGCGGGGACGCCGGTTTTCCTTCGGCACGGAGCGCGTGGAAATGGTCGATACGCCAGCGGGCAGCCGGGCGGCCGCCCGCTGGCAGGAGGGGGAGCCCGTTCTGGTCGCGCTTGCCTCGGCCGTGGGCATCGACGACGGCCGGGCCGACGACGAGGCCGGCCTCGGTGACGAGGTGACGGTCGTGGTGGCCGGGGTCCACGACGCGGTGATGGAGCTGGAGGCCGTACGCCAGAGGCGCTCCATCGAGAACGCGGCCTTTGCCAACGTCTGGCGCGGGCCGTGACCTTCACGACGCCGGGTCAGTCGGCCGGGGAGCACCAGGCGGCTTCGGCGTCCTGAGCGGTGGGGTGGGCGGGGAAGACCTGCTCCAGGCCGACGATGCGGAAGACCCTTCTGATGCGCTCGGGTACAGCGGCCAGGGCGATGGTCGCTTTCGCGGCCAGGGCACGGTTGCGGGCCGCGATCAGTACGGTGATGCCGCTGGAGTCGCAGAAGGTGAGGCCGCCGAGGTCGAGGACGAGTTGCTGGCCGGGGCGCAGGTCGAGGCCGGGCAGGGCGGCGCGGATTTCGGGTGCGGTGTCGTAGTCCAGCTCCCCCGCCAGTTCGATGACGGCACCGGCTGGAGTGGTGCGGGTGGCCAGGGTCAGTTGCTTGGTCACTGTTGCTCTTCACTGCTGGGTCGGGGCACGTGGACTGCGAGAACGGCGGTGTCGTCGTCGACGCCCTGGCCGAAGGTGCCGAGGAGGTCGCGGACCGCGTCGATGGTGTCCGAGGCGGTGGTCGGGGCCAGGGTTCGGCCGAAGTCGAGGAGGGCGTCGTCGCCGTAGCGGGTTTTGCCGTCGGTGTGGGCTTCGGTGAGGCCGTCGGTGTACAGGAGGAGGGTGTCGCCGGGGGCGAGGTGGAGGGTGGCGGTGGCGATGTGGGCGTCGGGCAGGACGCCCATGAGCTGTCCGCCGGGGGTGGGCAGGAAGTCGGCAGTGGCATCGGCGCGCATCAGGAGGGCCGGGGGGTGGCCGCCGCCGGCCAGCGTGATGTGGAAGCCGCCCTGGACGGGGTCGGGGGTGAGGAGGCCGAAGACGACCGTGCAGAATCGTGGGTCGGCGCCGTTGAACTCGTGGTTGAGGACGGTGTTCAGGTTGCCGAGCACGCTCACCGGGTCGGCGTCGTATACGGCGGCGGCGCGCAGGGTGTAGCGGGCCAGGGAGGTGACGGCCGCGGCTGCGGCGCCCTTGCCGCACACGTCGCCCAGGAACAGGCCCCAGGTGCCGGCCGCGAGGGGGAAGAGATCGTAGAAGTCGCCGCCGACCTCGTCGACGGAGGCCACGTGGTAGTAAGCGGCTACGTCCAGGCCGGGTACGTCCACCAGGGTCGGCGGGAGCAGAGTCTTCTGCAGCGTGGCGTTCAGGGTCATCAGGCGCTCGCGTTCCCGTTCCGATTCCTGCCGGGCGCGCAGCAGCTCGGTCTCGTAGGCACGGCGGTCGCGTGCGTCGAAGACGGTGGTGCGGATCAGCAACGGTTGTCCGTCGGTGCCTGTTTTGACGGTGGAAGTGACCAGAACGGGCAGGCGTGTGTCGTCGGCGGCCTTCAGTTCCAGGGCGATGCCTCTGATCTCGCCCTGCATCCGCAGCAGCGGGGCGAAGTGGGTCTCGTGGTAGAGACGTCCGCCGACGGTGAGCAGGTCGGAGAAGTGTTTGCGGCCTACGAGGTCGTCGCGCCGGTAGCCGAGCCAGTCCAGCAGGGTGGTGTTGACCTTTGCGATCCGGCCGTCGAGCAGGGTGGAGAGATAGCCGCACGGGGCGTGCTCGTACAGGTCCTCGACGCTGTCCTCCAGCAGGGCGGAGAGCTGCGCCGGTTCGATCGCCGACACGGCGTCCTCCGCCGGGGCGTCCGCATCGCCGTCGGTACCGCTCATCGTCCGGGGGCTCCCGCGAACGCGGCGATGACGGAGGCGGTTTCCTCCGGGGCGGCAAGCTGCGGGCAGTGCCCGGTCGCGTTCAGCGTGACCAGCCGGCTTCCCGGGATCCGGGCATGTACGAAGGCGCCCACTTCGGGCGGGGCGATCGCATCGCGGGAACACTGGGCGATCAGGGTGGGCACGGCCACGTCGGCGAGGTCGTCGCGGTTGTCGGACAGGAACGTCACCCGGGCGAAGAGCCGGGCGATGTCCGGGTCGGTACGGCAGAAGCTGCTGGTCAGCTCCTCGCCCAGCTCGGGCCGCTCCGGGTTGCCCATGATGACCGGGGCCATCGTTCCCGACCATCCCAGATAGTTCGCATCGAGCGACTCCAGCAGCTCCTCGATGTCCCCGGCGCTGAATCCGCCCCGGTAGCCGGTCTCGGGGTCGTCGACGAAACATGGCGAAGGAGCGAGCAGGACCAGCCCGGCGAACGCCTCGGGCTCCCGCGTGGCGGCCAGCACCCCCATCATGGCGCTCACCGAATGCCCCACGAACGTCACCGGGCCCAGGGCCAGCTCCCGGCACAGCTCCAGCAGGTCGTCGACGTAGCCGTTCAGGGTGGAGTAGCGCTCCGGGCTCCATGCCGACAGGTCGGAGCGCCCGGCGCCGACGTGATCGAAGAGAACGACGGTGAAGTCGCGCTCCAGCGTCGGCGCCACCAGACGCCACATGTTCTGGTCGCACCCGAACCCGTGTGCGAGCATCACCACGGGCTCGCCGGCCCGTCCGCTCACCGTCACATGGTTTTTCCGGCGCACATCCATACCGCCATCCTCGCAGACAGGGAACCCGCACCCAGGCCGCCACGACTCCAGTGCTCGACTGCGGCCGCCTCGTGGCGTCCCTGGGCGCGGTCCGGTACAGGCCCGGGGGCTCGGCCCGGCGCGCGTGCGGAGCACGGAGCCGACGAGTTCGAGGAGGCGCCCCGCCCAGTTGCGCCCTCGGCCGGCTTTGTCGCCCGGGTGAAGGGGACTGAAGTCCCTCAGTCCCTCTTCCTTCGGTCCCCTTTTGGTCCCTCCGGCAAAACCCCAGGTCAGAGGCTTGGGGTGGGCGCCGGAGAGGGTCCGAAGGGACTGAAGGGACTCAACTTCCCTGTTCCAGTCATTACGGGTGCGTGTGTATGCGCGTACGCGAGACAAACCCCCCTATTCTCGTCTTATTTGCCCCCTGTATTCCTGAGCCGTTCATAACTACTGACTCTCAGTCCCTTCAGTCCCTCGCCTCGCCTCACAAAACGCTCTGACCTGGGGTTTTGTCGGAGGGACCGAAGAGGGACTGAAAGGGTCCAGTCCCTCCGGTCCCTCTTCAGTCCCTCGCTCCGCGACGCCGGTGCGCTCGCCGACACGCCCGGGCCTCCGCCCGGCCGCCGGGCCGGGTCGCGGAACGGCCGCCCGTAACTCCCGTGGACGGCCAAGGGACTGAAGGGACTCGCGGAAGGAAACAGTCCCACCCACCCGGAGGCTGCTGTTGTAGGCTCTGATCCGATTTGGAAAACTCAGTCCCTTCAGTCCCTCTGTCTGACAGTGGAAACGCTGTGACCTGGTCTTTCTCCCAGGGGCTGAACAACCTGTTGGCCCTCGGCAAGGACGAATCAGCGTGCCGCGTCAAAGCGAGACCAGTGGCCCGCGTGCAGCGGGGCCCACGAGTCCCTTCGACATGGCCCGTTGGTGTGCGGGGAACGGCTGGCCCGTCCACCCGCTGGCCGCCGGACGCAAGACGCCCGCGGGCAACTGCCCGGCCTGCCGCAAGGAGCCCCATCGCCCGGCCGACTGCCCCTGCCTTCCAGCGGGCAGGTGGTGCCACGGCTTTCACGCGGCGACCACGGACCCCGGGCTGCTGGCGGCCTGGTGGGGTGTCAATCCGGCGCTGGGGGTCGGGGTCTCGTGCGGCCCGGCCGGGCTCGTCGTCCTGGACGTCGACGCCCACAGTGCCGAAGTGCCGCACCGCGACCGGCTCCTGCCCGGCATCCCCATCCACGAGAGCGTCAACCTGGCGGGCCTGGCCTCCGGGTTCGACACCCTGGCTCTCCTCTCGGCACTGCGCGGCCGGCCGAGCCCGGCGGACGACGAGTCGACGCTGCGCGTCCGTACGCCCTCCGGCGGCCTCCACATCTGGTACCGCACCGCCCCCGATGGACCGGGCTACCGGTCATCGGTGGGCTCCAGCCCGAAGGTCGCCCTCGCCTGGCAGGTCGACGTCCGCGCCGCCGGCGGCTACATCGTCACCCCGGCCACCCGCACCCCTGCGGGCACCTACACCCCCGTCGGCGCGGCCCGGTTCCCTGCGCCCCTGCCCGACTGGCTCGCCGCCGAGCTGCGGCGTACCGGCCATACGCCCCGTTCCGCCCCCGTACAGGTCCCCGCGCCCCGCCCCCGGCCCGTGAGGCCCTCCCGTAGCGCGCAGCGCGCCACACGGCTGCTGGAGCCCCTGCTCGCCGAGGTCGAGGCATGCGGGGCTGCGTCCGAGGGGACCGCCTTCACCGAGAAGCTGAACCGCGCCGCGTACACCGCCGGTGGCCTGGTCGCCGCCGGGCACCTCACCGCGACCCAGGCCGAGGCCCTGCTCACCGCGGCCGCCGACAGCGCGCGCCCGCACCGCAGCAGGCACAGCCTCACCGTCATCGCTTCCGCCCTGTCCGCCGGCGCAGCCCGCCCGTTCCATCCCGAAGGACGCCCATGAGCAGCGCCGACCGCAGCCCGCGCTTCGACGCCACTGCCGCAGCGCAGCAGATGCTCGCTCTCGAAGCCGAGGGGGGCCTGCCCGGCCTGCCCGCCCAGCAGAACGCCTCCGCGGTGCACGAGTCGGCCCCGGTCGCGGGGCACCTGCCCGCGCTCCTGACCGACCGGGGCAACGCCAAGCTGTTCGCGGTCATGTTCGGCGACCAGTTCCGCCACGTCGAAGGGCTGGGCTGGTACCACTGGGACCAGTACCGCTGGAAGCGCACCGGGGGTGAGAAGGCCGCGGTGTGGGCGGCGGGCGACCTGGCCGAGCAGATGCCCGCCACCGATCCGACCGGCCAGTTCACCGACCGGGAACTCAGCGCACACCGGCGGCGTTCCATGTCGACGCCCGGCATCAAGGCCATGCTCACCCAGGCCAAGGCATCCCCCGCACTCGCGCTGGACCCCGATGTCCTGGACGGCGACCCGTACGCCCTGTGCACCCCGGCCGGTGTCGTCGATCTCCATACCGGGCACCTCCACAAGCCCGACCCGGTGGGCGACATGCACTCCCGGGCCACGAGCGTCGCGCCCGAGGCGACGCCCACCCCGCGCTGGCACCGCTTCCTGCACGACACCTTCGGCGACGACGCCAAGGGCGAGGAGACCATCCACTTCCTCCACCTGCTCCTCGGCTACTCCGTGACCGGCGACGTGGGCGCGCAGGTGCTCCCGTTCCTCTACGGCACGGGAGCCAACGGCAAATCCGTCCTCCTCGACGTCATGACGCAGATCCTCGGCGACTACGCGCAGGCCGCCCCGCCGGGTTTCCTCATGGAGAAGGGGAAGTTCTCCGAGCACTCCACCGAGCTGACCGAGCTGCACGGCCGGCGCATCGTCGTCTGCTCCGAGCTCAAGCCGAACGACAAGTTCGACGAGTCCCGTGTGAAGCTGCTGACCGGCGGCGACCGGATCATGGCCCGGCGCATGCGGCAGGACTTCTTCAGCTTCAACCCCACCCACAAGCTCTGGCTGCTCGGCAACCACCGCCCCGAAGTCGGCACCGGCGGCCACGCGTTCTGGCGGCGCATCCGCCTCATCCCCTTCGAGCGCGTCGTCCCCGCCGCCCGCAAGATCGACAACCTCGCCAAGGAACTCGTCCAGAGCGAGGGCCCGGGCATCCTGCAATGGCTCATCGAGGGCGCCAAGCTCTACCTCGCCACCCGCGACCCGCTCGACGGACCCGCCACCGTCCGCACCGCCACCGCGGCCTACGCCACCACCGAGGACCACATCGGCCGCTTCCTCACCGAGTGCTGCACCACCCACACCCCCGACCTGCGGGTGGAACAGGGCCTGCTGTACGCGACGTACAGCAGCTGGTGCAGCGCCGGCGAGGGCATCCGGCCCGCGACGGCACGGGCGTTCGCGACCCGGGTCCGCCAGGAACTCTCCCTCGCCTCGCCCGCCGACATGATGAAGTCCAGCGGCAAGAAGTACTACCCCGGCCTCGGGCTCCTCACCGACGACGACGCGAGGACCGGCCATGCATGACCCACGCGCCCGGCACACACCCGCCGGTCCGGCCTACCATGGACACGGTGCCCCCACCAGGGAACGTGCTCACACCCACCCCGGCCTCCTCCCGGCCGGCCGAATCACAAAGGGGCTGCAGCCATGAGCTCGCTGCTGAACGAGAGCGATCTCCACCACGAGAACGCCGTGGTCTGGCTGGAGAACCCCGACAACCTCGACTACGTGCGCCAGGCCCTCGACAAGACCACCCGCCGTCGCGGAAAGCCCCGCTACGAACGGGACGGACGCATGGTCGGCTACACCGAACTCGAGGCCCACACCGAAGCCGATCCCGACAGCGGCCTCCACCTGCGCCGAGTCTTCTTCCTGCTCCCCCACGACCGCGACGCCGACCCCGACGGCCCGTACCACGAGGGCGCGCCCGGCGAGGCGGTCGACCCGAGCACCATCGAGCCCAAGCGGGTCGGCGACAAGACGCCCCGCTCGCAGCGCGGTCTCACCGCGAGCGCGGACGCCGCCAACTGACGGGAAACGGGGCTGGGGGTCTGGCTATTACGCCGTAATAGCCAGACCCCCAGCCCCGTTTCCGCGAGTGGCCGGGCTCCTGAGTGCCCTTCACGCACACCATGTGCTGTCATAACTAACGCACCGATGCAGAAATGGATCATCGGAGTTAGTAAGGTGACTGCCATGACTTCGCCCTCCCCCGGCGACCGCGAGAAGGTCGTCTCCAAGCTGCCCCCGGTGCTGCAACAGGATCTGAAGATCCGGGCCGCCCAGCACAACGTCGACATCCAGCACGCCGTCGAGGCCGGTATCAAGGCATGGCGGAGGCTCGGCTCCAACCTCTCCCCCATCGACACCGCAGGCGCCAAGTCCTTCGCGACCTTCCTCCCTGACGGGCAGTGGGATGAGTTCCGCGCCGACTGCGCCTCCCGCGGCGTCCCGCTCGTCCAGGGGCTCGCCCAGTCCGTCGTCATGTGGCTCGAGACGAACCCGGCGCCCACCGTCGTACGCCCCGAGCACCCCAAGCGCATCGTCACCTGCAACCAGAAGGGCGGCGTGGGCAAGACCGCCATCGCCGCCGGCACCGGCGAAGCCCTCGCCGAGGACGCCGACGCGCTCCACCCCGTCCGCATCTCCAAGCACTTCGCCGCCGCCCTCTCCGAGGACCGGGAGACCTCGCCCCTCGACCACGAGGACCTCCCGGGGCTCGGCCTGCGCGTCCTCCTCGTGGACTTCGACCCGCAGTGCCACCTCACCAAGCAGCTCGGCCACCAGCCGCTGCCCATCGAGGGCGACAGCCTCACCAAGCACATGGCCGGCGAAGCCATGGGCCGGCTCGCCGACCTCGTCGTAGCGATCGAGGACCCCCGCTTCGGTGACCGGCTCCACCTGCTGCCCGCCTGCACCGACGCCTTCCTCCTCGACGTCAAGCTCTCCGGCGTCCGGGCGCGCGAAGCAGCCCTGGAGCGGGCCCTGTCCGCGATCGAGGCCGACTACGACGCCGTCATCATCGACTGCCCGCCCAGCCTCGGTCTCAGCATGGACGCCGCCGCGTACTACGGCCGCCGCCGCCAGGGCGAGGCCCCGGGCAACTCCGGTGTCCTCGTCGTCGTGCAGGCCGAGGACAGCTCCGCCGACGCCTACGGGCTCCTCACCTCCCAGATCGAGGACCTCCGCAACGACATGCACCTCGGACTCGACTACCTCGGCATCGTCGTCAACCACTACGACGCGAGGCGCGGCTACATCGCCACCTCCTCCCTCACCTCCTGGATGGACATCAAGGACCCCAGGGTCGTCGGAGTCATCGGAGACCTGAAGGAGCAGAAGGAGGCGGTACGCGTGAAGCAGCCCCTGCTCGCCTACTCGCCCCGCTGCGACCAGGCCGTCGGCATGCGCGCCCTCGCCCGGGAGATCTCATGAGCAAGGCATCCCGGCTCGGCGCCGGCGCCTCCTTCGGCCAGACCCAGCCCATCAGCGCCCGCCGCGCCGCCATCAACCAGGTCGCGGCCGCACCCACCGAGGGGGCCCCGCCTCCGGTCGAACTGCCCGTCGACGTCATCAGCCTCAACCCCGACAACCCCAGGTCCGATCTCGGCGACCTCACCGACCTCGGGCACAGCCTCCGCGACCACGGCCAGAAGACCGCCATCAGCATCATGGGCCGGTTCGCCTACCTGGAAGGCAACCCGGGCCGGGAAGCCGACCTGGAAGCCGGCACCAAGTACGTCGTCATCGACGGCAACTCCCGCCTCGCGGCGGCCCGCGAGGCCGGCGTCACCCAGATCAAGGTGATGCTCGACGACAACCTCGGCAGCAACCCCGACGAGATCCTGGAGTCGGCCCTCGTCGCCAACATCCACCGCCAGGAACTCAACCACCTGGACGAGGCCAAGGCCCTCGAACAGCTCCTGCGGATCCACGGCACCCAGGAGGCCCTTGCGACCCGCCTGCACCGCTCCCAGGGCTGGGTCTCCCAGCGCCTCGCGCTGCTGACCCTGACCCCCGCGCTCAAGGAGAAGCTCCAGTCGGGCGAGGAGTCCGCGGCCACGCTGCGCCTGATCGGCAAGAAGAAGGCCGAGGAGCAGGAGGCCCACCTCCAGCACCTGAAGGCCACCAGGGCCAGTAAGTCCCGGCCCGCCAAGCAGCAGGCGCCGGCCGCCCGCACCGCCGACCGGCTGCCCTCGACGGAGCCCCACGCCCTGACCGCTCTCATCATCGCCCAGCTCGACGTACCGGCCCGGCGGAAGCTGACGGAGCTTCTTGTCGACTACAAGATCGAGGAGTCGAAGCGGATGAGGGCGGAGAAGTCCGCCACGACGGCCGACACCGAGTGACGCGCGCCTTCACCTGCCTGTGGGAGCGGGAACCGCGCACCTCCAGGCAGGTGAACCTCCTTCGGCGCCGCCCTGCCTGCCGTACCCGTCGGCGATCTTGCACCAAGATCGTTTCCGGGCCGGCTCCGGACCCGGAGCAGCGCCCCGACCCGTTCGCGGCGCGGCATCACCGACTTGTACGAAGGAGAATCCGTGATTCTGAAGGGCAAGAGGCTCCTCGGTTCACTGGCCATGGCGTTCGCTGCGGCGGCCTCGTTCACCATCGCCGTACCCAGCGGTTCCGCTTTCGCCATCGACCACGTCGAGTGCCGCGGCGGCGAGAACTTCCTCAAGATCTGGTCGCACAACGGCGGCCGGCAGAGCGTCGACTGCTACGCGAACGCCGGGCGGACCAACTTCGGCGGCTGGTGGGTCGACAGGATCTCCACGGGCAACAACGACCTGATCTACTACGACGCCAACGGCGACTCGGTGAAGATCCCCCGCTGGACCGACATCACGTTCCCGAACCTCCCCCCGAAGGTCAACTCCATCGAGATCCTCTGACCGACACCGCAGGACCAGCGGCCCGGGACGCCGGGCCGCGCATTATTACGGCGTAATATCGCGGGGGCGCGGCGCGTGGCGGCGGTGGTAGGAGACGGCTACGGCGCCGAGCAGGGGCATCCGTGCGGGGGAGGGGCGGGGCCGAAGCCCAGGAGTTGGCACCAGCGGAGCCGCGTGAGCCGGCGAAGCGGAACAGTCGAAGCAGTCTGGTTGTCACCAACAAGGCATTCGACTTGTCACAGGCGCTCGTTCAGCTGCTCGGCGAGACTGCGGAACAGACCCTCGAGGTCCTGTTCGCCGTTCCGGGTCTGGGCGCCGCCGGCCAGCCCGGCGCCCATGAGCTGCGCTGTGGCGGGGCGGAATACGAGCCCGGCCCAGGCGTTGTTTTCCCGCGCCAGGCCATCGGAATGATCGCGGACTACGATGGCGTGCTTAACTGCCGCGACGACGCCGTCGGGCAACGCGGCGATGTTACCGGCGAGGCGGTCGACGAACTCGTCGAGTTGGTCGGCGGGGACGGCTCGGTTGACCCAGCCGTACCGCTCGGCTGTCTCGGCGTCCATCAGGTCGGCGCCGAGCACGATCTCCAAGGCACGGTTACGGCCGACGCGCTCGGTGAGGTACTGCGTGGCGCCGCCGCCGGGGACGATGCCCATGAGGGCTTCGACCTGACCGAGCCCGGCCTTGCCGATCGCCGCGAACGCCATGTCCGCGGCCACGACGAACTCGGCTCCGCCGCCGCGCGCCTTGCCTGCGACCTTGTCCACTACGTCCGCATCGACAAGCGCCGCGGGGTGAAGATCCGCGGACTTTGGTACGACGACGCCGATGTCCTGCGGGACTACCGCGGCGAGCTGTCGACGCGGGGTGGCAAGCACAAGGGCAAGTGGCTCATCCGCCACGACCCGCGCGACCGGCGCCAGGTGTTCTTCCAGGACCCGATCAGCCATGCCTGGCACCCGCTGCCCTGGACGGGCATGCCCCGGGCCGGCCAGATGCCGGCTTTCGGGGACGCGCGGGCCAGCGCCTTGCTCGCGAAGGCTGCGGCGGCCGGGCTGAAGCCGAAGTCGGACGCCGAACTGCTGCCCGTGTTGCTGGAGCTGATCGGCTCGAACATCCCGGTCAGCAAGTGGCCGACCCAGATGAAGAAGTCCCAGCGCACCGAGCACGCCCACGAGATGCACCAGGCCAGGGCCGCGCAGGCCGACCGACCGCCGAGCCCGCCCGCCCCGGCTGATGCCGTTCCTGCCCCGGCTGCAGGGGAGGAGACGGCGACGGTGCTGAGCTGGCCGGGCCGGGCCCGCCAGACGCAGGAAGCGGTTGCCGGGGAACGGCGCCGGCGTCGGGAGGCCGTCCGGCCCGCTCCCGTCCCGCCGCCCGAGTTGGGCCACAGCTTCCGGGCCCGCAGTGTGTTCGTCCTGCCCGAGGACGACCTGGAGGAGGACCGTGGTGGACCAGACGACGCCGGATGAGCACGCGGTCGTCCCGTTCCTGCGGGCCGGCCCGCCGCCGGACCGCACCCGCTGGGAGGGCTGGCAGCAGTGGCGGAAGATCCGCGACACGTTCGTGCCCGCGCCGCGTCTGATGCCGGCGGACTACCAGAGCCTGAGCCCGCGACGGCGGGCTCTGCACGACCTGCATCGCACTGCGACGCACGTCAACATGCGGCTGCAGGAGACGCCGATGAGCGCGCGGGTCGCGAACCTGATGCGCGGGCGGCTGCAGAACAACGCGGTGAAGTTCATGCCCGGCAACCGCGACGGCCTGATGATCAACGGCGGCGGGTTCCAAGGCAAGACCGAGACCGCCTGCGACGCGGCCGCGTCCTTCGAGGACGTCTGGCGCGAGGTCCACCACCAGCTGCTGCCCGGCCCCACCCCCGGCACCCGGGACGTGTTCGTGCCCGTCGCCTACTGTCGCCTGCCGGTCCGCGCGACCCCCAAGGGACTCTGCAAGGCGATCTTGAACGTCTACGGCAACCCGCACCCCGGAACGCTGGACGACCTGGTCAGAGCGGTGCGGGACGCGATCCGGGACCATCACACCACCGCCCTGCTGATCGACGACATCACCCGGCTCCGGCTCCACCGCGAGGACGACCAGGACACCCTCGACCTGATCCGGGAGCTGATGGACCTCAACGTCACCCTGATCCTGATCGGCGTGGACATCCCCGGCTCCGGCCTCCTGCGCGGCGCCTACGTCGACCAGCGCACCGGACAGTGGGTCTTCCCCGACAACGTGCGGGGCGGGCGGCACAGCACCGCGGCCGCCACGCAGACGGGCCGCCGGTTCGACATGGTCGATCTCGACCCGTTCGACTACTCCACCCCGGCCGGCATCACCGCCTTCCTCGACCACCTGGCCGGCATCGAGGACCAGCTGCGGCTCCTGCGGTCCTTCGAGGGCATGCTGACCACCGGCGAGATGCCCGAGTACCTCTTCGGCCGCACCCGCGGCGTCGTCGGCCTGCTGCGGCGGCTGATCGAGGACGGCTGCACCGAGGCGATCCTCACCGGCGAAGAACGCCTCACCCCGGAACTGCTCGCGAAGACCACGATCCACCTCGGCAACCTGGACGACCTCGACCCCGGGGCCGGCGAGGTCCCCGACATCCCGCAGAACACCGCCTCGCCCACGAAGCCCCGCCGCCGACGCGGACGCAACACGGTCCTCGACGACCGCGGGAACAGGCCGGCCGCGGGTGACTGACGCGACCGCGGGCGCCGGGCCGCGGCCCTTCGGACTCGGCCTCGATCCGCTGGAGGGCGAGTCCCTGGCCGGCTTCGTCCTGCGTCTGGCCCACCGCCTGCACATCTCACCGAACGAGCTCGCCCGGCAGACCGGCCTGACCGAACAGGACCGGCTCGGGCGCCCGAGCCTCGCTTTCGACCCTGCTGAGCCCGGCCGAGGTCAGCCGCTTCGCCCTCACCACCCGGCTGGACCCCCGCGAAGTGCGCGCGATGACGCTGGAGCCCTTCGCCTCCCGCTACCCGCCGGCGGCCCGCAGCATCGCCGACGTCCGGGCCGGGAGGGTCTACTCCATGCACACGGACCGATGGCTGTTCCCCACCACCGCCCGCTACTGCCCTCACTGCCTTGCTGGCGACGGCTCCGACATCCAGAACGCCCACGGCGGGCCCTGGCAGATCCTCTGGCGTCTGCCCGTCGTCTTCGCCTGCCCGCTGCACAAGGTGTTCCTGGAACACCTCTGCCCCCACTGCCACAAGCCGATCAACTTCAGCAGCAGAACACAGCTGGTCCCCCGCCCCGCCGCCACCGGGGTCCGCCCGGCCCACTGCAGGTCCTCACTGACCCAGGACGTCCCGACCACCCGGCCAGGCGACCCCTGCGGGGCGCCGCTCGCACACGACCCACGGCACCACCAGCCCGGACCCGCCCTGCTCGAGCTCCAGCGCAAGATCCTCGGCCTGCTCGGCCCCGGCCGGCCCAAACGGCAAGCACAGCAGTACTTCACCGAGCTCATCCTCCTCGCCGGACTCGTCACGATCTGCTGGCCGCGCATCCAGCCGGTCGGCACCACCCGCCCCCTCGCCGCCGCAGTCGACCGGCACCTCGCCATCCACGATGGGGTCGGCTCCCGCCCCTACCGCTCCACTGCGGCACCGTCGATGCGCTCGCCTGCGCCGCCCTCCTCCAAGTCACCGATCGCATCCTGACCGCCGACGACCTGCGCGAAGCACTCTCCCCGCTCGCACCCGAGGAGAACCGGAACCGCAGCGGAATTGCGCCCACACGGCACCTGATCTGGGACAACGTCTTCAAGAAACAGCGCAGCGCATGCTCCGAGCGCTTCCAGCAGGCCGCCGACACGATCGTTCCCACCTTCAGACGCACCGGCAAAGGCGGACTCCGCCTCCCCTCCACCGGCGTCGGCCTGCGACCCGAACACATCCCTGCGTGCTTGCCCCACGACCTTGCCGAACGCCACCTCGGCTTCCTCTCGGACACCACGCCCCAGATGCGCCGACGCGCGGCCGCGGTCTTCCTCGTCCGGCGCGCACGCGGCGGCGGCCTGGACAAAGCCGCCCAGTTTCTCGGGATCAACCCCGAGAACAAGAGGCTCGGCTACACGCAGCTGCTGAACCGCCGCCTTCGCGCCAGCGGCACGGCCCGCGATTTCGAACAGGCCCTCGACGCCATCACCGCCGAGCTCCTCGAAGGCCCGGTCATCGACTACCAACACCGACGCGAGGTCCTCGCCACCTGGACGCTAGAACCTGAAAACTGGCAGCACATGCTCACCCGGCTCCCGGGCCTCACCAGCCACCGAAAGCCCCTCAGCGACGACCGCCGGCGCCTGGCCGTCAGCGCCTACATCTGGACCCGCGTCACCGAAGGCGAGCCCGACTTCGCACCCTGCCCGCCGCACATCGCCCCCGACCCCGCACTACGCGCCGTCTGGACCCGGGAGCGACACAACGTCTTCCACTGGCTCCGCACCACTGACCACCAGCCCTACTACGGCGCCCTCAAGCCACTACTCGAAGACCACGCCGAGCACCTGGCCAAGGAGATCGACAGACGCTGAGCCTGAGCGTGATGGGCGAGGTCAGGACCGCGCGGTCCGGAACGCCAGATACCGGCTGAAGGCTTCGTTGCTGTCGGGGGTGAAGCGCCACTCCAGCAGGGCCGACCGCAGCCCCGGCTCGGTCAGCCAGCCATGCCAGGCGACCTCATCGGGATCGAGGACCACGGCGTCCGGCACCACGGCTTCGTGCACGCCGAGCCAGTGAGGGCTCAAGCCGCTGCGGTTGATGAACGTGAAGAGCAGGCGCGGCAGCGCACGAAGGCCCAGCTCTTCGGTCAGCTCCCTCGCGGCGGCCTGTTCATAGGATTCGCCAACATTTGCGGCGCCACCGACCCCGACCTCATAGAGCCCGGGGAAGCGCGATACCTGCTCCGACCGTCGGTGGACGAGGATCCGTCCCTGCTCGTCACGACACACCGTCACGGCGACTCGGTGCAGCCAACCCTCCTGGATGGCCTGCTGGCGGCTGACCACCATCCCCAGCACACGATCTTGATCGTCGACACGCTCCACCAGTTCATCCACGACGCACACCCTGGCAGAGCCCACTGACATTGACGCTTCCCTGAGCCCGCAGAGGCCGATCCAGGAGAAATCCCGGTCCTCACACACCATCGAAAACCCATCAGCGACGACCGCAGACGCCTGGCCGTCAGCTCCTACATCTGGACCCGCGTCACCGAAGGCGAGCCCGACTTCGCACCCTGCCCGCCGCACATCGCACCCGACCCAGCGCTACGCGCTGCCTGGACCCGGGAGCGACACAACGTCTTCCACTGGCTCCACAAAGCCGACCACCAGCCCTACTACGGCGCCCTCAAGCCGCTACTCGAAGACCACGCCAAGCAACTCGCCAAGGTGATCGACCGCACCGGATCTTCTACTCTGCCTGTCCACGTGGCCCACACGGCGCTAGCGTCAAGTCCATGATCGTATGGCTCAACGGCACCCACGGCGCAGGCAAGACAACGACCAGTGCGTTCGTCCAGCAGCTGATCCCGGACTCACGGGTGTTCGACGCCGAGAAAGTCGGCGAGACACTCATGGACATCAAGCCAGGACTGCCCGCGACGGACAACTTCCAGCACTGGCCGCCATGGCGGCCCCTCGTGGTCGAAACCGCCCGACGCATCCTCGACTACACCAGCGGAACCCTGGTGATGCCCATGACCGTCCTGGTCGAGCAGTACTGGCGCGAGATCAGCTCGGGCCTTGCCCAGCACGACATTCCGGTCCGACACTTCGTCCTCCATGCCGACCATGACACCCTCCGCGCGCGCATCACGGGCGACACCGTTCTCGGCCCCAACTCCCCGTTCCGGCTCCAATACCTCGAGCCCTACGCCGAGGCGGCCCGCACGTGGCTGCACGCCGAGGCCGAGATCGTCGACACCACGCACCTCACCCCCGCCCAGGCCGCCCAGCAGATCGCAGAGGCCGTCAAGAGTTGAGACCTTCCGGCGCCGCATCTCGCAGGTGACAACAAGACTGCCTATGTGACAACTACCGTGCTTCGGCTCAACGGCTCAGGGGCCGGCTGAGCCGGGGCTCAGGAGTGTTACCGTCAGTAGCCGAGGTCCAGGTAGTCGATGTCGGTCAGCTCGACTTCGTAGAGGTCTCGTGCGCGTTGGCCGCCGTCCTGGAAGTAGACCTCCTTGAGCCCTTCGGCGACGATCTCTCGCAGTTGCTGGTCGGCGGCTCCCTCGTCGCGGGCGTCGAACAGGCGGCGGGCGTAGGCCGGGGGGAGGTGGACGGTCAGGCGGCGGAAGCGGGGTTCGTCGGTCGATCCTCTTGCCGCCTTGTATCCGAAGGAGGCCCGGGTCTCCACGGTGATGCCGCCGGTGGTGGCAGCTTGCCGCCGTCGGCGTTTGCGTACCTGGGGCTGCCAGCGGGTGCGGACGGCGCGGTCGATGCGGTCGGCGATGTCCTTGGGGGGATGCTTCCTGGCGCCGCGCCGGTAGCGGTTGACGGAGTCGGCGGTGATGCCGAGCTCCGCCGCGACGGCCCTGGCGCTGCCCAGCCGGCGCAGCAGGAAGTTGATGCGGCCCTGGAGGGTCTTGGGCGGCTCCCGGGTGAACGCCTCCTGGTCGGCCCGCTCGATGGCGTTCTCGATCTCTCGCACGGGGGTCAGCTTTCCTCGTCAGCTTCTTCAGCGGTGGGGTCCGTCGGGTACGCCTATTCGCCGTCGTCCAGGACGGCGTTGCCGCCCTTGATGAGGCTTGCCGGGTTGTCGCCCTGTTCCATCACGTCGACCGCCCACAGCATCGTTCGGACGCCCTCCAGCTTCGCCAGGCCCGGGGTGGGGCCGAGGCGGAAGCCGCCCGGCTGCGGCTTGCCGGACGCCGCGTAGGGCAGGAAGTCCAGGGGGCTCGGGCCCGGCGAGGGGTAGACGACGCAGTCGGACAGTACGGCGAGCGGGTACAGGCCGGTCATGTCCGCCATCTTGTAGAGCTTGCGGTGCATGTTGACCCGGGCCTTGGAGATGACGGCGGCGCGGATGTCGGGGCGCCAGGTGGGGCGCTGCATGGCCGGCCAGGGGTCGCCCGGCTTGTAGTTCCTGCCCTGCGGGTTCTGGAACAGTTTGCCGATGCCGCCCTTGACCGTGCCCTTGATCGCGGCCAGCACCGCCGTCAGTACCGGGTCGATGTCCTTGTGCCGCTCCATCGCCGCCAGGAACTCCACGTCGGTGAGGTCCTTGGTGACGCCGAGGTCGGCGAGGGTGTCGACGTAGGCGGCCTTGAGCCGGTCGTGCCACGGGTCGAGGTAGGCGCCCGTCTCGCGGCGCAGGTACGCCTCCAGCGGCGCGACGTTGTAGCCGAGTTCCTGGGCGTAGGCCACGGTGTGCGTCTGGTACCAGGCCGGGCCGGTGGGGCGTTCGCCGGAGGGGGTGAACGGGGAGGGCAGGCGGGGGTCGATCTCCACGTGGGACAGGTCGACGAGCCAGGAGCCGGGGATCTTCGGGGAGAACGCCGGCGCGTGGAAGTGGTCCGGGGCGGACAGGCCCACGGTGAGCCGGGCGGCGGCGGCGAGGAACGCGGTGTTCAGGTCCAGGCCGATGGCGTACGGCAGGTGGCATTCCTCGTCGCTGAGCAGGTCCACGGGCCGCACCCACTGGTACGCCTCCTCGTGCAGGAAGCCGCCCTGCCAGCCGGAGTGGAAGACCGCCGGGTGTTCGGGCTGGCCCTCGGGCGGTGCCGGGTCCATCGGTTCGGTGCCCAGGGAGCCGGGGTTGTGGCCGGAGATCCAGTTGCCGCTCGTCTCGTCGCGCACGGGGCGGGTGGGCGGGCGGAGCTCGGTCATCAGCTCCAGCCCGGAGACCGCTGTGGAGCCGCGCGGGGTGGTGACCCGCTGGGCGTAGAGGCCGAGGACGCGGGCGGTGTCGGCCGGGTCCATGTCGCTGACGCCGGGCCAGGACCGTTCGTCCAGGGCGTCCCAGGGCAGGATCGCGAGCTGGACGCACTGGCGCTGGGTGCCCTGGGCCTTGCGGTAGATCCGTGCCCACGGGCCGAATCCGCGCTGGGTGAGCTTCCACTTCGCCTTGATGATCTGCTTGACGACCGGGTGGTCCTCCTCAAGGCGCAGGCCCCGGCGGTCCTCCAGGCGCTCCGGCAGCCCGAACTTCGCGGCGGCGGTGGCGGTGAGGGCGATCAGGGGGTCGGCGTCCTTGCCGTGGCGGTGCAGCTTCGGCGCTCCGAGGCCGGATTCGTGCAGCGTCCACTCGACCAGTTCCACGACCGTGGTCGCGGGGCAGTCGAGGACGAGGCCGTCGACGCCGTAAGCGCTGCCGTCGCCGTCCAGTACGGCGAGCGGGCCGTGCGGGAAGCGCGGATCGGCGGGGGGCTTCGCGGTCCTCTTCGCGGCCGGGGGGCGGGCGGGCGTCGCCGGGCGGGCGGCCGTGGGCTGCGGCGCGGGCGCTGCGGGGGCGGGGGCCGCGGCGAGAGGTGCCTCGGCCGGTGCGGCGGTCTTCGTCTCGGGGGTGGCCGGGGCGGTGTGCGGCTGGGGCGCCGGGTGCCGGGGTGCGGCGGCGGGGGCGCTGTGTGCGGGGTACTTCGCCGCCCAGCCGTTCAGCAGGCGCTGATACGCCTCCAGGCGCGGGGACTTCGGCTCGGAGCGGCCGTTCTCGTAGTTCTTGACCGACTGCGTGGTGGTCTTCAGCGCGTTCGCCAGGCGGGCCTGGGTGATGCCGGCGGCTTCACGCAGGCGTGCGCGTTCCGAGGGGGGCGGGAGTTGGGGCTCCTCCTCCAGCAGCGCGTCGATGTTCGCGAACAGTTCTTCCTCGGATGCCATGCGTCTGTACCTCCAGGCCGGAGAGTAGCAGACGTTAACCTTGTTTTTAGCCCGTAAATTTAACCCTCTCGGGGGCGTGGGCGGTGTCGCGGCGGAGTGCCTCGCGGTGGGGTTCCACGTGCTGCGCGTGGCACCCCACCGCGGGTCTGCGGATCAGGTGGGGAAGACCGTCGCGAGCCAGTCCTCGGCGGTCTCCGAACGCAGCAGTGCGCGGCGCTTCTCGGCCGGGCCGGTGCCGTCGGCGTCCGCGCGCAGCGCGGCCTCGATGGCGCGGCTGGTCTGGTCGATGTCGAAGGGGTCGATGCTGCGGGCGAACGGGCTCAGCTGTTCGTGCACGCCCGCGTTGGCGGACACCAGCAGCGAGGCGGAGTCGTCCAGCAGGTAGGCGGCTTCCTTGGCGAACAGGTTGAGCCCGTCGTAGGTCGAGTTGACGATCGCGGCGGTGCTCATGCGCAGCGCGGCGACGACGCAGTTGCGCGAGTCGCGTCCCTTGCCGGGCTGCAGGAGGGTCGCCACCGGCCGGTCAGGTGTGCCGAAGCGGTCGTTGACCCGGCGGATCGCCTCCTCGGTGATCTGCTGGTACGCGAGGTGCCGGGCGGAGGCGCGGCTGGGCGAGGTGCCGATGGCGACGAACCAGCAGGTCTCGGCGAGTTCCGGGGAGCGTTCCAGGGCGGCTTCGAAGGCGGCGAACCCGCGGGGCATGTTCTTCCAGAGGTCGATCCGGTCGGCCCGCACCATCACGCGCCGGCCGTCCGCCATCCGCGTCAGCCGCTCCGTCCACGACGCGGTGGCGGGTTCGTCCACCATCGTGTCCAGGACCTGGACGTCCAGCGGGAAGGGGGAGGACACCAGTCGGGTGCGGTGTCCCCGGTGTACGACGGTGTCGCCCTCGACGACGGCGTCGGGCAGGAACCTGGCGCAGCAGGCCGCGAACGCGTCCGTCCAGCGCCGGGCGTGGAAGCCGACGGTGTCGCAGGTGAGGAGGGATTCCAGGATCCGGGTGCGGACGTGTTCGGGCAGGACGGTGAAGTAGTCGGGTTCGCACCACGGCGTGCCGAGGAAGTAGGCGAGCTTGCTCTGCCTCGACGTCCTGCCGGCGGTGAAGAACTCCGGGACCAGCATGAGGTGCGGGTCGTTGATGAGGACGAGTTCGTCGGCGGTGTCGGCGGACAGGCCGGTCAGCCGTTCCGCGTACAGGCGGTTCACGGTCTCGTACCCCGCCCAGGCTTCGGCGAGCGCGCTGTCGAAGACCGGTTCGACCGACGTGTCGTGCATGTAGTGCAGGAGGCCCAGCAGCAGTTGGATGGAGACCGTGTCGTAGTGGTGGCGGCGCAGGTCCTCGTCCAGGCCCATGGGGTGCAGGGTGACCCCGCCGGCCAGTGTCACCGATGCGGGCAGGTCGCCGTCCGGAGGGGCGGTGAAGATCCAGTCGCCGCCGTGTTCGTCGAGCAGGGCGATCAGCATGGGGACGAGCCCGCCGGCGGAGCGCGGGTTGAGCTGCCCGTCCGTCCACTGGGGGCAGCTGTTGCTGCAGGTCAGAATTCTCATGTCGGCATCCTTGGTGTCTAGGAGAGCGGGCCGGCGGCGGTGGCGGGGACGCGCAGGCGGGCGAGGGCGAGGGCCGTGAGTGCCAGGGCGAGGAGCGCCAGGAGCTGGTATCCCCAGGCGCCGGGGAACGTGGCCACGAGCGGGGCGACCACCATGGCGGCGGCGCCCATCGTGGCTTCGCCGATCCCCTCCACGTAGGGGCGCAGCTGTCCTGGGACCGCTTGGGTCAGCAGCGTGCTGGCGCCGACCACGCCGAAGTTCCAGCCGAGGCCCGCCAGGACGAGGTGCGCGGTCGTCATCGTCGTGGGGCCCGTGCTGAAGCCGCCCAGCGCGCAGGCGGCCAGGGAGATCACGGCGCCGACGAGGACGACGGGCACGGGCCCGTACCGGTCGGCCAGCCGACCGACGAGGGGGGCCGGGGCGAACATCCCGACGACGTGCAGCGCCACGAAGGAACCGACCACACCGGTGCCCGCACCGTGCCGGCTGAGGTGCACCGGGGTGATCGTCATGATGCCGACCATGATGAAGTTGGCGCCGGCCAGCGCGCTCAGGGCCACCACCGCCGCCGGCTCCCGCAGTGCGGCGCCCAGCCGGACGGTGCCGCGGGTGGGTCTCGTACCGGAGGCGAGCACGCCGGCTGCCCGTCCCAGCAGGGGGGTGCGCGGGGAGCAGCCCGCCGCCAGCATGAGCGCGGAGCAGCCGAACGCCACGATGGCGACCAGGTACAGGCCGCACAGCGTCGGCAGTCCCGCGGCCCGCGCGGCGAGACCGCTGGGGCCGAGCAGCAGCGGGCTGATGACCGCGCCGACCGCGGTGGCGAGGAACACCGCACCCAGTGCCCGGCCCCGGCTCCCTTCCGGCACGGCCTGGGCCGCGGTGTAGCGGAGGAGGAAGATGGAGGAGTTGGCCGTGCCCAGCAGGGCACTGCCGGCCAGCATCCAGGCGAGGCTGCCCTGCCGGGCCGCGAGGACGACCGCCAGTGCGCCGAGGGCCCCCAGGATCAGGCCGAGGGCCAGGCCGCGTCCGCGGTGTCCGCGGCCGGCCTGGTGGGACACCAGGAGCGCACCGACCGCCGAACCGCCCAGGTGCAGGGCCACGGGCAGTCCGGCCACCGAGGCCGTGCCGGCCAGTTCGGTGGCTAGCAGGGCGCCGGCCGTTCCGCCTGCGGCGAGGCCGATGCCGGCCACGGCCGTGGTGGCGGCGACGAACGCCGGTACGCCTGGCCACGGGGCGTCCGGGCCGGCCCCGTGCGGCGGCCGGTCCGGGCCGGCCTCGCCGCCACCCGGGTGCTCCCGGGTGTCGCTGAAACCTTCTTGGCGGTTCAGTGCTCCGTCATCCTCTCGTGCGCGGGTGTGCACCGGGCCGGCGTCAGGGCGTGGGCCGGCCTGTCCCTCAAGCCGCGAGCATCTCGGGCATCGGCCCCGACTCGTAGGCGCACCGGCCCGCCGTGGTGGCGTGGCGCATGGCGAGCGCCATCTTCATCGGGTCCTTCGCCTGTACCAGGGCGGTGTTGACGAGGGTGGCCGCGGCTCCCATGCCCATGGCCTGGGCGACGTGGTGGGCGCTGCCGAGGCCGCCTTCGACGATGACGGGGATGCTCAGGGCGTCGATGATCTCCTGGATGGGCGCGGGGTCGATGATGCCGCGCCCCGAGGCCACCGGCGCCGCCATGACGCGCAGTGCCGAACAGCCCGCGTCCTGGAGGGCCATGGCGGTGGACAGGTCGGGCAGGATGAAGGGCAGCAGCGACCAGTCCTTCGCCCGCAGTTCGTGGGCCGCCTCGATGGTCTGGCGGTTGTCGGGCATGTTGTTGTCGCCGCGCACGTCCAGCTTCAGGATGTCGATGCCCCAGGAGTCCCGCAGGACGTCGGCGGTGCGCAGGGCGCCGTCCTTGGAGCGGGCGAACGAGGTGGTGCCGATCCAGGTGAACCGGTCGAGGTCGAGCGCGGCGTCCAGGTCGGACAGCAGGAGGCTGCTGCGGCGGTTGTCCGGGTCGACCGTGGTGATGAAGATGTCCGCGTCGGTGACCGTGAGGACGTCCCGCACCACGGAGACGGAGTCGTACTGCTCGATTCCGACGATGAGGCGGGAGCGGAACTCACGGGTGCCGATCCTGAGCCAGGGTTCCCCGCGGAGGTCGGTGGAGGCCGTTCGCTGAATGGTCATGGAATGATTCCCATCAGAGTGGATGGCGGAATGCCGCGAGCAACGGGTTCTTCATGTTGCCGAAACATTGGACATCGGAGGCGGCGGGCCTGTCAGCCGTTCCTGTCCGTTCTCTTTCCATCCCGCTTTCCGGAGAATGTCTTCAGCGCACTTTTTCCGTCAGGAGGGTTGAGAGGCCGGTGCGAGGATGTAACCTCTGCCCCAGGCGGTCTGGAGGACCAGACCCAGCGGCTGGATGCGCCGGCGGATGCGCATGATGTGCAGGTCCAGTGCGTTGCGGCTGATGCACGCCTGGCGTTCGCCCAGCCTGTCCAGCAGTTCCTCGCGGCACACGAGTGCCTGGAAGGAGCCGGTCAGGCTGTCCAGTAACGCCGTTTCCACTGGTGAGACCGCTACCACGCGGTCGCGGTACTTCAGGGCACCGCTCGCATCGACGGTCGGCACGGTGAACGGGTAGGACTTGGCGCGCAGGGCGGTCACCCGCGCCCGTAAGTCCTCGTTGCTGATGGGTGCCCGGGCCCAGTCCTCGCGCGCGTCGGAGCAGATCGGCGCGGGCCCGCCGCCCTCCACGATGAGCAGGCGCAGGATGCCTTCCTCCATGCATTGGCGTCTTCTGGCCGATTCCGCAGGCCAGCGCAGAAGTTTGACGTCGACTTGATCTTGTCGCACGAGGAATCGCACCCCCGGTCTCTTGATCCGTCATTGGGACTCATGGGAGGACATCGTTCGCGGTCGGCTTCCAGGAATTGCGCTGGAGCGGCGCGAGCGTACCGTGCGCATGAATCGCATGGCTGATCCGAGGGTGTATGTCGAGTTCCGGACCACCGAATTCGGTGTGTTTCTCAAGGGTTTGTCGAGCGGATGTGCAGGGGGGTTCGGGACTCCCCCGCCCCCGGGAGCGTCAGGCACTCCTCCAGGAAGGCGAGGACCCGCAGATGGTAGGTGCGGGCCGTCCGGCCGAGGCTGGTGTTGTGGCCCGCGCCGGCGAGCCGCTCGCTCCGCGCGAGCGGGGTTCCCAGCCGGTCCAGCATGGCCCGCACGGTCTCCGGGTCGCTGCGCCACCACCGCTCGTGCTCGGCGAAGGTGAACCGCACCGGCACCCGGACGTCCCGCGCCAGTCCCTCGTACGCCTGCGGCCAGTCCAGTATCTCGCGGGCCTCCCGCTCCGGGACGGGCGTGATCAGGGTGTCGGCCGAGCGGAAGGTGCCGGGCGGGTAGAGGGCCAGGGGCCCCCAGTGCATGCGGTGGGAGAGGCGGCCGCCGCGGGCGGCCAGTTGCCTGGCGGCGGGGGCCCACCGGTCGCCGATGCCGGAGACGTCCACGCCCAGCAGGCCGCCGCCCGTCCACCCGGACGCCGTGTGCAGGGCCGCGCCGCCGCCCAGGGAGTGTCCGACGAGGAGGACGCCGGCGCCGCAGGGCCGGCCGGCCCGGTAGTCGTCCAGGGCCGCGCGGAGCAGGTCCGCCTGCTCGGACAGGCCCGCGCCGCCGGGCAGTTGCGCGGCGGACCGGCCGTAACCGGGGCGGTCGAGGGCGAGTGCCGCGTAACCGCAGGAGGCGGCGAGGGTCAGCAGGGAGGTGGCCGGGTCGGCGCGGCCGTCGAAGTACCCGGCCCGCATTCCGCCGCCGTGCAGGGCCACCAGCAGGGCGCGGGGCTCGCAGGCGGGTTCGGCGAGCAGCCCGGAGAGGGCGACGCCGTTGCCGTCCAGGGTGATGGCCCGAACCGGGGGCGTGCCGGGGGCGGTTGCGGTCACGGAGGAGTTCGCCGCCTGTTGTTCGTGGTCCACGAGGTCTCCTGTGCTGCGTCGGGGAGCGGTGGCGCGTTCGGGCCGCAAACGGCAGCGACCGCCGGCGCCTCGGGGGAGGGACGCCGGCGGTCGCCGTTCATGGGGTGCAGCCGTGCGGCCTACACGGCTACGGGGGTGATGTCCGCCTCGGCCGCCTTCTCGTCCTGCTGCGGTTTGGGCAGGCGGTTGGTGAGCAGGATCAGCACACCGGCCAGCAGCAGGATGCCCACGGTCCACCACACGGCGACGGCGTAGCCGTGCACCGCCGCCTGGTTCGCGATGCCGGAGCCGCCGCTGTGGGAGGCCAGGTAGGCGGCGGCGGTGCTGGCCGCGATGGTGTTGAGCAGGGCGGTGCCGATGGAGCCGCCCAGCTGCTGCGAGGCGTTGATCATCGCCGAGGCGACACCGGTCTCGTGGTCCTCGACGCCGTGGGTGGCCAGGCTCATCGCCGGGGTGAAGGCCATGCCGAGGCCGATGCCGAACAGCAGCTGACCGGGCAGGACCAGCAGCGGGTAGGAGGAGTCCACGTCCAGCTGGGTCAGCATCAGCATGCCGAGGGCGGCGACGAAGAAGCCGGGGCCCATGATCCAGCGCGGAGCCGTCTTCGGCATCATGCGGCTGGCGATCTGGCCCGCCCCGATGAGCATGCCGGCCACCATGGGCAGGAACGCCACGCCCGACGCCAGGGCGCCGTAGCCGCGGATCTCCTGGAAGTAGTAGGTCAGGAAGAGCAGCAGGCCGAACATCGTGATCACGGCGAGTGCCTGGGAGGCGAAGACGCCGGCCCGGTTGCGCTCGGTCACGATCCGCAGCGGCAGGAGGGGCGCGCTGCTCCGCTTCTCGACCACCACGAACAGGGTGAGCAGCACGACGCACGCCACGAAGAGGGCCAGTGTGGGGGTGGCGGTCCAGCCTTCGCTGTCGGCGAGCGTGAACCCGTAGACGAGGGCGACGATTCCGGCGACGGACAGCAGGGTGCCGGCGATGTCGAGCTTCTCGCGGGGCGGGCGGCTGCCCTCGTCCCGGACGACGGCGACGGCGCCGGCCACCACGACCACGGCGAAGGCGATGTTGACGAAGAGGGACCAGCGCCAGTTGAGGTACTCGGTCAGCACACCGCCGAGGATCAGACCCACGGCGGAGCCGCTTCCGGCGATCGCGCTGAAGACGCCGAATGCCTTCGCCCGCTCCTTGGGCTCGGCGAACGTCACCGCAAGCAGGGAGAGGCCGGCCGGTGCCAGCAGGGCGCCGAACGCGCCTTGCAGGGCCCGCGCGCTCAGCAGCATCCCGGAGTTGACCGCCAGGCCGCCGAGGGCGGACGCCGCTCCGAAGCCGATGACCCCGATGAGGAAGGCGCGCTTACGGCCGATGGTGTCGCTGATCCGGCCGCCCAGGAGCAGCAGCCCGCCGAAGGCGAGCATGTAGGCGGTGATGACCCATTGCCGGTTGCTGTCGGAGATGTCGAGTGCCCGCTGCGCGGAGGGCAGGGCGATATTCACGATGGTGCTGTCCACCGACACCATCAGCTGGGCGAGGGCGATGTAGACCAGGGCCTGCCAGCGCCGGGCGTCCGGGGTGGCGGCGCCGGACTCGCGGGGCGCGGTGATCTGCTCTTCAGCCATGACGAGTTCTCACTTCTGTGACGGCAGGCCGATGGCCCTGACACATTTGTTGTGCCGACCAATGTTGTACGGCATAACGGTATGGCCTGAACGTTGGTCGGTGCAACACTGTCCCGTAGACTTCTCGGCATGACCCTGTACGGACGCCTGGTCGAACTGGATGTCTGGCTGCTCTCGGGTGCCGCCCTGCGGGCCCAGCGGCTGCTCTGCGAATACCTCGACACCACCGGTCTGCGGATGCAGCACTACCGCGTGATGGCGGGCCTGGCCGAACTCGGCGAGTGCACCCAGGCCGACCTGGGGCGGGCCCTCGGCCTGGACGCCGGAAACATGGTCGCGCTCCTGGGCGATCTGGAGGGCCGTGGAGCCGTCACCCGCAAGACGGACCCCGCCAACCGCCGCCGCAACCTCGTCAGGAGCACCGAAGAGGGCCGGAAGCTGTTCGAGGAGATGGACCGGGCCGTCGAACAGGCCAACGAGACCATGTTCGCGGCCTTCTCCCCCGCCGAGCGCGAGGACTTCCACAAGGTGCTGGTGCGCCTCGCGCAGGGCGACCAGTGAACCCGGCGGCGGTGGACCGGCGGCCTACGAGCCGTCCGCGCCGGGACGCCCCGTAGGCCCGCCGGGTCTCAGGCGCCGTACGGACGCTTCTCGCGGGCCTCGCGCAGCGAGACGCCCCACCACACCAGCTGGTCGAGGAGCGCCTTGGCGGCCGTGCTCGCCGCGGTGGGCTCCACGAGGGCGCCCGTCTCGTCGAACTGCCCCCACACGTTGTGGAAGCTCACGCAGTCGCGCACGGTGACCGCGTGCAGCTCGGCGAAGACGGGACGCAGGTGCTCCACCGAGCGCAGGCCGCCGGCCAGGCCGCCGTACGAGACGAAGCCGACCGGCTTGGCCTGCCACTGGGTGGAGTGCCAGTCGATGAGGTTCTTGAGCGAGGCCGGGTAGCTGTGGTTGTACTCCGGCGTCACCACGACGAATGCCTCGGCGGCGGCCAGGCGCGGCGACACCCGGGCCAGTTCCGCGGCCACCGAGTCGCTGGGAGAGTGCGACATCTGGTGCGGGATCGCGTGCTCGTCGAGGTCGATCAGGTCGACCTCCACGTCCGTGCGCTGCTCGGTCTGGGTGTGGAACCATCGTGCGACGGTCGGGCCGAACCGGCCCTCCCGGACGCTGCTGTTGATCACGGCGAGGCGCAGGGGTGCGGCGGACATAAATCTCCCTCTCGTACCGGTCCGGGCGGAGACGGCCGGAAGCCATTGCGCCCGAGTCTGAAAGTCGAACCAGGGCTGAAGTCAAGTCCGGCCCGGGGAGCTCACTGCGGGCGTGCGGCCCGTTCCTTGTTCCCGGCCCCAGCCCCGGGCGCCGCTGGGGCGCGGCGCGCGGTCCAGGCGGTGCCAGTTGGGTGTGCGGCGGCGGGACGGGCGAAGGGGCTGGGACGCGGCGGACCGGGCCATCAACACCACGACGAGAGCGGCGAGTTCCTCGGAAGTAGCGTAGCCGCGGATTACCTGGATGTCCGACATGGTTCTCCGTCACAGAGGAGGGTTGCCGTGCTTGCGGGAGGGCAGTTCGGCGTGCTTGTCGCGCAGCATCGCAAGGGATCCGATGAGGGTCTCGCGGGTCCTGCGGGGGTCGATGACGTCGTCCACGAGACCGCGCTCGGCCGCGTAGTACGGGTGCATGAGCTGGGTGCGGTACTCCTCGATCTTCTGCCGGCGCACCGCCTCGGGGTCGCCGGCGCTGTTGATCTCGCGGCGGAAGATGACGTTCGCGGCACCCTCCGCCCCCATCACCGCGATCTCGTTGCCGGGCCAGGCAAAAGACAGGTCGGTTCCGATGGACCTCGAGTCCATCACGATGTAGGCACCGCCGTATGCCTTGCGAATCACGACCGAAACTCGAGGCACGGTGGCGTTGCAGTAGGCGTAGAGCAGCTTCGCGCCGTGCCGGATGATGCCGTTGTGCTCCTGTTCGATGCCGGGCAGGAAGCCGGGTACGTCGATCAGCGTGACGAGCGGGATGTTGAAGGCGTCGCAGAACTGGACGAAGCGGGCCGCCTTCTCGCTGGCCTTGATGTCCAGGACCCCGGCGGTCGTGGCCGGCTGGTTGGCGACGATGCCGACGACCTCGCCGCCCAGCCGGGCCAGGACGCAGAGGCTGTTGCCCGCCCAGCCGGAGTGGATCTCGAAGAAGTCCCCGTTGTCGACGATCTCCTCGATGACGGCACGCATGTCGTAGACCCGGCCGGGATCGTCCGGGACCAGGTCGAGCAGTGCCTCGCTCCGCCGGTCGTGCGGGTCGTCGGACAGGACGGTGGGGGCGAGTTCGCGGTTGTTGGAGGGCAGCAGCCCGATGAGGTAGCGGACTTCGGCGATGCAGGTCTCCTCGTCGTCGTACGCGAAGTGCGCGACGCCCGAGGTCTCCGCGTGCACGTCCGCGCCGCCGAGCCCGTTCTGGGTGATCTCCTCGCCGGTGACCGCCTTGACGACGTCCGGGCCGGTGATGAACATCTGCGAGGTCTCGCGGACCATGAACACGAAGTCGGTCAGGGCCGGGCTGTAGGCCGCGCCGCCCGCGCACGGGCCGAGCATCACACTGATCTGCGGGATCACCCCGGACGCCCTGGTGTTGCGCTGGAAGATCCCGCCGTACCCGGCGAGCGCCGAGACGCCCTCCTGGATACGGGCCCCCGCACCGTCGTTCAGGGAGACCAGCGGCGCACCGGCCGAGATGGCCATGTCCATGATCTTGTGGATCTTCGTGGCGTGGGCCTCGCCCAGCGCCCCGCCGAAGATCCGGAAATCGTGCGCGTACACGAAGACCGTCCGGCCCTCCACCGTGCCCCAGCCGGTGATCACACCGTCCGTGTACGGCTTCTTCGCCTCCAGACCGAAACCCGTCGCCCGATGCCGCCGCAACTGCTCCACCTCATGGAACGAGCCCGTATCCACCAGCAGGGCGATGCGTTCGTGCGCGGTCAGTTTGCCCTTGGCGTGCTGCCGGTCGGTGGCGGCGGGGTCCGGGCCGTGCCGGGCCTCGTCCTTGATCAGCCGGAGTTCCTCCAGGCGCTCGTACAGCGTCCAGTCGGTACGCCGGGCCGGAGTCGTGTCGGTTACGGACATCAGTGCCTCACTCTCCTCTGGATGGTTTCTCAACCAGGGCTGGACCGTCTCTCAAGCCGCTGAGCCCGGCGAGCAGCCCGGCCACGGCGACGGCGGTGACGAGCAGGAACGCTGCACGGTCGCCGGACCGGCCGACGGCCAGCGCCGCCGCCAGGGCCGGCACGAGGACGGCGGAGATCTGGACGGCACTCTGGTAAAGGCCGACGGCGGCCGCCCGGTCGGCGGCGGCCAGCCGGGAGGTGGCCTGGGCGTTCAGCGCGGCGAAAGCCAGCACGAACCCCGCGCCGACCAGCAGCAGGACCGGCAGTACGTCCGTGGCGTAGCGCTCGGGGACCGGGTGCCGCAGACAGAGCGCGGCGCCCAGGACCGGGCCCAGCGCCCCCAGGGCGATCAGCCGGGCGGTGCCGTAACGGGCGATCAGCTTCCGGGACAGCAGCGCCGTGACGGCGAGCGGCACGCTGGCCGGCAGGAACGCCAGGGCGGTGCGCAACGGGGACCAGCCGAGGCCGGTCTGCAGCCGTGCCGTCAGGACCAGCAGCAGACCCAGGTTCACGCC
The DNA here is from genome assembly GCF_004795015.1 of Streptomyces sp. A1277. Classification (GTDB taxonomy): domain Bacteria; phylum Actinomycetota; class Actinomycetes; order Streptomycetales; family Streptomycetaceae; genus Streptomyces. Next base: position 48,429 of record NZ_SSBI01000030.1, on the reverse strand, counting down.
GTTCAGCGCGGCGGCCCCGGCCATCGAGCGCAGCAGCGTGCGGTTGCGCAGCAGCCGCCCCTGGATCAGCGGTCGCGATCCGGTGCGTTCCGCGACGACCAGCACCGCTCCCAGCGCCACGGCCAGCGCCGGCGGACCCGCCGTACGCGCGTCGAGCCAGCCGTGCTGCGGCACCGCGACGATGCCCTGCACCAGGCACACCAGGGCACCGGTCAGGGCGAGCGCCCCGGCCACGTCGAAGGTACGCGGGGCGCCGGGCGGCGGGGCGGAGGACACCGGGCCGCGGGGTATCAGCCGTACCGCGAAGGCGAACAGGACCAGGACCACCGGCGCCGGGAAGGCGACGGTCCAACGCCAGCTCACCGCGGTCAGCGCACCGGACAGCAGCAGGCCCGCGGCGAAACCGGAACCGCCGAAGAGGGTGTAGACCGACACCGCACGCTCGCGGCTCCGCCCGGCCGGGAACTCCGAGGCGATGATCGCGAGACCGGTGGGCGCGGTCAGCGCGGCGAAGAAGCCCTTCAGCACCCGGGTGGCCACCAGCACGGCGGGCTCGTCGGTCACCCCGCCCGCCAGGGACGCCGCGGCGAAACCGAGCAGCGCCCACAGGTACACGCGGCGCCGGCCGAGCAGTTCCACCAGCCGGCCGCCGAAGAGGATGAGCCCGCCGAAGCCGGCGGCGAAGCCGGTGATCAGCCACTGCGCCCCGGTCAGCGACAGGCCGAGTGCCTGGCCCACCGCCGGCATGGCGATGACCATCGCCGACACTTCGAGGGCGTCGATGAGCATGTTCCCGGCCAGGACGAACAGCAGCCCCCACAGCCGGGGGCTCCACCGCTCCCCGTCCGCGGGCGGGGAGTTGAAGGAATCCTGAGTGCGTGTCATGGGCATCGTGCGAGCTCCTTCACTCCGTCCGCTCCCGTCCGTCCCGTCCCCACCGCCGGTCAGCCCAGGAGGGTGCCGCCGGTGGCGTCGAGGAACGCCCCGGTGACCCAGCGGGCGTCGTCGCTCGCCAGGAACGCCACCACGTCGGCGACGTCCCTCGGCTCGCCCACCCGGCCGAACGCCGAGAGCCGGGCCATCTGCTCGACGGCCTCCGGGATGTCGAAGACGGGGTTGTCATTGCGGGTGATTCCGGGCGCGACGCTGTTGATGGTGATGCCGCGCGGCGCGAGGTACTTCGCGAAGTGCAGCGCCAGCTGCTCCACGGCGCCCTTCGTCATCGCGTAGGCGATCTCCTCCGGGTTGGCGAAGTGGGTCAGCCCGGACGTGATGTTGATGACCCGGCCGCCGTCCGTCAGGTTCTTCAGCGCCCGCTGGATCGCGAAGAACGGTGCCTTGGCGTTGACGGCGAACAGCCGGTCGAACTGCTCGGGTGTCGTGGTGTCGGCCGGGACCCCGCCGCCCATGATCCCGGCGTTGTTGACGAGGATGTCCAGGTCGACGGAGCCGGTGCGTTCCTTCAGGCCCTGCTCCAGGCCGAGGAAGAGCTCATGGACGTCACCGGGCACGCCCAGCTCCGCCCGGACGGCGAAGGCCCGGCCACCGTCCTTCTCGATCGTGGCGACGACGTCGTCCGCCGCCTGGCCGCCGCTGGAGCTGTGCACGACGACGAGTGCGCCTTCCCTGGCCAGCCGCAGGGCTATGGCCCGGCCGATGCCCCGGCTGGAACCGGTCACCAGCGCCGTCTTGCCCGTGAACCTGTTCATACCTGCGTCTCTCCCATGTGAGGTGGTGTGCGGGGACTGGGTGGGGGCGGGGGTGCGGTGCGCCGTGCGGGCGATCTCGTACGCGGCCTCCGGCGCCGCCGGTTCGCCGAACCAGCGCCGCAGGGCCGCGTGCAGCCCGGCCTCGTCCGCCCCGCCGCCGGGTCCGGACGCGGCCCCCTGCTCGTCGGCCCACACGACGTATCCGTCCGGCCGGAGCAGCACGGTGGTCCCCGGGTCCGGGACCGCCGCCGGCGGGCCGCCGGTGACGAGGTCGACCCGGTCGCCCCACGGGGCCACCGCCCGCCGCAGACCGGCCGCATCGGGCGTGCCGGTGCGCAGCCGCAGCAGGCCCCGCGAGCCGTGCCCCTGGTGCCCGTGGGCCAGCCGGCGGCCCAGGAGGTCGTGGGTGCCGGGGCCGGTGTCGTAGCGGATGTCGAGGCCGGAGATCATCGCGGCGAGGTGGGCGCGGACCGGTTCCTGCCGTACGAGTTCGGCCACGACCTCCCGTACCGCCTCCACCTCGGCGCCGCCCAGGAGCAGCAGGGCCTGGGCCCTGATGTTGCCGAGGGCCCGGGAGCCCACCGCGTGCCGCTCCGTGTGGTAGCTGTCGAGCAGCCCCTCGGGGGCCCGCCCCGCCACCTGGAGGGCGAGTTTCCAGCCGAGGTTGACGGCGTCCTGGAGCCCGAGGTTGAGGGCCTGGCCGCCGATGGGCATCTGCTGGTGGGCGGCGTCGCCCGCGAACAGCACCCGCCCCTGGCGGCACCGGGCCACCTGCCGGGCGGCGTCCGCGAAGGAGTTCACCCACAGGGCCCGGCCGTGCCCGATGTCCTCCCCGGTGACCCGCTGCCAGAGGTCGCGGATCTCGGCGAACCCGGGCGCCCCGGACCGCTCCCGGGCCGGGGCGCCGAACTCGTGCGCCATCACCCGGGTCACCCCCTGCGGGTTGCGGGCCGCGATGGCCAGCCCCCGGGGCAGCCGCTGGAAGCGCCGGGCGGGGATGTCGATCCCGGTGACGTCGGCCCGGATCAGCTCCCGGCGTGCGGGGTCGCCGGGGAAGGCCGCTCCGGTCAGCCGCCGGACGGTGCTGTCCTCGCCGTCGCACGCGACGAGGTACCGGGCGCGCGTGGTTGCGCCCGCCGTCTCGGCCGTCACATGGTCCAGGTGCGTGGTCAGCCCGGTCACCTCGTGGCCGGGCCGCAGGTCCGCGCCCAGGGACAGCGCCCACTCCCGCAGGGCGGCCTCGGTGCGGGTCTGCGGGATCTTCCACTGCCCCGGATACGGCGACGGCAGGGTCAGGTCGAGCGGGATGCCGCCGAAGTGGCCCATGACGTCGTTGGGCAGGTCCCCCAGCCCGTTCAGCAGGCCGCGGCTGTCCAGGATCTCCATCGTGCGGGCGTGCAGGGTGGAGGCCCGCGACTCCGTCCCCGGCTCCGCCCGGCGCTCCAGCACCACCACCTCCGCCCCGCCGAGCCGGAGTTCGCCTGCGAGGAGCAGCCCGACCGGTCCCGCTCCGACGACGATGACGTCGCAGTCCAGGGCGGCCACGGTCAGCTCTTGCTCTCGGCGTGGCTGTTCTCCGCGTGGCTGTTCTCCGCGTGGCTGTTCTCCGCGTGGCTGTTCTCCGCGTGGCTGTTCTCGGCGTGGCTGTTCTCGGCGTGGTTGTTCTCCGCGTAGTCCTTGGCGTGGCCGAGTGTGGCGCGGCTGTTGGTGCTCAGGGCGCCGTGCACATAGGCGCGGGCGTCCTCGACCGTCGCCTCCTCGCCCAGGACGCGCGCGATGTTGGCCGTGTTGAGCACCACGGTGTGCTGGGAGACGGCGGTGACGCCGCCCTCGTCCTCCGTGAAGGTCCAGCAGCCGGTGTGCAGGGTCATGAGCGCGGGCAGCGTGATCTGCTTGTACGCGATCTTCTGGTGCGGGAAGGCCACCCGGTAGGACTTGGTGGTGTGCACCGAGCCGTCCCGGGCGCGGGTGTCCATCTCCAGGGTCTGGAGCCCGGGATCGTCCTCTTCGAAGCGTACGGAGGCCACGTGCGGCAGCCGCTCCGCCCACAGGCCCGCTTCGTTGATGAAGTCGAAGGCGTCCTCGGCCGCCCCGTCGATCCGCACGCTGTCCTCGAAGGAGAACGTCAGCTCCTTCGAGGCGTGCGCGAGTTCGACGTTGGTCTTGAGCGCGGCCAGCTCCGAGCGGGAGTTGCGGTCGACGGCCTCCTCGATCCACTTCAGGCCCTCGGGGTCGTCGCCGACGGCCCGGTAGTCGTGCAGGAGCCGGATGCGGGAGTCCCCGTCCGGGAGCGGTTCGATGATCCAGGTGCCGCCCATGGCCGCGACCGGAGGGGCGGAGACCTCCTGGCGGAAGTCGATGCGCAGCCCCTCGGGGTCGAGGGTGCGGCGGGACGTCCAGTTCTTCGCGGCGCCGTTGGCGGTGGCCCAGATCCGGATGCGCTCGTCGGTGCCGGTGCGTTCGGCCACGTCGACGTGGATGGTGGGCGGGAAGATCTGCGGCCAGTTCTCCACCTCGGCGATCAGGCGGTAGACGTCGGCCGCGGGCGCGGCCACGGTGATCTCGTGCTCGACGTGCTGGGTCGTCATGGTGTGTCTCCTGCAAGGGGTCCTGGGGAGGGGTCCTGGGGAGGGATCAGAAGTTGCCGAGTCCGCCGCAGACGTTCAGCGCCTGGGCCGTGATCGACGCGGCGGTGTCCGACGACAGGTAGCCGACGAGGCCGGCCACCTCCTCGGGGGTCGAGTAGCGGCCGAGCGGGATCTTCGCGGTGAAGCGCTTCATGATCGCGGCCTCGTCGGTGTCGTACGCCGCCGCGTAGCCCTGGCGCACCCGCTGGGCCATGGGGGTCTCGACGTAGCCGGGGCAGACGGCGTTGACGGTGATGCCGGTCGGCGCGAGTTCGTTGCCGAGGGCCTTGGTGAAGCCGACCACGCCGTGCTTGGAGGCCGAGTAGGGCGCTCCGAGGACCACGCCCTGCTTGCCGGCGGTGGAGGCGATGTTGATGATGCGGCCCCGGCTCTTGTCCCGCATGCCGCCCGCGTTGAGCACGGCACGGGTCATCCGGAAGACGCTGTTGAGGTTGGTGTCGATGACGTCGGCCCACAGCTCGTCGTCGATGTCGGCGGTGACGCCGCCACCGCTGCGCCCCGCGTTGTTCACCAGGACGTCGACGGTTCCGTAGCGCTGCACGGCGGCGCGCACGAACTCCTCGACGCCTTCCGGGGACCGGACGTCGAGCGACGCGCCGTCGATGTCCAGGCCGTCCTCCCGCAGCTCCTTGACGGTGGAGGCCACGTTCTCGGCGTTGCGCGCCCCGATGAAGACCCGGTGCCCCTGGCCGGCCAGCAGCCGGGCGACGGCGAGGCCGATTCCGCTGGTGGCGCCGGTGACGACGGCGACCCTGGTGTCCTGCGTGTCATGTGACATTGCTGCTCCCGTGAACGGTGGATGAGATGCGCGAGATACGCGAGAGGTGCGGCGGGACCGGGGCCGGCGCGGTCAGGCCGCGGCGTCGTCCGCCAGGTGCTCGTTGACGGCTCCGACCAGGGCGCGCGGGGTCGTCGCGTCGGCCAGGATGGAGTCGGAGATCGTGATGCCGTACGTGCGCTCGATCCGGCTGCTGGTCTCCAGCAGCGCCAGGGAGTCGTAGCCCAGGTCCTCGAACTCCTGGTCCAGGATGTCGGTGTCGAGGTCCACGTCCTCCGCGGCGCCGGAGCCTTCGAGCAGGATCCGCTTGAGGTCGTCGATCGTGAACGGCTGAGTGCTCACCGTCTGCCCTGCCTTCCTTCTGAGGGTTCGTACCGGTTGTGTACGGGCCAGTTGTGTACGGGAGAGAGGTCGTGCCGTCGTCCGGCCGGGTCAGCCGGTGGGGGCGCTGCGCAGCAGCACCGCGGAGTTGAAGCCGCCGTGGCCGCGGGCCAGCACCAGCGCGGTGTTCACCCGGCCGGGCCGGGCGCCGCCCGTGACGAGGTCGAGGCCGAGGGCCGGGTCGGGTTCGACGTTGGTGCTGGGCGGGATCAGCCCGGACTCCATCGCCAGTAGCGCGGTGGCCAGGTCGAGCGGTGCGGCCCCGGAGTAGAGGCGGCCGGTCATCGTCTTCGGCGCGGTGACGGGTACGTCGCCCCGTCCGAAGACCGCGTTGATCGCGTCGGCCTCGGCCCGGTCCAGTTCCGGCACCGCCGCCGCGTCGGCGAAGACCACGTCGACGTCGCCGGGCGCGGTGCCGGCGTCGGCCAGGGCCAGTTCGATCGCCTTGCGCAGACCGGGCTCGCCCCCGCTGCCCGGCTTCGGGTCGAAGGTGGCGCCGTACCCGGCGACCTCGCCGTAGATCCGGGCGCCCCGGCGGCGCGCGTCGTCGGCCTGCTCCAGGATGAGCATCGCGCCGCCCTCGCCCGCGACATGGCCGGCGGCCCGGGTGTCGAACGGCAGGTAGGCGCGGTCGGGGTCGTCGACGGTGCTCAGGCGCCCGCTCGCCAGCTGGGCCACCCAGCCCCAGGGGCAGACGGATGCGTCGATGCTGCCGGAGACGATCATCCCGGTGCCCTTGCGGATCTGGCGGCGCGCGTGCGCGACGGCGTCGAGGCCGCCCGCCTGGTCGCTCACCAGGACACCGCTGGGCCCCTTCATCCCGTTGCGGATGGAGATCTGGCCGCTGTTGACGGCGTAGAACCAGGCGAAGGACTGGTAAGCGCTGACGTGCTGGCTGCCCTTGCTCCACAGCTTCCGCAGCTCGTTCTGGCCGAACTCGAAACCGCCCGACGAGCTGGCCGTCACCACGCCCATCTCGAAGCCCTCGGCCTCCTGCGGCTTGATCCCGGCATCGGCCAGGGCCCAGTCGGTGGCGACCAGCGCGAGCCTGGTCATCCGGTCCGTCTGCGGGAGCAGCCTGCTCGGCAGGTGCTCCTTCGCGTCGAAGCCAGGGACCTCACCGGCCAGCTTCGCCGGGTATCCCGAGCCGTCGAACCGGGTGAGGGGGCCGATTCCGCCCCGCCCCGCTCGGGTGGCCTCCCAGAAGTCCTCCTTGCCCAGGCCGTTGGGGGCGGCGATGCCCAGACCGGTGATCACGACCGATGTCGTCATCGCGTGCTCCCTTCGACCCGCGCCAGCACCATGGCGCTCTGGAATCCGCCGAACCCGCTGCCCACGGTGAGCACCGTGTCCGTGCGGTGGTCCCGCGCGGTGAGCGGCACGTAGTCCAGGTCGCATTCGGGGTCGGCTGTGTGCAGGTTGGCCGTGGGGGGAACGACGTTGTTCTCCATGGCCAGGGCGCAGGCGGCGATCTCGATGGAGCCGATCGCGCCCAGCGAGTGCCCCACCATCGACTTGATGGAGCTGACCGGGGTGCGGTAGGCGTGGTCGCCGAGGCTCTTCTTGAACGCGGCCGTCTCGTGCCGGTCGTTCTGCTTGGTGCCGGAGCCGTGCGCGTTGATGTAGTCGATGCGGTCACCGGAGATCCGGGCCTCGTCCAGGGCCACTCGGATCGCCTCGGCCATCTCCTCCCCGTCCGGGCGCAGCCCGGTCATGTGGAAGGCGTTGCAGCGGGAGGCGTAGCCGGAGATCTCGGCGTAGACGTGCGCGCCGCGCCGCCGGGCGCTCTCCAGCTCCTCCAGGACGAACACCGCGGAACCCTCGCCGAGGACGAAGCCGTTGCGGGTGCCGTCGAACGGCCGCGACGCCTGCCCGGGGGCGTCGTCGCGCGGGGTGGTCGCCTTGATCGCGTCGAAGCACGCCATCGTGATCGGGGAGATCGGCGCGTCCGACGCGCCGGCGATCATCACGTCCACCGAGCCCTCGCGCAGCAGCTCGACGGCGTACCCGACGGAGTCCAGGCCGGAGGTGCAGCCGGTCGACACCACCGTGCTGGGCCCCTGTGCGCCGACGGACCAGGCGACCTCGGCGGCGAAGGAGCTGGGGACGAAGTAGTTGTAGAGGTGCGGGGCGGCGTACGCGTGGTCCACCAGGTCCAACCGGCCCTGGTCGCTGACGACGCGGTACTCCTCGTCGAGCCCCATCGTCGCGCCGACCGCGCTGCCGATCGTGACGCCGAGCCGGTACGGGTCCATCGCGCCCACGTCGAGGCCGCTGTCCGCGACCGCCTCCCGGGTGGCGACGATCGCGAGCTGGGCCGCCCGGTCCATCCGCCGGATCTCCTGGGGGCTCAGCCCGCTCGCCTCGGCGTCGAAGTCGATCTCGGCGGCGACCCGGGACCGGAACGGCGCGGGGTCGAAGAAGGTGATGCCGCGGGTGGCGGTACGGCCCTCGCTGAGCAGGCTCCAGAAGTCCTTGACGCCTATGCCGCCGGGGGCGACGACTCCGATGCCGGTGATGACGACCCTGCGCCCGGTCACGCGGAACCCTCCCAGTGGTAGAAGCGGGTCGCCATCGCGTCGGCGGGAGAGCGCCAGGTGGCGGGGTCGTACGCCTCGATGAACGGCTTGAGGTCCTCGCTGATCCCGATGAACCGGGGGTCGGTCTTGGCCTGCTCGATCAGCTGGCCGCCGTTGTCCTGGTCGAACTCCTGGAGGTGGAAGTACAGGCCGCGGTACGAGAACAGCTGGCGGCGCCGGGTGCCCATCAGGTGCGGCATCTCCGTCTTGTCGAAGGCGTCGAACAGTCCGGCGACATCGGGTGCGGAACCCGGGTCCATCCGCGCGACGATCAGGGTGCTGTGCATGGTCGGTCTCTTCTCTCTTCTCTGGGGTGTACGGGGGTCAGCGCGCCGGCCCGAACCAGCGCTCCAGGGCCATCGGCAGGTCGCTGTGGCTTCCCGGTGCGGCCCAGGCCACGTAGCCGTCGGGGCGGATCAGGACGGCGGTGGTGCCGTCCAGTGATCCGTCGTCGGGCAGGGCCTTCGGTTCGGCGGTCACCACATCCACCCGGTCCGTCCAGCCGGCCGCCCGGCGGCGCAGTTCGGCGTTGTCGGCGAGGTCGAGGAGGACGCCGCGGCCGGAGTGCAGCGCCTCGGTGCTGCCGGCGGGGGCCGTGATGCCCGTCAGCCGCAGGTCCGGCATCCGGCGGCCGAGCAGGGGGTGGGTGCCCGCGGCGATGCCGTAGCGGATCTCAAGGCCGCTGACCATGGCGGCCAGATGGCGGCTGACCGGTTCGTAGGCGATGAGCTCCTTGAACACGTCCCGCAGCGGCTGGACTTCCGCGCCGCTGAGGAACAGCAGCCCCTGGGCCCGGGTGTTCATCAGCAGGCGCTTGCCCACGGGGTGGCGTTCGTCGTGGTAGGTGTCCAGGAACGCGTCGTCCATCCGGCCGAGGGCGACGGCCGCCAGCTTCCAGCCGAGGTTCACCGCGTCCTGGATGCTGGTGTTCATGCCCTGGCCGCCGGCCGGCAGGTGGATGTGGGCGGAGTCGCCGGCCAGCAGGATGCGGCCCTGGCGGTAGTGGGTCGCCTGGCGGGTGGCGTCCCCGAAGGAACTGACCCACACCGGCTCGCCGTGCGAGATGTCGTCCCCGGTCAGCCGCTTCCAGGCGGCGGCCACCTCCTCGTACGCGGGCGGGGTCTCGCGCCGCTGGGGCGGGGTTCCGCGCTCGCACACGATCAGCCGGGTGACGCCGCCCGGGAGCGGTCCCACCATGACCATGCCACCGGGCAGGGTCTCGCCGATCATCCGGGGGGCCAGGTCGAGCCCCTTCACGTCGGCGAGGAACATCTCCATCGTCGCGGCGGTGCCGGGGAACTCGAACCCGGCCTGCTTGCGGACCAGGCTGCGCCCGCCGTCGCACCCCACGAGGTAGGGGGCGGTCAGCCGGTGGACCCCGTCGGGGCCGCGGACCTCCGCCTCGACGTGGTCACCGGCGTCCTTGACGGAGAGCAGTTCGTGGCTGCGCCGTATGTCTGCGCCGAGGGAGGTGACCCACTCCTCCAGCACCGTTTCGGTGTGCGACTGGGGGATGGTCTTGGCGGCCTGGTGGGCCCCGTCCAGGAGGGAGAAGTCGATCGGCAGGCCGCCGAAGTGCCCCTGGTCGCTGACCTCGATGTCACCGAACCGGGAGAGCAGACCGCGCTGGTCGAAGACCTCCATCGTGCGGGCGGTGAAGCCCAGTCCCCGCGATTCCCCGGTCCGCCGGGCGAGCTTTTCCAGGACGACGACGTCGACCCCGGCCAGCCGCAGTTCGCCGGCGAGCATCATTCCGGCCGGTCCGGCTCCGACGACGATCACTTGAGTGTCCATGCACCCTCCTTGTTCGCTCCTGCACTGGACGTTCCGGAAAAGACGAACGGCCCAGGTCCGAGGACCTGGGCCGTTCTGGGGAGCCGAGAAGTCAGCGGGTCACGGCACCCGCGAGCACGTACCTCTTACCGCCTATGCCGCGGACGCCCGGCATCGTGATGGCCTCCAGGCACTCCTTGGGACGGCTGCTCTTCATGAAGCCCACATGGGCGTCCTCGTCGACCCACTCGGCCCAGTTGAGGACGCGGGTGCCGTCGAGACTGATGTGGAAGTGGGAGCCGACCAGGCCGGGGAACGGGGTGCCGAGCGGCCCGTCGATGAGGTTGTCGATCGAGCGCCGCTGCCGGTCCCGGCCGTCCACGTCGAAGACGGGCGTCACCAGCACGGTCGGGACGCTGCCGGGTTCCAGGACCCGGCCCCGGTAGAGCTTGTAGCGGACCGGCTCGGTGGTGTTCTCGTCCGGCTCGCCGAGACCGCCGTCCCGTACGAACGCGCGGTAGGCGTCGTCAGAGGTCCACTGGGCGTACGTGAGCACGTTCTCGCCCTCGGTGCTGGTGAAGACGCTCACGGAGAGGAAGCCCTCGGGCAGCGAACCGTTCCGGTACGGCGCCAGGACCCGTTCCACCTCAGCGCGCTGGGGTCCGGGTCCCCCGACGTACAGCGGAGTCACCAGCGCGACTCCGGCGTCCGTGCGGGCGACGTCCGGGAAGGGACTGGGGGCATCGGCCATGGGCTTCTCCTTCGTGCCATCACTGTCGGTCCGTCATCACTGCCGGGCCGTCAACCATGATGACAAAGAACGGAGTTCACTGATCCGATTTGTACCCTGTCGGCCATTCATCAGGAGCCGATGGCGCGATACAGGTGGTAGCGGGTGAAGCCGATGGGGCGGACGCCCGGGGTGTGTGTGGCCAGACGCAGCGACCGGTGCCGGGTGGCGCCCTCGAGGAACGCGATGTGCTCCTCGTCGCTCGTCCACTCGGCGAAGTTGATCACACGGGTGCCGTCGGTGCTGAGGTGGAAGTGGGAGGCGATCAGTCCGCGCTGGTCGGTACGCGGTGACTTCTCGATGTTCTCCGTGACGGAGGAGACGATGTGCTCCTGGCGCTCGCGGCCGTCGACGTCGAAGCTGGCGATGACCACCGAGGCCGCCGGCCCGGTCTCCGGGGCGAGCGGCACACTGCGGTGCAGGCGGTACTCGACCGGCTCCATCCGTGCGGCCTGCGCGGGCAGGGCGCGGATGAAGGGCCGGTAGCCGTCGGGGTGCGCGCACTGGGCGTACGTCATCGCGGTGAAGTCGTCGCTGCCCGTGCTCAGGTAGCAGGAGAAGGAGAGGACGTCCGCGGGCCGGGACGCCCCTTCCCAGGCGTCCGCGATCTCGTCGAGCACCGCGCGGCCCTGCTCCTGGCCGGCCACGTGCCAGTAGGTCATGAAGACGGCGTGCGCGTCCCCGCGGTCGATGACGGGTGCGGCCGTCTGCTGGGTCCGGGTCCGGGTCCTGGTCATGGTCGTCTCCTGTCTCGTGGGATGGCCGGGCTCAGCCGGTGGGCTCACCGAAGTGGCGGTTCAGGGCGCTGGCGAGGTCGCCGGACCCGGCCACCCAGGCCACATAGCCGTCGGGGCGCACCAGTACGGCGTCGGCGTCGACCGTCTCGCCGGCCGGTCCGGTGCCGGCCGGGCGGGCGGAGCGGACGTCCACCCGGGGCGCCCAACGGCCCGCGAGGCGGGCGGGTTCGGGGTCGGCGCCCAGGGACAGCAGCACTCCGCGGGCCGGGTGCAGCAGCCGGGTGCTGCGGGTCTTCTCCCCGTCGTCCAGCACCAGCGGGATGTCCGGGAGCCGCCGCCCGAGCAGCGGATGGTCGCCGGCTCCGACGTCGTAGCGGATCTCCAGGCCGCTGACCAGCCCCGCCAGCAGCAGCGCCGCCTCCTCGCCGCCGAACACCCGGGTGAGGACATCGCGCAGCGGCTGCATCTCGGGCCCGCCGAGGAACAGCGTGGCCTGGGCCCGGGTGTTGCGCAGCAGTTCGGCGCCGACCGGGTGGCGTTCCGCGTGGTAGCTGTCCAGCAGCGTTCCGGGGACGCGGCCGGTGACGACGGCGCCCAGTTTCCAGCCGAGGTTGACGGCGTCCTGGATGCTGACGTTCATGCCCTGGCCGCTGGCGGGCAGGTGGACGTGCGCGGCGTCCCCGGCGAGCAGGACCCGGCCCCTGCGGTACGCGGAAGCCTGCCTGGCCGCGTCCCCGAAGGAGCTGACCCAGACCGGCGTGGCACCGGAGATGTCGTCGCCGCTGACCCGCTTCCAGGCGTCGGCCACTTCGCTGAAGGCCGGGGGCCCGGTGCGCTCCAGCGGCGCCCTTCCGTGCTCGGAGACCACGATCCGGACCATTCCGTCGCCCAGCGGCGCGGCCAGCAGCATGCCTCCCGGGTGGCGCTCCCCGGACCATTTCGGCGGGAGTTCGAGGTCCTTCACATCCGCGAGCAGCAGTTCGGCGGTGGCGTCGGTGCCGGGGAAGTCGAAGCCGCCGGCCCGCCGGACCGTGCTGCGGCCGCCGTCGCACCCGACGAGGTAGGGCGCGGTCAGCCGGACCTCGCCGTCGGGGCCCTCGGCCCACACCTCGACCCCGTCGCCGGTGTCGGTGAACCGGGTCAGCCGGTGGCCGCGCCGGATGTCGGCGCCGAGCTCCGCCGCCCACTCCCCCAGCGCGGCGACGGTCCGGGCCTGGGAGATGCCGGTGACGCCGGCGTGCCGTCCGTCGCCGACCGCGAAGTTCACCGGCACGCTGCCGAAGTGGCCGCCGGGGGAACGTTTCAGCTCACCGAACCTCGGCAGCAGCCCGCGCTGGTCGAACACCTCCAGGGTGCGGGCGGTGAACCCCATGCCGCGCGACTCGGCGGTCGGCCGGCTCTCCTGCTCCAGGACCACGACCCCGGCACCGGCCAGCCGCAGTTCGGCGGCCAGCATGAGCCCGGCTGGTCCCGCTCCTGCCACCACGACGTCGGTGTCCCGCTGTGCGGACTGCCCCTGCATGCCGTCTCACCCCTCGCTCTCGTGTGCGTTCTCGCGTGCGGCCGCGCCGGGGCCCTTCTCGGTGACGGTGATCGCCCCGGTCGGGCAGCAGTCGGCGATGGACCGCAGCAGCTCCGTCCGCTCGTCGCTTCCGTCGCCCGGCAGCGGCACGGCGAGCCCGTCGTCGTCCAGCAGGAACAGGTCCTGCGCCATCGACTCGCACAGCCCCGTCCCCAGGCACAGCGTGCGGTCGATCCGGGCGGAGGCGCTCATGACGGCCGCCCGGGGCCGGTGGAGGCGTGCACGTCAGGCCGCCCGGGGCCGGTGGAGGCGTGCACGTCAGGCCGCCCGGGGCCGGTGGAGGCGTGCACGTCAGGCCGCCCGGGGCCGGTGGAGGCGTGCACGTCAGGCCGACCGGGAGGCCCGCGCGGCGGCCTTCGCCGACGCGGCGACGGGCAGCGCGACCAGGCGCCGGATCGCCCAGTTGTCGATGTACCGCACGGAGTCCCGGGGGGCGTCGAGGACCAGCTCCGGGAAGCGGTCGAACAGGGCGGGGATGGCGATGGCCCCCTCCAGCCGGGCCAGTGCCGCGCCCAGGCAGTTGTGCAGCCCGTGCCCGAAGCCGACGTGCCGGGCGCCCTGGCGGCCGAGGTCCAGGAGCTCGGGCCGCTCGAACCTGCGGGGGTCCCGGTTGGCCGCCAGGAGTCCGACGATCACCGGAGCCCCTGCGGGCAGTACGGTGCCGGCGAGCTCCACCTCCTGCGTGGTGACCCGGAACAGGGCGGTGCTCAACGCCCCGTCGTAGCGCAGCAGTTCCTCGACAGCCGGCTCGGCCGGCCCCGGGTTCGCCCGTAGCAGCTCCGCCTGGCCGGGGTGGTCGAGCAGCGAGAGCACGGCGTTGCCGATGAAGCCGCGCACGGTGTCGCTGCCGCCCATGATGATGGCCGCGACGAGGCCGATCAGCTCGTCCTCGGTCAGCTCCTCGTCGTCGTCCACGCCCCGGATCAGCGCGGAGGTCAGGTCGTCGGCGGGCTTGCTGCGCTTGTCGGCGACCAGCTCGGCCGCGTACTCGCAGATCCGGCCGAACGCCTCGGGCACCTTGTGCATGAGCGCGGGGTCCGACGGGAACGCCTCGTTGAGCGCGCTGACCAGCTCGCGGTGGCGTTCGATGCGCATGCCCAGGATCTCGCCCAGGACGCCGGCGGACACCTCGCCCGCGTAGTCGTCCATCACGTCGAAGGTGTCGCGGCCCGAGCAGTCGTCGAGCACCCGGTCGACCTGCTCCCGCACGGTCGTGCGCCACTGTTCCACCTGCCGGGTGGTGAAGGCGCCCATCGCCCGCCGCCGCAGCTTGGTGTGGTGGGGCGGATCGACCACCGAGATGCCCCGCCCCAGGATGGTGCCCTCGGCGGCGACCAGACCGGCGGCCCGGAACTCGTCGTTGGCCCAGGTGGCGGCCTCCGCGCTGAAGCGCTGGTCGGCGAGTACGGCCTTGACGTCGTCGTAGCGCGTCACGAGCCAGGTCCGTACGTCGCCGGCCGGGAAGCGGAACTCGTGGACCGGGGAGTTCTCCCGCAGCCAGGCCAGGGTGGTGTGCGGGTCCTGGTAGTAGGCGGGCGAGAACAGGGCGGCGGGTGGTTGGTGCGTCGGTGTCGGCGTCGTCAGCGTCATGGCTGGTCCTCTCCGGGGGCGGGCTTCGGGGTCAGAGCGCGTTCCAGACATCGGCCGCGGGCGCGAAGAAGCCGCGCAGCGGGGGCGGGAAGACCCCGGTGTCGGCGGCGGCCCCGACCAGCCGGTGCACGTACCGGGCCAGCCGCTCGACGTGCTCGGGCCCCAGGGCGTCGTAGGGGCGGCGGTCGAGTCGGCTCGTCTCCGCCTCGACCTCGTCCCTGAGCGCCGTGCCGCGTGGGGTGAGCCGGCCTTCCGCGTCGACCAGCCCGCGGTCGGCGAGGCGCTCCCGGCCCGCCGACCACTCGGCCTCCGTCCAGCCGCGCATGGGCATGACGATCTCCTTGGCCATGCCGTGGCTGCTGGCGCAGTCGATCACCAGCGAGTCCACGCCGGTCAGCTCGAAGTGGCCGAGTACGGCGACGTGTCCGTCGCCCCGGTGCTCGCGCAGCAGCGTCGCCGCGTGCCACAGGGCCGCATGGGGGCGTTCCGGCAGGTCGAGCGCGGAGTTCGCCGCGTACAGCGGGCGTCCCGGCAGCGCGCCCGCCTCGGCCGCGACGGTCGCGAGCTTCGCGGCCTCCGACAGCTCCGCGGACCGCAAGGTCTCGGTCCCCAGCAGGCGTTCGAGCGCGGCGGCGACGGCATTCTCGCGGGCCCGCAGCGCGCGCTCGGGCGATATCAGATCCCAGAGAGCCGGAATTCTTTCGGCGATGAGGCGGGGGGCGAAGGAGTTGAATACAGCAGTCACCACGGCGGGGTCGACGACGCCCAGTGCGGACGCGCGGCCGGCAAGGTAGACGCTCGAGTGATCATCGATGCCGAACGGTGCGACTTCGGTGGCCAAATCGCTTGTGAAATAGGGAATTGAATGAAGCGCGTTCACTGCCTGAGCGCAATGGCGCGCGTATCCGTGACTTCTGTGCTGCTGATCCATGAAGCCCTCAAGGCTGGGTGTCGTGGTCGGCATGAAAACCGCTGGAGTCTGGCAGGAATACCGCTGGAGCGAATGCGGACGGGCACGCAATGGGTGCGCCGGAAGGGAAGGAAGCCGCCGCGGGAGACGCGGCCGGCAATAAGGAGGCGGAGCCCTGTGCTGTCTGCTCCTCGATCGGACACCGATCGGGATTTGCGCAGACCAGTGGCCCGCGAGAAGTGTGACAGTTGCCCGTGACAGATGTCAACAACAGTTTTCTATGGGCTAGTTGGTTGCTCTGTAGTGAGCCCCGAGAGAGTGATGCGACGCACACGATGCCTTCTTGACACGTCTGAGCCGACGGGCGCGACAATTGATGGACATATGGCCGGCGTCGGAACCGGCGGAGTAAATGACCTCTTCGTCCGATTTGGTTATGCCGCGATTACTCTCGCGCACACATGGGGACATCACAGCAAGGCGACGGGCCGGAAGGCATGGAAACTCTCCGGCCGCCATCAGGACGCCGACCGCAAGAACAGGATGCTCGGTCTACAGGGGATGCGAGGCCAAAATCGTGCAGCATCAGCAGGATTACTCGGAAGCATCACAACGATCCAAGAGTCATCACTACGCACCCGAAGCGGAATCGTCGCTGGATTCTCCGGCCGAAAGACTGAGTGCAAAGCTGCGGGACGTCGAAGACGTCTACCAGGAGAGCGAGGAAGAGCTGGCCGTCCTGAGCGGAGGACCGGTGGAGCGTGTCAGCGGCACCCAGTCGGTGGGCCTGCGGCTCGACGACCGGATGCTGACGCTGCGCTCGCAGGTCACCGACCTCCTGTGCTCCTGGGCCGGGCTCGTGGTCTCGGAGCGCGGGCTTCCGGCCGCGACCGATACGGAGGTCCCGACGCTTCTGCGCTTCCTGGCCGGCCAGGTCCAGTGGCTGGCCGAACACCCGGCGGCCCGGGATCTGGACGCCGAACTGACCGCACTCCTCGACTCCGCCCGTTCGCTGCTCGGTCCGCGGTCCTACGAGGTCTCCCTCGGCCTGTGCTGCCACAGCGGCTGTACGGCCCAGCTGCACGCCACGCTGTCGGGCACCCGTGACTCGGTCCACTCCCAGGTCGCGTGCGACGCCGGGCACACCGTGCCGCCCCGTGAGTGGCTGCTGCTGTCCGGCCGGACCCGGCAGGCGGCGGACACCGGCCGGCCAGGTGGTGCGGCGTGACGGCCGAAGGGCGCCGGCGCACCGTGCCGACCGAACTGGCCGCACTGGCGGCGGGCGTCACCCCGGCCACGATCCGCAAGTGGGTGAGCCGGGGGAAGATCACCCGCTTCGGCACCCCGCAGCGCGCCGAATACGACCTGGACGAGCTGTACGAGCTCCTGTCCCGCTCCCCCAGGTCACCGCGGAGCGACTGACCCGGTGCCGCGCAGCGCCCCGCAAGGCGCGGGGCCGGCCTCGGGACCGTCATGACCGCACGGTCCACGCCGAGGTCACGGACACGGCCTGCCAGGGGGTGAGCCGGGGGTCGCAGAACGAGGTGTAGCGCTCGCCGACGGTGGCCAGTTCGGCTTCCGTGGCGGCGCACTCCGTGACGTCGTCGGGCGTCGTCTCCAGGTGCAGGCCACCGGGGACGCCGCCCGCGTCGCGTACGGCCGCCACGAAGCGGGAGACCTCCCGCGCGACGGTCTCCACGATGCGTGTCTTGTGGCCGCCGGGCGCGGTGACGGTGTTGCCGTGCACGGGGTCGGTGAGCCAGATCGCGGCGTGTCCGGCCTCCCGCACCGCCTCCACCAGGCGCGGCAGCCGGCCGGCGACCTTGTCGGCGCCCATCCGCGCGATCAGGGTGAGGCGGCCCGGTTCGCGCCAGGCGTCGAGCCGTTCGCACAGGGCCACCAGCTCCCCGGGCTCCATGGTGGGGCCGACCTTGCAGGCCACCGGGTTGGCGACCTGGGACAGCAGGGCGACGTGGGCGCCGTCGAGCTGGCGGGTGCGCTCACCTATCCACGGCCAGTGCGTGGAGCCCAGGAAGAGCCGCCCTTCGTCATCGGTGCGCAGCAGGGGCACCTCGTAGTCGAGCAGCAGCGCCTCGTGGCTCGTCCACACCCGGGGGCTCACGACGGGGCGTCCCGCGCCGCGCTCGTGCCAGCCCAGGTGCTCGACCGCGTCGCCCGCGGCCATGTAACCGGTGAGGATGCGCAGCGGGTCGAGCCGGCGGCTCTCGGGGTCCGCCTCGGGGCCGTTGACCATGTGGCCCCGGAAGACGGGGAGTTCGACGCCGTCGACGACTTCGGTGGGCTGGGACCGGGGCTTGGCGAACTGTCCCGCTATGCGTCCCGCGCGCAGCACGGGCCTGCCGGTGATCAGGCCGAGGGACCCGGCGAGCAGATCGAGCACCGCCACCTTGCGGGCGACGTCTTCGGGCCCGCACTGCTGCGGGTCCTCGGCGCAGTCGCCGGACTGCACCACCAGGGCCTTGCCCGAGGCCACGGTGGCGAGGAGCGCCCGCAAGGTGGCCAGGTCGTCGGGCCGCACGAGGGCAGGGCGCGCCGCAAGTGTCTCCCTGACCCGGTTCAGCTGGAGCCGATCAGTCCATTCGGGCTGCTGCAGTGCGCCGCGGACGCTGATCTCGCGGATCACGTCCTTCACGACGTCCTTCATTGCGTACTCCGATCCAACGGTGCTCTCGCTCGTGTCAGGGACGTCGTCAAGCCGGGATGCCCGTACGCCTGACCTCGGGAGGAAGTCGAGGGGTCATCGGGAGTATGCGGGAGCGGACTTGAGATCCGGTCGAGTTCCCGTCGCGATCGCCACGCGGCGTACCGGGGCGTCAGTCGATGCCGCGCACGACGTGCGGCTCGGCCGTGTCGTCCTCGTCGATGCCCGCGAGCAGCAGCGGCGGGACGGTACAGGGGGAGAGTTCCGCCGCCTCGTAGACGAACAGTGCGTCCTGTTCCTTGGTGTCGTACACGTGGTCCTCCGCTCTCTCAGCAGGTCGGTGAAGCGTCAGCGGTGGGCCATCTCCACGCGCCGGACACTCCTCGAGCCGGTCACGGCGCGGTGGATCTCGGGCGCCGCCGTCGATCGGTTGAGCGTGATGTAGTGCAGTCCCGGTGCGCCTTCGGCGAGCAGCCGCTCGGCCATGGCGGTGGCGTACTCGACGCCGATGCGGTACCCTTGGGCCGGGTCGTCACGGGCGGCGTTCAGGCGGTGTGCCAGGTCCTCGGGGAAGGCCGCACCGCTCAGTTCGGCGAAGCGGCTGATCTGGCGGGCGTCGGTGGCCGGCATGATCTCGGGGATGATCGGGATGTCGCAGCCGGCCGCGGCGACCCGGTCGCGCAGCCGCAGATAGTCCTCGACGTGGAAGAACATCTGGGTCAGGGCGTAGTCGGCGCCCGCCCGGCACTTGGCGACGAAGTGCCTGATGTCGCTCTCCCAGTCGGGCGAGCGCGGATGCCGTTCGGGGAAGGCCGCCACCCCGATGCTGAAGTCGCCCAGCTCCCGGACGAGTGAGACCAGTTCGTGGGCGTGCAGGAAGCCCTGGGGGTGCGGGACCCACGGTGCGTTCGGATCGCCCGGCGGGTCCCCGCGCAGGACGAGGACGTCGCGCACGCCCGCGTCGGCGTACTGGCCGACGATGTGGCGCAGCTGTGCGACCGAGTGCCCGACCGCGGTGAGGTGGGCGACCGGGCGCAGCGTCGTCTCGGCGACGATCCGTTTGGTCACCTCGATGGTGCGGTCCCGCGACGAGCCGCCCGCTCCGTAGGTGACGGAGACGAAGTCGGGTGCGACGCGCTCGATCCGGCGGATCGCCTGCCACAGGCCGCGCATGCCGGCTTCGGTCTTCGGCGGGAAGAACTCGAAGGAGACCGAGGGGTCCGGCCCGGCGAGGGTTTCACGCAGCGTCGTCACGTTCGGCCTCTTTGGCCCTGATGGTTCGGGTCGCCGCCATCCGCACGGGACCTCCTTCGATCGCTTCGGATCCTCCACCATGCGGCCCGGCGCACGAGGACCCCTCGCGAAACGCTCGAACGCGCGTGGAGGCGGCGGCCCGGCAGTTCATGATCGACTTCTGTGAGAGCCGTTCTCCCGGACGACGCCGTGACGCGAAAACCGGGCTTCCGGGCCGTCTGACAGCCCCGAACGGTGCCCGACCGGGGAACGCGTGCGCACCCCCCCGCCCCGGACCGGATCACCACTCCCCCGCGCCGGCCCCGGTCGGGCACCTCCGCGTCCCACACCGCTCCCCCGTACGAAACGGACACACGCCGCCATGTCGGGACGCCCCGAACGCCACGTTGCGCACGTCACCGAGAGGGCTGGACCAGCGAGAGCGCGAGGGCGAAAACCGCTGGTTGGAGGCGCTACCAGCAACCTTGCAGGGCAGTACGTGCCCCGGGGCACGAGGAGCCTCCGGGACTCGGGGATGGACGCGGTGCTGCCTGCTTCGGGCTGTTCCGTTGGTGCTGTTGCTCGATGCTGCGCGAGGGGCCTGTCCCGATGCTGCATGAGCGGTGCACCCGACTTCGGCCGGCGTGCGGCGGGGCGAGGAGGGGGTCGGGCCGGGCTTCACCGGACACTGCTGGATGACCCCGGTGCTGCGAGCGGAGGTGACGGGTCGCGCTCCTGGACTCCCCCGCCGTACAGCTTGCGCTTGACGGGCAGCCAGGCCCTGTGCGCCTCGTACCTGCTCCAGGGCGTACGGCGGTGATCGCCTGGCGTACGTCGGGTCGGCGCGGTGAGTCCATGGTGGGTTGGTCCCTCGTCGGCGCTGAAGTGGCGCGTTCATGGAGGCCGTAGAGGGGGCCGGGGTAGGAGAGCGACGGGCTGCGGTTCCTGTACTGCTCTGATCGCAGCCGGCCTTGGCGGAGGTGCCCCGGAGGATGAGCGAGCAGGCTCAACGAGGCGCGTAGGGGATCGCCTCGCGCGGGTGGATGACGCGCCGTGAGGCTGGGAGATGCGTGCGTACGGGGACCGAGGACACGCGCACCGCGGGGATGCTGTCGCGTCGCGATGCGGGGGTTGGAGTGAGGGCCCAGCAGCGACATGGGGAGCGTGGATAACTGGTTGCGGGGCGGCCTGCCGCGCGACCTGAAGGTGTCTCGCACCTGTCGGCTTGCGCGGGCTGACGGCAGGGAGAGCGGGGGTGGTATTGCTGATGTCCCGCAGTCCGGGGGCCATGCTCGATGCGTGAGGGTCGACTGTCACGAGCCCGTTCGGTGGCTGGCAAAGCGTGGCACTCAGCGAGAGCAACGACCGCCTCATGTGCCCGCAGCCGCTTGCCTCTACCATTGTCCCGGCACGTTACGGGCGCAAGGAGGGCCCCACTTCCTTCAGCGGATGACCGTCCCGGTGGCCACCATGCCAGCGTCTGTCCTCACAGATGCTCAGAGGCTTTTCAGGGCGGACGACGTCAGAGCTGACGGCGGTTGCTTGGCTCGGGATGCAGCCTCTGCATGGCAATGACGCACCTTCCATCTGTGCTGCGGACTCCACAAGCAATCCCCCGCTTCACACCATGCATGTGACTCGCTGTCCGGCCCGGAAGAGCATCAGGCGTCTCTCCATTTACGCCGCATCTCAGTGTGCTCGAATCGAGAAGCAACCAGCGCTAGAATGTCTGAGTCAGAACGCTTAAAACCGCCTCTGACCTGGGAAAACAAACATCACTGCAAACATCGACGCAAGCTTGCGCGCAACTAGGAGGCAAGGCGTGAATACATGCCTGCTTCAGGGTATTGTTCGCGGCCTCGCTGCCTACCGAGAGATAGGCAGGTATGAACGCCTCTTGCAAGGTGGCTTGCTAGGCGTCACTCAACGCCGATGTCTACGCAGCCAAGAGGGCCTAGGCGCTGGTCGGTCAACTTATGGATGCGCAGGCGGGAAGACAGGTAGATCCGCCGACAGGCTGATCTACCACTGTGCACATGGGAGCAGCGGTCGGTCCATCCACCAGGCTTCACGCAAGCCAGCCGATCGATCACCCAACAGATGTAGCCACAGGCATGCCTACGGCTCTGCCTACCGAGTGGTGGGCCTAGGCGTCGACCAGAAGCCAAATCTGCTTGCCCATCAAGTTGCGGGCAGGGGGCTGCGCAGGCACGCAAAGTGGTCCGCCCATCGGGCTGCCGATAGGCCGCCAGATCCATCAGCCAGCAGGCATCCAAGCGGATGCGCGGATAGACCGGCCTGGCGACTCACAAGTCCAGATGCAAGTAAGTCCCCGGGTCGGCCAGCACGTCTGTCACCCAACAAGCAAGTCCACTGGATGCCAGACCAGCGCAGAGGTCAGCCCGCCTACCAGTACCTTGGCCTGAAGCCCGACCGACCCGCACATGCACCCGCAAGCCTCCATGCACTGAAGCTCACAAGCAGGTGTTGCCGCAAGAACGCAAACCTCCCTGCAAGCTGAACCGCTAGCGGGTTTCCCCGCCGGTGGACCTACCCATAAGGAGGCCGGCCACTTTGCCTGTACGCCTGCCTACCCCACGACCCGCCTACAGGCAGGGCACCTCACCGCCCCGCACACAGCACCGGCTGTCGGACGCTCAGCCAGCTAGCAACCAGGGTTGCACGCCGCCCCACACGCCCGTACGCAGGTCAGTGTCCAAAGCGGCCCACCCACCGCCCGCTTGATCTACCCGTCAGCACGCCCGTACCTACGCCGTGCTGTGGATTCCCGGGTGTGTGGGGCCATGAATGTCATGATCTTCGTGCTAACTTGGGCTCCGCCCTCTTTCAAGGCTTCTTCGGAGGTGACTGTCCTTGTTGAGCTGCCTCCCGGCGCCTTCGCAGTGCAGCCGACCTCTTGGGATGCGACGCAGACGATGTGCGCGAACGCGGCCAGGACAACTCCGGGCCACGCGGCGTCGCTTGTCGGCCGCCCAACCCGAAGTGTCCTTATGAGCTGCGACGACGGGGGAACAGGAGGACGATTCGATGCCCCGGAGAGCAGGTTCGGGTCCTACCCGACACCGTCTTCGGCTGCTTCGGAGCGCAGAATCGTTCTGAGCGAAGTTTGACCACCCGTACCAGCTCAAAAGGGGCGCTTCGCGCCTTGTTTTCGGGCCTGAACCAGAGTGAGAGGACCCATGGCCAGTCCCTTCGAAGCGCCTGACGCTCACGCGCAGCCCCACGGCATCCCCTGGGAGTCGCTGTCGCACATCTTCATGTTCGGCAACGGCAAGGGGGGCGTCGGCAAGTCGTCCATCTCCGCCAACGCCGCGGGCAAGGCCGCTCGCAGCGGATTGCGTACCCTCATCATCGACTGCAACGCGCAGGGCAACATCGCGCGCGAGCTCGGGTACAAGCGAGCCGAATGGAACGACGGGGGAGCGGGGCTCATCGAGTCACTGCGCACCGGCGCGCCCCTGACTCCGGTCGAGAACGTGCGGGAGAACCTGGATGTCGTCCTGGGCGGCCCGGCGCTCGGCGACGAGTTCGGGATCTTCTTCCACACGCTGCTCGCCAAGGAAGGCCCGCAGGCGTATCTGCGGCTGCTGATGTGCCTGCTGCCGATCGCGCACCGGTACCAGATCATCGTCCTCGACACCCCGCCGGAGAATCCGTCGCTCCAGCGCCTCGCACTGTCCGCCGCACGGTGGCTGGTCATCCCGGTCAAGAGCGACGGCGGCGCGGAGGACGGCCTCGCTCAGATCGGGCTGGAGTTCTCCTACGTCAAGTTCGTCAGCAACATCAACCCGCACATCTCGCTGCTCGGCGTCCTGCTCTTCGACACCGGGCGCAACTACAGCGGAATTCACGCCGATGTGCGGCTCCAGGTGCAGAAGGTGCTGGGCGCGGAGGCCCACATGTTCAAGCACCTCATCGGGCACACCGAGTCGGTGGCCCGGCTGGTGCGGAAGCGGGGCCTGCTCGTGCACGAGCTGGCGGAGCAGCGGGCAGCCGGGGACCGCTCGGTCCCCGGGGCCGTCGAGGGGCTCGACTCGGACTACGAAGGATTCACCGAAGAGATGTTCGCAAGGGCCCTGGAGCTCAGGAAGGACGCCGCGGCATGACACCGCCGAAGAACAAGAGGACCGAAGCCCAGGACGACGAGCAGAGCATGTCGGACGAAGGCGTCGGCAACCTGTTCAGCGGGGGAGGGGCGCCCTCCGGCGCGCTCGCCGGCTGGGCCACGCCGCAGAGCTCCGCACCCGCCGCCGCCCCGGTGCAGCCGGTGCCGGCCGTCGCGCGCCCCGTCGTCGTACCGCAGCCCAGCCGCGAACCGGCCGAGGAGCAGGCCCCGGCGGTCGCGGACGCGGACACGGCGAAGCCGGTGGGGTTCTACGTGTCCACCAACGTGGCCACCCGCTTCCGCAAGCTCCGCAAGAGCAGCGACCTGACGCACACGCAGATCGTGTTCCTGGCGGTGGAGGCGGCCGTCGAGAAGGGGCTCGCCCAGGTCGTGGAGGAGGCGCGCCGCGCGCCCAAGTTCCAGTCCAAGCTGTTCGCGGTCGCCCCGGACAACACGGACCTGCGCGGCCTCGGCCCCGTGCAGCTGCAGTACAAGCCGACGCGCGCTCAGCGGGCGGTCATCGACGGCCTGGTGAACGAGGCCGGGCTGCCGGACCACACCAAGTTCCTGGCGGTCGTGCTCGACCAGTACCTGCCGGGGCGCAGGGACCTCTGAAACTCCGGCGCACAGGGCTCAAGGAGCGGTCCAGCCGGGCTCGAAGGCAAGCCCGGCCCGGCTGCAGAGTCCCACGGGACTGAACGGGGCGGAACTGAACGGGGCTGAACCGGCCGGTTCAGCCCCGTTGGCATAAAACCGCAGGTCAGAGCATGTCCTGCCAGCACCAACGGGTCTGACGGGGCGGAACCTCGTAGTTATCAGCTACTCAGGAATATGGGAACACGCGTACGCGCGCGTACGACATCTGTTTCTCTATGCTGGGGATAACTACAGGGCTCAGCCCCGTCAGACCCGTTGTTGTGCAGGCCAATGCTCTGACCTGCGGTTTTACGGACGGGGCTGAACGGGGCCGAGCCCGCACGGGACTGAAACAGCCGCAGGGGCGCCACCGGGCCGGGCGCTGCCACGGGACTGACGGGACTGGGTTTTCCCGACACGTTGCTCTTCCCCGGTCGCGCCCCCCGGGGGTGGGCTACGCTCTGCTCGGCAACTCAGAAGCTTCAGTCCCTTCAGTCCCGTGGTCCCGCCGGCGCAGCCTCTTGGAGGTGCGGGACATGACCCGCACGCGAACAGCCCGACAAAGGACCCGAAGTTGCTCGACCAGGCCCCGACCTTCCCACCGGTCCCCGCCGGACGGGCCGTCGGCGCGCAGCGCCCGCTCTCCGCGCGAGGACGCTCATGAGCGTGGAGCCCGTGCGCTTCGACGCCGAAGCCGCAGCCCGGCAGATTCATCAGCAGAGCCTCGACGTGGCTCTGCGGGAGCAGCCGAGTCTTCCCGCCCAGCAGGCCGAGGCGCCCGCCGCCCGGCCCGCCGGCCTGCTTCCGAGCTCCCTCACCGACCGCGGCAACGCGAAGCTGTTCGCACGCCTCTACCGCGACCGGTTCCGGTACGTCATCGGAATGGGCTGGCACTCCTGGGACACGTACCGCTGGAAGCTGACCGGCGGCGAGGAGGCCGCCGTCTGGGCCGCGGGCGAGATGGCGGAGCAGTATGCCGACCACGACCCGAGCGGCCGGTTCACGGACCGGCAGCTGGCCGGGCACAGCCGTCACTCGGAGTCGACCGCGGGGGTCAAGGCCCTCCTGTTCCAGGCCCAGGCCGCGCCGAGCCTGCGACTGGACCCCGATGCCCTGGACGGCGACATCTACGCCCTGTGCACCCCCACAGGCGTCGTGGACCTGCGCACCGGGGAACTGCGCAAGCCCGATCCGCTCACGGACATGCACTCGCGCGCCACCACCGTCGCCCCGCAGAAGATGCCGGTCCCGCGCTGGGACAGCTTTCTGCGCGACACCTTCGGAGACGACGAGAAGGGCCTGGAGACCACCCGCTTCCTGCACCTGCTGCTCGGCTACTCCATCACCGGCGACGTCGGTGCGCAGGTCCTGCCGTTCCTGTACGGCTCGGGGGCCAACGGCAAGTCGGTGCTCCTGGAGGTGATGACGCAGATCCTCGGCGACTACGCGAACGCCGCGCCGCCCGGATTCCTCATGGAGAAGGGCAAGTTCACCGAACACTCCACCGAGCTGACCGAGCTGCACGGGCGGCGCATCGTCGTCTGCTCCGAGCTCAAGCCCAACGACAAGTTCAACGAGGCCCGGGTCAAGCTGCTCACCGGTGGCGACACCATCACCGCCCGGCGCATGCGGCAGAACTTCTTCACCTTCACCCCGACCCACAAGCTCTGGCTGCTCGGCAACCACTGCCCCGAAGTCGGCACCGGCGGCCACGCGTTCTGGCGCCGGATGCGCATCATCCCCTTCGAGCGGCGCGTTCCCGACGAGCGCAAGATCGACAACCTCGCCGCCGAGCTGGTCGCCGATGAGGGCCCGGGCATCCTGCAGTGGCTCATCGAGGGCGCCCAGCGCTATCTGGCCACCCGGGACTCGCTCGCCGGCCCCGACTCCGTACGGGTCGCCACGGCCGCGTACGAGACCACGGAGGACCACGTCGGGCGGTTCGTCATCGAGCGATGCACGAAGGGCGAGGGGGAGGGGCCCAACCCCGACCTGCGCGTCGAGCAGAAGCTGCTGTACGAGACCTACTGCCGCTGGTGCTCGGACGAAGGCATTCGCGCCTCCACACCGCGCGCCTTCGCGAGCCGGATCCGACAGGAGCTCGGTCTGGCGTCACCTGCCGAAATGATCAAAAACAACGCGACCAAGCTCTACCCCGGCCTGGCACTGCTGCCGGACGGCGCAGTCGAGGGGAGCGCACGATGACCGACTGCGCCCTGCCCGCGGTTGTCGGGCACCCGTACGATGGAGGCGGATGTTCCGGTCGGCGCACTGCCGGTCGGGGTACCGGCTTCTCGAACGACACACCACCAGGCCGACCCGCGGCCGCCCACACGCAGGAGGGCCGATGAGCGCGCTGCCCCAGGAAGGCGATGTTGCCCAGGAGGTCGAGATCGTGTGGCTGGAGGACCCGATGGGCCTCGACTACGTCCGGCAGGCCCTGGACAAGGTCAACACCCGTAAGGGCAAGCCCCGGTACGAACGGGACGGCCGTCTCATCGGCTACTCCAACCTCGCCCCGAAGGCGCCCCGCAGCCTCGGCAGCGGCCTGTTCGCCCGCCGCACGTTCTACCTGCTGCCGCACGACCGCCCCAACCGGCCCGACGACCCCGAGTGCCCGTACAAGGTCGGCTCGCCCCTGGAGGCGGTCGACCCGCGCACGGTCGCGCCGGGTGAGGTGGGGGAGAAGACCAACCGCTCGCAGGGCACGGCGGAGACGGTTCCGGCCCGTTCCTGAACCGCGTACGGCGGGTCGCGGAGCCTGGCCCGTGGCCGCAGCGCGGTCTCACAGGGGCTGCAAGGGGCCGGTCATGGTCGAGGTGAAGACGGCCTCGCCGTCCTGCCGCCCCACGACCTCCACGGTCATCAGTTCGCTGTGCTCCGCCGAGAGCCGGGTCACCTCGATCCAGCAGGGGCGGTCGAGTTCGGCGTAGCGGTGGAAGACCGTGGCCGCGCTCGAAGGGGGCATCACCAGGGGGGCGGTCAGGGCGCACGCAGCCTGGCGCGCTGCTTCGAGCAGCACCATGCCGGGCAGGTGGTCCCCGGCGTGATCGAAGAAGATCGGGTGGTTCAGGTCCGGAGTCAGCAGCCAGCGCGATGAATCCCCGGTCGGCGTGAGCGCCACATCGGCGGCGAGGTGGCGGCCTACGGAGGCCGGCGCCATGGGCGCACTCGTCGGCTCGTGCCACGGCACCGCGGAGTCGTCGCGCTGCGGACGGCTCGCGCGCAGGCGGGCGTAGACGCGCGGGGCGATGGCGGAGAAGTGCGACGTTCCGTGCGCGACGAGGGCGCTGTCCCGGTGGATGGCGAACTCCATGTGGAACTGGCTGACTCTTCGCCCGCTGTAGGTGATGTCCGCACATCTCACGTCCAGCACGAAGTCGGTCGGGTGCGGGCCTATGTCCAGGTTTTCCAGATGCGTCGTGTAGTTCAGGTTCCACATCACGAAGTGGTGGCCGAGTGGTATGCCCATTTCGGCGTGCGCCAGGAACATGCCGGCCTGACGGAACGTCTCGGCCACCTGCAGCGGGTCGTGGCTGCGCCCGTCCGCGCTGTTGAAGAGGGTGTGAGCGCGCGGCCATTGCCCGGTGAGGGTGAAGGACAGTCCTTCCTGGGCGGTACAGCCGGTGAGGAACACTTCGGCCAGGGACGCCCGATGGACGTATTCCTTGGGCACCGTCGTAGTGAGCTTGGGCATATCGGGCAGTTCGGTATTGCCACTGGCGATGGACAGAGCCATGGGGACCCCCGTCTTGAATGTGCGGTCAGCGACGACGCCTATAAGATACGGACCTACCGGTTTTCTTAACGTGAGACCGAAAGTAAAATCTCTGCCAAGTGTGGCTCGTTTACTTGAGTCCAACATTCCGGTTTGCTGAGCGTTCGCTGCGTCAAATAGGGGTGGAAAGCAGGGAGAATCGGACTTAAGGGGTGTTCATCGGCTCCGAGGTGAGGAAATACACCAACACAGAAACCTGCTGTGTGCGATGTTTTTCCGCGGGATGCCCAGGGTGACCGTCAGACCCTCAGACCGACAGGGAGATCGCCTAGATGAACGCACCACTCTGTACGCTCCGCCTCGCCGCGGTCAACATCGACGGAGTCCTGCTCAACGACACGTTCAGCCCCGTCCTGCACCAGCTCGTGACCGAGTGGGGCGGCACCTACACCGCCGGGCTGGAGCAGCGGCTGCTGTCGCAGACCCAGAGCACGGCGGCGCGTGTCCTGGCCGAGGCCACCGGCGTGAGGGCGACCGAACAGGAAGTGATCCAGGCATACTTCGCCGCCCGTGAGCGCTACCTGCGCACGCAGCCGGTGCGACTCATCGACGGTGCCCTGCCGTTACTCGATCGGTTGCGGGCGCTGGGGCTCGGCCTCGTGTGCTACGGCGGCCTCGGGGCGGACCACTTCGAGCGCCATCTGGGGGAGCGGGCCAGCTGGTTCACCGCTCCCGGGTACATCTGCACCAACGACTTCCGGCCCGGAATCCGCGAGATCGCCGAGGATCGCTTCGGCCTCCGCCGCGAGCAGGTGCTCTTCATCGACGACGCCGCTTCGTTCGCGGCCCGGGCCCGCGAGCTGGACGTGCCCTTCATCGGACATCCCAGCAGCTTCGAGCACGGCTTCCAGCCGGCCCTGATGCGTGCGGCCGGTGCCCGGCACGTGGTCGGTTCGCTCGACGAGATCGACGAGGCCCTGGTGCGCAGGCTCGACCGGGAGGCCGGGGCGGGCACCGTCTGGCAGGACGCGGCCCGGCCGGAGAGCGCGGAGGTGTGCGTATGAACGGCACCGCCCCGATCCTGGAGGGGAAGGTCGCGATCGTCCACGGTGCCAGCAGCGGTATCGGGGCCGCCGCCGGGCGGGTGTTCGCCCGGCACGGTGCCGTCGTCGTGCTGACGGCCCGTCGGGAGAACCGGCTGCGCGAGCTCGCGGACGAGCTGCGCGGCACGGGTGCCGAGGCGACCCACCAGGTCCTGGACGTGCGTGACGGGGAGGCCGTACGGCGCGTGGTGGAGAGCACCGTGGAGCGGCACGGACGACTGGACGTGGCCTTCAACAACGCTGGCGTCGGCCTCCCGAGGACCCCGATGCACCTCATCGGCGACGACGTGTACGAACGCGTCGTCGGGACGAACGTGACCGGGGTGTGGAACTGCATGCGCCACGAGATCGCGGCCATGCTGGAGGGCAAGGGCGGGGCCATCGTCAATACCAGCAGTGTCGGTGGGCTGGTGGCCTCCGCCACCGGGGCGCCCTACATCGCGTCGAAGCACGCGGTGATCGGGCTGACCAAGGCGGCCGCCGTCGAGTACGCCGCGCAGGGCATCCGCGTCAACGCGATCGCTCCGGGGCTGACCCGCTCCGAGATGACCGGCGAGTGGTTCGCGAACTCACCGGAAACCGAGGCGCGGGCCCACCGGTCCGCGCCGCAGGCACGGGCCGCGGCCCCGGAAGAGGTGGCGGAGACGGCCGCCTGGCTCTGTAGTGACCTGGCGAGCTTCGTGACGGGCGTGACGGTGCCGGTGGACGGAGGACGGACCGCCTGGTGACCCCGGAATGTGGCACCGCTCTTCCCTGAACGGCCCCAGGGGGGAGCGGCGTACAGGGCTGTAAACGGGTAAGGTACGTCCCGTTCGGTTTTGTTCGCCACCGGAGGAGGGTCATGGCACAGCAAGAGCGTGCGATACGTACCCGCCGCGCTGTTATAGAGGGCGCCGCCGGGGTGTTCGCCGAAAGGGGTTACGCAGCGGCCACCATGGCCGAGATCCTTGAGCGGGCCGGCGTGACCAAGGGCGCTCTCTACTTCCACTTCGATTCCAAGGAAGCCCTGGCGCGCGGCGTCATAGAGGCGCAGGTCGACCCCGCGCGGTGGGCGCCGCGCGATCTGAGGCTGCAGGAGTGGGTCGACATCGGGATGACACTGGCCCACCGGATTCCCCGCGATGTCATCCTGCTCGCCGGTATCCGCCTCTCGGCCGACATGCAGGGCCGCGCCCGGTTCGGCAGCGCGTGGCCCGCCTGGGCCGGCCTGATCGCCAAGCTCGTCACCGAGGCGAAGGAGCGGGGCGAGGCGCTGCCGCACGTGAACCCCGAGGAGACCGCGCAGTGTTTCGTCGGCGCGTGGATCGGGACCCAGACGATGTCCGAGGCGGAGTCCGGCTGGAAGGATCTCCACCAGCGCATCTCCGTTCTCTACAACCACGTACTGCCTGCCGTCGCCACGCCTGCGGCGCTGATCAGACTGGACACCGCGCCGGACCGCGGTGCCCGGGTCCTGGCCGAGATCCAGGATGAGCCCGACATGCCGTTCGTGTCCGTCGGCACGTAGCAGGCATACCGCACTCGAGAACCCCTTGATTCCT
The DNA here is from genome assembly GCF_004795015.1 of Streptomyces sp. A1277. Lineage (GTDB taxonomy): Bacteria > Actinomycetota > Actinomycetes > Streptomycetales > Streptomycetaceae > Streptomyces. The sequence goes on along the minus strand of NZ_SSBI01000030.1, from coordinate 17,933 downwards.
GCTGCTGCCGGCCGCACCGTGATCCGGTGCGGTCGGCAGCAGCGTCAGCGGGAAACAGCGGACCGCCTGGCGACCACATGTGCGCGTACCTGCTCTTCCTCGTTTTTTCAGGCGTTGCGCGCGTCCGCGACCGGTGGCGGACGTGTCAGCTCCCCATAAACCAACCAGGCATGCGGTTTGGTATTGTTTTCGAGCCAGGACACCGCTGTCCGCGGAGAGACCGGAGTGGGGGGACTCGGCGCGCCGCTCAGGGCGGAATGAGGAGGAACCCATGGTCCAGCAGGAGCGGGCGGCCCGCACACGCAGTGCTCTCATCAACGCGGCGGCGGAGGTCTTCGCCGACGACGGATACGCCCTGGCCTCCCTCCCCGTGATCAGTAAACGGGCCGGCGTGAGCACCGGTGCCCTGCACTTCCACTTCTCGAACAAGGACGCGCTGGCGGCCGCGGTCGAGAACACCGCCGAACTCACCCTGCGAAGCATGGTCGAGCAGTGCAGCGCGTCCTCGGCCACCCTGCTCCAGTGCCTGGCGTGCACTGTGACGCGCCTGCTCGAAGCCGTCGGTGCGGACCCCGTGACCCGGGCGGGCCTCCGGCTGGGCGGCGACCCCTCCCGCAAGAGCGGAGGCGGTGTCGTCGTCTGGTGGTACGAGTGGGTCAGCGACCTGCTCGAACGGGCGAAGGAGGCCGGCGAACTCCCGGAAGAGGTCTCCCCGGAGGGCGCGGCGACCGTCATCTCGGCGGCCATCGCGGGCGTGGTGCTGCTCGGCGGCACCCGGGGTCCGGAGCAGCCGCCGTACGCGCACGTGGTCCCGTTCCGGGAATTCCTCCTGTCCTGGCTGTCCGCCCCGGCTCCGGAGGAGTGGCCGGGGCAGGGCTGCGGGCTGGCGGCCGGGACGGCCGCCTCCGGCTGACGGGTCGCCGGGTCCTGCCTGCCTCAAGTCGTACTCCAGCCGGACGCCGCATCCTTGGTCCGCTGATCCGGGCCGTTGGAGAGGGGGCCAGCACGGATGTCCTCGTACCAAGCACACGTGGCCGAACACGCGATCCCGGTGGCGGCTCCCGTCGGCGTGGTCTACGGCCTGCTCGCGGACCCGCTCCGATGGCCCGTGCTGTTTCCGTCGTACGTCCATACGGAGCGCATCGACGGTGACGGCTCCCACGAGCTGCTGCACCTGTGGGACATGGCGAGCGACGGCCTGCGCGCCCTGCATGTGCGCCGGCACCTGCACCCGCACGCCAGAACCATCGAGACCGAGCGGATCGATCCCGCGACGCAGCAGGTCATCGGGTGCGGCGTCTGGCGGGTGACGACCGACCGCAAGGGCGGCAGCGTGCTGAGCCTGCGACGCGAACTGGGGGCGTCCCCATTTCCGGCGCCCTGGGCCGGTGCGGCGGCGCAGGCGCTCGACACGGAGGTCAGGGCCCGGCTCGACGAGGTCAAGGCGGTGGCCGAGCGCTGGGAGCGGCTGGACGAACTGCTGCTGGCCTTCTCGGACAGCGTCCGCACCACCGGGCCGCCCGAACTGGTCTACGACTTCCTCCAACGCGTCGAGGACTGGCCCGACCTGGTGCCGCACATCGAGTGGACCGAGGTCAGCACGGACGCCCCGGGCGTGCAGATCGTCGACATCGACAGCACCGCCTGGGACGGCGGCGACACCGTCACCTCGGGCGCCGTCCGGCTCTGCTTCCCGGCCGCCGGATGCATCGTCCACAAGGACGTCGTGGCCCCGCAGATCCTCGCGGGGCACACCGTGCGGTGGACCCTGCTGCCGGACAGCACGGGGCTCACGGTCGTCTGTACGCACTCGGTGATGCTCAGGGAAGAGGCCCTCGCCTCGTTCCTCGGTGCCGGGGCCACCCTCACCGACGCGCGCCACGAGGTGCGTACGGGGCTGGGGCAGGCCGCTGCCGAGATCCTCGGGCTGGCCAAGTGGCATGCGGAGAGCGCCCTGCGCCACGTGGGGTGACCGACCGCACGGGCAGGACCGACGAGGAGGGCACGCCGATGGGCATGATCCAAACGCAAGACCCCAGCGGGCAGGGATCGCTCCTGCGGGTCGAGCGGGCGGTCACGCCGGCCGTCGTGCCGCCCTTCCACGCGGCGGCGCCGCTGCCGGCCGCCGTCACCCAGCGCGCCTGGCGTCTGGAGGCGCTGCTGGGAGACCCGCGCGACCGGGCCAATCCGTACGGCCACTACGCCCTGGCCCACCAGGGCGGGCGGCGGCAGCTGTCCGCGCTCGCCGACGTCATCGAGTCCGAGATCCGGCCGGCCGGCACGGGCGGGCACTTCGCCGGCGGTGACGTGATGGCCGCCGCCCTGCGCCCGCTGTTGCGCCGCGACCTGGAGGAGGGCCATGCCGCTGTCGTAGCCGCCCTGTCCGCCACCGACGGGCCCTTGCCGGACCGGACCGTGGAACTGACCCGGCTGCTGGGGCCCGCGGCACTGAGCGCCGCGGCCGGAACCGCCCTGCGCGCGGCGGTGCGCGCCGTCGCCGAGGGGGAGCGGCGGACACCGGGACTGTCGCGCTGGCGTGCCTCCCTCGCCCGGAGCTTCGCCGACCTGCTCGTGTGCGAGAGCCTGACGGCCGTGGCGCTGCGCTCCCTGAGCCGTTCGCCCGGTACGGGGCGGTCGCTGCGCGCCGCGGCGGGCTGCGTCGTACCCGCGCTGGCCGCCGAGATCCTGGACGAGGCCGTGCTCACGCTGGGCGAGTGCGGTCACGGGCCCGACAGCGCCGCGCTGCGGTGGTGCGTGCGGACGGCGGCCGGGGTGCCCCGGGTACGCGAGGCGAGCGGAACGGCCGACTGCAGGGCCCAGCTCATCCGCGCGCTGCCGTCGTCGGCCGGCCCCGGTGGTGGGCGCGCCGCGGCCCACCTCACCGCGGTGCGCGGGGGCGCGGCGGCCGGCGACGAGGCCCCGCCCGTCGACTGGGAAACCGAGCTGCACGGTGCCCTCGATGCCGCGGTGGCCCGGGGTGGCCCGGGCGCGGCCGGCCGGGATGCCGGGCAGGCCCGGGCTGCGCAGCGGCTGCTCGCCGAGCGCCGGCTGCTGACCGGACCGGACCGGAACGTGCCCGGCGCGGGCGCGGCGGCGGCCGAGCGGTACGCCCAACTCCTCACGGCCTGCGTGGTGCTGGCGGTCGGCAGGGACGCGGCCGGGCACGGCGGCAGCCGGTTCCTCGGCTCCGGGGGCTGGGTGCCGGTGGCGCTCGCCCGCGCAGTCCAGCGCCTCGGCCTGCCACCGGTCGGCCCGTTCGACGCGGCGCAGGCGGGTGTCGAGGCGGAGTTGGACCGGCGCGACCGGCTGGGTGCCGACAGCGACCTCCACGCCACCAGGATCCTGTGGTGACCGCCGGGGGCGCGGGGGAGACCACCGCGGCCGGCGGGGCACCGGTGTACGTGAACTGCCCCGACGGGCCCTGGGATTCGGTGCAGGACCGTTTCGGCATCGCGGGCCGCGTGGTCGTGCACACCACATGGGGGGTGTGGGCCCCGGCCGCGCTGCTCGATCCCGAGCTGCACCGGACGCTGGGCCGTGACTGGCCCCGTTACCGGCAGTTCCCCGGGAGCGTGCAGCGGTTGGGGTTCGCCGCCTCGCGCTATGTCATGAAGTACACCGTGGCCGCCGCCCTGGAGGTTCCCGTCCAGGCGATCGACTTCACCTTCCGGCCCGGCGGGCGGCCCGGGGTGCGCGGCTGGGACGAGCTCTCGCTGAGCCTGGCGCACACCGACGAACTGCTCGTCGTCGCGGTGAGCCGCACGGGCGCGATCGGCGTGGACATCGAACGGGCCGACCGGTCCATCCCCTTCGACCTGATGGGCGAGGAGATGTGCACTCCCCGCGAGGCCCGGCGGCTGGCCGCGCTGCCCCCGGAGCGACAGCGCGCGGAACTGCTGCGGCTGTGGACCCTGAAGGAGGCGTACACCAAGGCACTCGGCTACGGCCTGCGCCACAGCTTCTCCCGGGTCGGCTTCGAGGAGGACGCCGAGGGGCGCACCCGGCTGGCCGCGCCCGCACCCGACACCGACGCCTGGACCTTCGACACCCACCGGGTGGACCGGTATCTGGTGAGTGAGGCCCACCGCGGTGCGCTGCCCGGACGGGCGGCGGACCCGTCCGCGGCCGCCGGCACCTCCGCCGCGGAGGACGAGGGCGCGCGGGACCGGGGATGAGCGGCGGACGCCCGAGCCCGGGCGGCGTCCTGTGCGCGACCCATACGGCGTCCGCCACGACGCCGGACGGCTCGCATGTGCTGGAGCTGTACGGGGCGCTGACACCGGCCGAGGCCGACCAGCTGGCGGCCCGGCTCGTCGAACGCCACCACGCCTTCTCCGTCCTGTTCACGAGCCGTACCGACAGCCACCACACCCTCACGCTCGTCCCGCGCGACACCGCCCGCGCCCGGGCGCCGCTGACGCCCGAACTGCTCGCCGATCTCCTGCTGCTGCCGGGGGGCGCGCGGACCGTGCCGCTGTCGGGCACCCAGCGCGCACGGGTGCGGGCGGCCGTCCGCGCGCCGGACGACCCCGGCCGGCACGTCGAGCAGGTGGCCCTGCGCTGGACGGGCCCCCTGGACCCGCACCGCTTCGTGGCGGCGTGGCAGTCGGTGGCGGCCCGCGAGGCGGTGCTGCGCAGCGCGTTCGACTGGGTGGCCGCCCCCCGGCTGGTGCTGCACGACCACGCGGAGATCGAGGTCGCCCACCGCTCCCGCACGGCGATCCGGTCCTGGAACGACCTGCTGGAGGACGACCGCGCCCAGGGGTTCGCGCTGGACCGGGCCGGGCTGCTGCGGCTGACGCTGTTCGAGGACGCCCCGACCGGCGCGGACGGGGCCGGGCCGGCCACCCGCGTCCTGCTGACGTACCACCGCGCGCTGCTGGACGAGCGTGCCGTACACGTCCTCCTGCGGGCCTTCTACCGCGCGTACCTGGCGGGCGGTTCGCTGCCCGGAGGGGAACGGCGCCCCGATGTCCGCGACCACGCCCGCTGGCTGGCCGCGCAGTCCCCGGACGCCGCACGCGCCTACTGGTCCCGGGCCGCCCCGCCGCCGGACGCCGCGGACGGCCCCGGCCGGCCGGGCGGTCCAACCCGGCAGAGCGGGGACGCGCGGATGCGGCGCCGGCTCAGCCCGGCGCAGGTGCTGCGGCTGCGGTCCTGGGCGACGGCCCGGGGCGCCGGGGAGTGCAGCGCGCTGCACCTGGTGTGGGCGCTGCTGCTGCACCGGGGCACGCAGCAGGACCCCGTGCGCCCGGGGCACGTGACCTTCGGCGTGCGGCTGTCGGGGAGGGACGTCGCGCTGCCGGAGGCCGCCGATGTGCCGGGCCTGCTGGGCGGCTGCGCCCCCCTGACGGTGACCGTCGACCCGGCGGAACCCCTGGACGCGCTGATGCTGCGGCTGCGCGACGCCGGACTGGACATGGCCAACTACCCATGGGTCAGCGACGAGTTGCTGAGCCAGTGGAGCGGCCGCGCGATGCGGCCGGCGCAGACCACGGTCGATTTCGACAGCAGGCCGCCGATGGTCCCGGCCGTGCGTGCGGAACTGGAGGCCCAGGGCGTCCGGGTCGACGTGCCGCGCCTCGTCGGCGGCAGTGGCGCCGCGGTCACGCTCGTGGCGCGCCACGAGCCCGACGGGGGCCTCGGTCTCACCTCGCTCTACGACCGCGCGGTGCTGCGGGACGACGACGCCGCGCTGCTGCTGTCGAGTTGCGTGCGGATGCTGCGTGCCCTGGCGGAGTTCACCGACGCGGGCGCCACCGTCGCGCAGCTCGTCCAGGTGCTGGACGGCCTGGACGTGCCGCGTGCGGCGGTACGGCCGTCCGGCGCGCCGGGGGCCCGGGCGCCGTCCCTGACCACGCTGCGGCGCGGAGAACCCGGCGCGGACGTCATCTGCCTGGTCGCGCAGGAGGGCGTGGTGCCCGGTGCCTACGACCGCTTCGCCCGCCTGCACGAGGGCCCGGAACGCATCGTCGAACTGCGCTGCCAGGGACCCCCGCCCGCCCTGCCGTCCGCTCTCGTGGAGGCGGTGCGCGGGGGCGGGCTGCTGCTGTGCGGGTGCGGGCCGGGCGCGGTGACGGCGTACGAGATCGCGCGCACCGTCGCGCCCGGCCGGGACCCGGTCGTGGTGATGGCGGGCACGGGAAGCGCCGAGGCGAGCGCGGACGCGCTCGCGGCCGCGCTGCGGTCGGTGGTGACGGGCCGGACCTAGTGCCAGGCGTCGCGGACCCGGCCATGATCGGCAAGACGCCCCCAGGGCCGCGCCCGGGCGTATCGAACAAGTCTGAGGAGGCCGTCATGAAGGACCCGGACATCAGCGAGCACGGGGCGGGTGACCTGCTGCGCGTCGAGCGGGGACGGGCCGGTGCCGAGGAGGTGGCGGCGCTCACCGTCCTGCTGCTCGGCCTGCGCGCTCGGGGCCGGCGGCGGCAGGGCGAGGCGCTGGAGCCGCAGTGGCGCCGGTGGCCGGAGCCCCGGCCGTACCGGGCGCCCGGCAGCTGGCGGTGACAGGGATGGTCCAGGTGCTGGGGGAAGGGACTGACATGGCTGTGGCGATGGCCTCCGGGCTCACGGAGTCGGGGACGGGAGATGCCGGTGGACGGGTGGCCGAGCTGCACGCGCTGCGCGAGCAGGCCCGGCGCGGACCCAGTGACCGGGCGACCGAGGCGCAGCACGCCAAGGGCAAGCTGACGGCCCGCGAGCGCATCGAGCTGCTGGTGGACCCGGGGTCGTTCCATGAGGTGGAGCAGTTGCGGCGGCACCGGGCGACGGGTTTCGGTCTGGAGGCGAAGAAGCCGTACACGGACGGTGTGATCACCGGCTGGGGCACGGTGGAGGGCCGGACGGTCTTCGTGTACGCGCACGATTTCCGGATCTTCGGCGGGGCGCTGGGCGAGGCCCACGCCACGAAGATCCACAAGATCATGGACATGGCCATCTCGGCCGGTGCGCCGCTGGTCTCCCTGAACGACGGTGCGGGGGCCCGTATCCAGGAGGGCGTCTCGGCGCTCGCCGGGTACGGCGGGATCTTCCAGCGCAACACCAGGGCGTCCGGGGTGATCCCGCAGATCAGTGTGATGCTCGGCCCGTGCGCGGGCGGCGCGGCCTACAGCCCGGCCCTGACCGACTTCGTGTTCATGGTCCGCGAGACCTCGCAGATGTTCATCACCGGCCCGGACGTCGTCAAGGCGGTCACCGGCGAGGAGATCACCCAGAACGGCCTGGGCGGCGCGGACGTGCACGCGGAGACCTCGGGCGTCGCGCACTTCGCGTACGACGACGAGGAGACCTGCATCGCCGAAGTCCGCTACCTGTTGTCGATGCTTCCGCAGAACAACCGTCAGAGCCCGCCCGTGGTGGCCTCGGACGACCCCGCGGACCGCCGTGGCGAGCGGCTGTACGACCTGGTGCCGGCCGAGGGCAACCGCCCGTACGACATGCACAAGGTGATCGAGGAGCTCGTCGACGACGGCGACTACCTGGAGATCCACGAGCGCTGGGCCCGCAACATCATCTGCGCGCTGGCCCGGATGGACGGCCAGGTCGTCGGCATCGTCGCCAACCAGCCCCAGGCGCTCGCCGGTGTGCTGGACATCGAAGCCTCCGAGAAGGCCGCACGGTTCGTCCAGATGTGCGATGCCTTCAACATCCCGCTGGTCACGCTGATCGATGTGCCGGGATTTCTGCCCGGCGTCGATCAGGAGCACGGTGGGATCATCCGGCACGGCGCGAAGCTGCTCTACGCCTACTGCAACGCCACCGTGCCCAGGATCTCGCTGATCCTGCGCAAGGCATACGGCGGCGCCTACATCGTCATGGACAGCCAGTCCATCGGTGCGGACCTCACCTACGCCTGGCCCACCAACGAGATCGCCGTCATGGGCGCCGAAGGCGCCGCCAACGTCATCTTCCGCCGCCAGATCGCCGAGGCCCAGGACCCCGAGGCCATGCGCACCCGCATGGTCAAGGAGTACAAGACCGAGCTGATGCACCCGTACTACGCCGCCGAGCGCGGCCTCGTCGACGACGTCATCGACCCGGCCGAGACCCGGCAGGTGCTCATCCGCTCCCTGGCGATGCTGGGCTCCAAGCACGCCGACCTGCCATCCCGAAAACATGGCAACCCGCCCCAATAACCGGGGCGTAAAAGTGGCTTTAAACCCCTTTTGTCATAGGGGCGTTGGGCGCAACGGCTCAATTGACAAACCGCCTGTGCTGTTTTTTAATGTGATCCTTGTGCACACAGGACGGAAGCCAGGGAGGCGAGCTGCGTGGACATAGATGCTCTAGGGGCGCTGGAGGTGCGTGAGAACGGGGTCTCCATCACCCCCACCGCGCCGAAGCCGCGTCAGGTTCTCGCTCTGCTGGCCCTGCACGCCGATCAGGTGGTGCCCGTGTCGGTCCTCGTCGAGGAGTTGTGGGGGAGCAAGCCGCCGCGCAGCGCCCGTACGACCCTGCAGACCTACGTGCTCCAAGTGCGTGACCTCATCACCGTGGCCCTGCTCAAGGATCCCGTCGACCGCCCGGCCCGCACCTCCAAGGACGTCCTGGTGACCGCCCCCGGCGGTTACATGCTCGTCAGCGGTGACGGGGTCAGCGACGTACGGGAGTTCGACCGGCTCGCCGGCATCGGGTACCGCGCCATGGACGCGGGCGACTACCCCAGGGCCGCCGAGACCCTGCGGCAGGCGCTGGATCTGTGGACCGGAGCGCCCTTCTCCGGGGTGCAGACCGGCGGGCAGCTGGGGATGGAGGTCAAGCGGCTGGAGGAGAGCCGGCTCTGCGCCCTCGATCAGCGCATCGACGCGGATCTGAGGCTGGGGCGCCACCGCGAGCTGCTGGCCGAGCTGACGGTTCTGGTGAGCCGCTACCGCACCCACGAGAACCTGCACGCCCAGTTCATGATCGCGCTGCACCGTTCGGGCCGCCGGGGCGAGGCGCTCGGGCTCTACCGGCGGCTGCGCAACACCCTGGTGCACGAACTGGGCATCGAGCCGTCGGCCCGGCTCGCACGGTTGCAGAAGTCCCTGCTGGCGAGCCCGGTCGACGACGGACGCAATCCGCTCAACGGCGCCGTGCTCCCGCTGGGCGGCGCGGGTGCCGTGCCGATCAGCTGACGCAGCGCACTGATTCCACTCCGGGTCGGCTTTTCCAGTAGAAGTCATAGGAAATGAAAGAACGAGAGCTTGCGTAAACCGCGTTATTTGAAATCCGCTACAGAGTCGCTGGAGAAAAGCACTCGGTGAGTCCTGACCCGATAGCTTGCTCCCCAGCGCAGCTTTCTGGCCACTGAAGGCCACGGGCAAGCGGACGCCAACGGGGAGGGCGAAGTGAGGGTTCAGCTTCTGGGGCCGCTGTCGGCCGAGGTCAACGGCGGGTCGATCGTCCCGACGGCCGGCAAGCCCCGCCAGATTCTGGCGTTGCTTGCCCTGTATCCCAGCCGAGTGGTGCCGGTCCCCACTCTGATGGAGGAGATCTGGGCCTCGAACCCGCCGCAGAGCGCACTCACCACCTTGCAGACCTATATTCTCCAGCTGCGCCGAAGACTCGGCACGGCAATGGGTCCCGACTCGCGCGACGGCGTCAAGGATGTGCTGGCCACTCGGCACGGCGGTTACTTACTGCAGATACCGGAACTCAATATCGATGTCCGTGTCTACGAGAAACTGGCGCGTGAGGGGCAAATCGCCTTCGAGGAGGGCGACAACGCCCTGGCCGCCGAGCGGCTTCGCTCCGCTCTCGACCTGTGGCGCGGCCAGACGCTCGTCGACGTGCGGCTCGGCCCGGTCCTGGAGATCGAGGCCATGCGCCTGGAGGAGAGCCGCCTGGTGGCGGTGGAGCGGCGGATAGACGCGGACCTGAGGATGGGCCGGCACACGGAACTCATCGCCGAGCTCATGGAACTGACCGCGCGTCACCCACGCCACGAGGGGCTGCACTCGCAGGTCATGGTCGCCCTCTACCGGTCCGGCCGGCAGAGTTCCGCACTGGATGTGTACCGGCGGCTCCGCGGGCGGCTCATCGAGGAACTGGGCGTCGAACCGTCGCCGCAGTTGCAGCGGCTGCACCAGGCGATGCTGGCGGTCGACCCACTGCTCGACGTGCTCTCGGGACCGCGGCGGACGTCGACGTTCGACCTGTTCGCCGCCTGAGAGCGGACGCGTCCCGGACCCGGGCCGTCCCGTCGGGGGAGGACATGGAGAGCCCGGGCCGGATCGCGCACCGGGCCGGGGTGCCCGGTTCCGTCATCCTGGGCGAGAGCAGTCGGGTACGGCTGGAGCGATAGCGGAAACGACGAAAAGGTCACCACTTATGCCGCACCGGGAGAACGCGACCCTCTGGGCCGTGAGCGACCTGCACGCCGCGTTCTCCGACAACCGGACGCTCGTGGAGCGGATGCTGCGTCCGGAATCGGACGACGACTGGCTGGTGGTCGCAGGCGACTGCGGCGAGATGTCCCACGACATCGAGTGGGTGCTGACCCGGCTCAGCGGCCGCTATGCCAAAGTGCTCTGGACGCCCGGCAACCACGAACTGTGGACCCCGCGCGAGGACCCGCTCCAGCTGCGGGGCGTGGAACGCTACGACCACCTCGTGGAGATGTGCCGCGGCCTGGGGGTGGTCACCCCCGAGGACCCCTACCCGGTGTGGACCGGCCCCGGCGGCCCGGTCACCGTCGCACCGCTCTTCCTGCTGTACGACTACACCTTCCGGGTGCCCGAGGCCGCGAACAAGCAGGAGTCGTTGGACCTGGCGTACAAGTCCGGAGTCGTGTGCAGCGACGAGTTCATGCTCCACCCGGACCCCTATCCGACCCGCGACGCCTGGTGCCGGGCCCGGGTGAAGGCGACGGAGGCCCGGCTCGCGGCCGAGGCCGACCCGGCCCTTCCGCTCGTCCTGGTCAACCACTATCCGCTGGTACGGCAACCGACCGGCATCCTGCGCTACCCGGAGTTCGCGCAGTGGTGCGGCACCGAGCTGACGGCCGACTGGCACACCCGCTTCCCCGTGCACACCGTGGTCTACGGGCACCTGCACATCCCGCGCACGGCCTGGTACGACGGAGTGCGCTTCGAGGAGGTCTCGGTCGGCTACCCGCGCGAGTGGCGCCGCCCGGGCCATCCGAAGGTCGGACCGCGTCGTATCCTGCCCCGCAACTGACCGACCGCTTCGGCCAGCCGATGTCGTCATCGGACTTCTCCGGCCCCGACGCTGTCACCAGGCACTTCATCAGCGACTCCCCTATGAGGACATGCGCTCGGCACGGCTGCTCGACATTTTGCCTCGAAACGCTCGGAGTCCGCTCGGGGCCCGGTCGCGTGCCGCTGGAGCGGCGCCGAAGGGCGGCGTGAGCTCTGCCGGAGATCCGGTCGGGGACTCTGGCAAACGTTTGCCCGGATGTTGTCAGCGGCCGTAGGCTCGATGTCCACTGAGGCCCCGGCCCGCCCGTTCGTTCTCCGTGGCCGCACCCCTCGCGTACGCGTCCCTGACCGCTGCTCTCCGAGGAATTGGTCCATGTTGCGACAGCCCGCGTTCGGAAGCCGGTTGAAGAAGATCCGCCTGGCCCGCGGCCTGTCCCAGACAGCGCTGGCCGGCGAGGGCATGTCCACCGGGTACCTCTCCCGGCTGGAGTCCGGCGGGCGCCAGCCCACCGAGCGCGCGGTGGCCTATCTCGCCGAGCGGCTCGGCCTCCAGCCTGCCGAATTCGAGGAACCCGCAGCGGGTTCGCTCGCGCACGCGCTCACGCTGGCCACCTCCACCGGCTCCGGCACCGCCATGGACGTCCTGCGTGAGGCGTACGCGGCCGAGAGCCACGAGTCGCCCGCCCTGCGCTGGCAGGCGCTGTGGCTGCTGGCCCAGTCCCACCGGCTGGAGGGCGACCACGTCGGCGAGCGGGCCCACCTGGAGGAGCTGGTCCGCCTGGGCGACGAGGTCGCGCTGCCCGAGCTGCGGGTGCGCGGCCTGACCAGGCTGGCCCGCTGCCTGCGGTCCGTCGGCGAGATCCAGGCCGCGCTGGTCATGAGCGAGGACGCCCACCGGCTGGCCTGCGAGGCGGACTTGGGCGTCGAGGACCGGGCCGCCGTGCTGCTCGCCCTGGCGTCCGTGGAGACGGAGGCGGGCCGGCTGCCCGACGCGCGCGTCCACGCCGACGAACTGGCGGACCTGGTCGAAGGGCGCTCCGACACCCTGTGGGCGGAGGCGCTGTGGACGGTGGCCGCCGTACGCGTGCGGCAAGGCGATCACGCGGGCGCGCAGCACATCCTCGAAGTCGCGCTGGCCGGCTTCTCCAGCGCCCAGGACCTGACCCTGTGGGTCCGGCTGCGGATCGCGGCCGGACGGCTGTATCTGCAGAGGACCCCGGCCGACCCGGCGGCGGCCGAGCGCCGCATCGTCGAGGCGGAGGCGGCCCTCGTGTTCGTCCGCACGGATGCCCTGGACCAGGAAATGGCCGGTCTCAAGGCGGACTTGGCATTCGTCACCGGCCGCTACGACGACGCCCGCGCGCTGCTTGCCGGGCTGGCCCGGGGCGAGCTGATGACGTACCGCGACCGGGTGCGCTTCGATGTCCTGCGCTACCAGCTGAGCGTGCTGGAGGGCGACGAGAGCGGTGTCCGGGGCCTTGGCGCACTGGCCGAGGAGGCGCAGGCCAGCGGGAACATCGACCTGGCCGCCGAGATCTGGCGGGTTCTCGCCGAGGCGCTCACACAACTGCGCGCGGCGCCCGTCCTGCCGTCGCCCCGGCTCGTCCAGGAGCCGGACAGCGCCTGAGGGCTGCTGAGCGCTGAGTGCATCTGGGGGCTGCTGAGCGCTGAGTGCATCTGAGGGCTGCTGACCGCTGAGCGCATCTGACCGCTGCTCCGTCCTGCTGTGACGCGGGGCGGGGTGCTGCCTGCTGTCTGCTGCTCGCCCCGCGTCACGCGCCGGCGACGGGCCAGCCGATGTGGCCATTCGCCGGGGTCGCGCCCGTGTCCGTGCCGGTGCCGGTGCCTCCGTCCGTGCCTCCGTCCGTGCCGGTGTCCGTGCCGGTGTCCGTGCCCGGGGCGACGGGCCAGCCGATGTGGCCGTTCGCGGAGTCGGAGGCGGCCGGGGCGACGGGCCAGCCGATGTCGGCCGAGCTGACGCCTGCCGCGGTGAAGAGGGCGGCGGTGAGCGTGGCGGTGACGATCAGACCCCGGGCGAGACCCTTCATGACTGACTCCTCTGTTTCTGTGACTCGGTTCTGCCGGTGTGTGCGGCTTCTTGGCAAGAAGATTGACAACTGTGCCTTGGATTCCGCTCGGGATGTGCTCAAGAATGCCTGGAGCCGGGCAAACCGATGACGGGAGCATCCCTTCGCCATTCACCGCAGCGCCTCTCCCTTATGGCCCATGACCTGCGGATACGGCCGCTTTCCGGCTCCGGTGCGGCGGAGCGCCTTCCGGTGCTCCCCTCGATGGACGGTCCATGGCGTAATGCCTCGGAACGCCCGGACTAGAGCGCCGCTGGAGCGTGGATTGCCAACTCCTCCACTCTGTAGGCAATGTATTGCCAAACAAGTTGGCAATGTCCGGCACAGGGGAGGGCCTGAAAATGATCCACCTGAACACGGCAGGTCAGGGCCGTATGCCCGACTCGGTCCGCACGGTCCTCACCGAGTGCGTACGCGTGGAGGACCGCTACGGGCCCCACGAACTGGAGGAACGGGTCGGCGACCTCGTCCACGGCGAGGTCCACCAGCGGCTCGAACGCCTGCTCCACACCCCCGACGGGCACACCGAACTGTTCACCGGCGGTGCGGCCGCGTTCGACGCGCTTGTGTCCGGTCTCGCGCTCGGCAAACGCGACCGGGTCTGGACCACCCCGTACGAGAGCGCCGCCCATCTCGCCACGCTCCGGTCGGTGCGCGACCGCACCCGTTGCCGGCTGGAGGTCGTCCCGCTGCGCCCCGACGGCGACCTGGACCTCGACTGGATGAGCGCGCACATCGACGACACCGTGGCGCTGGTCTCCGTCTCCCACGTCCCGGCGAACCGGGGCCTCGTCAACCCGGTCGAGGAGATCGGCCGCCTCCTCGCCCCGCACCGCTGCCTGTACGCCGTCGACGCGGCGTACTCGCTGGGCCAGTTGCCCGTCGACGTCGCGGGCATCGGCTGCCATCTGCTGACCGGCGACGGCTGGCGGTTCCTGCGCGGCCCGCGCGCGGTCGGCTTCGCCTACGTGGCGCCGTCGCTGCGCGACGCACTGTCCCGGGCGGACGCGGGCGACGAGGCCCCCCGCGCGGCCGCGGCCGTCTCACCGCTGCCGACGACCGCCGCGGTCGCCGCGTTCGCCTCCGTGCTGTCCCACCGCGCCGAGCAGCCGGCCCCGGCGTACGAGGACCTGATTCCCGCGCTGCGCAGTGCCGTTGCCGGGGTGGCGGGCATCGAACTGCTCGCACCCGGCCGGCGCCCTTCGGCGATGCTCGCCTTCCACCACCCGGAGCTGTCCGCCGCGCTGATCCGGCGCGGCCTCGCGGAGCGGGGAGTGGCGGTGCGCAAGACGGTGGCCGACGAGACGCCGCTGCTCGCGGGGCCCGGGAGTGCCCACACCGCCCTGTGCGCCTCGCTGCACGGAGGCACGACGCAGCAGGACATCGACGCCTTCGCCGCGGCCCTCGCCGCGGTGGTGGCCGAGATCAGGCCGCGTCGCACCTTCCCGAGGCCGGACGCCGCCCGCGTCGCCCTCGTCGGCAGCTGAGCATTCGTACCCGGCCGGGCGGCCCCGGCCGGATCGAGCACTCTTCGAACCGTTCTCAAGCGCCTCGGACGACGGTGGGAGGCGCGATCGCCGTGCGCACCTCCGGGTGACCGGCGGCTGCTCCAGTACGCCGAGCTGCCGCGGAACGTGCGGGGATGAGCCCACGCACGCCACCCGTCCGACCACGCACCCTTCTGGAGAGCCATGTCCCGTCGCCTGTTCACCTCGGAGTCCGTCACCGAGGGCCACCCCGACAAGATCGCTGACCAGATCAGTGATGCCATCCTCGACGAGCTGCTGAGGCAGGACCCGTCCTCGCGCGTCGCCGTGGAGACGCTCATCACCACGGGCCAGGTCCACATCGCGGGGGAGGTGACGACGCGTGCCTACGCCGACGTCCCCACCCTCGTGCGCGACAAGATCCTGGAGATCGGTTACGACTCCTCCGCCAAGGGCTTCGACGGCGCCTCGTGCGGCGTATCGGTGTCCATCGGGGCCCAGTCCCCGGACATCGCGCAGGGCGTCGACACCGCGTACGAGAAGCGGGTCGAGGGCGATGAGGACGAGCTCGACCAGCAGGGCGCGGGCGACCAGGGCCTGATGTTCGGGTACGCCACCGACGAGACCCCGAACCTGATGCCCCTGCCGATCGAGCTGGCCCACCGCCTGTCGCGCAGGCTCACCGAGGTCCGCAAGGACGGCACCGTCCCTTACCTGCGCCCCGACGGCAAGACGCAGGTCACCATCGAGTACGACGGCACCCGCCCGGTCCGCCTGGACACCGTCGTCGTCTCCTCGCAGCACGCGGCCGGGATCGACCTGGACGAGCTGCTCGTGCCCGACATCCGCCGCCACGTCGTGGAGGCCGTCCTCGCCCAGCTCGCCGAGGACGACATCAAGCTGGAGACCGACGACTACCGGCTCCTGGTGAACCCGACCGGGCGCTTCGAGATCGGCGGCCCGATGGGCGACGCCGGCCTCACCGGCCGCAAGATCATCATCGACACGTACGGCGGCTACGCCCGCCACGGCGGCGGCGCCTTCTCCGGCAAGGACCCGTCCAAGGTGGACCGCTCGGCCGCCTACGCGATGCGCTGGGTCGCCAAGAACGTCGTCGCCGCCGGGCTCGCCGCCCGCTGCGAGGTCCAGGTCGCGTACGCGATCGGCAAGGCCGAGCCGGTGGGCCTGTTCGTGGAGACGTTCGGCACGGGCACGGTGGACCAGGAGCGGATCGAGAAGGCCGTCTCCGAGGTGTTCGACCTGCGTCCGGCCGCGATCATCCGCGACCTCGACCTGCTCCGCCCGATCTACGCGCAGACCGCCGCGTACGGGCACTTCGGCCGGGAACTGCCGGACTTCGCCTGGGAGCGCACCGACCGGGCCGCCGCACTCAAT
Organism: Streptomyces sp. A1277; assembly: GCF_004795015.1. Lineage (GTDB taxonomy): Bacteria > Actinomycetota > Actinomycetes > Streptomycetales > Streptomycetaceae > Streptomyces. The sequence goes on along the minus strand of NZ_SSBI01000030.1, from coordinate 1,823 downwards.
GCCGCCGCCGGGGTCTGACCGGCCGCTCGGGCCACGTCTTCGCCGCGGCCCGGATCCGGGCCGCCCGACAGGAGTTCAGGAGTCAATGTGCGTATCGCGGTGACAGGCTCCATCGCCACGGACCATCTCATGGCCTTCCCCGGCCGGTTCGCGGACCAGCTGATCCCCGATCAGCTCGCCCGTGTCTCGCTCTCCTTCCTGGTCGACGGGCTCGACGTGCGCCGGGGCGGGGTCGCGGCCAACATCGCCTTCGGTCTGGGCAGCCTCGGTCTGCGGCCGCTGCTGGTCGGGGCCGTGGGCACCGACTTCGCCGAGTACGAGGTCTGGCTCAAGGAGCACGGCGTCGACACCGGTGCCGTGCGCGTCTCCGCCGAGCGGCAGACCGCCCGTTTCATGTGCATCACCGACGAGGACGCCAACCAGATCGCCTCGTTCTACGCCGGTGCGATGGAAGAGGCCCGCGACATCGACCTGTGGCGGCTGGTCGGCGCCTGGGACCGCCCGGACCTGGTCCTCGTCTGCCCGAACGACCCGGCGGCGATGCTCCGGCACACCGCGGAGTGCCGCCAGCTCGGCCTTCCCTTCGCCGCCGACCCCTCCCAGCAGCTCGCCCGCCTCGACGGAGACCAGATACGGGAGCTGGTCTCCGGCGCCCGGTGGCTGCTCACCAACGAGTACGAGGCCGCCCTGCTGCTGGAGCGCACCGGCTGGACCCGCGACGAGGTGCTCGAACGCGTCGACACCTGGGTCACCACCCTGGGCGGCGACGGCGCCCGGATCGACAGCGGGAACGAGCCGACGCGTACGGTCGCGGCCGTGCCCGGCACGGAGGTCACCGACCCGACCGGCGGCGGCGACGCCTTCCGCGCCGGCTTCTTCGCGGCCGTCAGCGCGCGGCTGCCGCTGGAGGCGGCGGCCCGGCTCGGCTGTGTGACCGCCGCGTCCGCCCTGGGCGCCGTCGGCTCGCAGGCGTACAGCGTCGATCGCGACGGCCTGCTCGCCACGGTCTCGCGCGCCTACGGCGCCGACGCCGGCGAGGAGATCGCACCGGCTCTCCACGACGTGCCGTGAACGGCGACGCGGTACCCACCAGACTTTTCAGATCAGAACCCGAGGAGTAGCACGCATGCCCGCTCAGCCGAACGTCGCCTTCACCGACTTCAAGGTCGCGGACCTCTCCCTCGCGGCTTTCGGCCGTAAGGAGATCACTCTCGCCGAGCACGAGATGCCCGGCCTGATGTCGATCCGCAAGGAGTACGCCGCAGCCCAGCCGCTGGCCGGTGCCCGGATCACGGGGTCGCTGCACATGACCGTGCAGACCGCCGTGCTGATCGAGACCCTGGTGGCCCTCGGCGCCGAGGTCCGCTGGGTCTCCTGCAACATCTTCTCCACCCAGGACCACGCGGCCGCGGCCATCGCGGTCGGCCCGGACGGCACCCCGGATGCTCCTGCCGGTGTCCCCGTCTTCGCCTGGAAGGGCGAGACGCTGGAGGAGTACTGGTGGTGCACGGAGCAGGCCCTGACGTGGCCCGGTCACTCGGGTCCGAACATGATCCTGGACGACGGCGGTGACGCCACCCTCCTCGTCCACAAGGGCGTCGAGTACCGGAAGACGGGTGTGCTCCCCACCGCCGACAACGAGGAACTGGCCGTCGTCCGCGCCGTGCTGGAGAACAGCTCGCTGGACTGGACCGCCCTGGCCTCCGAGATCCGTGGTGTCACGGAGGAGACCACGACGGGTGTGCACCGGCTCTACGAGATGCACCGCGACGGCACTCTGCTGTTCCCGGCGATCAACGTGAACGACGCGGTCACGAAGTCGA